>CAZSIQ010000099.1:0-11188 GCA_964606915.1 uncultured Woeseiaceae bacterium | reverse complement strand
GACAGCGCGACGAGTAAGGCCGCGATGGCTGTTTTTTTCACGTTTCTCTCCTCCCAGTAGAAAGCCGACACAGCGTCGACAGGTTGGAGTATTGACGGGCTTACCTGAAAGCACGCTGAACGGGCCTTCAGGTTTCCTGTTCGCAATGGCGGGGAGCGAGGCGTACCATGACGTGACACAGCCCTGTGGGGTGGGCTGCAGCCTCAACGAGAAAAACAAAAGGAGGCACACATGAAGATCATCACCGATAACAAGGTGCTGCCGAAGCCGGCGCTGATGACCATCGCGACGCTGGGCTGGGCATTCATGTTGTTCATGGCGTTCGTCGTCTTCCAGGACTCGATCATTCGCACCGGCTTTGCGCTTGCCGTCCTTGACGGGAAAGTGCCACCTGAGATCAACCCGTTCATCGACCGATACACGGCGCACCCGTGGCAGACGATTGCGCACTGCGTCAGCGGCGCTGTGTTTGCCGTCCTGGGTCCGCTGCAGTTCGCCGCGCCGTTGCGACGCAGGTTCCCGATGGCCCACCGGATCAGCGGGCGGATATTCCTGCCTGTCGGCATCCTGTCAGGCGTTGCCGGCCTGACGATGTCGGTCAGCTTCCCGATGTTTGGCTACAGCTTCAACCAGCTGATCGGTGTCGTCGCATCAGCATTCATGATCTTCGCGTTCGTGCACGCCTATCGTCTCGTCCGGCAGCGCCGCTTCGCGGCACACCGCGAATGGATGATGCGCGGCTTCGCGACCGGCATGGGGGTCGCGCTGTTTCGTGTCCTGCTGGAGTACGTCCTGCAACCGGCGGGCATGAGCTTCACCGACGCCTGGAATGTCGTCACCGCAGTGAGCTTCCCGGCCACGCTGGGCGCGGCCGAGATCTGGATTCGACTGACGCGACCGAGGCGCTCAGTCGATAACACCGTCCCGTCGGGCGTCCAGCCACAGGCGTAGATTCGCCGTTACGAAATCGGCGGCGTCCTGCTGTACGAAGTGCCCGGCACCGGGCACGGTAATTAGTGTCAGGTCGCTGTCGATCCAGTCCCAGGTGTTGTTCAGGCCGTCAGAATGCAGCGCCCGGTCTTCGAGACCGTGGAACATCAGTGTCGGGATTTCGATGTTGGGCGTATCGGGCCAGTTTCGCGGTTCGTCGGCCCACAGGTCCGGGTAGTTCTGCTTGTAGTACGCGAGCATCGCATCGAAATCCGAGCGCTCAAAGGCCTCGACGTACTTCGGTTTTGCGGCCTCATCGGTCACCCAGCCCGACAGGGTCTGCGGGGTCATCGGAAAACCGAAGAAGACTTCGGGATCCTCCGGTGATCCCTCCCGGAACACTTTTGCGTACCCCGCCTGCGCGAGCGCCTGCGGGTTGTTCGCCATGGCCGCGGCCATGCCCTTCGGGTGCGGCAGGTTGAGGATAACGAGCTGGTCGACCAGGTCCGGCATGGAGAAGGCCGTACTCCAGGCCACCACGCCACCCCAGTCGTGGCCGACGATGGTCGCACTCTCTTCGCCCAGGTGACGGACCACGGCGACAACGTCTGACACCAGCAGACGCATGTCGTAGTTCTCGACACCGTCCGGCGAATCGCTTTTGTTGTAGCCGCGCTGGTCGATGGCGACAACACGATACCGGTCAGAGAGCCCCTCCATCTGGTGGCGCCAGCTGTACCAGTAGTCCGGGAAGCCGTGAATAAAAACCACGAGCGGGCCGCTGCCGGCCTCGGCATAGTGGATCTTTACGCCGTTGCTGTCGGCGTAACCAAAGCTGATCTCGTTGCTCACGGGTGCCTCGCTGTCGTCAACAGTAGCTTCGGGTGGCGGCTCCGACGCTCCGCAGGCGGCCAGAAGCAGCGTTAGCGTGGCAACGAACAGGGTTCGAACGGCGGTCGGCATCTCACTTCTCCCCAGGTGGATGGAGAAGCACTGTACCTTGTATTCCGCCGGTGTTGGGCGATTCCTTACCTCAGCCGGCGCTGGCCACAACCAGCAACGGGCCCGCCGAAACGACGACGCCGCCCGGCTGTTCGCGGGTGATCGCGAACGCGACGGGATCGTCCACGGCCAGTTTCGCCGTGATCGGCACGATGACTTCACTCGTCCCGGCCGGGATGTCGAACACACCACCATCGACCGGGTTTGCGTCCCGGTCAGGATCCACGACCCAGAGCTGGTACTGCGACCGGGTTGGGTCGTTGACCGGCATTCCGGCAAGCCGCAGGTAGCCTTCCTGTCGATCGTCGTTCCAGACCACGTCGCCTGTGACTTGTGCATAGCGCGGGTCGTCCGGCTGCGCCCACGGGATGGTCTCGGTCGATGCATCCGCCAGCAACTCCGTGCGTGCGTCCGCCGGCGACACCAGTTCCTCGCCCGGGTCGACCAGCGCTGTCACCAAGAGGGCGAACGCGAGCATCGCGGCGACCGCCCAACCCGGATCGAATATCCGTCGGCGTTGTGGCAGCTCGACGACCGTGTTGTCGCCGAAAAAGCGATCCGCGTCAGCCAGCAGCTTGTCCTTCAGGTGCTCGGGCGCATCCTCGGTATCGCGTGACGCATTCAACGCCAATGCGTTTGCCGCCGCGGCCGCGGCCAGTTCGTAGTCGTCGGTATCCGCGTAACCGTGCTTGTCCAGCAAAGCCTGCAGCCTGTCGGCTTCAGCGCCAGACAAGCCTTCCGTTGCTCGCCGTACCAGCAGGTCCTCGATTTCCGGGTGCCTGTCGTTCATGTTGACGTCCTGTCTGCGCGCACCGGCTCACCCAGCGCGTCGCGTATCTTCGTTAATCCCCGTGTCATGTAACTCTTGACCGTTCCCAGCGGGATACCGGTCTCCTTAGCTATAGCCCCGTGTGACATACCGAGCCAGGAAGACATGTTGATCACTTCCTGTTGCTCGGGCTTGAGTGTTCGGAGGACATCAACAACACGCTGCGTCTCTGCGGACGCTTCCAGCACGCGTTGTCCATCCTCGCTGAGTGCCGGCTCCATCTCGTCGAGCGGCTCCGACATTGGCTCGCGATCCAGCTTGCGCCGCCGGTCAATCAGGCGGCGGCGAGCGAGCATCGAGACGAAAGTCGCCTCACCGGCTTTCGCCGGATCGTAGCTTGCCGCGCGCTCCCACAGTTCCATGAAGATCTCCTGGACTGCTTCCTCGGCGTCAGCTTCGTTGGACAGGAAACGGCGCGACAACGACCAAACGAGACCGCTGTAGGTCTCGATGCACTCGGTAACCGCCTGTCGGTCGCCGGCGGCTATGCGTTGCAGTGTCGTCGTCAAGGTCCTTTTCCTTAGGCAAAAGACGGACGGTGAACTGTGTCACCGTCCGTCGAGAGCTTAGCGAGTGTCAGCTCGCATTGGCAGCCTTAGCGTGCCATTGCGCTCATCTGGCCGCCGTGCAGCGAGTCGTTGACGTCGTCCAGGGCGTAGCGAAGCTGCCATGCACTTGTGCGGGCATTGCTGGCGCTGGACGCCTGCTCGATGCCGACCTGCAGGCGCATGCGCTCTTCCGAGTTCAGGCCGCCGCTGCGGATCAGCTGTTCCGAGACCGCCTTGTAGACGGCAACCGTTGCGGATGCATTACCGTGATTGAACATCGGTACACCCTTGTCGATCGCGCGACGGATCGCGTCCGCTGAGTCGGTGCGTGACATCTGTGCCGGCGGCAGGATGACACGGTCGATCACGTGAACAACACCGTTGGTCGCGTCGATATCGGTGGCAACGATACGGGCGTTCTCGATGTTGAAGCCGCCTTCGGTCTGGCTGATGACAGCGTCGAGGCCCGCCAGCGTTTCCAGGCGAGCGCCGTCAGCAAGGGCGCCGGAACCGACCTTGCCGGCGATGACGTGGTATTTCAGGATCGTTGCAAGCTGGTCCTTGTTCTCGGGCTTCAGCAGCGTCTCGATCGTGCCAGCCGGCAGCGCCGAGAAGGCTTCATCGGTCGGTGCGAACACGGTCAGCGGACCGTCACCCTTGAGCGCGCCAGCGAGACCGGCCGCCTTGGCCGCTGCGATCAGCGTCTCGAAGGTTCCGGCGTTCGCCGCCGTATCAACGATATCCATCTTCTTGCCGTGACCTGCCAGCGCCGGAGCCGTCAGGGCCAGCGTGGCAAGGGTAATCCATACGTTCTTGAGTACTTTCATTGGGGACTTCCTGGTTTTGGTTACAGGACCGCAGGGGGATGCGGGCTTACACATGTATTCGTGGAGGATGCCGAATTGGATGCAGTGCGGTCGAAAAAGGGCGAAGAACGCCGTCACGACGGTCGACTGACCGGGCAGCGGCGTCTCGCCGGACAACGGATTCGGCTTCGTTTCGCCGTTTCCTCGGGTAGAACCTTTCCGGCGCCGACGAATCAGAGTGACTGGGGAGTACAAACAGGGGGAGTACCATGAGGTTATTTTTCGCAGCCAGCCTGCTGCTGGTGACGAATGCCTTTGCCGGCCCGGGCCATGCCCACGATGACGATGAAGGCTGCATGCAGGGACCCGTCGCGCAGTTCGGACGTTACATCGGCGACTGGCGAATCGAGGATGAAACGCTTGCCCAGGATGGCTCCGGGTGGAGCGACGGCGCAGGCGCACGCTGGCGATTCGAGTGCGTGGGCGGCGGCGTTGCGGTGCAGGATTACTGGATGCCGTTGACCGGCGGGTTCGGCACCAACCTGCGGACCTTCAACCCGTCGACGGACAGCTGGGAAATCGTCTGGACGGCGAGACTGGCGCCGGGCCTGCAGCGTATCAGTGCCCGCGAGAACGAAAACGGCGAGATCGTCATGAGCATCGACTACCCGGTGCCGCCGCAACCGCAGCGCATCATTTTCTATCCACCAAAGGACGGCGGCTGGAACTGGGCGATGCAATGGTCGCTCGACGAGGGAAAAACCTGGTTCGACGTCTACCGCATCAAGGCGACGCCGTGGGTGGACGACTAGCGCGCCGCTGCCTGCAGCTCGATCGAAACAGACAGGTCGTCGGCAACACCCAGCAGACCGCCGAGGGCGGTGAAGGGCTCCAGCGCAAAGTCGGAGTGCGCGACGACCAGTTCGGCGGTCACGTTTAGCCGGTCGTCTTGCTCAACCATGACAACCGGCACCAGGTACTCCGCCGTTGTACCGCGCACCGTCGCGGACACGGCGAAAATACCGGGCTCGGCGGGCCGGACACTCAGCATAACCCACGCCTGCTCTTCGGGTGCCAGTACCTTCAGCATGTTGGTGTAGGTGCCGGCAATATCCGACTCGGAGGGCTCGGTGTCGAGTGCCAGTCGATCGCGATATTCGGCCTTGTCGACAATGAGTTCACGTACCGCGAACGCCAGGTCAGCGCGTGAGCGGTCCGGATCGTCGTGGATTTCAATGAAGCCCGCCAGGGACTCGCTGGCGATCGCGTGATCATGACCGAAGCGACTGGCGCGGCCGGTTCGTCCGGTCCTGACGAGTAACAGCGAACGCGACGGATCGATCTCGAAAACCCGGCTGGCACTGCCGGATACCGTGTAGTCCGGCAGCGGCGCGCGCGACGTCTCGTCTGACATGGGGGTGACCGGCCCGCAGCCCGCCAGCAAGAGCAGCGCAGTGGGGAGCCACAGCCTCACCGGCGTAACACGACCTCGAACCGGACGACCACGTCGATGGCGATGGAGTCACCGTTGGCCCACTCGCCGGTACCGACATCGAAACGCGTGCGATCCAGCGTGAACTCACCCGTCATCGTGGCCGTATCCGCGTCCTCGGACCAGGAGATCGGCACATCAACGTCGGCTTTCACGCCTTTCAGATCGAGCTGGCCCGACGCAACAAGCTCACCAGCGGCACCTGCCGAAAAACTCGTCGCCTCGAATCTCGCCGTCGCAAAATCGCGTCCGAACCAGGCGGCGTCGAACAGCACAGCGTTCATTTCCTCGTCGCCCAGATCTGCCTTCGCCAGGTTGATGTCGACGACCAGGCTCTCGCCATCGGTGTACGACACAGAAAACGCCGGAAACTCACCCGGCAGCGGCGAGCCCTCGAACGAGGCCTCGAACGTCAGTGTGCTGTCGTCGGTGCTTTGCCATTCGGCCAGCGCCGGCGCAGAAACCAGTACCAGCAGTAACAAGCGGATTACCAAGGCAACATCCTTTTGAGCGTGTTGTTCTTTATCAGAAAGTGGTGGCGCAAGGCGGCCAGCACGTGAATCACCAGTACGACAGCGAATGCGGTGGTCAGGACACCGTGCACGTCGGCAGCAAGATCACTGATTGCCTTGTCGGCGGCCATCAGGTCGGGCACGTCATAGCGCTTGAACAGCCGGAACGGGATCCTCGACGTATCGCTGACCACCCAGCCACTGACCGGCACTGCGATCATCAGCGCGTAGAGAATCCAGTGCCCCGCATCGGCCGCTCGCTGTTCAATTTTCGTCACCGTCGTCGTGTGTGGCGGCACGCCTAAGCGAAAGCGAAAAGCCAGTCTCAGCAACACCAGCAGAAATAACAGGATGCCGATCGATTTGTGGCTGATAAACAGGTCCAGCTTCTGCGGCGAGAACGGCAACTCCTCGGCACGCCATCCCAGCCACCACTGGTAGATGATGGCGATTGCCATCAACCAGTGAAACAGCTTGGAAACCGGATGCCAGGTCGTTCTCGCCATACGCGCTTGTGACACAAACAGATGCAATAAGTGTCGTGCATCACCACAGGATGTGCAGTAACTTGATGTAACGATGTGGCAGTTTACCGGACAACAACGACCCGACTTCGCGATCGAGCCCGCCGAGGGCCAGGAGTCCGTCTGGGACTATCCGCGCCCGCCGGCGGTTCGAGAAGACCAGCGCGTCATCGAGGTGATCGCCAACGGCAAGGTCATTGCCAGCGCCACCCGAAGCCACAAGATCTGTGAGACGGCCAGCCCGCCGACCTTTTACCTGTCGCCGGATGACGTGAACTTCGACCTGCTGCTGCCGGTTCGCGGCGTGTCCGTGTGCGAATGGAAAGGCACGGCACAGTACTGGGGGCTGGCGGACGACTTCGAGAACACGGTTGCCTGGAGCTACCCGGAACCCCTGTCCGCTTTCTCGGCCTTCCGCGATCACGTCGCTTTCTACCCGGGTCGTCTCGAGTGCTACATCGAAGGCGAACGTGTGAAGCCTCAACCGGGCCACTTTTACGGCGGATGGATCACCTCAGATGTCGTGGGCCCGTTTAAAGGCGACCACGGCACCGGTCACTGGTAGTCGACTAGCCCGCTTCCGGTGCCGCCTCGGTCGTTGACTCGGCGGCTTCTTTCTCGGCCTGCATCTTCGCGATCCACGACAGGATGGCCCGCTCGAGCATCGGCAGCGTGACACTACCGTTCTCCAGGACCCGATCGTGGAAATCGCGAAGTTCGAAGTCGTCACCGAAGGCCTGCTCGGCGATGCGCCTGAGCCGCTGGATCTCGAGCATACCGAGCATGTAGCTGTTGGCCTGGCCCGGCCAGGAAATGTAGCGGTTTACGTCGTTCTGGATGTCGGTCTCCGCCCAGCCCGTATTCGCCAGCATGTAGTCGACCGCCTGTTGTCGCGTCCAGCCTTTGGTGTGCAGGCCCGTATCGACCACCAGCCTGGCCGCACGCGCGCCCTGGTCGGACAGTAATCCCAGGCGATCGACCGGCGTCGTGTACAGGCCGAGTTCATCGGCGACACGCTCAGCGTACAGCGCCCAGCCCTCACCGAAGCCGGAGTTGTAGCTGTAGCGCGCAACCCGGTGGGCGCGGTCGCCCAGCTCCTGTGCGATTACCGTTTGCAAGTGATGCCCGGGATAGGTCTCGTGGTACAGCGTCGATTTCTGCGTGGCCCGCGTGCGGGTCTGGGGGTCCACGACAGCAATCCAGAATATGCCCGGGCGTGAACCGTCCTCGGCGGCGATCTGGTAGGAGCCTACACCGCTGGCTGCGAAATCCGGGTAGGGGCGGATGATGACATCCGCTTTCGGTAGCCGGCCAAACGCTCTCGGCATGGCCGCCTTGGCGGCATCCAGCGCATCAACCGAGTACTTCAGCACGGCCTCTTCGCTGTCGAAGGTGAATTCGGGGTCGGTGTTGATACGTCGCAGCAGGCGAGGTGTCGGCTCGCCATCGTAGTGCTCATCGATGACGTCGCGAAACTCCTGCTGGATTCGCGCCATCTGCGTCAGTCCCTGCTGGTGCACCTCGTCCGCCGTGGGCCCTATGGTTGCGAAGTAGCGAATCAGGGCGTCGTAGCAGGCCTCGCCATTCGGGTTGTCGGTAACCGCGAGCGTCTCTCGCGCCCCGGGAATGTACTCGTCCCGAATGAAGGCGATGTAGCTCTCGATCGCCGGCACTACGTCGGTCTCGAATATCCGTTCGACCTCCGCCGCAAACGCATCGTCGCCGGCGCGGGCACCCATCGCGACGAACGGGTTGTTCTCGTCCAGCAGCGCAGACGCTTCGGTTGGCACTTTTTCAACGGTCACGCGCGGCGCGCTGTAACCAAGGTCGAGGCCCGTACGGAGATTGCTGATATCGGTTGCGATGTAGGCCGGGAGCGCGGCAAGTCGAGCCAGCGCATCAGACCGGTTCTCCTCGGTCTCAAGCGGCTGGTAGTCGAAGACGAAAGGCAGGCTCGTGTACCAGGCCGTCGTTGTGCTGGCTGACCAGAGTTCGTTGCGGCATACGCCGACAGCGAGACTGCTCGACAGAGATTCCACGAGGATGCCCCAGGTCACCCAGTCCCTGCTTCCGATCTCCTCCGGCTCACCGATCGCCCTCAACTCGGCGAGCAGTTCACGCTGGACCGCCGCAAACGCGTCAATGGATTCGGGTGACAGGTCCGGGAGTCGATCATGCCGGTAACCTGTCAGGCCGACACTGGTTGCGAACGTCGGGTACCACTCGGCGGACGCGTCAAAGTACCGGTCAGCAATCGCTTCGACTGTCGGTACCGGAGCGGCATCGACCTCGGTGTCGGGCGCCGCAGCTTCAGGCGCCGGCGGTTCCTCCCGGGCGCAGGCAGCGAGAACCAGTGCCAGCAGCCAAACGCTGCGCTTCATAAACGCTTCTCCGTCGTCTTAGTGTGCCGGCGCAACCTCGCCGGAGTGCTCGCGGAACGAGACTCGGAAGAATAGCGAATAAAGCACGGGCACGACCAGCAGGGTCAGCATCGTGGCAAACGCCAGGCCGAAGATGATCGTGATTGCCATCGGCTTGAACATCGCAGTGCCGCCCCAGAGCAGCGGCGTCATGCCCAGCACGGTGGTCGCCGTGGTCAGGAGAATCGGGCGAAGTCGCTGCTGGCACGCGGAGATCACCGCGTCCTGCTGGCTGCGACCGAAGTCGTTCAGCTCGATTGCAATGCGGTCGAGTAGCACGATCGCGTTGTTGATGATGATGCCCGACAACGAAATCAGTCCGAGGATCGTGAAAAAGCCAAACGATGAATTGGCAACCAGCAGGCCGAAGGTAACGCCGATCAGTCCAAGCGGAATCGTCGCCAGGATAATCGCCGGCTTGCGCAGCGAATTAAACTGCCCGACCAGCAGCAGCAGGATCAGCATGCCCGCTGTCGGCAGTTCCGCTGCGATCGACGCATTGGCGTCGCCGCTCTCTTCGAGCTCACCGCCAATCTCGAATTCATGGCCCGCCGGCCAGCTGCGAGCCTGTTCTTCCAGCCACGGCACCAGGGACTCTGCGGCCACGGCGGCGGTGGCACCCGGATGCAGTTGCACCTTGAGCGACAGCGTTCGATCGCGGTCGCGTCGCTCGATCATGCCGGGCTCGAAGGTCAGCTCGACATTGGCCACCTGCTTCAGCGGCACGTTGCTTCCGGTTGCCTGCGAGTAGACCGTCAGGCCATCAAGCCGGGTGAAGTCCTGGCGATCCGACTCCACGGTGCGCAGCGTCACGGGGATCAGGTCGTCATCCTCGCGGTATTGGGTCAGGTCGATGCCGGTCAGGCCGGCTTTCAGTGAGTAGGCGACATCGTCGCTGGTCACGCCGGAACGTCGAGCGAGTTCCTGGTCGACATCGACGAGCAGCTTCTTGGTCTGCAGCCCCCAGGAATTCTTTACGTCTGAGACCATGGGGATTTCGTACAGGTAACCCGTGACCTCGCCGGCCAGCGAGTACAGCGTGTCGATATCCGGCCCTGACAGGCGCACGATAATCGGGTAACCAACCGGCGGGCCGTTCTCGAGGCGGCTTACCTGGGCGGACATGTCGGGGTGCCGCGTTCGCACGAAGTCTTCGATCGACGCGATTACGCCGTCGACGGTTTTGCCGTCGTGTGTGTTCAGGATAACGAAACTGTTCGCCGGGTTCGGGTTTGGCGGATTCAGGCCGAGATTAAAGCGCGGACCGCCGTCTCCTATAAAGGTCAGCCAGTTTTTCACCGGGCCTTCCTCCTCGGTCTCGCCGAAGTGATTCTCGCGAATGAAGTTGTCGACGTCGGAGATGACAGCCTGCGTCGTCTCGATCGCCGTGCCGAGCGGTAGTTCCAGCTTTGCCGTGAACACCGGGTCCTCGGACGGCGCGATGAACTCCTGTCGCACCAGGCCCATGCCGTTGATTGCCAGGAAAAACAGCACACCAACCAGGCCGAGAAACACGCCGCGGTGACGCAGCGAGGACATCAGCAGGTTGCGGTAGAGGGTGTACCAGCGCCCGTCAAACGTCTCTTCCTCGCGCTTCTTGATCTTCAACGCTATCGTCGTGACCATCGGTACAAAGGTCATTGCCAGCACCCAGGACGACAACAGCGCGATCGTGACCACGTAGAAAATGTCGGCGGTGTATTCGCCCACGGCCGACTTCGCCATCGCGATCGGCATGAAGGCAGCGGCTGTCGTCAGCGACGAGATCAGCAATGGCGTTTTCAACTCGCTGCCGGCAGCGATTGCCGCCTCGACGCGACCCATGCCCTGTTCGCGTTTCACGATGATGGATTCAACGATAACGATGGCGTTATCAACGAGCAGGCCAAGGGCGATGATCAGCGCCGTTAACGAGATCTGGTTGATCGTAATATCGAAGATCTGCATCACGAAGAAGGACGTGAGAATCGTAGTCGGGATCAGAGAGCCGACAACCAGTCCGGTGCGTATGCCGAGAAAAGCAATCATCACCAGCGCCACGATGAGGATGGCCTGCATCAGGCTGGAACTGAAGGAATCGACCACGTCTTCAACCAGCGACACCTGGAACCACACTTGCTCGCCG
>CAZSIQ010000098.1:0-11345 GCA_964606915.1 uncultured Woeseiaceae bacterium | reverse complement strand
TGGTCCGAATCATACGGAAAACCGGCAGCAAACGCGCGAGGTGAATCTTCATTTCAAGGAATGAGAAATACTCGCCGAGGCAGCGCCTTGGGCCCAGGGAAAACGGGAAATACGGCCGATCGCGCTTCGGCTGGTTTTCAAGCAGGAAGCGGTCCGGATCGAATGCATGCGGGTCCGGGTAAAAGCGCTCGGTGTGATGCAGGATGTACGGCGACAGGTATATGTCGGTGCCCGGCGGCACGTCGTAATCGTCCAGTTCATCGAGCTCGTCGGCCCGTCGTGTAAACAGCCACACCGGCGGATACTGGCGCAGGGTCTCCTCGAGCACCTGCTGGGTGTACACCATGCGGGCCGAATTCTCTGCGGTCACGGACGCTGTATCCGGCATCGTCTCGGCGATCTCGTCAAGCAGCTTTGCTTCAACCTCCGGGTGACCACTCAGGACATGCCACACCCAGGCCAGGGTGTTGGCCGAGGTCTCAAAACCGGCGATGATCAGCGTCATCAGCTCATCGAGCAATTCCTTCTCGTTGAACTGCTGGCCCTCCTTGTCCTCGGCGTCCATATACAGCCCGAGAAAGTCGAACGGGTAGTCCTTGTCCGACGCGCGGCGCGCATTGACGAGATCGAGCATGTAGTGTCGCAGCGCCCTCGCCTTCATCACGACGCTTAAGTCCCTCGCCGAATCCTGGCTGAGAAACGAGAACGGGTTGTCGTCGCCGGCGAATATCTGCTCGCAGTCATCACCGAAGATGCTCACGAGGATGAGCTCGAGGGCGAAGTCGTTGGTCTCGGTGTTGATGTTCAGCGTGCGACCTTCATCAACTGCCGCAAGCCATGCTGTCTTGCGCCGCTCGGCGCAGTCGCGCATGACCTCGATAAGCCGGTGAACGGCCTGCCGTGTAAACGCCGGCTGGATCATCGTGCGGGAACGTCGCCAGACATCTCCGTCACTGACGATGAGACCGTTGCCGAGCAGCATCTTGACGCGTTCGAATCCCGGCCCCTTGCTGTACTTCGCGTGCCGTCGGGTCAGGATGCGCCGAACCTCGTGCGGGTCGTTGATGAAGTACGCGAGTCGTCCGGATGGCTTCTCGACCGCCACAATGTCGCCGTACTCATCGCGCAGGGACGTAAGCGTTTGCAGCGTTTCCGGATCGATACCCAACGCCACCTGCCCGTCGGGTCCGGGTGGTCGTCGAAATGTGTTGTCTGGCTGGGTCATTCGCTGTCGGGATGGATCCGCAAGGCCCGGAATTCTACATTGACCGCAAAATCACCGATACTGCAAACTCATCCGCCCAACTAACGCAAATCACCATGAGCGAAAAACAACCGGTCGACTACTCGTCCGTGGAATCCCGGCGCAGCGCATCGTCGAAACGCAGCATGACGTTCGGCAGGCGGATGTATTACACACTGGGACTGCCGGTCCTGAAAGGCCTGATCAGCCTGCTTACCTCGACCTACCGCTACCAGGCAGTGCTCGGCAAAGACCAGATCGAACCGTTCATCGCCGACGGCAAACTCTGCGCCCCCTGCTACTGGCACCAGCACCACGTGTTGTGTTCCAGCCTGGTTCGGGCATGGTCCAGGCGCGGGTTCAAAGCCTGCTTCCTGATTTCCGGCTCCGTCGACGGCGAAGTCCCGGAACGTATCGCGCGTTCCTGGGGAGCCGAGGTCATACGGGGCTCTGCCAACCAGAGCGGCGCTCTTGCCTTGCGCGACATGCAGGCGATGATGAAGCGTGGCTACAGCATCGTCACGACCGCGGATGGCCCGCGTGGCCCGCAGTATGAATTCAAGACCGGCGCCATTCTCATGGCACGCATTGCCGGTGTGCCTATTGTCCCGGTGGCCTGCGCCGCCGACCGCGCCTGGTACCTGAAACGCTGGGATCGCTTCATGATCCCGAAACCCTTTGCGCGCGTGGTGGTCGGAATAGGCGATCCTTACGAAATCCCCAAGCGAACGCCGATGGACGAAATCGAGACCCATCGAGTGAACGTTCAGGAAACAGTCATGTCCCTGATGAGAGAATGCGAAGACGCTCTACACTCTGGTTGAGGACCCCCATGCGCACCCTGCTGCTAATTTTACTGACCTTCGCCATGCCGGCTTTCGCGGCCGAGCTGACGCCGCACGAAGCCGAATACAAGGTGCAGATCAGTATTGCCGGCGGCAAGCTCCGCACCCGGCTGACCGAATCCGACGGCGTGTTTACGGCCAATCACGTGATCAAGCCGACCGGTATTGCGAGGATTGCCGGCGGTGGTCGTATCGACGAAACCTCGGCCTTTCGCCTGGTCGACAACGACATCGTCCCGGTCGAATACCGTTCGGTGGATGAGCTCAGCAGTGACAAGAGCCGCGCAAACGTGCTGTTTACCGATTCCGGTCGTATCCAGGGCACCGTTAACGGTGAAGCCGTAGACTGGGAAATGCCGGATGACACCTACGACCGGGTCGCCATCCAGTACCGGCTGATGCTCGCCCTTGCCCAGGGTGACAATGGCACTGCTTACACGATGTATGACGTCGACGAATTCAAGGACCTCGAGATTCGTTTCCTTGGCGAAAAGGAAGTCAAAACTCGCGCCGGGACCTTCAAAGCCACGGGCGTTCAGCACCAGCGCAAGGGCTCGTCACGTGTCACAACACTGTGGTGTGTTGAAGAATTGGATTACCTGCCCGTTCTCATCGAGCAGCATCGCAAGGGCAAATTGCGTTTGAAGGCGAGCCTGAGAAGTTACAAGCCGCTGGTCAGCCCAGCGCAATCGCAAGCTGCAGCGACAGGAACATAGCCGCCGTTACGACACCGCTGATCACGGCCCCGGTCATCCAGCGCGCCGCGTGCTCGGCCAGTGGATCGACATCGATAGCCTGCAAAAAGTGTCCCGCCGAAAGGATCGGTGCAGCACATCCTGCGACCAACGGGTGACGCGCCAGGAAACCACGCAACTCCGGCAGGCCAGCGGCCACCTTGCTCACTCCGGCAAGGTCGCCCAATTCATTGACGGCCAGCGCCCTCGATTCAGACACATCAAGGCCACGTCCGCGATGCGCGGACACGAGATCGTCGTAGTGGTCTTCCAGCTCGGAGACCATGCGACGGACCACCGCGCCTGAAACACCCGAGGCTTTGAGCTCCTCGCGAAAAGCAGCGAAATCAGGTCGAAGCATTCAACGGTTCCTCCAACGCATTTTTGACACCGTCCTGGATGCGCTGCCATTCACCCTGCAGTTGATCCAGACGAGCCCTGCCCCGCGGAGTCAGCGAGTAGTACACGCGCGAACGACCACCGACCGACTTTCGGCTGGCAGACAGGTTGCCGTTGCGTTCAAGACTGTGCAGCACGGGATAAATCACGCCCTCGCCCAGCGAAATGGACTCATTGGTTGCGACCCGGACAGAACGCACAAGTTCATAGCCATACATCTCCCGCTGGGCCAGCAGGCGAAGCAGCAGCAGTTCGGGCACGCCGCTCATAAAAGGAGGATTGGTTCGGGCCATATCTCGAATATACCTCGAATAAAAAGGTATTCAAGCTTTACTTTGTGGTTCTAGGTATGCTTCCATACTCTTAAGTTCTAGGTATCACTCCCGGCGGGGACTATCGAGGACAAGATCATGCTCAAACGACTGCTTACTGCCCTACCGGCCGCACTGCTCGCGACCACGGCAATTATTCTCTCGATGCATGCCCTGGTTGCCCAGGGCGAGCCCGCAATGACGGAAGCCGGGCCGAAGATCCTGATCGGCTTTGCGCCGGAGATGGACGACTCGGACGTGAGGAAGACCGACCTGATTGAGCCCATCGATATACCGGCCCCCGCTCGCGTTCCTGAAAACCGCCGCGAAATCAGCAGGGACACACTAAGCACAGGGCACAGGACACGCGTTATTCGACCCGATGTCGGCAACGATACGCTGAAAACGAGCATGCCCTCGGACAGCCCGCTGGTCATCATGATGCGTCCCCGACCGGAATTTCCGTCGTCCATGGCAGCACGCGGCATCTCTGGCTATGTCGACGTCGTGTTTGACGTGCTGCCGAGCGGTAGTGTCGTGAACGTCGAGGTACTGGCATCCAGCCACAAAGGCTTCGAAAGAGCCGCGGTCCGGGCGGCGGAACGGTTTCGCTTCAAGGCCGCCATGGTCGACGGCGTAGCGCAGCCCACATCCGGCGTTCGCTATCGCTTCCGGTTCGACATGGACAACTGACAGGCCGGGCGGCGGTGGAACGGTGGCCTTACTACCCGCCGGGTCACTGTTTCGCCGCTGCCCATTTACCCGTTATCGCGAACGTAGGTTTCCCGCAGACTGTAGAGGTCGCGCTTTCCCTTGACGATGGTGACGCGACGTTCGAGTTGTCGCCCGTTGCGCCTGACGCGCCAGGATTCTTTCATCAGGCCGCCGGCGTCATCCAGCGTGGTGATCTCCAGGACATCGCCGTTAAAACCCGTGGTCCGTTCTGCGACGATCGGTCCGACGTTGGTCATGCGGTGTTCACCATAGCGGTACTCACGCACGATGGACCGATCGAAACTGATCAGGACAGCCGTATCCAGCTGCGTGACCCGGAGCTGGCGACCATATTCGAGAAACGCCCGAACCTTGCGGCCGGGCTTTGCCCGCGGGCCCGATGTGCGCCTGGACGTTGCCTCCCTGGAGGTGGGCAGGTTCAGACGGTCGGGCTCCATCTGGTCTTCTTCCCGGGACTCAACGCGCCTCCAGTCACCCTCGAACTCGATTTCGGAGGGAAAGGCACCGGACGGGCTCGGCAACTTCAGGCTGCTGGCACAGCCGGCCAGCAGGGTCAGGCATACGATGGTTAACAGGCGCATCACGGTGGCTTACTTGTCGGGCAACGGGATGAAATCGTCTTCACCGGGCACCCGGGTGAAGCGATTGTCCTGCCAATCACGCTTTGCCTGCTCCATGCGGTCTTCCGAACTGCTGACGAAGTTCCACCAGATCTGACGCTCACCGGCCAGGCGGTCGCCGCCGAGCAGCATGACGCGCGACTCGGCATGTGCAACAACATCGCCACTGCGATCGTCGTCGAGAATGGCCATCGTCCCACCGTCGAGACGTTCACCGGCAACCTCGACATCGCCATCCACGACATAGACTCCCAGCTCCTCGGCGTCCGGCAGGCTGACCCGGCTTCCGGCCGGCATCTCGAGCGCCACGTACAGCGTTTCACTCTCCGTCCGGACCGGCGACGTCGCACCGAATGCCGTGCCGATGACGACGCTGGCAGTCACACCGTTGACCTCCGGGCGCGGGATGGCGTCAGCACCGTAGTGCTCGAAACGCGGTTCAATCTCTTCCCTGTCCTCCGGTAACGCGACCCAGATCTGCAGGCCATGCAGGTGCTGTCCGTTCGCGAAGATCTCCTCGGTGACCTTCTCCGAGTGCACAATGCCCTTGCCAGCCGTCATCCAGTTGACCTCACCCGGGCGAATAGGCTGCACATAGCCAAGGCTGTCGCGATGCAAGATTTCACCGTCGAACAGGTAGGTCACCGTCGCGAGCCCGATATGCGGATGCTGGCGCACGTTCACGCCCGTTCCGGGCTCAAAGTCTGCCGGACCCATGTGGTCGAAAAAGATGAACGGTCCGACGCGCTGGCGGTTTCGGTCCGGCAGTGTCCGGCGAACGGTGAACTCGCCGAGGTCGCGCGGCTTGGGCTTGATGAGTTGTTCGATGTTTGCCACAGAGGGCCTCGTAGTCAGGAAGTCCGGCTGCAATTCTGCCAGCATCGACGCCTCTGCGCCTTAACTCCGGCACGCGATGCCTGGTCGGTTTTCAGCGGTTAACGACGGCGTCGGCTTCCATCTCCAGTCGCATGGCCGGATCGATCAACCGGCTCGTTTCCAGCATCGTGCTTGCAGGCGGATGATCACCGAAGGCCTCGGCATGCGCTTTGGCGACCGCCTGCCAGTCGTCGATATCGGTCAGGTAAATCCGCGTCCTGACGACGTCCGGCAAACCGGCGTCACAGGCCTCAAGGGCACGCTGGATGATACGAATGCACTGCTGCGCCTGGCGATAGGCATCGTCGGGTGCGACGACCTTGCCGTCTTCGCCGACAGCGGTAGTGCCCGAAACCGCGATGAACGGACCGCTTTGGACGGCTCGGCAGTAGCCGTGGATCTTCTCCCAGGGCGCGCCGCTGGCGACGCGTTTAACGCTCACGCGCCAACCTCTGAAGCATTCGAGGAAACTTCTATAGGCTCTTCTTTTTTATCAATAAAATAGATCAAGAGAAGTGCAATCAGGGACACCACCACGTAGGACCCGAGCGTCACCAGCTGTGCCCCGGCGACGACCACGAAACCGCCGATACCGAGCAGCCGGAGCGCCTCGTGCAGAAAGCCGATGCGTTTCCCCTGGTTCATTACCCCGATGGCAAAGAGGCTCGCCCAGATCGCAACGCAGGGCCACACGACGCCCGAGAGGCCGTTTTCGACGTAAACCAGGCCGACCCACAGCGTACCGGCAATAACGGCCGCACACTGGAGCGCCACGTAGACTTTCAGCGGGGCCGACAACGCCGGATCGTATTTATGAAAGTCCTCAAGGTCTGAGCTCTCGGCAGGGAAACGGGCCGCCACGTCGGCAGGACGCCAGCCGGTTCTCGCAAACCACACGCGCAGCTTGTCCCGCCAGGAGGCCGTGCGAATGCTGTCAGATGCCAGATCCGCGTAAACCTTCAGGTTTGCCCAGTACGGGTCCCAGCTGTGTAACGGACGCCTAACGCCATAGATCGGCGGTTCCTCGTCGAGCTCATCCTGGTAGCTGCCAAACAGCCGGTCCCAGACGATGAACATGCCACCGTAATTGCGATCGATGTAACGCCCGTTCTGCGCATGGTGTACGCGGTGGTTGGACGGCGTTACCAGGACCCACTCCAGAACACCCAGGCGACTGATGAACTGGGTATGCACCCAGAACTGGTAGATCAGGTTGATCGCGTTGACGGTGATCAGGATTTCCAGCGGGAATCCGAGGACAAACAACGGCAGGTAAAAAATCCAGTTCAGCAGGAAGCCGGTACTGGGCTGCCGGAGTGCCGTCGACAGGTTGTAGTCCTCGCTCTGGTGGTGCACGGCGTGTCCCGCCCAGAACACCGAGACTTCGTGGCCAATGCGGTGCGACCAGTAGTAACAGAAATCCCACGCGATAATCGCGATCGTCCACCAGGCCAGCCCGGACGGCGAAAAATCGAAGGCGTCCGCCGGAATCGTGAATACCGCCAGGTGCTGCAGGACGAAACCCCAGATCACGAAGCCGAAAAACTTCGTGAAGTAGCCCGTGGTGACGTTGATCACACCGGTGCTCAGGCTGTTGACCGCATCGTTGACCCGGTACAGTCCACGCGACAACACCTTGTCAGCCGCGAGCTCGATCAGCAGCAGCGCAAGGAAAAACGGGACGGCAATGGCGAGCAAATCCATAGACAAAGTCTAACCCGACTGCTCACTTTTTGCGCTAAGCTCGCGGTGATTTTTTACTCCGATTTGGTCTGCAACTTATGAATCATGCTGACGAGCTGGGCCTGCTCGACGAGGCACTCGCCGTGCTGGCGGACGGGTTTACTGACCTGCCGGACTACGATCATTCCGTCGATGTCGACGCACTTCGTCCGGTGCTCATCGAAACCGCCCGGCGAATGACGGACAACTACCCGTACTTTCATCCGCTGTACGCCGGCCAGATGCTGAAGCCACCCCACCCCGTCGCTCGCATCGCCTATGCGCTGTCCCTGTGGATCAACCCGAACAACCACGCGCTGGATGGCGGTCGGGCGAGTTCCGCGATGGAGAAAGAGTGTGTCAGCCACCTCGCAGACATGTTTGGCTGGAAGACCCACCTCGGACACCTGACCAGCGGCGGCACCATGGCGAACCTCGAGGCGCTCTGGGTGTCGGATCGCCTGCACCCGGGCAAGCGCATCCTCGCGTCGAAACAGGCCCACTACACGCACGGGCGAATCACCGATGTGCTGAAGATTCCGTATTCGTCGGTTGCCTGCGGACCGGACGGATCGATGGACCTCGATGCTCTGGAAGATGAGCTGAAGAAAGGTGATGTCGGTACGGTCGTGGTGACACTCGGAACCACCGGGATCGGTGCCGTCGACCCGCTTAACGACATCCTGGCGTTCAGGGAACACTACGGGATTCGCGTCCATGTCGACGCGGCGTACGGCGGCTACTTCACACTGTCGAGCATTCTCGGTGAACGTGTCAGGGCTCGCTACGACAGCGTCGTCGATGCGGACTCCATCGTGATCGACCCGCACAAGCATGGTCTGCAACCGTACGGTTGTGGTTGTGTGCTGTTCAGTGATCCGTCGGTCGGGCGCTTCTATCAGCACGACTCGGCCTACACCTACTTCTCATCAGATGAACTGCACCTCGGCGAGATCAGCCTCGAGTGCTCCCGGGCCGGTGCGGCCGCCGTGGCGCTCTGGGCCACCCAGCGCTTGCTGCCATCCGTACCCGGCGGTGAGTTCGCCTCGATGCTGGATGACTGCATCCACGCAGCGCGAGATTTCACGGGCCTGCTCGAGGGCAGCAGCGCCTACCAGGGCCTCTTCGACCCCATGCTGGACATCGCCGTTTACTCGCGAAGCGGCGACTCGGCGGACACCATTTCAGCGGCGAACCAGCGCATCTTTGACGACGCCGGCCGACTGCAGCATCTGCACCTGGCGCTGATGAACCTCGATCGTGCGTCCGTGGCCGGTCAACTGGGCATCGATGCTGACGGTGACCCGGTCAGCTGCCTTCGGTCGGTGTTCATGAAAGCAGAACAGCGCGGCATGACCGGCGACATACTGCAACGGCTCGAAGCCGTCGCGAGCTGATCAGGCGATCGTACGGAGCGCGGCGTATCCCAGCCAGAACGCAAGCAGACCTCCGGCGATCGACACCACGAGGTAGCCGGCCGCCGCCAGCCAGTCGCCGCGACCTGCCAGTGTGTTCATTTCGAGTACGACCGTCGACAGTGTCGTGAAGCTGCCGCAGAAACCGACAGCAAACAGCAATCGATACTGGTCGGGAATGATGCCGGCGTTGTTGAACCAGTCGCTGGTTGCGACGAGATAGGCCACGGCGCCCATGACAAGACACCCCAGCAAGTTGGCGCTGAGCGTACCGAGCGGCAGGTTGCTGTCTCGCTGCAGCGCGAGATTGAGCGTGAAGCGCGCCGCCGCACCGAGCGCTCCGCCAACGGCGACGAACAAGTAGGACAGCGCCAGGGTCTTCATGTGGCTGGCAGGCGGGCGAGTGTGTCCTTGTACTCGGCTTCCATGCGCAGGATCAGTTCACGGGCCGGCAACACGTCCTCAACCGAGCCCACACCCTGTCCGGCGCTCCAGATATCCTTCCACGGCTTTGCCTTGCGGTTCTTGCCGAAGTCCATGGAGTCCTTGTCGGCATCCGGCAGGTTGTCGGGATCGAGGCCGTTCTTCCGGACGCTCTCTTTCAGGTAGTTGCCCATAACACCGCTAAAGAGCGAGCTGTAGACGATATCGGACGCCGCCGCATCTACGATCATCTGCTTGTAGGCTTCATCGGCGGTCGCTTCTGCCGTCGCGATGAAGCGGGTTCCGACGTAGGCAAAGTCCGCACCCATGGCACGAGCCGCGACGATATCACCTCCGTTGCTCATGGCCCCGGACAGGATCAGCGTGCCGTCGTAGACCTTGCGGATTTCCTTGATGAGCGCAAACGGGCTCAGCTCACCGGCGTGACCACCGGCGCCGGCACAGACGGCGATCAGGCCATCGACGCCCTGCTCCAGCGCCTTGTGCGCATGGCGCAGGCTGATTACGTCATGGAAGACGAGCCCGCCGTAACTGTGCACGGCATCGACCACCTCGCCGGGTGGTCGCAGGCTGGTAATGACGATGGGTACCTTGTGACGGACGCAGGTTTCCATGTCTTTTTCCAGCCGCGTGTTGCTGGCATGCACGATCTGGTTGACAGCAAACGGCGCGACCGGGTCTTGTGGATGCGCAGCACGGTGGGCGTCCAGGCGCTCGCGAATCTCGGACAACCAGTCGTCGAGCAGCGATTCCGGACGGGCATTGAGGGCCGGGAACGAGCCGATGACGCCACTTGTGCACTGCGCGACAACGAGATCGGGCCGGGACACGATAAACATCGGCGCGCCGATCAAGGGGATCCTAAGGTTCGAGGCAAGACTCTCTGGAATGCTCATACGCGCTGCAACATGAAACTGGACTGGCAATCGGCAATCAGCTGCTCATCGCTGACGCGGACCGCCTCTCCCCGCAACTGGACGAGACGACCTTTTTCTTTTTCGATCCAGCCCTTTAATCGAATGGTCTCACCGACACGCAGGACATCGCGATAGCGAATCTCGCAACGCGCCGTATGCGCCTTGCGCCCCTGAAAGTAAATAACATTGGCGGTGACGTCGTCGAGCGCCGAATAGATAATGCCGCCGTGGATGGTGTTCTCCCAGCCCACGTGGTTTTCGCCCGGCGTAAACTCCGCGCTGCAGACCTCGCCGTCAAACTCGAAGCGAATCTTCAGGCCAATCGGATTGTCTTTGCCGCAGGCGAAGCACATGGGTGCGGCTTCCTGCACATCTGCCCTGTTCATGGCGCTCAGGGTACCTGCTGGCTGATCTCCACGTCGACTGCTTCACCCGGTGACGCGGTCGCGGAACCGAACCAGTCGCCGCTGCTCTGGATCGGCTGTCCCGATGCAGACACCCGGGCAACGATCTCCAGTGTTTCGAATCCGCTGACGACACGACCCGGAATCATGGCGTCGCCGTCAGTGATAGCGACCGTTCCAGGCAGCTGACCCAGTTCGCGCCGAACGACGGCAATCGGTGGCGACGGTGCGTTTGGATCTCGCGCGATGACGAACACCGGTGTGCTGGCCGGAAGCTCACTCGGAAGAGCGTCGCCCAGCGTCAGCGCCACGTTAACGACGGCGACCGGTGTTTCCGTCGGCGAACCGCGCCATTCGGCAACGCGCTGTTCGATAATCTCGCGAATCTGCGGCGGCGGGTTGGTCAGCAACAGGGCCTCCCAGCGTTCCGCTGCTGAATCGATGTCACCGCGATTGGCTGCAGCAATGCCGCCCCAGAAAAGCGCCGACGGATTGTCGGGCTCGAGCGCCAGCGCATTCTCGAAGATGTTGACGACGTCCGGGCTCATCGCCTGGCCGGAGGCTGCGAGCATGGATTCACCGAGATCGACGAGTGTCTGCGCGTTCTGAGCGCCCTCAAGCACGACCGCACGCCGGAACGCTTCAGCGGCCTCCTGGTACTGGCCGAGCGTGATGAACGA
>CAZSIQ010000097.1:0-11408 GCA_964606915.1 uncultured Woeseiaceae bacterium | reverse complement strand
CCTTGTTCATGCGCTTGTAGAAGATGCCCATCATCAGCGCCGGGAAGATCGACGAGGCGGCGAGTCCGAAGGCCAGGGCCACGGTGCCTGCGGCGAAGTCCGGAGGGTTGAAGCCCAGGTAGCCGGCCAGGGCGATCGCACCCGCCATGGCTATGCGACTGGCAAGGAGCTCCTGTTTCTCCGTGATGTCGGGCCGGAAAACGCCCTTCAACAAGTCATGCGATATCGCCGACGATATGGCCAGCAACAAACCGGCAGCGGTCGATAGCGCCGCGGCGAGCCCGCCGGCGGCCACCAGCGCGATCACCCAGTTTGGCAGCTGCGCGATTTCCGGGTTGGCCAGTACCATGATGTCGCGGTCGACCTTGGTCATCTCGTTGGTTGCCGCATCGGACGTGTACTGGATACGACCGTCGCCGTTCTTGTCTTCGAAGGCGAGCAGGCCGGTGGCTTCCCAGTTACGAATCCAGTCCGGACGTTCGTCGTAGACCATGTATTCACCCGGCGTCGGCTCGATCGTTTCGATCAGGTTCAGGCGAGCCATGGCCGCGACCGACGGAGCCGTCGTGTACAGGATGGCGATGAACACCAGCGCCCAGCCTGCCGAGCTGCGAGCGTCCTTGACCTTCGGCACCGTGAAAAAGCGAATGATCACGTGCGGCAGGCCTGCCGTACCGATCATCAGCGACAGCGTGTACATGAACATGTTGGTGAGACTGAGCCTCACATTCGTCGTGTACTCGAGGAAGCCAAGGTCTCTCAAGACCTGGTCAAGGCGATCCAGCAGGAACACGTCGCTGCCGACCATCGTTGAACCGAGGCCGATCTGCGGCAGCGGGTTGCCGGTCAGGCTCAGCGAGATGAACACGGCCGGGATGGTGTAGGCGAGAATCAGTACGCAGTACTGCGCGATCTGCGTGTAGGTGATGCCCTTCATGCCGCCCATGACGGCGTAGAAGAACACGATACCCATGCCGATCGACAGGCCGATGTCGTAGTCCACTTCGAGGAAGCGGGAAAACGCGACGCCGATGCCCTTCATCTGGCCGATAACGTAGGTCACCGACGCGATGATCAGGCAGACAACAGCAACGATACGTGCGGCCTTCGAGTAGTAACGATCACCGATGAACTCGGGCACCGTGAACTTGCCGAATTTGCGCAGGTACGGTGCGAGCAGCATGGCCAGCAGTACGTAGCCCCCGGTCCAGCCCATCAGGAAGACCGAGCCGCCATAACCCATGAAGGCGATCAGGCCGGCCATCGAGATGAACGACGCCGCCGACATCCAGTCGGCCGCAGTCGCCATGCCGTTGGCAACCGGGTGAACCCCGCCGCCGGCAACGTAGAATTCTTTCGTGGATCCCGCACGAGCCCAGATCGCGATGCCGATATAGATCGCGAACGTGAAGCCGACGACGAGATAAGTCAGTGTTTGCAGTGTCATCGTCGGCTCCTACTCGTCTTCTTCCACGCCGTGATCACGATCAAGTTTCCCCATGCGATTGGCATAGAAAAAGATCAGTGCGACGAAGACGTAAATCGATCCCTGCTGGGCAAACCAGAAGCCCAGCTTGTAGCCGCCGAGCTGGATGTTGTTCAACGGCTCTACGAGCACGATGCCGAACAGGTAGGAAACGACAAACCAGATCGCGAGGCACAGTGCCACGAGTCTCAGGTTCGACTTCCAGTAGCTGTTGTTATCAGACATGACTCCCCCCCTTTTCTCCGGGTGCTTTGCTGATTAAGCGAGATCGAATCTAGCACCGGGGGGCTGTCGCGGGCATTCGACGTTAGTCGGTAGTAGACTGGCGAGCGCCAGTATCACAGGGGGGGATGGACCGTTGATCGACTGGTGGGTGCTGCTAAGCCTGTCGCTTGGCTACCTGATGTTGCTGTTCGCGATTGCCTATTGGGGCGACAAGCTCGTGGACGGCCGAATCTCGAGCTTCAGCCGTTCGCTGATCTACAGCCTGTCGCTTGCTGTCTACTGCACGTCGTGGACGTTCTTTGGCGCTGTCGGCAGTGCGACACAAAGCGGCTGGGGCTATCTACCCATCTATCTAGGCCCGATCCTTGTCTTCCTGTTCGGCTGGCCACTGATTCGCCGCATGGTCACGATCAGCAAACGCCAGAACCTGACATCCATCGCCGATTTCATCGGCGCACGCTACGGCAAGTCGCAGGGCCTGGCGGCGATGGTAACGGTCATGGCCACGCTCGGTTCTGTGCCGTACATCGCGCTGCAGCTCAAGGCCATCGTCGGTAGCTTCGACGTCATTTCGAACTACACGGTGAGCGGCGCTGCCGGTAACGACACAGCATTGATCGTCGCTGTCGTGCTCGCCCTGTTCGCCATCCTGTTCGGTACTCGAAAGATCGACGTCACCGAGCATCACCAGGGCATGATGATTGCGATCGCGTTCGAGTCGCTGGTCAAGCTGCTGGCATTCGTTGCCATCGGCTTGTTCGCGTGGTTTCTGTTGGGTCGGGCGGGCGGGCCGGCTCCGTCAACCGCAGCGCTGTTCAGCTTTTCGTCCCTGCCGGACACCTTCATGACGCAGCTGGTGCTGGCGAGCGCGGCGATCATCTGCCTGCCCCGGCAGTTTCACGTGGCGATCGTCGAGGCGCACCGGGACGCCCGGATCGAATCCACGCGCTGGGCGTTCCCGCTGTACCTGCTGGCATTCAGTATTCTCGTTATCCCGATTACGCTGGCCGGACTCACGCTGCTGCCGGAAGGGGCCTTCACCGGCGATACCTTCGTGCTCGCGCTGCCGATGCAGCAGGGCCAGGACTGGCTGACCATCCTCGCGTTCATCGGTGGCTTCTCAGCCGCAACCGGCATG
This sequence comes from uncultured Woeseiaceae bacterium, assembly GCA_964606915.1. Lineage (GTDB taxonomy): Bacteria > Pseudomonadota > Gammaproteobacteria > Steroidobacterales > Woeseiaceae > UBA1847. Next base: position 8,559 of record CAZSIQ010000097.1, on the reverse strand, counting down.
GTCATCGTCGCCTGTGTGGCGCTGGCGACCATGGTCAGTAACGAACTGGTGATGCCGGCGGTTCTGCGGCTGCGTCGCCAGACGGACGCAGATCGTCCCGACTATTCGCGGCTGCTGTTGAACACGCGCCGGTTTTCCATCGCCGGTATCGCGCTGCTGGCCTACCTCTATTACCGCGTAACGGACGAATCTGCGGCACTCGCCAGTATCGGCCTGCTGTCATTTGCTGCGGCGGCGCAGTTCATGCCACTGATTGCGCTGGGTATGTACTCCGAGCGCGTTACCCGCAAGGGCGCCATCAGCGGCCTGGCGGTCGGGTTCCTGCTGTGGGCGTACACGCTGTTCCTGCCGACACTGGCGCGTTCCGGCGCGGTCGGCGACGGTTTTATCGAGCACGGCCTGCTCGGCTTCGGCTGGCTGCGACCCGAAGCCCTGTTTTTTGTTGACGGCCTTGATCCGCTGACTCATGGCGTCCTCTGGTCGCTGACCCTCAACACGCTGGTCTTCCTGCTGGTCTCTGCGCGCTCGAAGTCGTCCATGCTCGAGACGGTACAGGCCCGTGTATTCACCGGTCCGATGGCCAACGTCGGAGATCGAGGGGTTGCTCGCAGCGAGTCACAACTCAGCAACCGTGACCTGCGTGAACTGGCGAACCAGTTCCTCGGCATTGCCCACGCTGGTCGCTCCTTCGATGAATTCGCCGAACGCGAAGGCCTGGATCTCTCGCCATCGCTGGCGGCGGACCGACGCCTGCTCCAGTTCACCGAGCGGCTTCTGGCTGGCGCCATCGGCGCGGCGTCCGCACGCATCGTGATAACGACCGCGTTGAGAAAGACCGGTGTTGAAGTCGCCGACGTCGTGGTCCTGCTCGACGAAACGTCGCAGGCTGTGCGATTCAACCGGCAGCTCACCGAGGCGACACTGGAGAACATTACGCAGGGCGTCGCGGTGGTGGACGCAGCACAACGACTGATCGGCTGGAACAGCCGTTACATCGAACTGATGGGCTACCCCGATGACATGGTGTCGGTGGGGACTCCTGTCGCGAAACTGATCCGGTACAACGCCGAACGCGGCCGCTTTGGCGATGCCGACGTCGACAAGGTCGTCGATAAACGGCTCCGCTACATGCGCGAGGGTTCCGCCTACAAGGTGCAAAGCAACCGCTTTGACAACAAGGTCGTCGAGATCCGAGGCCAGGCGATGCCGGACGGCGGCTACGTGACGACCTATACGGACATCACCGAGTTCAAGGCAGCCGAGGACGCCCTGGTCGAAGCGAAGTCGTCGCTGGAGCAGCGCGTGGCAGATCGCACGATGGAACTCGAGCGGGCGATGTCGGCATTGGAGGTCGCCAAGGGTGAGGCCGAGGATGCGAACCTCTCGAAGACACGCTTCCTCGCCGCTGCGGCCCACGACCTGTTGCAGCCACTGAATGCCGCGAAGCTCTTCACCGCGCTGCTCAGTGAGCATCGTCGTGACATGAGCGAGGAGCAGGCCGAGCTCGTGGAGCGGGTCGAAAACGGTCTGGTCGGCGTCGAGGATCTGCTCAGCGCCCTGCTCGATATCTCACGACTGGATACGGCGGCCCCTGAGCCCAAGCTTGAGGTGTTCCGGCTAGACGGGCTTTTCCGGGCGCTCGAGGCGCAGTTCGCTCCCGCCTATCACAAACAGGGGCTGTCGCTGCGTTTTGCGAAGACTAAGCTGGCCGTTTATTCAGACCAGGCACTGCTGCGACGCATTCTGCAGAATTTCGTCAGCAACGCGCGGCGGTATACGACCGAGGGCGGCGTGCTCGTCGGCTGCCGTCGGCGCGGCGGCTCCGTCGTCATCCAGGTCTACGACACCGGCGTCGGTATCGCTGCCAGCGATCAAAGCGCCGTATTCGAGGAGTTTCATCGCCTGTCTGAGGGCGCTCGCCAGACCAAGCGTGGTCTCGGCCTGGGCCTTGCGATCGTCGAACGTATTGCGCGACTGCTCGATCACAAGATCGGGCTGCGTTCCGAGGTCGGCGAGGGCAGTTGCTTTGAGGTCACGGTCCCGAGGGCGCGCGGTGTCCCTTCCAGCGCGGCGGCGCCCGACACCAATCGAATCGGCAGCACGGTGTCGATCGACGGCCAGCTCGTACTTTGCATCGACAACGAACAGGACATTCTCGACGGTATGCGCGGCCTGATTGAAAAGTGGGGCGGGCGGCCTATCGGTGTCTCGTCGACGGAAGAGGCGCTTGCGGTTCTGGAGGCGCAGCAAAACGAACACGGTGAACAGCCTGCCTTACTCCTCGTCGACTACCACCTGAATGACGGGGATACCGGACTCAAGGCCGTCGCGGCGCTGCGGAAGACGGCGGGTGCTGAGCTACCGGCCGCAATCCTGACAGCAGACCGTACGGACGAAGTGGCTGATCTCGTTCGCGAGGCGGGTATCGACCTGCTTCACAAGCCGGTCAAACCGGCCGCGCTGCGGGCGCTAATTAATCGCACGCTCAGTCGTCGAAGCGCCGCCTGACCCGTCGCCGGACAGGCCGGGTTCGGCCAGCTGCAACTGCTGCACGGCAAGTATCGCCTGCGTACGGTTGTTGACCCCCATCTTGCGAAAGATGGCGGTCAGGTGCGCCTTGATGGTTGCTTCGGAGACGCCGAGTTCGTAGGCGATCTGCTTGTTGAGCAGGCCGTCACCGAGCATCATCAATACGCGGAACTGGTGGGGAGTCAGCGTGCTGAGCGCCGCTGCGGCGTTCTCCTCGTCACTGTCCATGCTGTCGTCGGACAAGTCGATCTCGCTGGGCACCCAGACGTCACCGTCCATGACCGCCCGAATGCCTTCCTCGATGACACCAATGCCTGAGGATTTCGGGATAAAGCCACTGGCGCCGTGGCGAATGGCACGGCGAATGATGCCTGGGTCATCGAGTGCAGATACAACTACCGTGGGCAAGGAGGCATGGTTGTTACGGATCCAGGCGAGTGCCGAGAATCCACTGACGCCGGGCATGTTGAGGTCGAGCAGCAACAGGTCCGCGTCGGCGTTTTCGGCGACGGCGGTCTGCAGTGTGCCGAGACTCTCTGCCTCGACGATCCTCACGTTTTCCACGCAATTACGAATCGCCGCCGTAAGCGCCTCGCGAAACAGCGGGTGATCATCGGCAACAATCAATGTGGCTGTATCCGTCAAACTGTCTACCCCGGCTATTCCGCTCACGACAGCGCACGCTCCGCGACTGCAGCGATCGTCGCTTGGCGCTTGTTCGGATTTAAGTGTGACATATACCTAGCCCACCTGGCTGCCGGAGTTGCCTTGTCCATATTCTGGAAGGCGTCGGCCTTGCGGGCATTAGACTTTGGTCTAGGAATTGCCCGTATTCGACTATCGGCTAATGGTCCGCTCGCAACGCGTCATTAACTATCACCTCGACGTTCCACAGATTGATTCGAACGGGGGAAACAATGACGGGTTCGACGAAACGACTGGCACTTGCTGCCGCAATGGCGACTTTACTCGGGGGAGGTGTCGCAAACGCCCAGGATGCGGATGTCGCCGCGCTGGAGGCACGTGTCGCGCAGTTGGAAAAACTGCTGCAGGAATTTATGGGTGCGAGCGATGCGAAAGCCGAAGCTGCCGCGCCACCACCGCCGGCCGACAAGCCCAAGGGCCAGCCGACCAGCACCTACAAGTTCGGTGGCTACCTGAAGTTTGACGGTATGTTCAGCGACTACAGCGGTGGCGACCTGGCGCCCAGCAGCGCGGGTACCCAGTTCTACATCCCGGGCACCATCCCGGTCGGCGGTACGCCGAGCGAAGGACCGGACGCTGACTTCCAGGCGCAGGAATCGCGCATCTACTTCAAGAGTGACCACGACCTCGGTAATGGCGACAAGGTCAGCACGCATCTTGAGTTCGACTTCTTCCTGAGCCCGGGCGGTAACGAGCGCATCAGTAACAGCTGGGCGCCGCGCACACGACATGCGTTCGTGAAGTACAACAAATGGCTGTTCGGACAGACCTGGACCACCTTCCAGGATGTTGGTGCCCTGCCCGAGAACCTCGACTTTGTCGGCCCGGCGGAATCCACGGTCTTTGGCCGCCAGGCCATGGTTCGTTACACCAGCGGTAACTGGGAGTTCGCCGTAGAGAACCCGGAAACCACGGTGACGCCGTTTGGCGGTGGTGGTCGAATCGTGACTGATGACGGCACGCTTCCCGACTTCGTCGCACGCTATACGCACAAGTTCGATAACGGCTACATCAAGGCCGCCACGCTGGTGCGTCAGCTGAACTACAAGACAGCTGGCATCGACACCGATGAGATGAGCTATGGCCTGAGCCTGTCAGGCAAGATCATGCTCGGTGTCGACGATTTCCGCTGGATGGCAACCACGGGCAGCGGCCTGGGTCGCTACCTGGGTCTGAACACCGCTAATGGCGGCGTGCTGGATGCGAACAACGAACTGCAGGCCATCGACAGCTGGGCGGCGTTTGCCTCCTACCGTCACTTCTGGAACGACGACTGGCGTTCAAGCTTCACTGTCGGCTACCTGAGCGTAGACAACGACACGAGCCTGACCGGCACCGGCGTCACGGAAGAGGTCAACAGCTTCCACGTTAACCTGCTGTACTCACCGTTGCCGAAGATGACCGTTGGCGGTGAGCTGCTGTTCGCCGATCGCACGATCGAATCCGGCGCGTCCGGCGACATGACGCGACTGATTCTCTCTGCGAAGTACGTTTTCTGAGCGAGTCCCCCCGCACTCGCACGTTCACCGGCGGTACCGTTATGGTGCCGCCGGTTTTTATGTTTTGACCGTCGGTGCCAGAATGACGTCATGAAAGAGTTACCGGAAATCACCGAGTACCTCGCCGGGCTGCCGGGATTCGACCAGCTTGAACCGCCCGAACTCGCCGCCTGCGCTCGAGGCATCGAGGTCGCCTACTACCGACGCGGACAGGATGTCCTGACGATCGGCAGCGAAAACCACCACCTGCACATCATCCGCAGTGGCGCGATTGAATTGCGCGACGAGGAAGAGCGAATGATGACGCGGCTGGCGGAAGGCGAGTGCTTCGGCTTTCCGTCCCTGATGAACCGGGCGCCAGCACGGAATCACTCGGTCGCCATGGAAGACAGCCTGGTCTACCACCTCGACGCGGATGCGTTCGCGCGAGCACGTCGCGCCAGTGCCGCGTTCGATGACTGGTTCATCCGCGCACTGACCGACCGGCTGACGCTGCAAAAACCGGCCGAGACATTCCGGGGCGTGTCGGGCGAGACGGTGCGTTCACTGGTCAAGCGTGAGCCGGTGTGTATCCGTTCGACGGCGAATATCCAGGAGACCGCTCAGCACATGGTCGATGAGCGGGTATCCGCGATGCTGATCAAGGATGACGATGAGCTGATCGGTATCGTCACCGATCGCGACATTCGCAAGCGCGTTGTCGCTGCCGGGCTGTCCAACAAGCTGCCGGTAACCGAGATCATGTCGGCGTCGCCCATCACCCTGGACGGTGATGCGCACGCCTACGAGGCAGCCATGGTGATGATGCAGAACAACATCCACCACCTGCCCGTGGTCGAAGAAACAGGGCTGCTGGGCATGGTGTCACGCAGCGACTTCATGCGCCTCGAGACGGAGCATCCGCTGTACCTCGTCAGCGATATCGGCAAGCAGACCACGGCCGAAGGCGTTGCCGAAGCCTGCAGTCGCATGCCGGCGCTGGTTATCGGACAAATCGAATCCGATGCTGACGGTGAGCATCTCGGCAAGTTCATCACGATGATCACGGATGCCGTGACGCGTCAGCTGCTGACGATAGCCGAGAACGAGCTGGGTCCCGCGCCGTGCGATTACGCCTGGGTGGCGCTGGGGTCACAGGGCCGCTTCGAGCAATCGGCAAAAAGCGACCAGGACAACGCGTTGCTGCTGTCTGATGATGCCGGCGAAGGCGACGATGACTACTTCAAGGCGATGGCAAAGATCGTTAATGACGGCCTGGATGCCTGCGGCTACGTGTACTGCCCGGGTGACGTCATGGCGTCCAATCCGCAGTGGCGCCAGCCGCTGAAGCAATGGAAGCGGGTCTTCCACCGCTGGATTACCGTGCCCGAAGAAAAGGCGCTGATGCACGCCAATATCTTCTTCGACCTGCGCTGCGTGCACGGTGATGCATCGTTGGTCGACGAGCTCAAGGCCAGCGTTCGGGACGACGCGAAAAAGAACGAGATTTTTCTCGCACTGATGGCGAAGAATGCGATGAATTTTCAGCCGCCGCTGGGGTTCTTCCGCCAGTTTGTTCTCGAGCGCTCAGGCGACCACAAGAACACGCTGGACCTGAAGCTTCACGGCATCATGCCGATCGTCGAGATTGCTCGGATACGCTCACTGGCTGCAGGTGAGTTGCGAATCAACACGCGCAATCGACTGCGCGCGGCAGCGAAGGCCGGCGAATTGACGGAGTCCGATGCGGCGAACCTGATCGATGCGCTGGATTTCATCGAAAAGCTGCGTATCGAGCACCAGTGCCGCCAGCTGCAGTCCGGGCATCAACCTGACAACCATCTCGCGCCTGACGAACTGTCGCCGCTGGTGCGTCAGAACCTGAAGTCCGCCTTCGCCCAGGTGCGGGTCAGTCAGTCGGCACTTCTGAACCGTTTCCATCTCGCGTGATCGGGCTGAAGGCAAAGCGCTGGCGTTACCGACGACGTGGCGCACCGCCGCCGATGAGCCAGTTGCTGGAGCAGGCATCTCCGGCCGGCAGCCAGCCGATAGTCGACGTCGAGTTTGTCGTGCTGGACATCGAGACCACCGGGCTCGACGCAGCAACAGCCGACATGCTGAGCATTGGCTGGGTGATCGTCCGCGGCGGGCGAGTGGACCTGAGCAGTGCGGAGACCTATCTCGTCAAGCCGGAGGGCGAAGTCGGTCACAGTGCAACCGTGCACGGACTGACCGATACCGTCGTCGAGGCCGGTCTGCCCCGGTCGCTGGTCATCGACAAGGTCGTCGAGGTGCTCACGTCGCGCGTGCTGGTTGTGCATCACGCCGGCCTGGACAAGGCCTTGCTGGACCGGTTGTGCATTGAGCAGTACGGGTGTCCTCTGCTCGTTCCGGTGGTCGACACGCTGGCGCTGGAAAGCCGCCGGCGGGCCCGGCAACACCATCTCGAAGAAGGATCGAAGCTCAATCTTTCGGCACTGCGGGACCATTACAATTTGCCCCGCTACGCGGCTCACGATTGCCTCGTGGACGCAATTGCCACGGCGGAGTTGCTGGTGGCGATGCGAGGTCGCCACGCTTTGCGTTCGTTATCAGAACTGCAGTAGGCGTCAGTTCTTCTCCTTCTCCTTCTCCTTCTCCTTTTCCTTTTCCTTCTTCCTCGCCTCTTTCTCTTTCTCTCTCTGCCTCTTTTCTTTTCGCTTCGCTCGCTTCTTGTCGCGTTTTTCTTTTCGTTTTTCCGCTTCGGCAGCGTCGCGCACCTGTTGCTGTTCGGTGGCAATACCCATGGCTTGCTGCGGGGTCCTCACCTGCTGAATCGACTCGACGCGACAGGACGGCATGTCGAGATTGCGGTAGTAGTACGCGACCTTCGTGCGGTTGTTTGAGCACACGCGCATCGATCGGGTGTCGAAGCGGATGTTGTAGCCGTCGCTGATATTCGAGCAGCGGCCTTCAAACGTAACCAGGTACTGATCATTGGCCGAGCGTACGTACATCGAGTAGTCGGTGATCGCCTGGTAGAACATCCGACTGTAGTTCTTGATTGCTATGCAGTCGTTGCGCTTGCGATCGTCGTCCTCAAGATCATCCTGGCCGGCGAAGGCACCACCGGTCAGGAAGAGTGCAGCAACAATTAGAAATCGCATCTGGTTCGCCCCTCGAGCGTGATCACTCTATTCGTTCGGCGCGCTGCACAATGGCACCCTGGTGCAGGGTCAACGCGGTAACCGCATCTGATTCATCGCGTTCGAAATGCAGCTCGGCATCGACGACCTTGTAAAAGAACACGTCGTCGCCCTTGTAATAGATCGGGAACGCCTGCTGGCCGGTCAGCTGCGCGGTCAGCCCGTCGTCGCCTTCGCGGATCGTGAATTTGACGCCGGCGTTAATCGCGAAATCGCCAACGTAGGCAGACAGCGAGTTCGCCTCGACGTCGACCTCCGCTCGTTCATTGGTCGCGGCTTCGTCGGCAACTTTACGTCCCGGATTGACCACGCCCGCCTGCACCAGCTCCAGCCCGGTTACGGCACCGTCTTCACGTAAAAAGTGCAGGCTCGCATCGGCGATGTTCAGGCTGTACCAGTCGTCACCGCCGTTATACAGGCGCGCCGCTGCCTGCCCGGTTACCTGGCCGACGAGGTAGCCATTGCGCTCGAACACGCCAATGCCAACGCCGGGCGCAATCTCGTACTGACCCATCACGCTTTCATCGATCGGTGGTGCGGGGCGGTCCTGCTTGGTGCTGCCCAGCATCGTCAGGCCTTTCTCGGTGGGCGCATCGCCGCCAGCGACCAGGATGGCGACGGCCTGGTTGGCGTCCGGCCGGAAACCGAAGAAGGTCAGGTAG
>CAZSIQ010000096.1:0-11456 GCA_964606915.1 uncultured Woeseiaceae bacterium | reverse complement strand
CGCGTCAGAGCACGCCAACTTGCCGATGCTGTCTCGCACGCACGGCCAGACCGCGAGCCCGACAACGCTGGGCAAAGAACTGGCGAACGTGGTCGCGCGCCTGAAAAGTGCCGAGGAGAGCTTCTCGGCGATCGAGATTCTCGGCAAATTCAATGGCGCCGTGGGTAACTTCAATGCTCACGCAGTCACCTACCCTGACGCAGACTGGCCGGCCATCAGCAAGCGCTTCATCGAGTCGCTCGGCCTCGAACAAAACACGCACACGACCCAGATCGAACCGCACGACTGGACGGCGGCTTATGCACACGCGCTGGTTCGCTACAACACGGTGCTGATTGATTTCAGCCGCGACATCTGGGGGTATATCTCGCTGGCCTACTTCAGGCAGAAAGTGCGTGAAGGCGAGGTCGGCTCCTCGACGATGCCGCACAAGGTCAACCCGATCGACTTCGAGAACGCCGAGGGCAACCTTGGGCTTGCTAACGCCCTGTTAGCGCACCTCGCGGAGAAGCTGCCAATCTCACGATGGCAAAGGGATCTCACGGATTCGACCGTGCAGCGCAACTTCGGCGTCGCCGCGGGTTATCTCGTTATCGCCCTGCAGTCCCTGATGAAGGGTGTCGACAAGCTGGAGGTCAACGAGGCGGCCATCGCCAGGGACATCGACGCTGCGTGGGAAGTGCTGGCCGAGGCCGTGCAGACGGTTATGCGTCGGTACGGCATCCCCGACCCGTATGAAAAGCTCAAGGCGCTAACCCGGGGCCGACCGGTCGACCAGCAGATCCTCGCCGAGTTCATCGCGACCCTCGAGATACCCGACGACGAAAAACAGCGCCTGGCAGCGCTCACGCCGGCCGGCTACATCGGCCTCGCCGAGTCGCTCGCGAATGCGCTGTAAACCGCCAGAGCCCGCTGCACACAAGGCTTTCCTTTCTGGGAAAATTGTCGCAAGTTCGATCGATTACGTGACGTAGTCGACAATTTTTACACTTTCACATCGCTACACTTATGTCTCGTAAGAAGGCAATGATTGCCCGCGGGGAACACGGCAGCAGCGAATGGAAGAAATTCGTAAAAAAGGAGAGCGTTGGGTTATCTCAACGCGAGAAGAAATGCGCCAGGCCGCCGTTGCAACGGCAAAGCAAGCCAAGCGCAAACTGTCTATTTTTACCCACGATCTGGAACCAGGCATCTATGACGACCCGGAGTTCCTCGAGGTCGTCAAGCGACTCGTGCTCTCGCAAACCTACGCACGAATTCGCGTACTCATCGCCGACCCGATGAAGGCCGTCAAGAACGGCAACAACTTCGTCCACCTCGGTCGACGCCTGAATACCTACATCGAGTTCCGTCACGTCCGCGACGATCTGCGCACGCACGCCGAAGCCTTCTGCATCGCGGATGAAAAAGCGCTCGTGTACCGGCTGCAGGCCAGCCGATGGGAAGGCATCGCGGACACGTACGAACCCGCTGTCGCCAAGCTCTACAGCAAGATGTTCGACGAAATCTGGTTTGCCAGCGAAGTCGAGATGGAATTCCGCCAGCTCGGCATCTAGACCGGCACAGACAAGGCAGGACCATGTATCCAACCGACCTGACCGTCGCCGCGATCGTGCGGCACAAGGACAAGTACCTCATGGTGGAGGAACGCGTGTCGGGACGTGACGTGTTCACGCAGCCCGGTGGGCACATCGAATCCGCCGAATCACCCGAGCAGGCCGTTGTCCGTGAAGTCCTCGAGGAAACCGGGTGCACGGTGAGCTGCGGTGAGCTCGTTGGTGTTTACCTGTGGATCCATCCCCAGACGCGCCAGCAATTCCTGCGTATCGTCTTCGAGGCACACCTTCAGTCGACGAATCCCGACGCCACGCTGGACGACGGCATTCTCCGCGCCCTGTGGATGAGCCGCCACGACATCGAATCCCGCGGCGACAGGCTGCGTACCCCGGTCGCGCTGCGCTGCGTTCACGATTACGAGCAAGGCAAGCGCCCGACCGACGGTGTTTTCACCGGCATGCTGCCACTGCAGCACAATGTCGATGCGGTTCTGGCACGCGCCGACCTCGTTTAGTCTGCATCGCGGCGCGCTTGAAAGCCGGTTCCGGGGCCCCACACCAGCGGCCTCTGTTAAAATCCGCTGCCATGTCCGAATCCCTGAAAAACGTCGCTGGTAAACGCGTCATCCTCGGCCTGTCCGGTGGTGTCGACTCCGCCGTCTCTGCCCTGCTCCTCAAGCAGGCCGGCGCGGACGTCCACGCGCTGCATATGACCAACTGGGAAGATGACGACGGCTACTGCACGGCAGCCGACGACCTCCAGGACGCACGGCGAGTCTGCGATCAGCTCGGTATCCCTCTGCATCACGTGAATTTTGCGCGTGAGTACCGTGACAGGGTGTTCGAGTACTTTCTTGACGAGTATCGCCACGGCCGTACGCCCAACCCGGATGTGCTCTGCAACCGTGAGATCAAGTTCGGCGTGTTCCGCGACTACGCGAAGCGGCTGGGCGGCGACCTGCTGGCCACCGGTCACTACGCGCGCGTGGACCATGGCGCCGATACCGCGACGCTGTTGAAGGCGAAGGACACGAACAAGGACCAGACCTATTTCCTGCACGCGGTGTCAGGCGAAGCTCTGGCTGAAACCGCGTTTCCGCTCGGCGATCTCGACAAGCAGCAGGTTCGAGACATTGCCCACGAACACGGCCTGGTCGTGCACGGCAAAAAGGACAGCACCGGCATCTGCTTCATTGGTGAACGACCGTTCCGTGAATTCCTGCAGACGTACCTGCCCGCCAGTCCCGGCCGCATGGTTACGCCGGACGGCGAAGACGTCGGCGAGCACGTCGGCCTGATGTTTTACACGCTGGGCCAACGCCAAGGGCTCGGCATCGGCGGCCGCGCCGACGCCGGCGAAGAGCCCTGGTACGTCATTGCCAAGGACCTCGACACGAATGAACTGGTCGTCGCCCAAGGCGAACACGAGCAGCTGTTCAGTTATGCGCTCGAGGCCAGTGCAACAAGCTGGATCGGTGGTGAACCGGCCGACCTCATCGGGCGTCGTTTTGGCGTCAAGGTCCGCTACCGCCAGAAGGACCAGGCGGCGACCGTCATCGCGTCCGACGGCGATCGCCTCACGCTGGTCTTTGACACGCCGCAGCGCGCCGTCGCTCCCGGCCAGTTTGCCGTCATCTACGACGGCGACGCCTGCCTGGGCGGCGCGGTCATCGACCGGGTTATCCGCGAGAAGCCGGAACTCCGCGACGCAGCCTCTGCCTGACTCGCGGCGGTCAGCAGCCGAAACCGCCATTCGCTATAATTGCGCGCCCGCGACATTGGGTCGCGGATCTACCAGAACAGGAGTCCCCGGTGAGCGACAGCTTTGGTGCACGTTCGACCCTGAAGGTCGGTGATAGAGAACTCGATTACTTTCACCTCGACGCCGTCAAGGAGGGACACGTCCAGCGACTGCCCTATTCGTTGAAGATACTGCTGGAAAACCTGCTGCGACACGAGGACGGCAGGGACGTCACGCGCGACGACATACTCGCGCTGGCGAACTGGGATCCCAAGGCGGTACCCAGTACGGAAATTGCCTTTACACCCAGTCGTGTGATCCTCCAGGACTTCACCGGTGTGCCGGCGATCGTCGACCTGGCCGCCATGCGCGATGCCGTGGTCAAACTTGGCGGTACTGCCGACAGCATCAACCCGTTGTCGCCGGTAGAACTCGTCATCGACCATTCCGTGCAGGTCGACAAGTACGGTACCGCCAACGCGCTGGACCTCAACAACAAGATCGAATTCCAGCGCAACAAGGAGCGCTATGCCTTCCTGCGCTGGGGCCAGTCCGGTTTCGAAAACTTCCGGGTCGTACCGCCGAATACCGGCATCGTCCACCAGGTCAACCTGGAGTATTTGAGCCGGGTCATCTTTGACGTGGACAAGGGCGACGGCAGCGTTGCCTACCCGGACACCGTGGTTGGCACGGACTCGCACACCACGATGATCAACGGCCTCGGCATCCTCGGCTGGGGCGTTGGCGGGATCGAGGCGGAGGCCGCGATGCTCGGCCAGCCGATCACCATGCTGATTCCACACGTTATCGGCTTCAAGCTGACGGGCAAGCTCAAGGAAGGCGCAACGGCCACCGACCTGGTGCTGACCGTGACCGAGATGCTGCGCAACAAGGGCGTCGTCGGGAAGTTCGTCGAGTTTTTCGGCGATGGTCTTGCCGACATGCCACTCGCCGACCGCGCGACGCTTGGCAACATGTCACCGGAATTCGGTTCGACCTGCGCCATCTTCCCGATTGACGGACAGACGACCCGGTACATGGAACTGTCCGGCAGAAGCGCCGAACAAATTGCACTGGTCGAGGCGTATGCGAAAGCCCAGGGCATGTGGCGCGAGGACGGTGAGCCCGATGCCCTGTACACCTATACGCTCGAACTCGACCTGGGAACGGTTGAACCGTCCATTGCCGGCCCGAAACGGCCGCAGGACCGAATCGCCCTGTCAGCGGCGGCCAGCACGTTTGCGTCGCAGGTGAAAAAGGAGATCGAGGACCGCGAAGCGCCAGGAACAGCGACAGCCACCATCGACGGAAAGGACGTTGAGATCCGCGACGGTGCCGTGTTGATTGCCGCAATCACGAGCTGCACCAACACGTCCAATCCGGCGGTCATGGTTGCGGCCGGCCTGCTCGCACGAAACGCAGCGGCCAAAGGACTCAGGACCCGACCCTGGGTGAAGACCAGCCTGGCGCCGGGTTCGCGTGTGGTCACCGACTACCTCGAGAAGGCCGACCTGCTGGACGACCTGGAAACCCTCGGATTCCACATCGTCGGCTACGGCTGCACGACCTGCATCGGTAACTCCGGCCCGCTGCTGCCTGAAATCGCCGACGCTGTCCGCGAAGGCGACATCGCCGGCACCGGCGTGCTGTCCGGCAACCGCAACTTCGAGGGGCGCATCCATGCGCTTGTCCCAATGAACTACCTCGCCTCGCCGCCGCTCGTGGTCGCTTACGCACTGGCAGGCAACATGGATGTCGACCTGTACAACGATCCGCTCGGCGAGGACGCCGACGGCAACCCGGTTTACATGCGAGACGTCTGGCCAAGCCAGGCGGAAATCCAGGCCGTCGTTGGCAGCACGGTCAGCTCCGACATGTTCAAGGAGAACTACGAGAGCGTGTTCGAGGGCGACGCCAACTGGAAGGGTATCGACGTTCCGGAAGGCGAAATCTATGCGTGGGACGCAGACTCCACCTACGTCAAGAACCCGCCGTACTTCGAGGGTATGAGCATTGACACCGGCGATGTCACCGGCATCTCCGGTGCACGTGTACTCGCCCTGCTGGGCGACTCGGTGACCACGGACCACATTTCGCCGGCCGGCGCGATTGCTCTCGACAGCCCGGCAGCCGAATACCTGCAGGCGCAGGGTGTCGAACCGGTCAGCTTCAACTCCTACGGTTCACGCCGCGGCAACCACGAGGTGATGATGCGAGGAACGTTCGCGAACATCCGCCTGCGTAACCAGCTCGCGCCCGGTACCGAAGGCGGCTGGACGAAGCACCAGCCCAGCGGCGAGCAGATGTCGATCTTCGACGCGTCCCTGAAGTACCGCGATGAAGGCACGCCACTGGTCGTCCTCGCGGGTACCGAGTACGGCACCGGCTCGTCACGCGACTGGGCGGCGAAAGGCACGCTGTTGCTGGGCGTCAAGGCCGTCATCGCCAGGAGCTTCGAGCGCATTCACCGTTCCAACCTGATCGGAATGGGTGTTCTGCCGCTGCAGTTCATGGATGGAGAAGGCGCTGACACGCTCGGCCTGGATGGCTCCGAGCGCTTCGACATCAGCGGCCATGAGCGCGAGGACTCGGACACCGTCGACGTCACGGCGACACAGGAAGACGGCAGCACCACAAGCTTCAAGGCGAAAATCCGGATCGACACACCCAAGGAGCGGGACTACTACGAGCACGGCGGCATCCTGCACTACGTGCTTCGCCAGCTCGCCGCCTGAGCCACACATGGCCGACGCGCCGGAACTGCCAGCGGGACTTGTTGAGTCCCTGCGGGAGGCCCGGCGCGTTTTCGTGCTGACCGGCGCCGGCGTTTCCGCCGAGAGCGGAATACCGACGTTCCGCGAGGCCCAGACCGGGCTCTGGGAACAATACGACCCGCTGAAACTCGCCACCCCGGAGGCCTTCGAAGACGACCCGGCGCTTGTCTGGCGGTGGTACCGCTGGCGCCGTGAGCTCGTTGCGAAAGCGGCGCCTAACCCGGGCCACTTCGCGTTGGCGGAGCTGGAGAGCCTGGTCGACGAGTTCGCGCTGGTAACACAGAACGTGGATGGACTGCATGCCCGGGCGGGAAGCCGGAACCTGGTTGAGTTCCATGGCAACCTGTTCCGGGAGCACTGCTTCAATTGCGGGAAACCCGGTGATGCGGGCGATGAGGCGGTTCCGGGTTGTCGCTACTGCGGTGGCACCTTGCGCCCGGGCGTCGTCTGGTTCGGCGAAGCGATCCCGGATGAAGCCAGCCACCGTGCGATCGCAGCGGCTCGCCGCTGCGACCTGATGCTGTGTATCGGCACCTCGTCGAGCGTATTTCCGGCGGCCGCCCTGACAGACATTGCCCACCAGGCGGACGCAGTGACCGTTGAGGTCAATCCGCAACCGACACGCGGCCCTTTATTCGACTACGTTTTACCCTACCCGTCCGGCTTGATTTTGCCGAAACTGGTGGCATCTATTAACCGTTAGCCTGCACAGGGAGAAGGACTTGGCTGAGAAAAGCGCGGCTTCACTGATGAAACGTCCCATCTGGTTCCGCACCGCCGGCATCGCATTGGCGATTATCCTGTTGATCAACCTGGCGCTGGCCTTTTTCTGGTCGCGCTCACCGAGCGTCTTCTGGGTCAACGATTACCAGGAGAACGGTCAGCACCTCACCGGCTACTCGACGGCCGACACACTGGTGCGTGTTGCCGAAACCCTGCTGGAGAAACCGGGTGGCTACCTCAGCAATGACCGCACCCCGCCAAGCGTATTTCTCGACAACATTCCAAACTGGGAGTTTGGCGCCTTGCAGCAGGTACGCGACCTCGCCCGCGTGATCCGCAACGACTACAGCCGCAGCCAGTCCCAGTCGAGCGAAGACCCGGATATCGCAGCCGCAGAACCGCTGTTCTTCTTCGACAACAACTCGTGGATCCTGCCACCCACGGAAAGCGAATACCGTGAAGCCATCAGGGGCTTCGTTAAGTATCGCGACCGCTTAACCGGCCAGGCGCAGCCCGACGCCCAGTTTTACGCGCGAGCCGATAACCTGCGCGAATGGCTGGCACAGGTCGAGAAACGACTCGGCAGCCTGTCACGGCGTCTGGGCAACAGCGTCGCCAGTAGCGTTATCAATGAAGAACTCGCGGGCGATCCGTCCGCCGAAGCCGCACAGCGTCAGCCGGATATCGTTGATGTCCGCACGCCGTGGCTGGAAATCGACGACATCTTCTTCGAAGCCCGCGGCTCCGCCTGGGCGCTGCTGCACTTCTTCCGTGCGGCGGAACTCGATTTCGCGCAGGTGCTGGCGGACAAGAACGCGGAGGCCAGCGTCCGTCAGATTATTCGCGAACTCGAAGCCAGCCTGCAGCCATTGCGCTCACCGATGGTGTTGAACGGCAGTGGCTACGGCATGTTCCCCAATCATTCGCTGGTTATGGCGAACTACCTGGCGCGCGCCAACGCCGCGGTTATCAACCTGCGAGAACTGCTCGACCAGGGATAAGCGTTACCTAGTGCAGGCCGAGCCAGACGGGAATGTCGCGCCAGGATGCGGACAGCTGTTTGTCCAGGTTCCGGTAGTCGGGTTCGAAGCGTTCAACCAGCCGCCAGAAGGACTCGGAGTGGTTCATGTGCTGTGCATGGCAGAGCTCGTGGATCATCAGGTAACGAACGAGCTCGGGAGCGAGGAACAGCAGGCTGTAATTGATACTGATCGTGCCTGTACTGCTGTGACTGCCCCAGCAGGTCTTCTGGCCACGTACCTGCATGCGCTTGTAGGCATTCCCCGTTAGCAGCGACAGACTGCGCAACTGCGGCTCGAAGCGGCGCCGGGCCGTCTTCTTCAGCCAGCGAACCAGGGCATCCACACACTGCGCCTCGTCACTGACGTCACCGCGCAGCACCAGGACATCGCCGTGTTCGCGTAACCGCAGCTTGTCGTCGCGTTGCTGGTAACAAACCCGGACGCTGACGCCGATGGACGGAAGCGCGATACGCTCCGGTAATGCGAACGCTTCCGGCGGCACGTGTTCGGCAAACGCGGCGCGGGTTTTGGCGATCCAGTCACGGTGCTCTTCGACAAATGCCTCGACATCACCGGCGCGGGCACGTTTCGGCGCTACGACCTCGACACGGCCTCTCGGGTAGACCTTGATCGACAGGCGCTTGGCGCGGCCGGACACACGCACGGAAAAGCCCGGCGCGTTAACGCCGGGCTCTTCGGTGAACAGTGACAGTTGTTTGGCTGCGCGATGCACAGCCCCTATTCTACGGGCGATCGCCGTCGAAGCGAACCATGTCGTCCATTGAAACTTCGCCGGAGACACCGCCGATCTCGGCCGAGCTGTGTACGAAGAGCTTGATTTCACGCTCCGTGCGGATTTCGCCGACAACACGCGAGTTGGCGCCGATCGTAATGCGCGGCACGCGCTTCTTCTTGTTGCTGAAAAAGCCCCAGCCGCCCGGTTTCTCGACGATGATGTCGCCCTGGACCGTCGAGCCGTTGGTGACTGTTATATCGCCGTTCACGGTGCCGATATGACCTTCCAGCAGTGTGCCGTCAAGCATGATCTCGCCGTTTACATTTTCGACGTGACCGTTGATCACGCTGGCCGTACCGACGGAGATCTTGCCGTTCACCGCCTCGATCACGCCGTCGACCGTCGAGTTTCCGCCGACACGGATGCCGCCGTTAACGGTCTCAAGGTCCTGGGTCTGGACGCCGTCGCCGATCCTGAGCGAACCGTTGACGGTAGATACCTGACCGACGATCGCAGACGAACCGATGCGAATGGTCCCGTTGACCGTCTCGACTTCGCCGGTGACCGTCGCGCCGGAACCAACGGTGATGCTGCCGTTGACCGATGATGCGCCATCTGACGATTCGCCATCACCGATACGGATGCTCTTGTTGATCGTATCGGCATTTGCAGCCATGGACAGAGCAAGCAGTCCGGCCAGCGCTGAAATACAGGCAAATTTCTTGAACATGTGAGGCTCCCTGTTTGGTTTTTCTGCTTCTTTGATACCGCCCGGGCGACTTTGGTTGAAACCTGTTTCGGAAAAGTTGTTTCCAATGACCAGCACCGTCCGGTTGCCCCGGGGTGACATAGCCGTGCCCCCGAGATTCGGCTACCCTACGCGCCTGCGTGAATCCCATGTTTATCCTAGAAGCCCGACAACTGGTCAAGGCCTATCCCGGCGTGCTCGCCGTCGATGGCGTGAGTTTCGGTGTGCGCGAAGGAACCTGTTTTGGGCTGCTGGGCCCGAATGGTGCGGGGAAGACGACAACCGTTGAAATCATCGAGGGCGTGACACCGGCGACGTCGGGTGACGTGCTGTACCGCGGCAAACCCGCCGGACAACAGTTCCGCGAAGAGGCAGGAATCCAGTTCCAGAATACCGCGCTGCAGGATTTCCTGACCGTCGGCGAGACGCTCAGGATGTTCCAGACGCTCTACGATCGCAAAGGCAACCTGGACAGAATCATCGAAGCCTGTGCACTGGGTGACCTGCTGGACCGGGACAACCGCAAGCTCTCCGGCGGTCAGCGCCAGCGCATGCTGCTCGCCGTCGCCCTGGTTAACCAGCCGAGCGTGGCGTTCCTCGACGAGCCAACGACGGGCCTCGACCCCCAGGCGCGACGCAATTTCTGGGACCTCGTCCAGGGCATTCAGAAAGAAGGCACAACCATTATCCTGACTACGCACTACATGGACGAAGCGCATGTCCTGTGTGACGAGATCGCGATCATGGACGCCGGCAACATCGTTGCGCAGGGCGAGCCGGACGCCCTGCTCCGTGAACGGTATGCAGGCCTGATCATCGAATTGCCGCTCGACAATGTGGCGGACGGCCTCGGCGATATCGAGCACACCGTGTATGAAAACCTGGGCGTTGCAGAAATCACGTCAAAGGACATTGCGGCCAGCCTGCAGCAGTTAACGCCGTACGTTCATGACATCAACCGGATCAAGATTCGCCAGGCTAATCTTGAAGACCTGTTTCTTGACCTGACGGGCCACAGCCTGCGGAGTTGACGTGCTGAAACGTATTTACGCCATCTTCCTCGCAAGGAACCTCGAATTCATGCGCGATCGCGGCACGCTGGCCTGGAACATCCTGCTGCCGATTTTGCTGATGGCCGGCATGGCAACAGCTTTTGGCGGTGAAGGCCGCACGCTGTACACGGTTGGCGTGGTCGAGTCCGACGGCGTGCTCAAAACGGATACGCATCCGTTTCTCGAAACGGACTACATCGACTTCGTGGTATTCGACAGTGTCGACGTTGCGATGCCGAAGATCGCCAGGCACCAGGTTGACCTGCTCGTTGATGTGTCGATGAGCAATCGGTACTGGGTGAATCCCAGCTCACAGAAAGGCTACTTCGTCGAACTGGCGCTTTTGCAGGCGGACTCGACAGTGGATGGCAGCATCGCCAAGTCGGAAATCACCGGTGATGCTATCGACTACGTCGACTGGGTGCTGCCGGGTATCCTCGGCATGAACATGATGTTCAGCTGCCTGTTCGGCGTCGGCTATGTCGTCGTGCGGTATCGCAAGAACGGCTTCCTCAAGCGACTGCGCGCGACACCCGTGCGTCCGATTGAATTTATCATCGCGCAGGTATCGTCACGGTTGCTGCTGACGCTGACCATCACCTCGGTCATTTTCGTGGTCATGCACCTGGTGCTGGATACGCGAATGGACGGCAGCTTCCTGACCTTGCTGCTGGTCGGCCTGGTCGGTTCTGTGGCACTGGTGTCGCTGGGCCTGCTGGTCGCTGCCCGGGTAACCAGCGAAGAACTCGCCGGCGGATTACTCAACATGATCAACTGGCCGATGATGCTGCTCTCCGGCGTCTGGTTCTCGCTCGAAGGCGCCGGCAGTTTTGTACAGAATACGGCGAATCTCTTTCCGCTGACGCACATACTGGACGCCGCACGCGCCATCATCCTGGACGGCCATGGCCTGGCGGAGATCTGGCCGAGCCTGGCGATACTGGCCGCAATGAGCCTCGTGTTCATGGGACTCGGCGCGCGTTTCTTCCGCTGGGACCCGGCCTGAGCATGCACGAACTTGTCGATATCGGCGCGAACCTCGCGCACGCCAGCTTTGATGACGCCCGACACGACGTGCCGGCCAGAGCGCGCGACGCCGGCGTC
>CAZSIQ010000095.1:0-11492 GCA_964606915.1 uncultured Woeseiaceae bacterium | reverse complement strand
TTAGTCAGGAGTGGAGCAATGAAAGAGAAGTCTATTCTCCGGAAGAGCATCCTGCTGGCACTTGCCACGCCCATGCTGGTAAGCCTGCCGCAGGTATCGTTCGCCCAGGAGGAAGTCGAAGAGATCGAAGAGATCATCACGACGGGTACCCGCCGTGCTGAGCGTACGGCCTCTGATTCACCGGTACCGATCGATGTGATCGGCGGCCAGGAATTCCGCCAGAACTCGTCCTCGGACGTACAGGACCTGCTGCGCAGCAGCGTTCCTTCGTTCGATGTCAACACGCAGCCGATCAGTGACGCCGCGACGATCGTTCGTCCGGCCAACGTTCGCGGCCTGTCCCCGGACAACGTTTTGGTACTGGTCAACGGCAAGCGTCGCCACCGCGGTTCCATCATCTCGTTCCTCGGCGGTGGTATCGCCGACGGTGCGCAGGGTGTGGATATTTCCGCCATTCCTTCACTCGCACTGAAGCAGGTTGAAGTCCTGCGTGACGGTGCCTCGTCCCAGTACGGTTCTGACGCCATTGCCGGCGTACTGAACTTCGTGCTGCGTGATGACGCCGAAGGTGCACAGGTTGTTGCCACCTACGGTTCCACGACCGAAGGCGACGGCGACAACTACACGATCGCCGCAAACGTTGGCCTGCCGCTCGGCAACAACGGCTTCCTCAACCTGACCGGTGAAATCCGCGACGTTGAAGGCACCGTTCGTTCGGTCGTCCGCCAGGACGTCCTCGACGGCATCGCTGGTGGTTACACCCCGATCGCTGATTTCCAGACGATCAACAGCTACACGTCGGAAGTGCCGCAGTACTGGGGCCAGCCGGATGTCGAAGACGACATCAAGCTGTTCTTCAACGCAGCTGTGGATATCACCGATAACGCCGAGATTTACGCCTTCGGTAACTACGGCGAGCGCACCGTCACCGGTGGCTTCTTCTACCGTAACGTTGTCGGCCCGAACCGTTCGTCGCAGCGCGCCGGTGTATACCGCGGCCCGCTTGTCGACGCTACCGGGTTCGTAAACGCGGACGACACGCTGAATACGTTCAACTCTGTTCTCGTTGGCGACCTTGACGGCGGCACGAGCTGTGTTGACGGCATCCCGCTGAACGGTGTGATTCCGGACGCGAATATTCTCGCGTCGGTTACCGGTGATGCGAACTGCTTCTCCTTCATTGAAACTATCCCGACCGGTTTCGTACCGCGCTTCGGTGGCGACAACGAAGACAGCTCGTTCGCGATCGGCGTACGTGGCGATTTCGACATCGGCACCGGCCTGATGTACGACTTCAGTGTCGTCACCGGTTCAAACCGCACGGATTTCTTCATCCGCAACACGATCAACGCATCGCTCGGCCCGAACACGCCGCGTGACTTCGTACCGGGTGGCCAGGAGCAGTCTGAAACGGTCTTCAATGCCAACTTCGTATACGCGATCGACGCCGGCTTCGCCTCCGACCTGAACGTAGCGTTTGGCGCGGAATACCGCGAAGAGGAGTTTGACCTCTTTGCCGGTGACGAAGCTTCGTGGACTCTCGGGCCGCTGGCCGACCAGGGATTTTCGTCAAGCTCCAACGGTTTTGGCGGTTTCCCGAACAGCAGTTCGAACAGTCAGGATTCAACGGCGTTCTATGTTGACCTCGAAGCTGACATCACCGACACGTTCACGGCGCAGGCCGCGGTACGTTTCGAGGACTTCAGCGAGTTCGGCGATACGACCGACTTCAAGCTCGCCGGTATCCTCGACGTAACCGACACGTTCAGCATTCGCGCAGGCTTCTCGACGGGCTTCCACGCCCCGACGGCTGGCCAGGCAAACATCACGAACGTAACGACGCAGAACGTTGCTGGCGTCCTGATCGACCAGGGCACACTGCCGCTGAACACGGCGGCCGGTCAGCTGGCGGCCGACTTCATCGACGCAACCAACGGTGCAGCCGGACGTCCGACGCTTGGGCCTGAAGATGCCACGAACTTCTCATTCGGTGTTGCGTTTGACCTCGGTCCGACCAGCTGGACGATCGACTACTACAACATCGAGCTTGAAGATCGCGTAGCACTCGGCGCCAACGTTGACTTCCTGGCCGCACTGAACTTCGTCAATACGAGCGGCACGGACTACACCTCAGTCTCTGACGCTCTGGCCGGTCTCGACGCGGACGGAACCATCGACCGTAACGACTTCCTTGGCCTTGACGACCTGTCGCAGTTCCGCTTCTTCTCGAACAGCTTCGACACGACGACGAGCGGTTTCGACATTGTCGGTAACACGGACTTCGATCTGTGGAGTGGCTCCTCGTCGATCACGCTGGCGTTCAACATCAACGAGACGGAAGTTGACAACGTTGGTGATATCAACCCGATCAGCGATTCTCGCGTAGCGGCTATCGAAGACCTGCTGCCGAACGTTAAGGGCAACATCGGCTGGACGCACCTGCAGGGTGACTTCCGCACGCTGGTTCGCCTGAACTACTACGGCGAGTGGCAGGACACCGGTAACGGCCTCACCTCCGAGTTTGAAATCGGTGCTGAGTTCCTCGTCGATACGGAAGTGGCGTACATGTACAACGACAACATCGAAGTCATCTTCGGTATTGCGAACTTGTTCGACACCTACCCGCAGGACAACCCGTCTGCGGGCTCGCTCGGCCAGCTGTACTCGGAAGCCAGCCCGTTTGGCTTCAACGGTACGGAGTGGTACCTGCGCGGTCGCTTCAACTTCTAAGTTGATCACCTAGTCCGACGAAAAGCCCCGGCATTGCCGGGGCTTTTTTTTGCGCGTGCGAATCGTCTATCCGCCGAGCGCTTTCCAGAAGACCACCTTGTCATCACCGTCGGCCCAGTAGTCGCGAAGCGTGGCTTCGTGCGCGTAGCCCCGTTCGAGGTAGAAACGCCTGGTCTTTTCGAACTCGGGCAGGCCGGAGGTTTCGACGATCAGGATGCGCTGGTCCGATAATTCATCCTCAACACATCGCATCAGCGAAGAGCCCAGTCCTTTCCCTTGAGTGCCGGTCCTGACGCCGATCGCCAGCAGGTTCCAGGTGCCGTCTGCCAGCGGTTCCGGTCGGACGTAGGCGAAACCTTCGACAGCGTCCGTCTCCGCGACGAACCAGCGTTCGCCACCGTTGTTGCCGTCGAAAAACGGCGCAATGAGTTCCTCGAGCATGTCCTCCGGGAACAGCTCCGTGTCTTTCAGAATACGTTGGATCGCCGGAATATCCGCCGGCACGGCAAGTCGTGTTTTCAATGTCCTCTTTCCTTTAAGTGTCGTGTCCCGTCAGATTCGGGACGAACGAAAGTGTGCTGCGGCGACTGGCTGCAGCGTTTCAGGAAATGTGCGGATCCGCAGGCGGGATCCTTATGACCGGGACATCAAACCTCCGACACAGGCTTTGGTAGGGAGAGAGTAGCAGATGTTCAGCGTGCTGACGGTATGCGAATGCTGAACCGAACGCCGTCGGTCGTGTTACTCGCCGAGATCATCGCACCGTGACCCTCGGCAATAAGACGGGCGATATACAGCCCGAGGCCCAGGTGTTGGTCATCGGCCCCGTCGCGAACGGACACCATCGAATCAAACAGCTGGCCGCGCATTGTCTCCGGCAGCGCCGGGCCCGGGTTGTCGATGTCCAGCACCAGGTGGCCGCCGGATTCGCTCATCGCGATCCGGATCGTGTCACTGTCCGAGCTGAAGCTCACGGCATTGTCGACCAGCTTGTCCAGCAACTGCACGATGAGTTCCGGTGAGCCGTGGATGGTGCTGTTCGAGGCCGCGTTGTCGAGTTCGAAGACTCGCTGCGGATAGACATCCGAATAGGCGGCCAGGGTTTGTTCAATGACACGGCCGAGATCAAAACGCTCGAGGTCGGCGTTCTTCATCAGTTCCTCAACACGACTGGCCTCGCTCATTGCGTTGAGGATGGCGCGAAGACGTTCGGCGCCGTCCTTGGCTCTCGCCGTGTAGCTCGCCGCCGTGTCGCTTAAGCCCTCGTGTTCAAGGTTGTCCAGCGAGGATGTGACGATGGCGAGCGGTGTACGCAGTTCGTGTGACAGTTTCGATGCAAGCGTGCGCAGGTACTCGTTGTAGCTGCCGACCTGCGACAACACGTTGGAAAAGCTGCGCGACAGGTCACCGATCTCGTCTGACGCACCGGAACTCGGCAGCGTGTCCCGGATTGACTGGCCGTCGATCGCGGCATCGGCGGCCCTGCTCAGGTGACGAATGCGGCGCGACAGCCAGGTCGCATAGCCCAGCAGGATCGCGGCAACGCCAAAGGTCGACAGCAGCGTGACATTCAGCAGTCGCGACAGGCCTTCGTTGCGCAGGCTGAGTATGTCGTCGGTCCCTCGCTGCAGCACCACAGCACCAACGACCTGCCCGTTACTCGTGACCGGCTCCGCCACAGCAACGACGGCGTCGCCGCTGCCCGTGCTGCGAAACCAGCCGGTGCCGCTGTTGCCTGCCAGTGCTTCGCGAATGTAGGCCTGCTGCTCGCGGCCGGTCGGGTGCGGGTCCGCCAGCTCGGCGGCGACGCCCGGCTCGACGAGTGCGTCATAGGCAAAGCGCAGCCACGCCGACACAGGTCCCTGCGGTGCGGGTAACGATGAGCCCAGCGCGCCAACATTGCCGATGCGCCAGCCGGAGGCGTCGGTCAGCAGTAGTCGTATGCCGGGCTGGACCAGGTCCGCGGCGATGGTCTGAAGGTCTTCGGCGGTGACCGCCAGTGCGCCGGGCGAGCGAGACGCATAACTCGCGCTTCGGATGGGTCGCTGGTCCTGGCTGTCGGTGTCGTTCAGGACCAGGCCGAGATGCGATCCGAGAATGCTGCGCGGAATGCGGGCTTCGAGCTGGTAGCCGCCCGGTACGTCCTGCCACAGCGCACGAATCGCGGGTTCGGCCTTCAGCTCGCGGCCGTTGCGCCGGTAGGCGACAACGATACCCGGCGCCTCGGCGAAGAATTCGATGGTGTCCTGGCGCGCCGGCGGATTGGCGCTGACCAGCGTGATGCTGTCGGCGAACGGTGCACGGTTGGTCCGGGTTCCCGGCTGCCCGTAAATGACGTCGCGATCGGCGACTTCGACATACAGGTAGAGCTGGCCGCCGGTCTCGCCGAGCACGTAGCGGGCCTGGCCGTCGGTGCCCGGCAGCGAAGCGAGGCTGCGCAACGACAGCGGCCAGTCGTTGACGTAACCGTCAACGGTCGGACGTGCCGGCAGCGCATGGGCATAGAGCTGGTCACCGACGATGAAATCCGCCTGCTGCTCGACCGACGGAAACTGGCCGCCGTACTGCTGCATGGATTCGGCGATCGCCCGGGCCGTGCCGGCCAGCATCTGCTGCTGGCCGCTACGCAGTGCGGTCTCGGTCTCACGAATGAACTCGCAGCCGGCCCACGGCAGGATCAGCGTCAGCAGGCTGACCAGCAGGAGCTGACGCTTGAGATTCATTCGTTTATTCGCTCAGCCAGCGATAACCCATGCCGTAGACGGTCTCGATGGCGTCGAAGCCCTCGTCGATGGCCAGGAACTTGCGGCGAATGCGCTTGACGTGTGACGTGATGGTGTTGTCGTCGAGCACGGCCTGCGCCGCGTCCATCAATTGCTGTCGGTTCTTCACGTGGCCGGGGTAGCGGGCCATCGCGTGCACCAGCCAGAACTCCGTCAGCGTCAGGCCGACCGGCTGGTTCTGCCAGTGGATGACCATGCGATCGGTATCGATCTCCAGGTCGCCGCGCCGGATCAGCGACTCGTCGCCGCCGGGCTTCTGCATCGCATCGAGACGACGGAACAGCGCGGCGATGCGTGCCATCAGGTGCGGCAGGCTGATGTCCTTGGTCAGGTAGTCGTCAGCGCCCAGGCGTAGGCCGGATACGGCGTCAAACTCGCTGTCGCGTGCCGTCAGGAAAATGATCGGCAGGTCTGCCGCTCGCGAGCGCAGTTCCCGGCACAGCTCGAAGCCACCTTCCACGTCATCGCGCAGGTTGACGTCGATGACGACGAGGTCCGGCAGCCGGGACGCAAAGGCATCCAGCGCTTCCTGCCGCGCCTCGTAGGCATCGACGCTGTAGCCCTCGCGCTGAAATGCGGCGACGTAGTTGTCGCGGATCGCGGCTTCATCCTCGACGATGGCGATTCGTTTGGCCATGGGTGCTTCCTGATAGACAGGCGCACAATTTGCCACATTCGGTCTGCGCATTGCCATGACCCAAGCGGCGCCCTGACGGATTCGCCTGTTGAACTGTCCGGCATAACCACCGGAGACACCGACATGCGACGACTCACCGCCTTTTTTCTGTTCATCTGCGTTTCGCTGACCGCCCAGGCGCGCGATACCAACCCCAACCCGGGGCTCATGCTGCATGCCGCAGACACCGCGCGCGAGGCACCTCTGCTCGATACCGACGTCGATATCGTCGTCAACGGGCCCGTTGCTCGCGTCACGGTAAGCCAGTCCTTTCTTAACGACGGACCGGACTGGGTCGAGGGTGTCTACGCCTTCCCGTTACCGGATGGCGCAGCCGTTGATCGTATGCGACTGCGCGTCGGTGAACGACGGGTCGAGGGCGAGATCCGTGAGAAAGCGCAGGCGCAACGCGAATACCGGGCCGCAAAGGCCGCAGGACAGAAGGCGAGCCTGGTCGAACAGCAGCGTGCCAACCTTTTCACGACCCGTGTCGCCAACATCGCGCCCGGTGAAAAGGTGTCCGTCGAGATCGAGTATCTCGACCAGCCGACATTTAGCGACGGTCGTTTTGCGCTGCGGTTTCCGATGACGAT
This sequence comes from uncultured Woeseiaceae bacterium, assembly GCA_964606915.1. Taxonomy (GTDB): domain Bacteria; phylum Pseudomonadota; class Gammaproteobacteria; order Steroidobacterales; family Woeseiaceae; genus UBA1847. The sequence continues at coordinate 4,710 of CAZSIQ010000095.1, read as the reverse complement.
CACACCGCGCTTCACACCGGGCCCGGACCAGATGCTGGCGGCGGTCGGACTGGGCGGGCCGGCGCTGTTTGCACCGCAGCTGGTGTCGTCATCGCCGGGTCATCGCGTGTCGCTGGATGTCTTCATCAACGCCGGCATGCCGATTGAGCACATTGCCAGCCGTTATCACAGCGTCAGTGTCCGTTCCGACGGCCAGCAGTATCACGTCAGCCTGGCCGACGCGTCGGTGCCCATGAATGCCGACTTTGAACTGTCCTGGCAGCCGCTAACGTCCGCAGAACCTCGCGCTGCCCTGTTCTCCGAGATGGTTGATGGAGAACCTCATTACCTGTTGATGGTAACGCCGCCGGACCCCGGCATCGTCATGACGGCGCGCATCCCGCGCGAGATGCTCTTTATCATCGATACGTCGGGCTCGATGCAGGGCCAGTCGATCAACCAGGCGGCTGCCGCGTTGAAGCGCGCGCTCGCGACCCTGCAGCCTGGCGATCTTTTCAATGTCATCGAGTTCAACTCGGACATGCGCGCGCTGTTCCCGAGCAGCGTCGATGCGTCGCCGTTTTACCTGCAGCAGGCGAGCGGTTTCGTCGATCGCCTGCGCGCCGACGGTGGCACCAACATGGCGCCGGCGCTTGAGTTCGCGCTGAGCCAGCCGTCTCACCACGCCCATCTTCGCCAGGTCGTATTCATCACCGACGGTGCGGTTGGCAACGAGGAAGCCCTGTTCGCGTTGATTGAGCAGAACCTTGGCGCGTCGCGGCTGTTTACCGTCGGCATCGGTTCCGCGCCGAACAGCTGGTTCATGCGCCGCTCGGCCGAGATCGGCAAGGGCAGCTTCACGATGATCGGTGCTATCGACGAAGTCGAAGCACAGATGGACGCGCTGTTTGCAAAGATCGAGCGGCCGCGTGCGAAGAATATCCACATCGACTGGCCCTGGGAGGTCGAGATGTATCCGGCGACGGTGCCGGACCTGTATTCCGGTGAGCCGGTCACGGTGCGGTTGCGCAGCGACCAGCCGTTCCATGCCGGTTCGATGGTGCGCGTCACCGGCGACACGGCCGGTGGTGGCTGGCTCGTCGACATCCCGGTGGTCGAGGATTACTCGGGTTTCGGTGTTGGCGCACTGTGGGCGAGGGCGAAAATCTCGTCGCTGTTCGATGAGCAACGCCGCGGCGCGGATGCGCAGATGATCCGTGGTGAGGTGGTGCAGACCGCGTTGAAGCATCGCCTGGTCAGTCGTTACACGAGCCTCGTCGCTGTTGACCGGACCCCGCAGCGGGACGCGTCGTCGGCGCTGAAGACGCAGAGTGTGCCGTCACTGATGCCACGAGGTGCTGCCTTCCCGCAAACCGCGACACCGGCCGAGCTGCTGCGCGCCATCGGCCTCGCGATCCTCGCGTTCGCACTGATGCTGTGGATCTGGCAGCAGCGCGCTGAATGTCGTGCGCTACGTGTTTAAGCGGTATCGCCTCGTGACCTGTCTTCTGTGTCTCGGCATGCTGCCGCTCGCGAACGGCGCGTATATTCCGGCCAAGGCGTGGCTTGCCCAGGAACTGATGCAACGCGCCTGGGACCGCGCGGGCGAGGGTGACGACGATGCGAAACCGTGGCCGTGGGCCGACACGCGGCCGGTAGCGCGCCTGATCGCGCAGGCCGGCCAGGTTGACCTGATCGTGTTGTCCGGCGGCTCGGGCCGCACGCTGGCCTTCGGGCCTGGTCACCTGAGTGCGAGTGCTGCGCCCGGTGAGCTCGGCAACATGGTGTTCGCCGGGCATCGCGACACGCACTTTGGCTTCCTGCGCGACGTGCGCGCCGGCGATTCGATGATTGTCGAGACCCCGAACAGCCACCAGTACCTGTACGAGGTCATGGATGTCGATGTCGTCGATGCCCGTCGCGGCAGCCTCGTGCTGGATACCGAGGAACCGTACCTGACACTGGTGACCTGCTACCCGTTCGACGCGGTCGATCCTGGAGGGCCACTGCGCTATGTCGTGACCCTCCGGATGCTGCTCTGAGCATGGGCAGCGTCAGAGAATATCGCCGCCCACGGGCAACTGGCTGGGAACGAAGTCCGGCACGCTGCGCGGGAAACTGTCGTCCGTGAGTGTCCTCAGGAACGCCTCGATGTCGCCAAAGTCGTCATCGTCCAGCGTGACCTCGAGATCATCGCGGTCCTCATACAGCGCGACAGCGTCTCGAAGTGTCGCCCTCGAGCCGTCGTGCATGTAGGGCGCGGTCAGGTCCACGTTGCGAAGGCTCGGCGTACGCACGGCGGGTTTATCGATCTGGATGGGCTTGCTGGCGTCGATCGCATTGTCGGCGAGCATGGGGCCCGAATGGCAATCGGTACAGCCACCGTTGATGAACTTGTTCAGCCCCACGACTTCCCCCGCCGTCAGCGCCGACTCGTCGCCGTCGAGAAAACGGTCGAACCGGGTTGGCCGGGTAATCAACGTGCGTTGATAGGTTGCCAGTGCGCGCGCCAGGTTTTGTTCGCTGATCGGCTGCGGGTCCGCAAACGCCAGTCCGAACAGGCGTTCGTATTCCGGGATGAGGGACAGGCGCTGCAGGATCTCGGGCATTATTTCGTCTTCGAGGAAATCGCTGCTGCGCATCTCGACCTCGCTGCGAATCGGGTCTGTCGCCTGGTCCTCCAGCGTGCCGGCTCTCAAGTCCCAGAAGTAGCCACCGGATACGAACCCGTCGCCGGGCTCGGTTCGGGCGAGGCCGGTAAACGCGACATTCAGCACCGACGGTGAGTGAAACGGGGTTTCGGCGCTGCCGCTGCGGTCCGGGCCCAGTCCGGCGCCATCAACGCCGATGGAGAACATGCGTCCGTCCGCCCAGCCGTGATCCGGATGATGACAGCTCGCACAGGAGACGTTCATGCGTCCCGACAGGATCGGGTCCCAGAACAGGAATTCGCCCAGGTCGCGTTTTGCGTCGCTGAACGGATTGTCCGCCGGAAAGACCGCGGTCGCCGGAATCGGTGTAAAGAAGTTCGTGTACGGTTCGGCGGGTGCGTCCCCGGAGGCACCGTCGCCCTCACAGCCGATGAGACATAAGCCGGCGAGGGCGCCGAGCAAGGTCAAGCGTGTGTCCATATTCCACTCCAAGTTTTCGATGCAGCAGAATGCTAATCAGCGGTTACACTAATCGCGTGTCCGTTTTCTCCAATAGCGCGTCTACTTCTTGAATCGTCCTGTTCAACTCGTGAGTCGTCCTACCGCCAACGCAAGCTCTATCAAGGCTCCGCGCAATTTCCGGCTCGGCGCCCTGGTCCTCGTGTTTGTTGCGATCAACCAGGTCGACGACGCGCTGGTTGACGCAACCCTGGTCGAGGAGCTCCTGTACTGGACGGTACGTCTCAGCGCATTGGTGGCCGGTCTTTGGGCGGCCGACGTGCTGGTTTCGCGAATGCGCGCCGATCGGTTCGCCAGGCCGGAGTGGCTGCGGCCCGTGGTGTTCGTGTCGGCCATTGGCTTGCTGCCGTTTGCGATAGCGGAAGTGCTGGTGGAGCCCCATCTGCCGATCAGGCCGGAATACATCGATGACGACCTGAGAGCGTATTCACCGCTGCTGGTATACCTCGGTGAGTACGTCACGATTCTCTCGATCCTGCTGCCGGTTCACCTGGTGCTGTGGCTGATCCTCGAGCGCAAGCCTTCAGCGAAAGAGGGCGATGCAGAGCCACTACCCGCGCCGGCGTTCCTGGGCGGGACCTCGGCACGGTCGACGGATGCCGTCTTAGCCCTGCAGGCTGATGAACACTACGTGCGCGTCTTCACGGCAACCGACAAGGAACTGGTGCACTACCGTTTCGGCGATGCCGTCGGCGAAATGCCGCCCGAGCTCGGGCTGCAGGTGCATCGTTCCTGGTGGGTGGCGGACCGTGCCGTGAAGTCTGCGAAGCGCGGTTCGAGGCGGTGGCAGTTGACGCTGCTGTCCGGGGAGTCCGTGCCGGTCAGTGACAGCTACGTGACCGCCGCGAGAGAGCGAGGCCTGTTAAAGCGCAGGCAGCGCTGATCGCTACGGCGCCGCCTTCAGCGCCTGCACCCGGAACAGGGCGGCTATCGTGATCGCGTCGGTGATCTCGCCGTCGTGGATCAGCCGGATGGCCTCGACCATGGGCAGTTTTCGAACCGCGAGATCTTCCATTTCCTCGAACTCGGTCTCGCCTTCTGTCAGGTCTTCAGCGATGAACACGAAGCCTTCCTCGTCGGTAATCGAGTTGCTCGTGTGCAGCTTCATGACCTGGCTCCAGTGTCGCGCGGTCAGGCCGGTTTCTTCTTTCAGTTCTCGTTTCGCGGCAGCCAGCGGCGCTTCGTCCAGCGGTCCGCCGCCCATCGGCAACTCCCACGAGTACTCATCCAGCGTGTAGCGCTGTTGCCCGACCAGCCACGTGTTGCCCGCCTCGTCGAGGGGAACGATGGCGATAGCGCGGTTCTTGAAGTGCACCCAGCCGTACTGATTGCGGCCGCCGCCGGGGTTGATGACCTCGTCCTCGAAGACGGTCATCCACGGGTTGTCATACTTCGTTTGCGACGACAGCTTCTTCCAGCTCATCAGCGAGTCTCTCTTTAAAGGCGAGGGGATAATAGCGCATTGCCTGCCATGCCCGGTTCAGCGATAGTAGCCGGGCACTTCCACGCAGATTCCCATGAGCAAACCACGCCTGACAGAGGGGCCCGTTGGCCGCCAGCT
>CAZSIQ010000094.1:0-11538 GCA_964606915.1 uncultured Woeseiaceae bacterium | reverse complement strand
ACACTTTCGTAATGATTTGGGACAGTTCGGCGGTGGTGGAGACCAGTTCGTCGGCGTTCCAGCGTACGGGGTCGTCGTCGGCCGTGATGTAGCCGTAGCCGACGCCAACGGTCAGCATGCCGGCGCGTCGCCCGGCCTCGATATCTCTTGCAGCGTCCCCGACATACACGGTCTTGGCCGGTGTCATGCCGGCAATCTCGCAGGCGTGCAGCAGCGGGGCCGGGTCGGGCTTGCGCACGGGCAGTGTGTCACCGGAGACGGTGGCTGCGCTGCGCCGGGCCAGGTCCAGTGCGGTCATCAGCGGATCCGTCAGGAAACCGGGTTTGTTGGTCACCACGCCCCACTTGCGGCCGGCGCTGTCCAGGGTGTCGAGCAGGGTATCCACACCGGCAAAGACCCGGGAGCTCACAGCCAGCTTATCGGCGTAGCGCGCCAGGTAGTCCTGTTGCAGCGACCGTTCCTGTGCCTGCTCGAGTTCGCCGAACCCGAGGCGAATCAGCCCGAGCGAACCGTTGGAGACATACGAGCGACCGGTGTCGTAGTCGACCGGTTCCACACCCTGGTCGCGCTGCAGGTCCTGCAGGACGGCGACCATGTCCGGGGCGGTATCAATCAGCGTGCCGTCGAGATCGAACAGCACCGCATCGTAGGCGTCAGGCATCAGGCCTCGCTCGTGTCGGCCGGGCGCTGGTAATGCATGAGGTAGTTCACCGACATGTCCGGCGCAAGCCAGTACTTGTCGGTGATCGGGTTGTAATGCATGCCCGTGGTCGTCACGACATCGAGGCCGGCATCACGGGCCCAGCCGTCGAGCTCGGACGGCTTGATCAGCTTGCGGTACTCGTGGGTACCCACCGGCAGCAGCCTGAGGACGTACTCGGCGCCGACGATGGCAAACAAAAACGACTTCGGGTTGCGGTTGATTGTCGAGAAGAACACGTGACCGCCGGGTTTGACGAGGTCACGGCAGGCCTTGATGACCGCCGACGGGTCGGGGACATGTTCCAGCATCTCGAGGCAGGTGACGACGTCGAACTCGCCGGGGCGGCTTTCCGCCATTTCCTCGGCCGTCGATTCAATGTAATCGACGTTCGCGCCCGATTCGGCCTGGTGCAACTGTGCAACCGACAGTGCCGCGCCGGCCTTGTCGATACCGGTGACTGTCGCGCCGACACTGGCCATGGACTCGGCGAGGATGCCGCCGCCGCAGCCAACGTCGATAACCTGCTTGCCGTCCAGCGAGACCTTCTCGCGAATCCAGTCGAGTCGTAAGGGGTTGATCTGGTGCAGCGGCTTGAACTCGCCGTCCTTGTCCCACCAGCGCGAGGCCAGCGCGTTGAATTTCGCGAGTTCCGCCGGGTCCGTGTTCGTTGCAGTCGTCATGTCATCATCCTTGCGCAATGCGGCGCTGCCATTCGTCGCAGCGCTTCAAGAGGGCGTCTTCGTCGACGCCGTTCAAACGGTGGTTCTCGAGCAGGTGTCGACCGGCAACCCAGGTGTCGGAGACCTGGTCAGCCCGCGCCGTGTAGACAATCTGTGACACCGGGTCGTAGACCGGCTGGCTGTTGCGTCGATTCAGGTCGATGCAAACGAGGTCCGCCCATTTACCGGCCTCGATGGAGCCGATGCTGGTCTGCAGCCCGAGACAGCGTGCACCGTCAATGGTGGCCATCTCGAGCGCCTTGCGCGCCGAGACTGCGCTGGCGTCGCCGGTGACGCCCTTGGCAATCAGGGCCGCGCTGCGCATCTCTGACAGCATATCCAGCACGTTGTTGCTCGCTGCGCCGTCGGTGCCGACCGAGACCGTGATGCCGGCGTCGAGGAACTTGGTGACGGGTGCGAAACCGCTGGCCAGCTTCATGTTCGAGCGCGGGCAGTGGGCGACGGAAACACCGGCATCGACCATCATCGTGATGTCGTCGTCGTTCATGTGCACCGCGTGAACGGCCAACAGCGAGCCGTTGACGAGACCGAGGCGCTTCAGGCGTGCCAGCGGGCGTTCGCCGTACTGTTCGATCGAGTTGGCGACCTCGGTGGCTGTCTCGTGCAGGTGCATCTGTACGCGCAGGTCGAGCTGGTCGGCAAGGACACGCAGCTCGGACAGCGATTCGTCTTTAAGCGCATAGGTCGAGTGCGGTGCGAATGCTGTGGCGACGAGTGGGTGGTCGACGTACGGGTCGTGAACGAGGTCGGCGGCTTTCTGCATGTGTTCTGCGGCGTCTTTCGCCCACGTCGTCGTGAAGTCGACGACCGGTGTGGCGATGTAGGCACGCATGTGCATCGATGCTGCGGTCTCCGCCGCAATCTCGGGGAAGAAATACTGGTCGCTGAAGCAGGTGGTGCCGCCGGCGATCATCTCGGCAATGGCGAGTTCGGTGCCGTCCCGGACCATTTCGGCACTGACCCAGCGCTTCTCGGTCGGCCAGATGCCGTCGTACAGCCACTGCTCAAGCGGCAGGTCGTCGGCCATGCCGCGAAACAGGGTCATCGCGGCGTGTGTGTGGGCGTTCACGAAGCCCGGAATCAGGGCGTGATCCGGGCGGTCAATGGTGGCGCTCGGCTGGTAAATCGCGGTCGCTTCATCGACCGGCAGCACAGCCTGGATTCGGCCTTCGTCGACAATGACGGCCGTGTTCTCCAGTACGCGAAAGTCGGCGTCGGCTGTAATCGTCCAGCGCGGCCGGATCAGTAAATCACAGTGCTGCATAAGGTCCTGAATTTATTGAAAGTTATCGCGCGCACGGCGCGACGGGGAGGGCGCAGTATACCTGTCGTGGAGAGCAGTTCCAGCGAACCGTGTAAACGTGTGTTTCGCTGCCGATTTTCGCTCAATGTGGTATTATTTCCGGAACATAAAAAGCACTCGCTAGATGCCTTCGCGAGCGATCTGAAATCACCTGTCCTTGACCTGACCTGAAAGAGAAAAAAGTGCGATTCCTCACCCGAGCGTGAGGCCGCGCGACGTGGATTTGTATGTCTGATGTAGCCCAGGAATTATTGTCCGTCAGTCTCGAAGACGAGATGCAGCAGTCGTATCTCGATTACGCCATGAGCGTCATCGTCGGCCGTGCACTGCCGGATGTTCGTGATGGTTTGAAGCCCGTGCATCGCCGGGTACTGCACGCGATGCGGGAGCTGGGCAACGACTACAACAAGCCGTACAAGAAGTCCGCCAGGGTGGTCGGTGACGTCATTGGTAAATACCACCCACACGGTGATTCGGCCGTCTACGACACGATCGTGCGTATGGCCCAGCCGTTTTCGATGCGTTACCTGCTGGTCGATGGCCAGGGCAACTTCGGTTCCGTCGACGGCGACGCACCGGCCGCGATGCGATACACCGAAGTTCGCATGTCGAAGATCGCCCACGAGCTGTTAGCGGATATCGACAAGGAAACCGTCGATTTCGTCGAGAACTACGACGGCTCCGAGAGCGAGCCCAGCGTTATGCCGACGCGGGTGCCGAACCTGCTGGTCAACGGTTCGTCCGGTATCGCCGTGGGCATGGCGACCAATATCCCGCCGCACAACCTCACGGAAGTCATCAACGCGTCGCTGGCGCTGATTGAGGACCCCACGATCGACGTTCCGGCGCTGATGGAGCACATGCCGGGCCCGGATTTCCCGACGGCGGGCATTATCAATGGCGCCGGGGGCATCTACGCGGCGTACAAGACCGGCCGCGGACGGGTTTATATCCGTGCCCGCGCGACGATCGAGGAGATCAACAAGAACGGCAAGGAGGCGATCATCGTCACCGAACTGCCGTACCAGGTGAACAAGGCACGCCTGATCGAGAAGATCGCCGACCTCGTGCGCGAGAAGCGTATCGAGGGCATCAGCGAGCTGCGTGACGAGTCCGACAAGGACGGCATGCGCATCGTCATCGAGATCAAGCGCGGCGAAGTCGCCGATGTCATCCTGAACAACCTGTACAAGCAGACGCCGATGCAGAGCGTTTTCGGCATCAACATGGTCGCGCTGCACGAAGGCCAGCCAAAGCTGATGAACCTGAAGCAGGTTCTCGAGGCGTTCCTCGCGCATCGTCGCGAGGTGGTAACACGGCGCACGATTTACGACCTGCGCAAGGCCCGGGACCGGGCTCACGTTCTCGAAGGCCAGACCGTCGCGCTGGCGAACATCGACGAGGTCATCGAGCTGATCAAGTCGTCGCCGTCACCGGCCGACGCCAAGGCGGGCCTGGTCAGTCGCACCTGGACACCGGGGCAGGTGACCGGGATGCTCGAGCGGGCCGGCGACACGGACACCCGCCCGGACGGCATGGCCGAGGGCTTCGGGATGGTAGACGGCGGTTACCGCCTGTCGGAAGTCCAGGCACAGGCGATCCTCGATCTTCGACTGCACCGTCTCACCGGTCTGGAACAAGATAAAATAGTCAAGGAATACAAAGAGATATTGGAGAGAATTAAAGATCTATCTGATATTCTCGCCGACCCCGACAAGCTGCTTGAAGTGATCCGTGGTGAGCTGGTCGATATCCGTGACGCCTACGGCGACGAGCGCCGCACCGAGATTGTCCAGACACAGACGGACCTCGACGTTGAGGACCTGATTCCGCAGGAAGACGTCGTCGTGACGCTGTCGCACGGCGGTTACGCGAAGTCGCAGCCCGTCGACGTGTACCAGGCGCAGAAGCGTGGCGGCCGCGGTCGTTCAGCGACCAAGGTCAAGGACGAGGATTTCGTCGACAAGCTGGTGATCGCCAACAGTCACGACACGATCCTGTGCTTCTCGAGTCGCGGCAAGCTGTACTGGCTCAAGGTCTACCAGGTGCCGCAGGCCAGTCGCGGCTCGCGCGGTAAACCGATTGTGAACCTGTTGCCGCTCGAAGAAGGCGAGCGCATCAATGCGTTCCTGCCGATCAAGGAATACACGGAAGGCAGTTTCGTGTTCATGGCAACGTCGGGCGGTACCGTGAAGAAGACGCCGCTGACGCAGTTCTCCAGGCCGCGTGCCAACGGCATCATCGCCGTTGACCTTCGTGGCGACGACAAGCTGGTCGATGTTGCGATCACCGACGGCGAAGCCGAGGTGCTGTTGGTGGCGAGCTCCGGCAAGAGCATCCGTTTCCACGAATCCGACGTGCGACCGATGGGTCGCGGGGCGGCTGGCGTTCGCGGTATCAAGCTCGCAGACGGTCACGAGCTGATCGGTTTGTCAGTCGTGGCCGAGGGCCTGATGCTGATCGCCACGGAAAACGGCTACGGCAAGCGCACGGCGATTACGGACTTCCCGGTTCAGGGGCGTGGTGGCCAGGGTGTCATCGCCATCCAGACGACCGAGAGAAACGGCCGCACCGTGGGCAGCCTGCTGGTGCAGGACGACGACGAGATCATGTTGATCAGCTCAAACGGCACGCTGGTGCGTACGTCGGTCGACGATATTTCCGTGACCGGCCGCAACACCCAGGGCGTCACGCTGATTCGGCTCGAGTCCGGCCAGCGCCTCGTGGGCCTCGCTCGCATCGAGGCGATGGAAGACGACGACGAGTAACGGTTTCACACGCTACTAATGAAGTAGATTCATAACCTTAGGCCGGATTTTCGGGGTGCAAGATCGCCCCCAAACCGTAACAATACCCGGCCTATAGTCTCAGCCCGCTAATCCCCCTTTGAGGAATATCATGTCGCGCGTCTTTAACTTCAGCGCCGGCCCGGCCGCGTTACCCCTGGAAGTGCTCGAAACCATCAAGCAGGACCTGCCGGACTGGCAGGGCACCGGCATGTCGGTGATGGAGATCAGTCACCGCAGCAAGGCGTTCATCGCGTTGGCGGAGCGCGCCGAGAGCAACCTGCGAGAGCTGCTTAACATTCCCGACGACTACAGCGTGCTGTTTACCCAGGGCGGGGCAACGATGCAGTTTGCGATGGCGCCGATGAACCTGGCCGGCCCGAATGACACCGTGGACATCGTGCAGACCGGCAGCTGGGGCAAGAAGGCCGCAGGTGAGGCTGCGAAGTTCTGCAACGTGAATCTTGCCGCCGATGCGTCGGACAGGAACTTCACCTACATCCCGGACGAGTCGACCTGGCAGCGCAGTGACAACGCGGCGTACCTGCACTACACGCCGAACGAAACCATTGCCGGCGTCGAGTTCCATTTCGTGCCCGGTGGCGACGTGCCGTTGGTGGCGGATATGTCGAGCACCATCCTGTCTCGTCCCATCGACGTGTCGCAGTTTGGTGTGATCTACGCCGGCGCCCAGAAGAACATCGGCCCGGCCGGTATCACCGTGGTGATCGTCCGCAATGACTTGCTCGAACGGGCGCCAAAGGACATTCCGCACCTGATGACCTGGCGTTCCTATGCCGAGTCGGACTCGATGACCAACACACCGCCGACCTTTGCCTGGTATGTGGCAGACCTGGTGTTTTCCCACTTGCTGGACATGGGCGGGCTGGATGCGATGGCCGAGATCAACGCACGCAAGGCCAGCAAGCTCTATTCAGCGATTGATGCGTCCGCGTTCTACTCGAACCCGGTCGCGGTGGATGCCCGGTCGTGGATGAATGTCCCGTTTGTGCTCGCCGACAGTGAGCTCGACGCGACGTTCCTCGAGGAGTCGGCCGCGGCCGGCCTGACCAACCTGAAGGGCCACCGTTCGGTTGGCGGCATGCGCGCATCGATCTACAACGCGGTGCCGGAAGCGGCGGTTGATGCCCTGGTCGAGTTCATGGCCGACTTCGAGAAGAAGCACGGCTGACGCACAACGAATCGCAAGGGCGTGACGATGTCGCGTCCCTACAGCAGAGATAACACCATGTTCAAAATCCAGACACTCAACAACATCGCGGTTGCGGGCCTCAGGCGGCTGCCGCGCGAAAACTACGAAGTGGCTTCCGAGATCGGTCACCCGGACGCGATCATCCTGCGGTCGTACAAGATGCACGACATGGATATCCCCGACACGGTGGCAGCCATCGGCCGCGCCGGTGCCGGCACCAACAATATCCCGGTGGAAGCCATGGCCGACCGCGGTGTGCCCGTGTTCAACGCGCCGGGTGCGAATGCGAACGCGGTCAAGGAACTGGCGCTGGCAGGACTGTTCCTCGCGGCACGCAACCTCTGTGACGCTCGCGAGTTCGTCAAAACGATGACCGCGGAAGGCGACGTGCTGAACAAGGAAGTCGAGGCGGCGAAGAAGCAGTTTGTCGGCTTCGAGCTGCCGGGTCGCACGATCGGTGTGGTCGGCCTGGGCGCGATTGGCGTGCAGGTCGCGAACGCGGCACTGGAGCTTGGCATGAACGTGGTCGGCTTCGATCCGGGCATCACGGTTCGTTCCGCCTGGCAGCTGTCCTCCGGCGTGGAGCAGGCGGAAACACTCGACGAGCTGTTCCAGAAAGCGGACGCGATCAGCGTTCACGTCCCGCTGATCGATGCGACGCGTGGCCTGGTCAACAAGGATCGGCTGGCGTTGATGAATGACAACGCAATCCTCGTGAATTTCGCTCGCGGTGGCGTTGTCGATGACGAAGCCGCGATCGATGCGCTCAACAGCGGCAAGCTGCATGCCTATGTCACCGATTTCCCGACGCGCGAGCTCATCGACCACCCGAAAGCCATTTGCCTGCCGCATCTCGGCGCCTCCACGACCGAAGCCGAAGAGAACTGCGCGGTGATGGTCGCCAACAACGTCCGCGATTACCTGGAGAACGGCAATATTCGGGCATCGGTGAACTTCCCTGAGTGTCGTATGCCGCGTACGGACTCATACCGTGTCACCATCGCGAACGCGAACGTGCCGAACATGGTTGGCCAGATTTCGACCGAGCTTGCGAACGCCGGCCTCAACATTGAAGACCTGCTGAACAAGTCACTCGGTGACCTCGCGTACACCATTGTCGACGTAAACGGCGAGGTAACGGACGAGACCGAGACCGCGCTGCGCAACATCGAGGGTGTGCTGCGATTGAGAAATCTGGGCAAGCCTTTAAGCTGAGCCGAGGGAAGCAACGGCGCAAGGTATGTCTGACGGGGATAAGAAGACACCGGATCTCGCGGAGATTCGACAGAAAATCGACGACGTGGACGCGAAGATCCAGTCGTTGATCAGCGAGCGTGCACGCTTTGCGCAGATTGTCGGCCAGTCCAAGGGTGAGCTGGCGAGTGCGGTGGATTATTACCGCCCGGAACGCGAGGCCGACGTGCTTCGTCGCGTGCTGGACCGCAATGACGGCCCGTTGCGTGACGAGGAGATACTGAGGCTGTTCCGCGAGATCATGTCGGCTTGCCTGGCGCAGCAGGAGCCTCTGAAGATCGGTTTCCTGGGTCCTGAAGGCACCTTCACCCAGACCGCGGTCACCAAGCACTTCGGACACTCCGTCCGCGCGCTGCCGTATCACACGATCGACGAGGTATTTCACGAGGTCGAAAGCGGGGCGGCAGACTTCGGCGTCGTGCCCATCGAGAATTCCACGGAAGGCTCGGTCAACAACACGCTCGACATGTTCCTGACGTCACCCCTGAAGATCGCGGGCGAGATCGAGCTGCGTATCGAGCAACACCTGCTCGGCAATATGACCAGCCAGGAAGACATCCAGCGCGTCTGCGCACACGAACAATCGCTGGCCCAGTGCCGGGGCTACCTGCGCGAATACCTGCCGCACGTCGAACTGATCGGCATGAGCAGCAATGCGGCGGGCGCACGCCGGGCCCGCGACGAAGACGGTACCGCCGCCATCGGACCGGACGTCGCGGCTGACGTCTATGACCTCAAAGTACTGGTCAGCAACATCGAGGACAGGGCGGACAACGCGACCCGGTTCCTCGTTGTCGGTCGAAAACTGCTGGCGGCCAGCGGCAATGACCGCACCACGATACTCGTGTCGACGGACGACACCGCCGGTGGTGCCGGTGTCCTGCACAACCTGCTGAAGCCGCTTGCGGAGCACGGTGTGAGCATGACGCGCATCGAGTCGCGACCGTCACGACGCAAGAACTGGGACTACGTCTTCTTCATTGACCTGGAAGGCCATGCAGACGAGTCGCCGGTCAGCGAGGCGCTGGCGGAACTCGAGGCCCGCAGCTCCCTGTTCCGCGTGCTCGGTGCGTACCCCAAAGCGATCGCCTGAGCCTTTAGCTATGCATTTTATTGTTTCCCCGTCGCCGGTTTCCGACGCCGAAGTCACGGTGCCCGGCGACAAGTCGGTGTCGCACCGTGCGTTAATGCTCGGCAGCATCGCGTCCGGCACCACCCGCATCAGCGGTTTCCTCGCCGGTGAAGACTGCCTGGCAACGCTCGCGGCCATGCGCGCCATGGGCGTGGATATCGAACGGCATGGCGAGACTGACGTCGTTGTTCACGGCGTCGGTATGCACGGACTGCGAGCGCCGGAAGGACCGCTGGACCTGGGTAACTCCGGAACCGGCATGCGCCTCATGGCGGGCTTGCTGGCCGGGCAGGCCTTCAGCTCGGAGCTCACAGGTGACGAGTCTCTGTCGGGCCGGCCGATGCGGCGCATCATCACACCACTGGAGCAAATGGGTGCCCGGATCGGCAGCCGGGACAGCATGCCGCCGCTGCGCATCGAGGGCGGACACGCGTTGTCGGGCATCCACTACGAGATGCCGATGGCCAGTGCGCAGGTTAAGTCGGCGGTGTTGCTCGCCGGGCTCTACGCGAGTGGCACCACGGGTGTCACCGAGCCGGGTGTGAACAGGGATCACACGGAACGCATGCTCAAATCGATGGGCGCAAGCGTCGAGATGGGTGAGGGCAGGGTCAGCCTCGCAGGCGGCCAGGCGCTCACGGCTTGCGATATCGACGTACCGGCGGACTTGTCGTCGGCCACGTTTGTGATGCTGGCGGCGCTGCTGTCGCCGAACGCCGATGTCCGTATTAATAAGGTGGGCCTGAATCCGACCCGCACGGGCGTTCTGGATATTTTCAGGGCAATGGGCGCGGATATCTCGATTGAGAACCGGCGCATGCTGGCGGAAGAGCCGGTTGGCGACATCCGGGTTCGTTCCTCCGAGCTGCAGGGTTGCGAGGTCGATCCGCAGCTGGTGTCGCTGGCGATCGACGAGTTTCCGGCGCTGTTCGTTGCTGCCGGTGCGGCCAGCGGGCAAACCGTGTTTTCCGGCCTCGAAGAACTTCGGGTCAAGGAGTCTGACCGGATTGCCAGCATGGCCAACGGCCTTGCGGCTCTTGGCATCGACGTTACGGAAACGCCGGATGGCGCCATCGTCGAAGGCGGGCGGTTCCAGGCCGGGGAAGTGGACAGTGTCGGCGATCACCGCGTGGCGATGTCACTGGCGGTTGCCGCGTCAATCGGCGAGGGGGACGTCAGGATCAACGACGTGGCCCCGGTGCAGACCTCGTTCCCCGGGTTTGCCGAGCTGTTGAACTCGATGGGCGCACAGGTCCGGGCGGTTGACGACCCGTCATGAGTATCCCGGTTCTTGCAATCGATGGTCCCAGCGGTTCCGGGAAGGGCACGGTGGCGAGACGCCTCGCCAGCGCGCTCGACTGGCACCTGCTGGACAGTGGCGCCCTGTATCGCCTGGTCGGTTTCGCAGCGGAACAGGCCGGAATCACGGCTGAGCAGCCCGCGGAACTGGCCGAGCTTTCACGATCGCTCAATATTCGTTTTGATTCGACACCGGACGGCGATGAACTGATACGCCTCGACGGACAGGATGTGACCGGTGAGATTCGCACCGAAGCGGCCGGCGAGCGTGCGTCCAAGGTGGCCGCGGTACCGGCGGTTCGCGAGGCGTTGATGGACCTGCAGCTGGGTTTCCGCAGGGCCCCCGGGCTGGTCGCCGATGGCCGGGATATGGGCACCAATGTCTTCCCCGATGCAGCCCTGAAAGTATTCCTGACAGCCAGTGCAGAAGAGAGGGCCAGAAGGCGCCATAAGCAGTTGAAGCTAAAGGGTATTGATGTTAACCTCGCCGCCCTTTCGCGGGACATAGAGGCCCGCGACCAGCGTGATTCACAGCGTTCGGTCGCTCCTTTGTTACCCGCGGACGATGCCAGGTTGCTCGATTCCTCCGATCTCAGTATCGAATCCGTCACGGAAACGGTGCTTAGCTGGGCGCGAGAAACCTGGAATTCATAGACCGGTCGGGCAGGACGTTCGGCCTTTTTTATTGCAACCGCCAGGCGCAGGATGCGTGACGGCGTTAACTGGGTGAGGGCACGAGTCCTCTTGGTTTTAATCTAATGTCTGAAAGTTTCGCTGATTTATTTGAAGAAAGTTTTGCCAGCCAACAAATCAAGCCGGGTTCCATTATTACCGGTACCGTTGTGGCAATTAATGACGATGTCGTAATCGTCAGTGCCGGCCTCAAATCTGAGGCGGTCATCCCCATCGACCAGTTCAGGAAAGACCTCAAGGATGGCGAAATCGCCATCGGTGACGAGGTTGAGGTCGCACTCGATGCCGTTGAAGACGGTTTCGGTGAGACCCGCCTGTCGCGTGAGAAAGCCATCCGCGCGCGTACCTGGGCTGAGCTCGAGAAAGCATTCGAGAACGGTGAAGTTGTCGAGGGAATCATCAACGGCCGCGTCAA
>CAZSIQ010000093.1:0-11602 GCA_964606915.1 uncultured Woeseiaceae bacterium | reverse complement strand
CCAAGCTGTCCGGCGGTGTTGCCGTGATCAAGGTTGGTGCTGCGACCGAAGTTGAAATGAAGGAAAAGAAAGCCCGCGTCGAAGACGCGCTGCACGCAACCCGTGCTGCCGTTGAAGAAGGCGTTGTTCCGGGCGGTGGCGTAGCGCTGATCCGTGCCGTTGCCGGCATCAAGGACCTCAAAGGTGACAACGACGACCAGAACGTTGGTATCAGCATTCTGCGTCGTGCCATCGAAGAGCCGCTGCGCCAGATCGTCAAGAACGCCGGTGGTGATTCGAGTGTCGTTCTGAACGCGGTTGCTGAAGGTACCGGCAACTACGGCTACAACGCGGCGACCGGCGACTACGTCGACATGATCGACGCCGGTATCCTCGACCCGACGAAAGTCACGCGTTTCGCACTGCAGAACGCCGCGTCTGTCTCCGGCCTGTTGCTGACGACAGAAGCGATGGTTGCAGATGCACCGCAGGACGAAGCTGCTGCTCCGGCAATGCCGGACATGGGCGGCATGGGTGGCATGGGCGGCATGATGTAAATCGCCAGCCAGCACCCTGCTGACAAAAAAAGCCCGGCTTTGTGCCGGGCTTTTTTTTGGGCAATAAAAAGGCCGGAGCACGAAGCTCCGGCCGAATGAACCATGGCTCAGGGGGGGCTGAAAGGCCAGGGTTCTTGGGGATTCAGAATTCGTTGCCGAAACGCGTTTCGGCCAGAGCTCAAGCGAGGTGTATGCCTTCTGAAGACGCGCGATTCGCGCTGTCATCGACCATCTCCCTCGAATTCCGTTGCGCCCCTCGACGCCCGAGCACTATCCCAAATCGAGGCGACACAAGGGTCTCAGGCTGGTTTCGGATTGTTTCAAGGTGCAACGCTGCGCTGGTGAGTTGTTACAAATTTCCCGGGCTGGAATGTTTCCTGCGACCTGCGTCTCGTGTGTCCGAAACGCTTAAGTGACGGGCTGATCAGCCGATACCCGGTGCACAGTCTGGCCGATAGGTCGTGATGGATGTGCGTGGTGGGAAAGCCGCCACGTTTCAATGTGTTTGGAGCACCGGGTGCGTTTTTTCTCCAACTTGTCGCTAAGCAAAAAGCTGGTCGTCATTACCGTCGGAACGGCGGTTGTTTCGCTGGTGCTCGCAACCGCCATTCTGTCCGTCAGCCAGGCGTATGCGTATCGCTCAGACCTCTCGTTGCAGATGGTGACCGTAGCGAACGCGATCGGCACCAACAACGTCGCCGCGATCACGTTCGAGGACGGCGTCCTCGGCGACCAGGCCCTGTCAACGCTGTCCGCCGATGAGTCCTTCCTGTTTGCGAGCCTTTACGATCTGCAAGGGTCGCGACTGGCCTCCTTCCGGTCGGTCGGAAGCAGCGCAGATACTGACACGCTCGAGACCTCGCTGCTGGCCGACGCGGTGGATACCCGCGTCACTGTGACGAGCTACACCGGTTTTGACTACGTCGACGTCATCGAGCCGGTGGTCTATGAGAACAAGACAGTCGGCTTTATTCACATACGCGCCAGCCTTGGCGGTGTCATCGAACGACTGCAGGGCAGTGCCTATTTCGTGGCGGGGATACTGGCGGTCGTGATTCTTCTCGCGTTCATCCTGTCGTTATGGCTGCAGGGTGTCGTGTCGGGACCGATCATGGACCTGGTCGAAGTAACTCGCCGGGTTCGCCGAGAAGGCGATTACTCCGCGAGGTCGGACTACACCGGTAAAGACGAGATCGGCACCCTGGTTCGCGGTTTTCACGACATGCTCGACCAGATTGGCGAGCGGGACCAGGTCCTGAAGGACAACCAACAGCAGCTCGCAGAACGCAGCGCCAGCCTCGAGGCGACAAACGACGAGTTGAAAAAGGCCATTGATGAGAGCGTTCGAGCGATGCAGTCGGCGAAGGCGGCCAGCCTCGCCAAGAGTGAATTCCTTGCCCGGATGAGCCATGAGATTCGCACGCCGATGAACGGCGTTATCGGCATGCTCGAGCTCCTCGAGCGCACGCCGCTTGATCGAGACCAGAAACACTTTGTGTCCACGATCGATCAGTCGGCGGAAACCCTGCTCGCCGTTATCAACGACATACTCGACTTCTCGAAGATCGAGGCCGGCAAGCTGTTGCTCGACAAGCAGGATCTGCACGTCCGCGAATGCGCGGAAAGTGTTGTCGAGTTGCTGGCCAGCCGGGCGCATGAAAAAGGCGTCGAGATGGTCTGCCACGTGGATCCGGATGCGGACCTGACGGTATGCGGTGACGGCGTGCGCCTGCGGCAGGTGCTGATGAACCTCGTTGGCAATGCCATCAAGTTCACCGAACACGGCGAGATCAAGGTTGATGTCACGTCACTCAGGGATGACAACGATGTCGCCACGCTGCGCTTTTCCATCGCCGACACCGGCATCGGCATTCGCGAGGAAAACCTCGATGTCATTTTCGAGTCTTTCTCGCAGGAGGACGGTGGCACCACCCGTCGCTACGGCGGGAGCGGTCTCGGTCTCGCCATCAGTCGCGAACTGGTATCGCTGATGGGCGGTGAGATCGGTGTCGACAGCACCCCCGGACAGGGATCTACCTTCTGGTTTGAAGTGCCGTTCCGCGTGCTGGCACGTGAGCGCGTTGTGCTGCTCGTGGAACAACTCGCCGAACGGCGCGTACTGGTTGTCGACGACAACGCAACGAACCGCGACATGCTCGTCAACCAGCTGATTAACTGGAACATGGAGCCGACGGCCGTAGACGGTGCCGTGCCGGCGATACAAGCGCTGGAACTCGCCCAGAAAAGCAGCCGGCCCTACGACATCATTCTCCTCGACTGGCACATGCCCGACGTTGACGGCGTGATGTTCGCGACCCAGCTGTCGCGCAGCGACGCCTTCAGCCACATCCCCATCATCCTGCTGACGTCGGCCGCCGTGTCCGAAATCCTCGAGGAGAACGGTGACGCCCAGGTTGACGCCTATATCACCAAGCCCGTGCGCCAGGCGCGCCTGCGGGACGCGATGCTGCACATCCTCGTCGCCGACAACGACCCCTTCATTGAGACCGATGAGGAAATACAGGAATCGCGGGACCCGCTAAACGGCCTGCGCGTGCTGCTCGTGGAAGACAATCGCATTAACCAGGAGGTTGCGAAGGGCATGCTGACCAACCTCGGCGTCAACGTGGAAGTGGCCAACAACGGCGAAGAGGCGCTCAGCGCTCTCGAACGCGGTGCCTTCGACGTTGTGTTGATGGATTGCCAGATGCCGGTTTTGGACGGCTACCAGGCAACAGCGGCTATCCGCGAGCGCGAAGCGCACACCGATTATCACCAGGCGATTGTTGCCCTGACGGCAAACGCGCTTCCGGAAGACCGGGAACGCTGCCTCGCTGCCGGTATGGACGACTACCTGAGCAAGCCGTTCACCGCTGACCGCCTGCGGGACGTCCTGCTGAGCGGCATCGGCGCTGACGTGAAGAGGTCAGCATGACGGGCGTAATTTCCAAGTCCTCGCACATACTCGTCGTTGATGATGACGCGACCCTGCGAATGCTGACGCGTGCGGCACTCGAGCAGGTTGGCTTCCTCGTCACCGAAGCGGCGAACGGACGCGAGGCGGTTGACGAAACACTTCGCAGTTTCCCCGATGCGATCCTGATGGACGTCGAGATGCCGGAGCTGGACGGCTTCGCGGCCTGCGCCCAGATCCGCCGGCATCCGGAGTGCCTCGACACACCCATCGTCATGCTGACCGGGCGTGACGACGACGAGTCTATCCAGGAGGCTTACGACTGCGGTGCAACGGACTTCATTCCGAAACCGATTAACTGGTCTCTGCTCGGCCAGCGCGTCATGTACATCGTTCGCGCCAGTCAGGTTAGCCGTGGCCTGCGCGACAGCGAGAGCAAGAACCAGGCTTTCGTCCAGGCCATCCCTGATTCCATGCTGGTGGTTAATCGACAGGGCATGTTGCTGACCCATCACCGCGGCAGCAGCGGCAGTCGACTGATCGACGATCTCGTGCAGGAAGGCGACAGCATCTTCGATGCGCTGCCGAGAAGCCTGGCCGATGTCTGGCGTACCCAGATCACGCGGGTCCTGGATTCCAAGGGCATGGAGCTCAGCGAGCACCGTGCGAAAAAGGACGCCGCGTACCATTTCTATGAATCACGCGTGGTGCCATACACCGACAAAAGCGTACTGATCATGCTGCGTGACGTCACGGAGCAGAAGCAGGCTGCCGCCAAGGTCCGTCGCCTTGCGTTCTTTGACACGCTCACAGGCCTGCCTAATCGCCAGTCTTTCCTGATCCAGCTCGCAGAAGCGATCCGTGAGGCCGAGGACACTGAGGGTCGGATTGGCATCCTGTACCTCGACCTCGATAACTTCAAGCTGATCAACGATTCCCTGGGTCACAACACGGGCGACCGCTTGTTGAAGGGCATTGCGAAGCGCCTGTCGAGCAGCATTCGTCGCGACGACTACGTCGCAACGACCGGGCGAGATAGCGCCAAGATGCAGGTGTCACGCCTCGGCGGCGACGAGTTCACGGTGCTGCTTCGCGGCCTGGGTTCCGTTGAGGAAGCCGAGGCCGTTGCGGATCGAATGGTCACCGTGCTGAAAGAACCATTAAGCGTCGATGGCCACCAGTTTGTCATTACCCCCAGCGTTGGCATGTCGGTGTATCCGGACGACGGCCGGGATCTCGAAACGCTGATGAAGAACACGGACACGGCCCTGCACCATGCGAAGGCGGCGGGGCGCGACCGGGTCACGCGTTTCTCCGGCACGATGTCCATTCGCTCACTGGAGCGCCTCGATATCGAGGACTCGCTGCGTCGTGCCATTGAGAACGGCGAAATGGAGCTGCACTACCAGCCGAAGATGGTGCTGGCCAACCGTGATATTCCCGGCGTCGAAGCGCTGGTCCGCTGGACACACCCGGACCGCGGCCCGATCTCACCCGCGAAGTTCATCCCGATAGCGGAAGATTCGGGAATGATCATGGCGCTGTCGGAGTGGGTACTTCACGAGGCCTGTGACCAGCTCAAGTCGTGGCGCGGTACAGAGCTTGGCAGCACGAATATCGCCATCAACCTGTCGGCCAAGCAATTTAATCTCGATGACCTGCATTCGCAGATATTCAGTGCGCTGCATGCGCGGCACGTACCGTTCGAGCGGCTCGAGCTCGAACTCACCGAGGGTGCGTTGATGCGGGATATCGAGAGCACGATTAACAGCCTTAAACGCCTTAAGGATGCCGGCCTGGTGATCGCCGTTGACGATTTCGGTACCGGCTACTCGTCCATGAGCTATCTCAAGCGCTTCCCGATCGACGCACTGAAGATCGACCGGTCCTTTGTCGACGAAATTGAGAAGTCGCGAGAGAGCCACGCCATCTGTAAGGCGATCGTAGAGCTGGGACACGGCCTGGGCATGAAGGTGATCGCCGAGGGCGTGGAAAACGGTGAGCAGGTGACCAGTCTTAATCTCATGGACTGCGACCAGTTGCAGGGGTATTTCTTCGCGAAGCCGATGCCAGCGTCCGAGGTTACCCGGTTCATCAAGGAACACCGCGAGAGGCATGTTCGACGACTGCCGTTGGCAAATCAGTAACAGGAGTAGGGAGTTATGGAAGCGGAACAGGTTTTGGATCTAACCGCACTGGATATGATCAGGTCCCTGCAGCAGCCAGGGTCCGAGGATCTCGTCAGCAAGATTGTTGCGATGTTCCTTGAAGACTCGGAACGCTATCGAGGAGAGATCGGGCGAGCCATCGAAGAGAGCGACGCCTCGAAGCTGGGTGCCGCTGCACACTCGCTGAAGTCCTGCGCCGCCAACGTTGGCGCCATGCAGGTGTCGGCCGTTGCGGCGCGCCTGGAGATGCTGGGTCGCAATGACGCTGTCGCGACGGTCGGAAGCCTGTACCGGGATCTCGAGACCGCGATCTCCGCGGCGCGGGAAAAACTGCTGCCACAACTGGACAGCTAACTGTTATCGGCGTGTCGGGTCAGGAGCCCGCCGCCGATGTCCGCGAACGGATCAGGGAAACGTTGCAGTTTCGACGTTGTTCGCCTTTCGCCTTTTGCGTACTTGAAACGGGACGTTTACGCAGCAACTCGGCCGTCACCGGCGGCCGTGTACCCGCCAGGTCCGGCGTTGCGAGATAGCCTCCCTGTCCCCAGCGATGCTCAAACCCGGAATTCAGCGAGCTCAGGACTCCGGGCTGGCCAATGTTGCTCTTGATGAACATCATTGCCCAGCCGGCCTCCGATTCACGAAAGCCTTCATCGTCCTGCGTGCGCCACTGCAGCGACGGTTCCGACACATGCGACCAGACGCCCAGGTGCGCGTTGACGAGGCTCGGCGCAAAGCCGTCTATCTTCACGTGGCGAAACTCGCTGCTGGCGTTATTGCCAATGTTCTCCGTCGAAAAAATGCCGATCGCCCAACGGTTTTGCTCATCATGCGCGTCAAGGCAGGCCCGCACATCGGAGGTGCCGACGCCCGCGTAAACGCGGCCGGCCGGATTTGAACGTCTTACCAGTTCATCAACATCGCCGCCGGTTGCAATCGAGCTGCCGTCGTCCGGTTCGACAAACTCGGGCGCGTCGGCGATACAGCGTTGCCTGAGATAGTGGATCTCGTAGGCTGCCTGGGTTCCGGAACTGGCGATTCGCCGACAGACGTAGATCTTGTTGCCGGTCTCGCCGTCAGGGCGATAGGCGCCCGGGCTGGTTCCGGAAAGCTCCGGGCGTGTCGGTGGTGCGGCGGCCAGCGAGGATGACAGGTAGATCGGCGCGCCCTCGCTGTCGTACATCTGCCCAAAACTGTCCAGCGTGCCTGCAAATATTGAGGCCACCTGGGCGCTTGTCAGTGTCGGCATGGCCGCTTCAGTCTCGCGTTCGGCCGCATCATGCGGAACCGACGCCGGAATGAGCCCCTGGATTGCCTGCAGCGAATTGCGGAAGTTTTTGCTGACGGGCAAGCCCCAAACGAGCTGCGACTGCGAGTGCAGGTGCAGTCCGTCGCTGTCCTGTCCCAGCAGTTCGGGTTCGATGTCAGATATGCCCAACTGGGGAACGGCCAGTTTGCCCGTACCGCCGCATTCACGACGGTTGCTGAAGGCAGCGAGGTTACCGGTGAACAGGACGCGTGAAGGCTTACGGCAGGCACCGCTATGCGGCAGGTTTTGCAGATCGATGAAACGGACAGGGGTGGCATTCGCAACCGGGTCCACGCCTTCGCCGGAACCTCCGCTGGATTTGTGCACGGCGAGCCGCTTTCCGGATGGGACGCCCTTGAGCTTGTCGCTGGTGAGGCAGTAGTACACCCGCTTGCGGGTACCGTCGATGGTGCCGCGGTAGATGTCCAGCGTGCCTTCCTGGCAGATATTCGGCGTGCTGTCGTCACCCGAATTCAGGCGCATCAGGTTTTCGAGAGATCCGTCCTGGGCGCTGGAGCCCGAGATGAACAGCTCGATCTCCGGCGCTTCGTCCGGCGGCAGTGCCAGGCTCGCGGAGGGCAGTGCGAGGGCGCAACAGGTTGTCAGGATTTTTCGCATGGCGATACAAGCAACAGTCGTCCTGCTGCTTATCGGCCGATGCGGGCGGGAATTGAGGGTCTGCACTGCCTCGCTGCGCGCGTCAGGCGTTGGCAACCCGCCGGGCCGGTCTGCGCATCTGGTCAAAAACGCGATAGCCAAGTAATGCCGTGAGGATGACGGCGTAAAGCAGCGGTTCCGCGAAATCCGCTCGCACCTGCCACCAGTAATGCCAGACGCCAAGAATGCCCACCAGGTACACACTGTTGTGCAGCGTCTGCCACGAGCGCCCCATGCGTTGTCGTGCTCGCGCAAACGAGGTGGCGGCCATCGCGAGCAGCAACACGAACGCGACCATGCCGATGGTGATGAACGGACGCCTCGCGATGTCCTCGATAATCGGACCGGGCTCCAGGCCCTGGTCGAGGACCAGCCAGGTCAGGAAGTGCATGAACACGTAGAAGAATGCGTACAGGCCAAGCATGCGGCGAAATCTCGAGAGCGAGGGCCAGCCCAGAAGCTTGCGAACCGGTGTGACGGCGAGTGCGATGAGCATGAACCACATCGCCCAGATGCCGAAATGATCGAGCAGGGCTTCGACCGGGTTGGCACCCAGCGCCGACGGCTTCAACACGGTCAGCGCAGCAATCCAGAGTGCCGGCAAAAGGCCTGCCGTGAATACCAGCGGCTTGGCGATCCAGCGAATTTTCTGCGTCTTCGTCATTCTGCTCAGTAGTTTCGGCGGAGGTCGAGACCCTTGTAGAGGTGTGCCACCTGTTCGCCGTATCCGTTAAACATCTGTGTCGGCAGCTTGTCCGCAAACAGGCCGGCGCCAATGCGACGCTCTCGTGCCTGGCTCCAGCGCGGATGGGAAACCTCCGGGTTTACGTTCGCGTAGAAACCGTACTCGTGCGGCGCCGACAGGTTCCAGCTCGTGGCGGGCTGTCGCTCGGTGAACGAGATGCGGACGATGCTCTTGATGCTCTTGAACCCGTACTTCCACGGCACCACCAGGCGAATCGGTGCGCCGTTCTGGTTCGGGATGACCTTGCCGTAGAGGCCCACGGCGAGGATTGGCAGTTCGTTGGTGGCTTCCTCGATGGTCAGGCCTTCGCGATACGGCCAGTCGAGGATGCGCCGGCGCACACCCGGCATCTGCTCCGGGTCAGCGAGTGTTTCAAACGCGACGTACTTTGCTTTTGACGTCGGCTGCAGGTACTTGACGACGTCAGCGAGCGAGATCCCGACCCACGGGATGACCATGGACCAGGCTTCCACACACCGCAGGCGGTAGATGCGCTCCTCGAGGTCGAACGGTTTGATGAAATCGTCGAAGTCGAAGGTGCCGGTTTTTTCGGCTTCACCGTCCACGGTGATCGACCAGGGCCGGGTCCGGAAATCCTGCGCGTTCCGGTAGGGATCGGCTTTGCCGGTGCCGAATTCATAGAAATTGTTGTAGGTCGTGATGTCTTCGTAGCTGTTCGGCTCCTCATCGGTGCTGAACGGGCTCTTGCCGACGTCTTCGAGCACGGCACCCTGTTTCTCCGGAACCACGGCGGACATCGCGGCCGGCGCCACCAGGCTGCTGCCGGCAATGAGTCCCGCCTTCATGAATGCGCGGCGGTTCAGGTAGTTCTCTTCACTGGTGATTTCCGACGGACGGATATCGGTCGGTTTCCGAATCAACACGGCTGCTCTCCTTTGCTGTCTGCCTACTCAGACCGGCAGAGTGAGGAAAATATTGCACAAAACCCCGAATACAGTACTGTCTGGAACAACTTGTTACCGATTGAGGCGCCGTGGCAAGCAGCACGTCCCTACTGCGTTTTTACTACGCTGCGACCGCGGTATTCCTGCTGCTGGACTACCTGTTCAACATAAATGTGCGGGTCGCCTTCCTGGATGACTGGCCCGCCTGGCGTTTTCTCTATTACCTGCTCTGCTTTGCGATTCTGGCTGCAATCGCGTGGCGCCCCATGTTGGCCGGACTGCTGGGCGTCGCGGAGTCGCTGCTGACGCTGGTCGCGCTGATTGTCACCATGGCGCTACGTGTTATGGTGGTCACGGACGAAATGATCGAGACGGGCACGGGTATCGTGACACCGCAGGAGATCATTAACTTCGCGCTGTCGGGTGGCGTAGCCTGGCTTTCCTGGCAGCGAGGGATGCGCGCCCTGTCAGCTACCGTTGCAAAGCGTGAATCCCGGTAAGGACTCGGCGAAACCCGGGCAGAGCGTTTCAGGTGTTGTTCAGGGATGGTTGGGCAGCATTGAAACGCTGGAAGACGCCACAAAATCACGGTTAGAGAGAGGATGATTCAATGAGTGAAGCATTTCCCAACCTGATTACCGCTAACACGGACGTCACGCCGCCTGCGACACTGAACGTTGAGCTGGTCGGCGACCTGATCTGCCCGTTCTGTTATCTTGGCAAACGTCGGCTTGACGAAGCCAAGCGCTACGTCCATGGCCCCATCACCGTTGGCTGGTATCCGTTCCAGCTAAACCCAGCGATGCCACCCGAGGGTGAGCCGTTCGACGCCTATCTTGCCAAGCGTTTCGGTTCACAGGGCGCCATCCAGCCGGTGCTTGATCGTCTGCAGTCCGAAGGCCGCGACGTCGGCATCGAGTTTCGCTTTGACCGGCTGAAACACGTGCCGAACACGCTGCCGGTTCACCAGGTGATCCAGCTGGCTGAGTCACGAGGCATGGACGTCATGCCGGTGGTTGAAACCTTCATGTTCGCCTACCTGTCGGAAGGCCTCGATATCGGTGACGCGGACGTCATCGCGGAGCTGGTCGCGGGCTACGGTCTCGACCGCGATCTCGTCTTGCAGACCATTGCCGATGAGTCTGTCCGGGACGAGGTGTTGATTCGCGAAGAAACGATCCGCGACAGCGGGATCAGCGGCGTGCCCGGCTTCCTGATGAACCGGCGCCTGTTGCTGGTCGGTGCCCAGGAAATCTCCGGTATCGTACAGGGATTCGACCGGGCCATGTTCGGTGATGCGGACGGTAAGCCGCTGGAAGCACCGCTGCACTAGTCCCCGCCTCAGCCGCTGAAGAACTCCAGCAGCAGTCGATTGACGTCGTCGGGACGCTCCTGCTGGGTCCAGTGGCCACAGGGCGCCAGCATCTCGATCCTGAGATCGTCAGCGTAGGCTCGCATCGCCTCAATATCGCCAAGCGGGATGACAACGTCATCACGCGCGCCGATGAACAGGGTGCGCGGGCGAATACGTTGTTCGATGTCCTGCGTCGAAATCCAGTTGTGGCTCATGTTTCGGTACCAGTTGATGCCTGGCGTAAAGCCGGTGCGTTCGAACGCTTCGACGAATACCTCGAGTTCGTCGCCGGACAGCAACGGCATGCCTGACACCTCATCGCGAGTGGCAACGGACAGCAGGCTAATGACACGCACCTCGGCGGGCAGGGCCTCGAACTGGTCTCGCGTCAACTGGCCGCCGCGAACCAGGTTGTTGATAAAACGACGCGTCGAAGTCGCAAAGGTCTCGTCGGCTTCAGTGGAATCCTGAAAATTGACGATATAGAACGTGTCGCCGTAGCGGTGCCGAAAAATGGCGATCGGGTCGGCGGGCGGGCGCGGATAGAAGGGGATATTCAATACCGCCATTTCCGTGATGCGTTGCGGTCGTGTCAGTGCGTAGTGCCAGAGAACAATGGCACCCCAGTCGTGGGCCACGAAGCGTGCCTGCTCAATACCCAGTGCATCCAGCAGGCCATCGATGTCTGCCGTGAGGTGGTGGATGTCGTAGGCGCCGACGTTTTCGGGGCAGTCACTGTTGCCGTAGCCTCGCTGATCCACGGCGATGGCCCGGTAGCCCGCGTTGGCCAGCGCGGGCAGCTGTTTACGCCATGAGTAAGCGAGCTCCGGGAAGCCGTGGAGCAGGATAACCGGGTCGCCTGCCCCCTGCTCGTACACCGCAAGCGATACCTCGCCGACATCCAGCATGTCTGGTTCAGGGAACACAGGGTTCTCCGATTGGACACTAGGCCTTGTATTCTCGCACGTCCGGGCTTATTTTCCGCACACGACGTGGAAAGGGACGAGTAGGCGA
>CAZSIQ010000092.1:0-11653 GCA_964606915.1 uncultured Woeseiaceae bacterium | reverse complement strand
TTCGCC
The DNA here is from genome assembly GCA_964606915.1 of uncultured Woeseiaceae bacterium. Classification (GTDB taxonomy): domain Bacteria; phylum Pseudomonadota; class Gammaproteobacteria; order Steroidobacterales; family Woeseiaceae; genus UBA1847. The sequence goes on along the minus strand of CAZSIQ010000092.1, from coordinate 11,647 downwards.
GGCACCCAGGAAGCACGCTCACGCGGCTACATGCCGGGCCGCTTCAGCTTCAACGTCAAGGGCGGCCGTTGCGAGGCCTGCCAGGGCGACGGCGTTATCAAGGTCGAGATGCACTTCCTGCCGGACGTCTACGTGCCCTGTGATGTCTGCAAAGGCCAGCGTTACAACCGCGAGACGCTGGAGATCCGCTACAAGGGCAAGACGATTCACGAAGTCCTGGAAATGACCGTCGAGGACGCGCTCGACTTTTTCCAGAACGTGCCGGTTGTCGCGAAGAAACTCCAGACGCTGATGGACGTCGGCCTGTCCTACATCCGCCTCGGCCAGAACGCGACGACGCTGTCGGGCGGTGAGGCACAGCGCGTCAAGCTGGCTCGCGAACTCTCCAAGCGCGACACCGGCAGCACGCTGTACATTCTTGATGAGCCAACCACCGGCCTGCACTTCCACGACATCGAGATGCTGCTGCGGGTTCTGCACCGCCTGCGCGATCACGGCAATACCGTTCTCGTTATCGAGCACAATCTCGACGTGATCAAGACAGCGGACTGGATCATCGACCTCGGTCCCGAGGGCGGCGACGGCGGCGGCCAGATCATCGCCGCGGGTACGCCGGAAGATGTTGCCGCGACGCCGGGGTCATTTACCGGTGAGTTCCTGCAGCCACTGCTGTCATCAGCGTCGGAGCGGAAAAGCGCTTGAGCCGCTGGTTTACGCCGGGTTCGCAGTTCCCGGCAGACAGCGCCGGGCGCTGAAACCAGCGCGCTCGGGTACCGCCGCTTTCAACCGACATCCGGGTATTTTTGGCGGGACTAAAGCTGCCAGAAGCCGGTTTCGACGCCGCCGTGGATGACGATTGCACAGGTTCCATGCGCACCGAGCTCCATCGGCGGAAGGGCGACCTGGGCACCGGATTGCGCGGCTGCATCGACGGCCGCCTGGATGTCATCCACCAGGAAATAGGCGCGAACCACGGGCTCCTCCGTCTCACGAAGCGGCCCGCGAACACCCACGATTCCGCCGTCTCTGAGTGTCGCCGTGCGGGCTCCGCCCAGGCTCATGTCGCTATCGCCAAACTCGGCGCCCTGTGACTGAGCGTACATCGCGCACACGCCGTCCACGTCCGGCGTAACAACCTCAAGATACTGAACCTTCATGGCCACCTCCTAAGTCCGTCTTCATCAGGTCGGGTCATTGTAGTCGAAGTCATCCGGGCGGCTACCCAGGGGGCGGCACCGAAACGGTCATGCGAGCCGGATCACCATGCCAGGAAGGCAAGGCCCGGATGCTTGAGCAGCGTAAGATTCTCGTTGAAGATCTGTCCACCGGTTTCCGAGTATTCCACGTCGTCCAGGGGCAGTTCTTTTCTTGTGAGCCGTTGGTACGCCTCCCCGGCGCAATATTCCAGCCCTTCATAGGGCTGCATGGAGTCGCGCACCGCAAAGAAGAATAGCAGCGACGGAAACCGCAGCGACCAGTAGAACTTGTTCTTGCCCTGTCCGATCCACCATGTGCAGAAGTAGTGGAACAGATCGTCCGAGCAACCCCAGTTAAGCGCGTACGCAGACTCCCAGTACCTGAAGTGATTGGCACGATTGAGAAGCGCAATAAACGCGCGCTGGAATGCCACGATATCCGCCAGCCGCTCTCCTGTGAGCAGCTCGGTCAGCTCTTCGATCTGGTCTTCATAGTTTCCACCACTCCTTCGATGCGACTCGTGGATGAGGCCCCAGAATCGGTCTTCATCCATCAGCCCCTCAACGTCGGTCCCTTGCAACGGTGAAGGACCGGGAAACGGAGGAAAATTGAGCACGGTTCGATACAGCAGACGGAGAACCAGCAGAATGACAAACAGGACGACAAGCAGATGCACTTTGGTTAACTCGTTTTCGCTTTCCGGGTGTCTCGTGGTTCCGCGTGGCTACTGTTCGACGCCGCGGATATCGACGCTTAACAGTCGATTCGGCGTGGTGACATAGAGCCGTGATGACAAAGCATCGAGGGCCAGGTTAGTTACCTGGCCAAGCAAAACCTTGCCTAGCAGCTCACCCTTGGGCGACAGCATCGCGAAGCCACCCGGAACGGACACGAAAAGAACGCCCGACGGGTGAACCGTCATACCGTCGGTTGAACCTTCGCCACCCCCAGCGAAACCGCTCGCATCAAAAAACATGCGCGACTGACCTCGTGCACCATCGTCGTTGAGTCCAATCGCGATCACGTGCTCGTTGCCGGTCTCGGAATTACTCACGTACAGGGTCGACTGGTCCGGCGACAAGGCGATGCCGTTGGGCTTCGCCAGCGTATCTGTGACAAGGCTCAAGTCGCCGGATGCCGACAGCAGAAAGACGCCAAAGAAATCCAGTTCGATATCGGGACTGTTTTCAAAGCCCGAAAGCCCGTAAGGCGGATCCGTGAAGTAGATATCCCCGGATGAGTGAATGACGACATCGTTCGGGCTGTTTATTGAGTCTCCGGCAAACTCCGTCACCAGCGATTCATAGTCCGGCGCCGGGTCATCGAGCGACGCACGCATACGTGCAAGCGTTCGACGGCCTTGCTGTGCCAGCACGAGACGCCCCTGAGCATCGATAGCCAGGCCGTTGGAGCCCCGCCAGGATCCGGGCAGGTCGTCCGGCGGATGTCCGGACGGGGACAGGAAAGCGCTCAAGCCGTTCGATGCGTCCCAGCGATAGACTGTGCCCTCGGCGACGTCTGAGAACAGCAGGGCATCAAGCGCAGCGGACCACACGGGTCCTTCGGCCCATCCGAAGCCGTCTGCCAGGACCTCGACCTCGCTGCCACTGCCAATGAGATCGTGAAAGCGTTCGTCGTAGACCACGAACTCTGCGTCAACGGTATCGGCCGCATGACAGACGGTACCGGTAAGGGCGAATGAGACCAGGACCGCAAGTTTCATGAATCGCATTGGGACTCCTGGCTCACAACCACGTATCGGTCAGTGACATACCCGAGACAAAGGACGCATACGCCGCATACGACAGGGTGAAAACGGCCAGCAGGACGGCGGCCATCCGCAGGCCTTTCGCTTTAAAGACCAGGAACGAAGACCAGCCGAGGATCACGACGAGGTAAGGAATCAGGACCATCTGGGTTTGTGAGCCGTCGAGCTCACCGCGCAGGAATCCGGCGACGGCCACCAGCAACTGGCTCGCGAGAAACGGCCAACCGAACCTCAGGAGTGACCTCGCGCGCTTCCGGACGCCGAGGACAACGCCGGGAACCAGGCAAACGGTGCCGATGAACGGCACGATCGACAGCGGTATAACCGCGAACGGGTCCAGCAGGTTCGAGAAGTACCATTTCGGCAACCCGAAAAATAACCAGACAGCATCACCCAAGATCGATCCCCCAACTATTGATCATTGACCGGGGAGCGCGGTGTCGATGGCGCTCGGTCCGGCTCAATAGCCTGCAGAATAACAAACGATGGCAGACGGATGAGCCTTGTCAGAGTCGGCCCGTCCGTCCGCGCGTTCACCTAGAAGTCAGTGGGTGCCGGTGGTGCCTCGACCTCGACCGGCGGGTTGTTCTCCAGCGCTTCCAGCAGGTAGTCCACGGCCGCCTCCAGCGTCGGGTCCTCGCCGGCCGCAACCAGCTCGGGCCGGTCAACGACCTCGATATCCGGAGCGACGCCTTCATTTTCGACGGCCCACTCGTTGTCGGTATCGAGGAACCGGAACGTCGCCGCAATGAGACTGCCACCGTCCGCCAGCGACGGGTTGCCGGAAATACCGATGAGTCCGCCCCACGTGCGGGTACCGATCAGCGGACCCAGGCCAAGTTTTCGGAAGTAATAGGGGAACGCATCCCCACCGGACGACGAGTAGCCGTTGATCAGTGTCGCCTTCGGTCCCGTGTGTGAAAACGCCGGTGTTGCCTGCGGCTCAAGCCCTCGGCGCTTCCAGTAATTGAGCGGCTTACGCGACACCAGCTCGATCATGCGATCCGGAATGAAGCCGCCGCCGTTGTAGCGCGCATCGATGATCAGCGCGTCCTTGTTCATCTGCGGCATGAACCGTTTGAACAACTCACGATTGCCGTCAACCGCGGTATTCGGCAGATGGACATAGCCGATTCGACCACCCGAGAGCTCGTCAACCCGGGCCGCACGATCCTCCACCCAGTCGAGATAGCGCAACCGTGTCTCGGACGTCACGGTGCGAACCATCACGTCGCGGCTGCCACGGGCAGACGGCCTGTCGTTGACAGTCAGCGTAACGATATCGCCGCCCGTGTTTTCCAGCAGCTGGTAGAAGTTCTGAACGTCGGATGCTGCGACACCGTTAACGGCAATGATGTAATCGCCGACCGACACATCCACACCCGGCGCCGCCAGCGGTGAGTAAAAGGCAGCCTGCCAGGCCTCACCCTTGAAGATGCGTTCGATCCGGTAGGCATCACCGGCTCGTTCCACTTCGGCGCCAAGCAAACCACCCGCGCGGCGCTCTACGGACGGCTGGTCACCGGTCTGCACATAGATGTGACCGGCGTTCATTTCGCCGGCAATCTCGCTGAAGATGTAGTCCAGATCCGCGCGATGCGCCACATGCTCGACCAGCGGTTCGTATTTCGCGCGAATCGCGTTCCAGTCCTGTCCGTGCATGTTCGGGTCATAGAACCAGTCACGCAGAATCCGCCAGCCGTCCACGTACATCTGCGGCCACTCGATCCGGGGATCGACAAGGAGTTCCATGTTGTTGAGATCCAGTCGACCCTCGGACGCATCCTGCTTCGGTGCGAGATCCGCGATACCGAGCGAGCCATTCGCCCTGAACAGGACTTTCTCGCCGTTCGCCGATAACGAGAAGCTCCCGACACCTTCGAAGACGGTGGCCTCCTCCTCTTTCTCGAGATCGAACATGACAACCCGGTTGTCACCGTTTTCGCTGGCGACGTACACCGGGCCTTTAGAAGCGGCAGCGAGGTTTTGGTAGTTACCGCCGCTGGCCTGCAGGGCTACGACGCGATCTTCAATGCCATCGAAGTCGATTCGAACGTCGACAGCGGACTCGCCCGACTCGTCGTCGTCCTTTTTGTCCGCTCCGTCGTCGCCCTGCGCAACTTCGTCACTTTTGGGCAGGAACAACGCAGGCTGATCTGCATTGAGCTGAGCGGCATAGACCCGGGTCGAGTTCGTCACCATGTAGTTGAACTCGATCGAGCTGAACTGCAGGTCCTGGTCGCGTGACGACAGGAAGTACAGGTAGCGCCCCATCGGGTCGAATACCGGCTCACGTTCTCGCGTCATGTCGGTGGTCACCTGGCGCGGACGCTTGTCATCCAGCGAGTAAATCCAGACGCTGCCGATACCGATGTCGTTGTTTTTGATGTAGCTGACGTATGCACTATCGGGCGACCAGCTGTAATCGGTAATGTTGTTGTGCACCGATGAGTCGACGACAGTGACCCGGCCGTTGCTGACGTCGACGACATTGAGTCGCTGCCGTTTGTCGCCAAACAGGAGCATGCTCGAGTCGGGCGACCAGACCGGTGCGAAACGCCAGATATCGCCGTCGCGAGTCACCTGACGTGCGTCGCCTCCGCCTACCGGGCGCACCCAGATTTCATATTCACCGGTCGCGTCGGACAGGTAGGCGAACTGCTTGCCGTCCGGCGACCAGCTTGCACTGATCTCACGGACGTCCGGCGACCGCGTCAGGTTCCTGATGGGGCCTTCGTTGGCCGGTGCACTGAACAGCTCGCCGCGGGCGGTGATCAGTACACGATTGCCGGCCGGTGACAGGTCCGCCGACTCGATGAACTCCGCCGCTTCGACCACCTTCGGCAACGTTGCCGGACGATCACCGCTCACCGTAATCGAGAGCTTGCGTGATTCACCGCTCGCCGGGTCGAACCGGTACAGCCAGCCGCCGTTCTCGTAGACGACTGCTCGCGGACCGGCACTTGCCCACAGCACGTCGAACTCGTCGTGCGACGTAACGGCCTCAGCACCGCCGTCGGTGTAGCGATACAGGTTCAGGGTGTAGTCACGGTCAGACGTGAAGAAGATCTCGTCACCGACCCACACCGGCTGCTGGTCCGTCGCCGGATGATCGGTCAGCCGGGACGAGGTGCTGGCGTCGAGGTCGTAGACCCAGACATCCTGGGTGCGACCGCCTCGATGGCGCTTCCAGGTCCTGAACTCGCGATCGATGGGGGTATAGACGATCTTTGTTCCGTCCGGGGAGAACATACCGCCGCCGCCTTCCGGGATTTCCAGCGGCGACTCGTCGCCACCGTTAGCAGGCACCAGGTGATAGCGCCCCATGCGCGGACCCCAAGGTAGTCGATTCGCCCGCACAAGCACGTGGTCACCGTCTCGCGACCAGTCCAGCACGCGGTAGTCCGTGCCGCCACGCGGCGGCATGGCGCCGACGTCGTTGTACCAGGTCAGCTGGCGCGGCGAGCCACCGGTCGACGGAACGACATACACCTGCCGGGTCCCGTTGTACTCAGCCGAGAACGCGATCTCCGTGCCGTCCGGTGAAAACTTGGGGTACAGCTCCATGCCTTCATGCGAGGTGAGTCGCACAGCGTCGCCGCCGTTGATCGATGCCGTGTAGATATCGCCGGCATAGACGAAGGCGACACGGTCTTCATGGATATCGGGGAATCGCAGCAGCCGGGTGTCGTCAGCGAATCCGACGTTGGCGATTGCAAGAAACAGCGTGAATGAGACGGCCCGCAGGACTGGCATACGAACTCTCCTAGTAACGTGAGGCGGGAATCCTAACCCAGAGCGGCTGGAGCGTGAAACGTCGGCGAACCTGACGGTTCTTAGGCTGAAAACGAAACCCGAGGATCGAGAGTTGCAGTCGAGTTCACAGGCGCGCACGACCGGAACCCGGGTCTACTGAAGGCCCCTGCAGTTCTCCTCGATTGAGCGAATTTCCAGTGCGGCGTCTATCCAGGCAACAACACGCTGAGAGTTTGAGCCGGCCTCAAACGAGACGCTGCCGAACATTTCTCGCGAGTAGAATTCCAGCTCATAGACAGGACCATCGAGAATGACCTCGTCCAGCGGCTTTCCAGGTACGAGGCCGGCTGCAATTCGGTGGTCCGATTGTACGGCGTCCCTGAGTTTCTCTATCCCGCGGCTCAGAGGTGGACAGTCGCCGACCTTTATAGTGTAGACCGTGGGTGTCGGTGTGCCCTTTCGTGCGACCGTAATCTCGTAACTCGACAGGTGAAACGCGTAGATGAACCTGGGCCAGGGGCCGCCTCCGTGAAAAAACCGGAATTCATCAACGAATGGGCCTTCAGGCAAATAAGCGTCAAGGGACGGAGGCCTGTGAGAACTGGACGTGCATCCCGTTAAGGCCACAAGAATCCAGAAACTCAGGGCTCGTGTCATTTTGGAAACGTCCGGCGCAGCGGGAGAGCGGACAAAATGGCAGTCTCCCCTCGGAGCGCAGGGTGTGACATCCGCAGCCTCAGTTCGCGATCCGCCTGATCAGGTTCCCGTCGGACTGGCCACATCGGAAAGCGTCTCCTCGGGAAAGTAATAGATGCGGGTGATAAGCGAGCCCTTGAATTCGTAGACCGCCATTGCCTGCTGCGACTGCGGGCCATCGGACCCGATCCAGCTTGCTACTTCCACAACGCTTACGCGATTGTTGCTCGACACCATGCTGATAACTTCGGAGCGACAGCTGGAGCACGCGGCAAAATACCCTTCCATCCACGTCGCCAGTGCCGACCGTCCCTCGATTTCGACGGTGACTGTGGTCCCGTTGACCGACAGCCACTGAACGTCTTCAGTCAGCCGTGCGGTCATGGCATCGACATCCTGTTGGTTGAACGCATCGACCAGCGCACGGACCACCTCGGCTTTGCTGGCTTGCGCGTCGGCCTGAGCGGCCTCGCTAAGGGGACCCAGTGTGATGACGGCAAGCAACAGAATCTGTAGTCGGTGCATAGCTTATCCTCCGGGGTCTTTGTTGACCGCAGGCACGTCACAATTATACCAACGTGTGCAGGTCGCCCTAGCGGGGGTTCTTCCGAACCAGCCGCTGAAACGCAGCCAGTCGCTGAAGCCCGGGGCGCAGCCTCCTGCCAAGCGCCGACCGTGTTCCGCGCAGCCCCGCCGTCAGTTGCGGTAATCGACGGAGTATGTGCCCCAGGCCCGCGTACAACGCCACTTTTCCGACGAGAACAGCAAGGAAGATTATCGGAGGCGATACACCGGCGACGGCTGCCGCCGCGATTGAGGCCCTCGGGCTGTCAGGGAAGATCGACAGCAGCGCGAGTGCTGGCGCACCCCATTCCGCGATAATCGCGCTACTCCTTTCAAGCGCGTCCATAAGGCCCGGGTTTGCCCGGAACACGAAATCCCTTGCCTCCACGACGAGTAACGCCAGGATCAACGCACTGACCGCGGCAGCCAGCGCAAATCCGGCACCAATCAGCTGCGTGCGATGGGGCTGCAGGACCATCAGCGCGATCGCCATGACTTCGGCGGGCAGCACCGGAAAAACGCTGTCGGTGGCCGCCAGCAGCAGGAAAGGCAGAAACGCATACGGATGTCGCGCGGCAGCAATGAAGCGACGGCCGATAGCCCTCGCCAGCCGTCGGTACCAATTGGCGTCCGTTGATTTGGCTTGCGTCATGATCCTTGCCCGAAGAACTTGCTGTCGCTGCTAGCTTGAGCGCATGAGCCGGCGTGCAAGCCACGGCGTTACGGCAAGCAGCAGGCGCAGAATTTTCACCTTACCGATATCATGATCCTTGATGCCGCGCGCGACACCATCCAGCAGGCGGTCGGCTGCGACGGGCGCACTCAGTTTGCCGCTTCCGCGGCCTTCCGTCATTGGCGTGTCGACCAACGGCATAAACGCCTGCAGCACCGCAACGTTGGTCGACTCGAGTTGGTATCTCAGCGACTGGCTAAAGGTGTTCAGCGCGCTCTTGGTAGCGCAGTAAACCGCAGAGCTGGTCTTGGGCGCGAGCGCGAGCCCTGAATTGACATTGACGATAGCGGCAGGCCCTCCGGCGGCCAGCAAAGACGGCAGCAAGAGTGCAGTCAGGCTACAGACGGATGCGAGGTTAATCGCGATTTCCCGCCCTATCGTCGTGTGATCGAACGCCGCGTCTGTAAACTTCGGCAGGTACTGGACGGCGGCATTGTTGATCAGCACGTCAACGTGATCGAATCGAGACTGAACATGATGAGCGACGGACTCAACGGCTACCGGGTCGGCGAGATCGGCCTGACACGTGTGAACGCCGGGAAACGAGCGCTTCAAATGCGTAAGTCGGTCCTGGCTGCTGGCGATGACGACGAGGACATTATCCCGGTGCAGTCGCTCTACGAGTTCGTAACCGATGCCGGTCGTGCCGCCCGTGATCACAATGATTTTTCCGTTTAGTTCCAACGCTGGTTTCCGGGTTCGTTATGATCATGCGGACCTTAAGTGACACCGCGACAGCGCGCATTAACCTGGGTTAACAACTATGGCCTTATCCGATATCCCCGGCGTTCTGGGGGAGCCACTGACCCTGGACGCGGGTCAACACGTGTTTCGCCAGGGCGACAGGGATCGCAGGCTGTATCTCGTTGAGCAAGGGCTGCTGAAAGCCTATTACCTGGCAGATGATGGGAAGGAAACCATCAAGTCCTTTATCACAGAGGGAGACTTCATCGGCAGCCTTGCATCTGCTTACCGACAAGAGACGTGCTCCTTTAACCTGGTCTGCCAGGAACGCTCAGTCCTGATACCAATGGACTTCGACGTCCTCGTGTCTGCCGGCAAAGAAAACCTGTCGGTGGCAGCCCGTTTGATGGAGGTTCTGCTGTCGCTGGCGATGAAGAAGGAGCGGCGCGAAATGGAGCTTCTGAGTCTGTCAGCGGAGGACCGCTATCGTCGGCTGCTTGAACACTCGCCCGAGCTGATTGAGCGCGTCAAGCAGAAGGACATTGCCCGGTACCTGGGCATCACTCCGGTTGCTTTAAGTCGCATTCGCAGGCGAATAGAGAAACAGAAACGGTCCGAAACAAACAGTGTCTGACCGCATTCAGCAACGCGCGAATCAGATAGGAACCGCCGTCCCGCTAACGACGATCCCTCCCGTCCCAGGGATTTCCACCGAGAGCAGACTGGGCCGCCCCATAACCTCTCCCTGGTGAATGCGAATCGCGGCCGGCGCTTTAAGCAGGCCGGCATCGCGCAGGTAGCCTCCGAGAGCGGCAGCAGCTGCGCCTGTCGCCGGGTCCTCGACAACGCCGCCCACCGGAAACGGATTCCTTGAATGAAACACGCCAGTGTCCTCGCGCCACACCAGCTGTAGTGTTACCAGTCCCTCGCGCTCCATGAGACTTCTGAGCCGGTCAAAATCGTATTCCAGTGCATCGAGACGACGGCGACGGTGTGCCGCCAGAACAAGATGCCAGGCACCGGCGTAGGCCTTCGCAGGCGGTATCGCCGGGTCAAGCTCGTCTCTCTCCCAACCCAGCGCAGACAGAATCTCATCGATGAGCTCCATGGCCGGCACTGAAAACTCGGGCGTGACCGACGTCAGGGACGCCTCCATCTGCCCGTTTCGTTCGCTGACCGCAACGGGTACTTCGCCGGCGGCTGTGTTTAGACGGTAGACGCCCTCACCCTCTGCAGTCGCGAGGGCGACACCCGTCGCTATGGTGGCGTGACCGCAAAACGGCACTTCCGTCTCCGGGCTGAAGTAGCGCACGACCCGGTCATTTCCGCTGGCAGGTGCAACAAAGGCGGTCTCGGAGAAACCGACGTCTGCCGCGATGCGCTGCATGGTCTCTGTTGACGGTAAGTCGTCACCGATCCATACGCCCGCCGGATTACCGCCGGCTGGATCGGATGTGAAGGCGGCGAGCTTTTGAAGACTATCGTTTGTCATACAACACGCTTTTTATCGACGTTGTGTTCAGGGGAGCCGGTTGCCGCAGTCTATCGACGCGGACCGGGTAACCGCATTGTAATTCGGTTAGACAGCGTGCCGCGCGGAACCTAAAGCGCCCGCGAAAAACAGCAAGAAAACAATCCAGTCGGTTTGCTTTTCCTTCGTCCTGCACGCTATAAAAGGCAGAAGAAGAACACGAAGAGCGTTGGGGATGACCTTATTCGTGCGACCTTGCCTGCTGCTCGTGCTGGTGCTCAGCCACGCAACCGCTAACGCCCAGGCCATATTTGAGCGCGACTGGGTTCAGCTTCAGTCCGCCAACTTCACCATTCACAGCACGATGAGCGAAGCCGACACTCGGGAACTCGCTCATTATCTTGAGATGTTCCGGGTGGCTGTTGCGGTCGTTACCAGCATCACGGCGCTGGACAGCCCGGTGCCCACCAACATTATCGTGCTCAAACACTCGGCCGACTACGACACGCTTGGGCTGTCACCAAGAACGGCGGGGGTCTTCAGTGCGGGCATGCGAGAGAACTTTGTGCTCCTCCGGGATTCGAGGGGCGACTACGAAAGAACCACGATGCTTCACGAGTACGTGCATCAGCTGGTCAAACACCAGGGCACAGCCATCTACCCGCGATGGTTCCATGAAGGCCTCGCTGAGTACCTGAGTACTGCCGAAGTAAGCGAAGACTTCACAGCCATCTACCCGCGATGGTTCCATGAAGGCCTCGCTGAGTACCTGAGTACT
>CAZSIQ010000091.1:0-11833 GCA_964606915.1 uncultured Woeseiaceae bacterium | reverse complement strand
AGTTCAGCGTCACGAGCGAAGAGGTCCACCCGTTCCCGCGCTGGTTTCAGTTCAACGTCAATGCCCGGGTAGGTCTGGACAAACTCACGAAACCCTGGAACAACAATGATGTTCGCGACATCGTAAGGCATGGTCACGACCAGCTTCCCCTGCAGGTCCGCGTCCCTGCCGGCGGCCTTGCGATCGATGGCGTTGGCGGTCTCCTCCATCTGCGTCGCAAGTTCCAGCATGTCCTCACCGACCTGGGTCAGCTGGTAGCCGTCCGGCGTCCGGTCAAACAGCCGTGTCCGAAGTCGTTGCTCGAGTGCCGCAAGCCGGCGAGACACGGTGGTGTGATTGACACCGAGTGCTTTGCCGGCAGCACTGACCGTGCCGTGTTGCTGCACCGCGAGGAAAAACCGCAGGTCATCCCAGTCCATGTCGTCACCCTGTGTATTTTTGCACGATCATTCTGCCATTTTGGCTATTTCCGTTTAATTTTGCACACACTAATCTACCTCTCACCAACAAACACCCCCAAATGAGGAACTGACATGACACTTCAAAACAGAACGGTACTGGTCACCGGCGCCAACCGCGGTATCGGCCGCGCAACGGTTGAAGCCCTGCTGGAGAAAGGCGTGAGCAAGATCTACGCCGGTGCACGCAACACGAACAGCCTGCCGAATTTCGGCGACAACCGGGTGGTGCCCCTGGCGATCGATATCACCGACCCGGCATCCATCGAAGCAGCAGCCGCAACCGCCCACGACATCGACCTGCTGATTAACAACGCCGGCACCGCCGCCTTCGCCGACATGCTGTCGGCACCCATGGACACCATTCGCGCCGACATGGACGTGAACTACTACGGCACCCTCGCGGTCACGCGGGCCTTCGTCCCGGCTCTCGAGCTTAAGAAGGATGCGGCCATTATTAACGTGGTGACGCTGGCGGCCTTCGTCGCTTTCCCGAGCCTCCCGGGTTACAGCGCTTCAAAAGCGGCCCTCTGGTCACAGTCGCAGGGGCTGCGTATGTCGCTGGCACCGAAAGGCATAGCATTGCACACCGTGAACCCCGGCCCGATCGACACCGATATGGCGAAGGAGATCGACATGGAAAAAGTCACGCCGCGACACGCAGCGGACGAGATCCTGCGTGGATTCGAAGCCGGCGAGGCCGACATTTTCCCGGACCCGACATCAAAACAGCTGTTCGGACTCTGGAAGCAGGACTACCGGGCACTGGAACAGGCCGTGTACGACATGCATTTTGGCGGCTAGCGTGTAACCTGTTGCCCGCTTGGTGACTACAAGCGGGCAACACTCTCATCCATGCCAGGCCAGACATGCACACACGATTTTCCGCACTCCTGCTCGCCGCCCTCCTCGCCTTCAACCTGCACGCGGCGGGACCGGACTACACAAAACTGGTCCAAGCCTCGTTCGACAACGTTGACTGGAACTTCAAGCAGGATTTCGCATTCACCGAAACGCAGATGAGCGGCGATACCCGGACCGTCGCCCGGTTTGATCCGTCTGCGCCTGACGACGAGCAATGGACCCTGTTGTCATTCGACAATCGACCCCCCAGCGTCGAAGAGACCGAGGCGTTTCTCGAGGAAAAATCCTGGAACAGGGGGCACGGCAGGGGCGACGGAGATGACGACGTCCTCAAACTGATCGACATGGATTCGCTGGAGTTGATCGAAGCGACGTCTGACTACTGGCTGCTGTCGTTCAAGCCGGACTTTGACGATGAAGACAAGGATGATCGCAAGTTCTTCAAAAACATGGTCGGCGAGTTGCGCATCTCGAGGCAAAGCGGCGCCATTGAAACCATGGACATTCGCAACACCAAGCCCATTCGTCCCATCGTCGGCGCCAAGATCAAGTCAGTGACGATGCGTTTCGAATTCGGCGAGGCGACGGACAAGGGACCGCTGGTGCTGACGCACGTCTCGGCCGGCGCTCGCGGCAGCGCGATGCTGGTTGTCCGCTTCAACGAACTGGAGACTTACGAGTTCAGTGACTTCGTCTACGTCGGGGACTGAGCCCGCACAAGACGTCTACACGGCAATTCGCTGCCAGTGTCGACTCCGCCAGCTGACGAGGAAGGCGATTGACTGCAGCGTGCGACTGCCGCCCTGCAACAGCCAGACCGTCAGTAGCCCAAGGCCCAGGACCGGCCCCAGCAGATAGGCCAGCGGCAGGAACAGGATCCACTGCACGCCGATGCTGACAATCATCACGCGCCGGGAGTCGCCGGCGCCCAGCAAACCGTGCATAAAGGCAAAGCCCAACGCCTCGATCGGCATCGACAGGCCGACAACGCGCATGGGCCAGCGCGCAAGCTCCCGCGTCGCTTCATCGTGCAGGAACAGCGACGACACGAAGTCCGGCGCCACCCACATAGGCATCCCGAGGATCGTCAACAAGACCAGCGCCACCTTGGCGACATCCCAGGCCCACTGGTAGGCGTCTTCCGGGTCTTTGCGGCCCATGGCCTGGCTCACCAGGGTGGTACAGGCCAGCCCGAGCGCCAGTCCCGGCAGGATGGCGAACAGCGTTACCGTGATCAGGACATTGGCAACCGCCAGTTCGGCCGTGCCGATCATGCCGATGATCACGAACATGACAACAAAGCTGGCTGCGAAAAACAGTTGCTGGATTCCGGACGGCACCGATATGCGTATCAGCGAGGCGACCTCCTTGCGTGTCGCAAGACCGCGCAGGAAACCGTAGCGACCGGCGTGGCGGAAGCCGAGGAAGAAGTAGGTTGCCGTGCCGATCGCGACGGACAGCGCGCTGGCGATGCCGGCGCCCTCGACGCCCAGCGCCGGCGCACCGAACTTGCCGAAGATCAACACGTAGTTCAGCACGATATTGCAGACGTGCATGATGATCAGCGTAAACATGTACAGCCGTGACAGGTCCAGCGCGTTCCAGTAGCCGCGAAAGGCGAAGTTCATGCCGACGAAGACAATCGCTGCCAGTCGCCACTGCAGGTACGGCACCCCGCCCTTGATCACGTCGGGATCCTGGTTGAGCAGAGGGTACACCGGGCTCGCCAGTTGAATCAGGATGGCCGAAAACACCGGGGCGATGCACAGGATAATCAGTAATGCAGTATTGAGGTTGCGCACCGCGCGAAACAGGCGCCCCTCGCCTTTTCGCCGTGCGGCCGTGGTCTGCACGCCGGTGGAGATGCCGAGTATCAGCGCCTGGCACATGAAGACGACAAAACCGCCCAAGCCGACGGCCGCCAGCGCCGCGTTGCCAAGGTAGCCAACCATCGCGGTATCGACGAGGTTGAGCAGGTTCTGCGACACCATGCCGCCGATGATCGGCAGGGAGAGGAGCGAGATCCTTCTCAGGCGGGTGGAATCCATAGGCTGCGGGTCAGTGAACAGGGGCACCCTGTTAAAGGCGCCCAACGAAAAAGAGCCCCGTTGGGGCTCTTGGTCAGGTATCTGGTGCCGAAGAGAAGACTCGAACTTCCGACCCACGCATTACGAATGCGTTGCTCTACCAACTGAGCTACTTCGGCGAGGGCGCGAAGTATAGCGCCGGCAATCCCGGCCGAAAAGGCCGAAACCCGGGTTTATTCGCGGTTTTTTACCCGAATGACGACGTCGATACCGTCACCGACCGTGCCTTCCGGAAGTGTCGGCAGATTGGCGAGTTCAACGGCGCCCATCGGGATGTCCTGCAGCTCGCCGGTGTCGACGTTATAGAAGTGGTGATGATCGTGCGTGGTCGAGTCGTAGTACTTGCGTACCGGGTCCACCATGATCTCCCGAACGATACCCCGTTCACCAAACAGGTTCAGCGTGTTGTAGACCGTTGCCTTGGAGACACTGCTGTCCTGCGCCCTGAGCTTCTCGATGATCTGGTCTGCAGACAGGTGCTGCGGCTGGCTAAGGAGAATATTGGCAATTTCAAGCCGCTGGGCCGTCGGCATCACGCCGTGCTGTTCCAGCAGGTTAAGGATATTGATCGAATTCATGGTGTCTCCCCGCGTTTTAGACGCAGTATAAACAATGTTTCTAAAGTTTTCTAAAGCACTCCGAAAGGCGGAAAAGCAGGGAAATTTGCCACTCGAAACACTTCCCGGCCCGGTCGACCATGGGCCTGCACAGGGAGGTGCCCATGAAACGACAATTCGCCTACAGCCTGCTGGAGCTGGTGATGACCGTGGCCATAGCGGCGATGGTGCTGGCGCTCGCCGTCCCGTCCTTTGGTGACACGCTGGCCCGGCAGCGCCAGCGTGCCGAGATCGACGCCTTGTTCAGGGCGATGTATCACGCAAAACAGGCATCGGTTGTGCGCCATGAGCGGGTCACCCTCTGCGCGTCGAATGACGGCGAGCGATGCCTGGACAGCGCGGACTGGTCAGGCGGCTGGATGATGTTCGAAAACACAGACCAGGATTCGCCGCCGCAGCGCGACGACAATGAACCGCGTCTCCGATTCCACGCCGTCCATCCGGACGTGGAAATCAGCTCCAATCGCCGGAACTACACGCTGCGCTCAACCCGTCGCAGGGCGACCAACGGCACGCTGGTCGTCTGCGACCGAACGGGTCGCGTACCGCCCCGCGCTCTGGTCGTCAGTTTCACCGGTCGGCCCCGTGTGGCCTCGGACACCACCCGCGGACGCCCCTACCGATGTCCGGATTAAGTCAAACCTGGCGGGGACTTTAGTACCGCTCGTCGCATGATTCCGACCGTTCGTCGCTTGCCGCCGGGAACCCGTCGATATCACGCGTACACTCGCGCGCATGGAGATGAACACACAGAAAGGCGTCACGCTTTACGAGCTGCTGATCACGCTGGTGGTGATCGGCATCGTTTTGTCCCTTGGCGTTCCCAACATGGTCGAGTTTCGGCAGAACAGTCGCATGACGGCAACCGCTAATGACCTGATCGCTGCCTTCCAGCTTGCCCGGACCGAGTCCGCCCGCGCGAAGGCGAACATCACGATCTGTGCGAGCAGCGCCCCGATGGGCTCATCGGCGGACTGCGACGGTACCTGGGACCAGGGATACATTGTATTTGTCGATGACGGTGCGGGTAACTCCGCGAATGACGGCAACATCTCGGTCGACACGGACGAAGTCATCATCCGTCGGCATGAAGCGGCGCAGCCGGGTGTCGAGCTGGCGGTCGCAGGCGATGCCACGTTTTTCGCGTTCGGACCGACCGGCCAGGGCCGCGGCGATGTCGACGGCAACACCGCGTTGAGCCAGATCGTCGTGTGTGACAAGCGCGGCAACGTGACGGCGGCCGGCGGCAGTTCCGCCTCGAGACTGTTTGTTACTACCCCGCTCGGCCGGGCGACGATTGTGCGTGAGAAATCCACGATCAGTTCGGCGCTGACCACCATGAGCAAGAGCTGCCCCGCAGGAACCTGATGTCATGACACCGAAGAGAAAGCAGTACGGTTTTAACCTCGTCGAGGTCCTGATCGCCCTGATCATCATGTCGATCGGCATGCTCGGGATAGCCGGTTTGTACGTCAACAGCCTTCAGGCAGGTCGCACGTCGATGTTCCGCCAGCAGGCCATCACGCTGGCCGGAGACGTCGCCGACCGAATTCGTGCCAACCCGACCGCGGGCACCGCGTACACGGAGGCTGGCGGTGACAAGAGCTGCGTCAGCGCCACGGCGGATTGTTCAGCAGAAGACATGGCGGCAAACGACATCTTCCTCTGGTCGCAGCAGGCCGCTGAATCGCTGCCGGGCGGTACCGTTGGCATTACAAGAAACACAACGCCGTTTCCGGTGGAATACACGATTACGATCACCTGGAATGAACCCGGTTCCACCGAGAACTACGCGGTCACCATTCCTGTAGCGGGGTCCTAGGACGATGCGCAATCAACAAGGTACAACCCTGATCGAATTGATGGTCGCGCTGGCCATCGGTTCCTTCCTGATTATTGGCGCCGTACAGATCTACAACCAGAGCCGACAGGCGTTCGTGATCAACGAGTCGATCGCCCGCGTGCAGGAGACGGCACAGTTCGCGATGGACATCATCGAGGACGACGTGCGCATGGCCAGTAACTGGGGCCGCACGAGCCGCAGCCTGGCGATCGAGGGACGCTCGCTCTCCGGCAGCGCTAACCCGAACAGCATCACCGTGCCGACAACCTGCGGCGCGCAGTGGGTACTGGATCTCGGTCTGCCGCTCGACGGTGACAACAACACTTACGCATTGAGTTGCGGCGCCACGGGTACCGCGATGGCCAATTCCGACACGCTGACAGTCCGACGCGCCTCGGTCACGCCGACCGAGGACGTGACGTTCGTCAACGGCAAGCTCTACGTGCAATCAACCCGCATCCAGGGCGAGATCCTCGCCGGTGACGGGTCGACAACGGTGCCCGTTGCCGTTGATCCGTCGGACCCGGCCGTCCACAACCTGATGATCAGCAGCTACTACGTCGCCACGGACTCCACGCTGATTCCCGGCACGCCCTCACTGCGCCGCAAGGTCCTGCAGATGAACGGCGGTTCGATGTCGGTCGTTGACCAGGAAATCGCACCCGGTGTCGAAAACCTGCAGGTGCAGTTCGGTATCGACCTGGACCAGGACAACACCGTGGATCGCTATGTGAACCCGGGTGACGAGTCTTATGACCCGCTGGCGTCCGGCTACGTGCCCGGCGCACGCGTCATCACCGCTCGCATCTGGATGATTGTGCGTGCTTCGCGCATCGAAGTCGGCATCCAGGACGACCGCGACTACGAACCGGGCGACCGCGACCTCGGCGTCCCCACTGACTCCTTCCGTCGCATGCAGATCTCGAAGACGATCCTGCTGCGCAACTCCCTGATCTAGAGGCTTGACGATATGACTCTCAGGAAACAGCAAAATGGTGCAGCACTGGTCGTCGGACTGATGCTGCTGGTGGTCATCACCGTGCTGGCTGTGTCCGGCATGAATACGGCGACAACCGAACTCGCCGTTGCCCGCAACGACCAGAACTATGAGAACGCGTTCCAGGCGGCCGAGACCGGCCTGGAAACGGCGCTGACACAGGGCAACTACGACACCTCTGGCGACGCCACCGTCACCAAGACCATCACCGACAACGAAAAGGTCAGTGCACTGATCGAGTATGAAACGGTAACGAGTG
This sequence comes from uncultured Woeseiaceae bacterium, assembly GCA_964606915.1. Taxonomy (GTDB): domain Bacteria; phylum Pseudomonadota; class Gammaproteobacteria; order Steroidobacterales; family Woeseiaceae; genus UBA1847. The sequence continues at coordinate 4,708 of CAZSIQ010000091.1, read as the reverse complement.
TGCCCGACAAGGCTTTCAGCCTCGGCCTCGGTACCGGTATCTCGGCCTACCACTTCGTTGCCACCTCGACCGCAGAATCGCGCCGGCTGCCGGGCAGCCAGACGGAGCGCGACTCGACGGCAACCCACACACAGGCCTTCTACATTGTAGGACCCAGCGACTCGACGCTGTAGGTCGAAAACGGAGTTTCACCATGAGCATCAGACTGACAATCGCCGCACTGGCCCTGCTGGTTTCCGGCATCAGCCACGCGGAATCCTTTGAGCTGGACCTGACACAGATCCGGATGCCGGCAACAGCGTCGGGCCAGATCGCGTACAAGCCCTGCGACAGCTGTAACTTCGAGCGCAAGGCGATCAGCAGCGCGACGGTATTTGAAATCAACGGCAACGCGGTCAGCTTCGAGCAGTTCCGCCGCGCGGCTAACGGTGCGCCTAACAAGGAACGGGCGCTGGTCACGGTCCTGGTTGACGACGACAGCGGCGATATCTCGCTGGTGTCCGTTCGCATCCGGAATCGGGCAGGTTAAGAGGACGTAACCATGAAACTACAGACTTCTTTCAAATGGATGGCGCTGTCTGCAGCGATCACCACGGTAGCACTCGCACCGGCATTTGCTGACGACACCGACCTGCTGCTGATCAACCCGAACGTGGTTGAACCGCCGAAGCCGAACATTCTCTTCATCCTCGACTCGTCCGGCTCTATGAAGGACCCGGTGAACTCATCCCTGCCCTACAACAAGGACACGGATTACACCGTCACAGATGGTTGCGACAAGGACTACCTGTACTGGACCGACGTAGATGTTGTCCCGTCCTGCGATTCGAGCAACACGCGCAGGATCAAGAAGAGCGCGTTCGTTTGCGAGGCCGCAAACCGGCAGCTGGACGGACTGGGCCTGTTTACGGACAACATGATTCAGTTCCGTGACGGCTCCTCCGGCTTTTTCAGCTTCCTGTTCGGTCTCGAGACCACGCGCTGGCAGCAGCTGGAGCCCGGCAACGACGACGACATCGTCGAATGTAACGACGACCGTGAGGAACACGGACCGAATGATACGAGCACAGACGTGTTCGCCAGCCGTTTCGGCAGCGCAGACGGTGATCTTGCGGACGCCTACACAGCCGACGAAGGCGACGAAGTGTCCTGGGGCAGCTGGCCGACCAGCCAGACGATCACGGTTTACGACGGCAACTACCTGAACTACCGCGCCAACCCGGTCGTCGAGAGCCAGAAGAAGGTCGACATCATGAAGGCCGTTACGAAGATCGTTCTCGACTCGGTTGACAACGTGAACGTCGGCATTATGCGCTTCAACGACGAGGAAGGCGGTGTCGTGATTGGCGGCATGTCCGATCTCGACACGAATCGTGAGGCGATCAAGACGACGATCGACTCGATCACGGCTGACGGCTACACGCCGCTGGCTGAGTCTCTCTACGAAGCCGCTCGATACTGGCGCGGTCTGAGCGCGGATTACGGCGCCCTTGACGACTGGGCGACGGCGACGAACGCGCTGTCGTCTGCCGCAGGCGAAACCGAGGTCTACCAGGCCCCGACCAACAACGTCTGCACCAGCAACTTCAACGTGATGCTGAGTGACGGTACCCCGGTCCGTGACCAGGGCGGACCGTCCAAGGTGCTCAACCTGCCGGAATGGGCAGACGTCATGGGCAAAACCACCTGCGACGAAACGGGGGACTCCGATGGCGACGGCGCCTGCCTGCCGGACATCGGTGAATACCTGTACACGGGTGATATCGCACCGACCGTTCGCAACCAGCAGAACGTCATCACGCACACCATCGGTTTCGCTATCGACCTGCCGATCCTGAAGTCGACCGCCGAGTCATCCGGTGGTGAGTACTTCAAGGCTGACGATATCGAGGGCCTGGCACTCGCCCTGCTGACCATCGTCAACACGATCACCGAAAGGTCCCTGTCGTTCTCGGCACCGGCCGTTGCGGTGAACACGTTCAACCGAACGCGTAACCTGAACGACCTGTACCTGACGACATTTGCAGCCAAGGAAAACCTGCAGTGGCCGGGCAACCTGAAGAAGTTCCAGATCAAGGACGGCCAGATCGTCGACGCGAACCTGGATCCGGCCGTCAATGAGTTGACGGGCTTCTTCAAGAACAACGCAACGAGCTTCTGGGACACCGTTGAAGACGGCAACGACGTGACCAAGGGCGGCGCGGCTAACCAGCTACCGGCGCCCGCATCACGCAACCTGTTTACCAACATCAGCACCGACCCCTCGCTGTGGTCAAACGCGAACGCGCTGTCCAACGGCAACATTGACTCGTTTACGCTGGCGGACTTTGGCCTGACCGGCTCGACCGACGAACCGTCGATGGAAGACCTGATCGACTGGGCGCGTGGTGTCGACGTCAACGACGTCGTGCCCGACTCGGACGTACGCAACGCCATGGGCGACCCGCTGCACTCGCAGCCGGCTGCCGTGGTCTACGGCGGTACCGAGGCAAGTCCGGAGGCCGTGGTCTTTACCGCGACCAACGACGGCTACGTGCATGCCATCGACGCTGCAACGGGCGTCGAGTTGTGGTCGTTTATCCCGGCCGAACTGCTGCCGAACCTGGTCAAGCTGTTCTTCAATCCGGCAGCGCAGTACAAGAACTACGGCGTCGACGGTGACATCATCCCGGTGGTCAAGGACAACGATGGCGACGGCATCATCGAAGCTGACGATGATGACTTTGTCTACATTGTCTTTGGCATGCGTCGCGGTGGCAGCGCCTACTACGCGCTCGACGTGACGGACAAGAACAAGCCGGAGCTGCTGTGGCGCGTCAGCGCGTCCCTGTTCGGCCAGAGCTGGTCCGCGCCGTCCATCGCACGGATCGACATCGCGGACAAAACCCAGAACGCCGACAACGCCGTGGTTATCATCGGCGGCGGTTATGACACCGTGCACGATTCGCTGTCACCGCCGGACAACGACACCGACGATACCAACGGTGCGGGCATTTTCTTCCTCGACCTCGTCAGTGGTGACATCCTCTGGCGCGCGGGCCCGGATGATGATGCAGACCTGACGATTCCGGAGATGAACCGTTCCATCCCGACCCAGGTTCGTGTCATCGACATTAGCGGTGACGGCATTGCGGACCGCATGTACGCGGCCGACATGGGTGGCCAGATCCTGCGCTTCGACATCTTCGACGGCGAAGAAGTCGCCGATCTCGTCACCGGCGGCGTCATTGCCCAGCTCGGCGCCAAGGGTATGGACACGCCAACGAACGCCGAGAACCGCCGCTTCTACACGGCGCCGGACATCTCGGTGTTCAATGACAACGCGCAGAACCGTCGCTTCATTGCCATCAGCATCGGCAGTGGCTGGCGCGCGGGCCCGCTGGACAACACGCCGAACGACCGGTTCTACTCGCTGCGTGACCCGGACATCTTTAATTCGCTGACGCAGGATGACTACGACGGTTACGACATCATCAAAGAGGGTGACCTTGTGGAAACCCGCAACGGTGTAGCGGCGTCGATCACGTCGGACAAGGATGGCTGGAAGTACACGCTGCCGGCCAACCAGAAAGTGCTGTCCAACTCGGTGACGTTCAACAACGAGATCTTCTTCGTCGCGTTCGACCCGAACACGGCGGAAGCCGAAGCCTGTGCAGCCGGCCTCGGTCGCAACTTCCTCTACCAGGTCTCGGTCACGAACGCGGATCCGCTGGTGCAGAACGCTTCGACCTTTACCGGTGCGGAAGCGGACGCGGCGCGCGTCTCCGACCTGGCGCAGGGCGGTATCGCACCGTCGCCGCAGTTCCTGTTCCCGACGCCGGATGCAGACTGCGAAGGTCCGGCCTGTAACCCGCCGCCGCTTGGCTGTATCGGTGTTGAGTGTTTCGACCCCGGCTTTGCCAACAACCCGGTCCGCACGCTGTGGTCACAGGACGGCATCGAATGATGCCGTCAAGCACCACAGCGCGCCCGGTGCGCCGGCGGATGCGCGGCATCACGTTGCTGGAACTGATGATCGTATTGGTCATCGTCGGCATCATGGGCAGCCTCGCCTACCCGCAGTACCTGAACTACCGGGATCGCGCGAGCCGCACGGAAGCGAAGTCGGCCTTGCTCAACCTGTTGATTGATCAGGAACGCTTCTACCTGAACTCGAGTACGTTCACCAACGACCTGACGGATCTGGGTTACAGCGCAGCAAGTGACTGGCCCACCCGGTCCGGTACCTACCTGATCAACGTTACGTCGGCCGACACCTCGAACTTCACGGCGACGGCAACCTACCAGGGCACCGGCGCCGAGAAAGACCGTTGCCTGACGTTCACGATCACAGCAGACGGCTCTGAGACCTCGGCGCCGGACACCAATTGCTGGACGCGAACGCGTTAAGACGCTAGCCGGCCTCGTCCGAGGCCGGCTTTTCTTCTTCCGGCTTGGCGAGGAAGGAATCCAGGATCAGTAAACCGGCGCCGACCGTGATCGCCGAGTCGGCAACGTTGAAGGACGGGAACGCCCAGCTGCCGAACCAGACCTGGATGAAGTCGGTGACGTAACCCAGCAGCAGGCGATCAACGAGGTTGCCCACGGCACCGCCGAGCACCAGCGCCAGGCCCGCGATCAGCATCGTCGAACCCACGCGACGCTCTTTCCACGACCAGACGACCAGCACGACACTGACCACGGTCGCCAGTGCGACAAAGAACCAGCG
>CAZSIQ010000090.1:0-12325 GCA_964606915.1 uncultured Woeseiaceae bacterium | reverse complement strand
TAATAAAAACCGGAAGGGGCCGGTCATCTCGCATGAACAGCAATGACGCAGTTCGCAGGAAACGCTTCGACCAGCTGGTCGGCGTCTACTACCAGGATATGTACCGCTACGCGGCCTGGTTGAGTCGCGACCGGACTATCGCCGAAGACGTTGTCCAGGAGTCGCTGTTGCGATCCTGGAAGTCGCTGGACGCCCTGCGTGACGATGCCGCCGCCAAGCACTGGCTGCTGACGATCGTCCGACGGGAGAACGCGCGCTACTTTGAGCGCAAGCGACTCGAGACAGTAGATGTGGACGACCTGTCACCGGCGCAGGAGGCGATGATCGCCGAGTCGGAGGACGAACAGCTGAACGAAGTTCGCGAGGCGATCTTCAGGCTGGAGGACGATTACCGCGAGCCGCTGGTGCTACAGGTCCTGATGGGCCACAGCACGACGGAAATAGCGGAACTGATGGGAATGAAGCAGGGCGCGGTACTGACACGACTGCATCGCGCCAGGCACAAGTTAAAAGAGGTGGTTGAACAGGACGTTTCGGCCGCTATTGGATAAGCAGAAAATGGATTGCAACGAACTTAAACAGAGAATCATGGCTGACCCGCACGCCGCCTTCGACGACGAAGAGCTGGCGCAGTGCGAGGAATGCCGCGCGCTCCTTGAGGAGATGCGCGCTCTGGATGCGCAGCTGAAGCAGGCGATGGCGATCGATGTACCGCCGCTGTCGATGCCGGAGCTGCCGGCCATCGATACCGACAAGGTTGTCGGCTTGCCGACGCGTCGGCGGGTCGCCAAGGCGCCGGTCTGGTTGGCGACGGCGGCTGCCGTGACACTCGCTGCGTTCCTCGGCGTTAACAGCTTTATCGGACACGATCACGACAACAGTCTTGCCATTACCGACCAGATTATTGCCCACATGGACCATGAACCGTGGTCACTGGTGGTGACGGATGTTCCGGTCAGTGATCGGCGCCTGAACAGGATCGTTCCGGCGAGTGTCGCGAACGTTTCACACGACGCTGGTCTCATTACCTACGCGGAGAGTTGCGAGATCAACGGAAACGTCGTGCCTCACCTGGTTATCCAGGGTGAGCGCGGTCCGGTCACGATCATCCTGTTGCCGGACGAAAAGATCGACGCCACCACGCCGTTTGAAGGTGGGGGCTTCACGGGCATCCTGGTGCCGGTGGGTGAAGGGAGCATTGCGATTATTGGCGAGGAAGGTCCGGAAAACCTGAATCGTATTCGAGAGCAGTTTGTAAGTTCAGCGGCATGGTCCACGTAGGGCCGGGTGCTGATTTTTTAAATGGCCCTGCGTTGGGCATAAATGGAGAGAGAGACAATGTCAGAAAAGAAAGTGATTAAGCCTGTTGCTTTGGCTGTTGGTGCTGCATTGGCCGGTTCGTTTGCCCTCGCTGGCACGGCCACGGCAGAAAGTGAAAACCCGTTCGCCATGACGTCGATGGAAGCTGGCTACATGCTCGGCGCCGAAGGTGGTTGTGGTGAAGACAAGGGCGGCGAAGGTTCCTGTGGTGAAGGTTCCTGCGGCGAAGACAAGGAAAAGGGCGGTGAAGGCTCTTGCGGTGAAGGTTCTTGCGGCGGTGAGAAAGAGAAAGGCGGCGAAGGTTCCTGCGGTGAAGGTTCCTGCGGCGGCGACTCTGAGAAAGGCGGCGAAGGCTCTTGCGGTGAAGGCTCCTGCGGCGGCGAGAAAGAAGACGCTGAAGGCGCTTGCGGCGAAGGCTCTTGCGGCGGTTCCGTCTAAGACGACCGTAGCTCAAGCACGACAAGAAGGCCCGGGTTTCCCGGGCCTTTTTCGTTTCAGGGAAAATCTGTGTGTTGTTGAAAGATCTGCGCCTGTAACGGGCGGACACCGGGTGCTAGTGTCATCAACGGGAAAGAGGGAGCCGCAATGGATGATGGGAAGAACCGCTGCCAGTGGAGTGAGGGCGTCAATGATGCCTACATCGAATACCACGATACGGAGTGGGGTGTGCCGGTCTACGATGACCGGGTGCAGTTCGAGTTCCTGATACTCGAGGGCGCGCAGGCGGGATTAAGCTGGTCGACCATCCTGAACAAGCGCGACGGCTATCGGCGAAATTTTGCGGGTTTCGATCCTGAGAAAGTTGCCGCTTTCACCGACAAGCGCCTTGAGAAAATACTCACGGACCCGGGCATTGTGAGAAACCGGCTGAAGGTCCAGTCGGCGGTCGTGAATGCCAGGGCCTTCCTCGACGTGCAGAAAGAGTTCGGCACGTTCTCGGAATACATCTGGGGCTTCGTCAACGGTAAACCGATCCAGAACAACTTCCGTAAAGACAGCGATGTTCCCGCGACCTCAGAGGTGTCCGACGCGTTGTCAAAGGACCTCAAGAAGCGCGGATTCAAATTCGTCGGCAGTACGATCATGTACGCCCACATGCAGGCGACCGGCCTGGTGAATGACCACGTCGTGGACTGCTTTCGACACGCCGAGTGTGCGGCGCTGGCACGCTGAAACGACGGCTCGTCGTCCGGACGGGCCTTAGACGAAGTCCAGACCCCGGCCAGCCCACAGCTTCGCCGTGGTAGGTTCTATCCTCGCTCGCTCCGGGGTGCGGGCCAAAGAACAACAGGGGTGGGGATGGAAGCTGTAGAAAAACTGCCGACATCGTTCTGGGCCATCGCAGGCGTAGGCCTGGTCTGGAACCTGATCGGCTTTGCGTCCTTTGCGATGCAAATGGTGGCGACACCGGAGCAGATGGCGCAGATGTACCCGACGGAGGCGCAACAGGCCTTCGTCAACGGTGTGCCGGGCTGGGCAACGGCTGCGTATGCGTTAGCCGTTATCGCGGGGGTCCTGGCCTGTGTGGCGTTGCTGATGCGCAAGAGCGTGGCCAAGATCCTGTTCGGTCTGTCGATCGCAGGCGTGGTCGTGCAAAACGGCTACGGATTTATTCTCGCCAATGGCGTGGAGGTGTTCGGGCCGGCCGCGACCGCTTTGCCGGTTCTCGTGATTGTCATTGGCGTCGGTCTGCTGTTCTACACGCGACACGCAGAATCAAAGGGCTGGGTCAGCTAGCCGTACGGCCGACGTCACGGGAATACTGGTCACGTCGTTGTGCTATTGCGCGGGCCGGACTTTCTGTCGACCAGCGCCTGCCGATACTCGATCCACGTCGCGCAGAGCGCAGACGCCAGGGTCAAGCCGTACGGTGACACAGGTGTACGAGCGGTCTTTTGTATCGTGGCTCGTCAGTTTCCGATCGTGACGATGGTCAGCCCCACCAGCCCCTGCGGGGAGGTGTGTGAGATGCCGCCAAGATAGATCGTGTTGGTGACCAGGTTCGTCCAGTCGATGCGCAGGCGCTCCGAGGTGCCGGCGGCGACAAACGACGGCGCGGTCACACCCAGGTTTCCGGCGTCATCCACGAGGCCGAACGACCAGCCCAGCAGCGAGTAGTTTGAGCCCGGACCACCATTGATCTCGTCGGTCTCAAAGCCGTGCACGAGCACGGCGTAGATGCCCGCCGCGGGCAGCGCAAGGTTGAACTCTTCCTGCGACGTGTTGCTGCCGCTCTCGCCGATGCGATTGCAGATGTTCCCATCCGGGCAGTAGTAGACGTACAGGTCGAGATCGTCATCGCCGTCCGTCAGCGCGTCGAACAGCGAGAAGCGCAGGTAAAGCTGGTTTTCGGGCACCTCGAACAACTGGCGGGTTACGCCATTGCCGTTACGGAACGTAAACGTCTTGGTCGGGTCGTTGTCGACGAAGCCCTGGCTGACCGTGGGCAGATTCAGGCCGTGCACTCCGGCGCTGTAGGCACCGGTGTAGCCAAACTCCACGTCAAACTCCAGTGACCCGGTACCGCCGAAGCTCGTCACCTCCGCCGGCGCGGTCAGCGAGACCGGTCGAATCGCAAGTGGCGACCGCACCGTGTAATCCTCGTTTTCCCAGCTTAAGCTTCCGTATCGCCACAGATCCAGCGGTCCGGACAGGTAACGGAACGTGACGCTGTAAATGCCGCTGTCGCCCGGGCCCAGGCTAAGCGTTGTTGGTGACACGACCACGTCGATGCCGGGCGGCAGTTCGACAACCGGTGTAAACACCTGTGCACTGTCGCTGACGTTGGTGACCCTGCGCTCCACCGTGCGTTCGTTCGCCAGCCGCGGAATCGAGATGGACGGCTGGTTCAGGTCTTCCGGGGCGAAAGAGAAGCCGCCGGCTTGAAGCTCGTCGCAGCGAGCCTGGCTGACCGCCGGAGAGGCCGCTGCACAGGCAAACAGGTCGTACTCTTCACCGGACACCGTGTACGCGAGCCCGGGGTCAACGGCGCTGTTCGGCACGATGTGGCCCGCGCCAAAGTCGAACGGGTTGGCCGGCGTCTCGTTATCGTCACGCACGATGTCCTGGCGAGCCGATGTCATCAGCGCCGAGCGAATGACGTCGGGCGTCCATGTCGGGTTGGCTTCGAGTAACAGTGCGGCAACGCCCGACACATGTGGTGTCGCCATCGATGTACCGCTCAGGTAGCCGTAGCTCTCGCCCGATATCGAGTTCGCGGCGTCCGGCGTGAAGCCCGCCAGGATGTTGACGCCCGGTGCCGTCACGTCCGGCTTCAGGATGGCCGGCGCCGGTGCTGGTCCGCGTGACGAGAACACCGCCATGCGATTTCCGGTTTCGGGCTCCGTAAGCAGCAGGCCCTTGTCGAGAACGGCGTCCACGCGCTGGCCGTCGTTGAGTTCGGCGAGAATCAGGTTTCCGTCTGCCTGGCCGATCATCAGTGCCGGAATATTGACGAGATCCGGCGAGCCGTTCATTGCGATCGGGTCGCCGGCGACGTTATAGACCAGCACAGCGACTGCCCCGGCGTCTTCTGCGTTCGCTACCTTGACGTCGAACTCGCAGCCGCCGCGTTCAATGAAAGCGATGTTGCCATCGATAGCCGACGCGTTGACGAGCGCTTCGCAACCGTCGACGGATGTACCGGTGCCGCCGTCGGCCAGGCTAGTGCTGTTGTCGTCGACGAGCACCAGCTCCGCCTCGATCGGGTCAACGTCCGACAGCGGCGGCGTGAAGTTGGCTTCGCGAACGGCGTATTTGCCGGCGATCGACGACGGAGTATTGACCTGCATGGCCTCCACCGAGGTCTGGCCATCGCGCGTTGACGCGGCTGCCGTGATGACCCACGGGCTGCCCGCAGGCGAGCCGATCGTACCGCCGTTGGGGCCGTCGTTTCCGGCAGCGACAACGGCCAGTACGCCGGCCTGTGCGGCGCCGGCGAGCGCGATATCGTCCGGTGAGGTAACTCGCAGGAACGAGCTGCCCACTGAGTAACTGATGATGTCGACTCCATCGGCGACGGCCTGGTCGATCGCATTGGCCAGGTCGGACGTGTTGCAGCTGGCACGGGTTGCGCCCGGTCGCAGCCAGCAGGCCTTGTAGACCGCGATGCGCGCACGCGGCGCGATACCTTCGACGCGGTCGACAAAGCTGCCGTAAATGGAGGCGTTCTGTCGGTTGCCGGCTGCGGTCGTGGCTGTGTGCGTACCGTGGCCGTCGACATCACGAGCCGAACGGATTTCGCCACTGTCGATCGGTCCGGAAGCCTCGGCGCCTTCAATAAAGAAGCGTGCCCCGATCAGCTTGTTGTTGCAGGCGGTTGCTTCAAACGCCTGGCCGGACTCGCAGCTGCCGTTCCAGTTCTCCGGTGGTTCGTAAAGCAGCACGTCCTCGCGCTTGTCGTAACGTCGGCACAGCCAGCGGCCGAGCAACGAGTTGCGTCCCCAGCTGCTGCGACAGGCGCTCGGCCGATCCGCTTCGCGGGTGTCGGCAAGCTGCGGGTGCTCGGGATAGATGCCGCTGTCGATAAAGCCGATGACGATATCTTCGCCGGTCAGGCCGAGCGGGCCGCGGAGACCGGACTGGTTATCGAACAACTCGAGATAGTCAGCACTGAAATTGGTCGCCAGTGGCCGGATCTCGTCTTCCCAGACGTTGACCACTTCCGGGCGATTCCTGAGTTTGTCCGCCTGAGCCGGCGTCAGGCGCGCGGCGAAACCGTTCATGCTCCAGGTATAGCTGTAAATCTTCTCGGCACCGGGCGCATGCACACCGAGAAGCTTGTCCTGCTGCTGCTGGAGTTTTGCCGCGTAGCTCTCGGCGCCCGGCGTGGTCTTACTGACCGGTGAGCGGGTCTTGGCGACGGCGAGCGATTCGGACGTCGAGGGTTCGTCGAGCTGCACGATATACGTGCGTGCGTCGCCCGCATCATCGCTCGGCGCCCGGACAAAACCGGGACCACCGAGGTCAATGAGGTTCGACTGCTGGCCCAGTGCCGGGCCGGCAAGCAGCAATAGACCTGTCAGGAATAAGCGCATTCATCGACCGGCGCGAACGAAGATGGCGCAATACTACACCGTCCTCGCCACGCCAATCGACGGGTCTTTACAACGTAGACGCGATCGCCTCGGTCCCGGCTCCGATCTCGACGAAGCGGAACTGCGTGCCGGACTCACCGAACACATAGATGTCGCAGCTGCCCCAGTCTGCCGGGATGTCGATCGTCTCGCCGGATGCCGCATCCATTGTCAGGCGATGCGTGTCGCAGCGAGCCTCGACGCGCTCGATCTCGCCGTCGACGGAGTCGATCGTGAAGCTGCGATGCGACGGACGATGAACCCAGCGCGACTGGTCGATGGTCGCATCAACGACGATTTCCTCGCTCAGCGACATCTCTTCGATCTTGCGAATCTCGTCCCGCAGCTCATCGAGGACAGCGTTGCTGTCTTTGACACTGCGCAGCACCCGAAGCGACTCGCGCGCGGACATGAAAGCCTGCATCGAGGTTTCGACACGCACCATGTCCTTCAGGAGCTGGCGCTTGGTTTCCTCGTTGAGTGCTTCCTCGTCACCGAGGAACATGGCCTTTCGCAGCGCGGCCAGTCGCCCGGCATCGTCGTCTTCCACTTCACACAGCCGGGCTTCAAGCACGTTCAATACCGTAGTTTCGTAGAGGTTCCAGCCGCCGGCCTCAATGGCGCGATTCAGCCCCTTGCGGGCCTTGTCGAGTCGGTTGTCCGCGAGATCGGAAGCGATGTTGCGATAGCGGCGCAGGAAGTCTCGCGACGCCTTGCCGTTGTCCTCGGCACGCTCAAACCGCAAGCGCACCGTGTTGCGCGCGAACTCTTCGCTGCCGGCCTCGAACTGCCACGACTCGACCGCGTCGATAGCGGATTCTTCGAAAGGCTTGCCGCCGACAGACTGCGTGACGATCGGGTCGCTGACCCGGCCTTCCTGTGTGACGACAAAGCTGACTTCGACCAGGCCTTCCTGGCGCTTGCCAACGTCTTTTGAGGCCGGGAAAGCCGGTAAAGACTGATCGACGGGCTTCGCCTGCATATCGACGGTGTCGATGGCGATGTCATAACCCTTTGCGATGGCCAGCGAGGTGCCGAGTAACAGCGTCGCCAAACCACAAGCTGACAGGCCTTTGCCGGACTGTCCGCTGACTGACTTGTTCATTGTGATCTCCCCGAACGAGAGGTTGCCCAAGACGGCGCCTTTAAGCGCCGCACCCATGCCTCGGTGGTTTGATCTTTAGATGCGCCTAACGCGCAAACAGTTGCTCGATATTCCAAAAAGATTTGAATTCGAGCGCATTGCCGGAGGGGTCGAGGAAGAACATCGTGGCCTGTTCGCCGGGCTCGCCCTTGAAACGAATCTTAGGCGGAATGAGAAAATCGGTGCCGGCCGCCTCGAGCCGGTCGGCCAGGGCCTGCCAGTCGTCGCGCTCGAGAATGACGCCAAAATGCCGGGCCGGCACGGCGTCGCCATCGACCGGGTTATGGCTCGTCTGCGAGTCACCCTCATCAACGAGGTGCAGGGTCACCTGGTGGCCGTAGACGTTCAGGTCAATCCATCGTGACGCGGCACGACCCGTGGAAAAGCCCAGCGTGCCGCAGTAAAAGTCACGGGCGGCCTCGAGGTCCGTGACGGGCAGGGCGAGATGAAACGGTTGCAGCTTGCTCATTTCTTGCGTGCGTTCAGGATGACGGTGGTGATAGCGCCCAGGCCGACTCCGATGCCAATACCGAAGGCCAGGTTGTCCAAGGCAACGCCGATAGCAACACCAAACAGCAAACCGATAGCGATAGCCGCTACGGGTGGAACGCTGCCTTTGTTGTCACTCAATGCATCAACTCCCGATGTCCGCGAGAACTATTTCTTTTTTGCCGATATTGAGGCGCCGATGCCTGCCCCAATCGCGATGCCAACACCAATACCCAGCGCCAGGTTGTCCAGCGCTGTGCCGATAGCGATGCCGATCGTCACACCCACGGCGATGCCGAGGCCCAGCGAGTTCGAGTCGTCCTGTTCGCTCATGCCGCCGCGTCGCCCAGCCAGTCTCTCGGCCGCAGGAAGTCGCTGTACAGCTTGGCTTCCGGCGTGCCTTCTTCGGGCTGCCAGTTGTACTGCCAGCGGACATTGGGCGGCAGCGACATCAGGATGGACTCGGTGCGCCCGCCCGACTGCAGCCCGAACAGCGTGCCGCGGTCATAGATCAGGTTGAACTCGACGTAGCGGCCGCGGCGGTAAAGCTGGAAATCGCGTTGTCGCTCACCGTACGGGTGGTCCTTGCGACGCTTGACGATCGGTGCATACGCCTTCATGAAACTGTTGCCGACGCTCTGTACGAATTCGAAGGAGCGCTCAAAGCCGTCTTCGTTCAGGTCATCGAAGAATAGTCCGCCGACGCCGCGGGTTTCGTTGCGGTGCTTGAGATAGAAGTACTCGTCGCACCACTTCTTGTATCGGGGGTAGACGTCGTCACCAAACGGCTCACAGGCCGCCCTGGCCGTTTCGTGCCAGCCGACCACGTCTTCTTCAAAGGGGTAATACGGCGTCAGGTCGTAACCGCCACCGAACCACCAGATGTCGTCCCCGGCGTGAAAGATCCGGAAGTTGGCATGGGTCGTCGGTATGTAGGGGTTATTCGGGTGCAGCACCAGCGAAACACCGGCGGCTTCGAAGCCGCGACCGGCGAGCTCGGGCCGGCTCTTGGTGGCCGACGGCGGCATCTGGTCGCCAAAGACGTGCGAGAAGTTCACGCCGGCCTGTTCGAAGACCTTGCCACCCGCCATGACGCGGCTCTCGCCGCCACCGCCCGCTTCGCGTTGCCAGGCGTCATGCTGGAACGTCGCTTCCTCGTCGAGCGTTTCGAGTTCGGCGCAAATCCGATTCTGCAGTGACAGCAGGAACTCTATCGCCTGTTCGATCTTGCTCATGACATCCCCCTGTCAGTCGTCCGAGCTTTTCTTCCCCGCCGCCTTCTTGGCGGTTTTTTTCTTGGTCTTCTTCTTGGTTTTTTTCTTGGTGGTTTTCTTCTTGGTCTTTTTCTTCGCCGGCGTCTTCTTCGCAGCGGCTTTCTTGGCGACTTTCTTCCTGCCGCGGCGCTCCGGTGCCGCTGCGAGCAGTTCCTTGCACTCCTCGAGGGTCAGGCTTTTCGGCTCACGATCCTTCGGTACACGCGCATTCTTGTTCTTGTCGGTGATGTAGGGCCCGTAGCGACCGTTGAGCACCTGGATACCTTCCTCCTCGAAGTCCTGGATGATGCGGTTCGCATCCGCGATCTTCTTCTCTTCGATGAGTTCCAGTGCGCGCGGCAGTTCAATCGTGTACGGATCATCGTCACCGCGAATGGACACGTACTTGTCGCCGTAGCGAACGTACGGGCCAAAGCGGCCCACGCTGGCCGATACGCTCAGGCCGTCCGGCGTCTCGCCGAGCTTGCGCGGCAGCTTGAACAGCTCCAGTGCTTCCTCAAGCGTAATGTCGGTCATCTTCTGGCCGGGACGCAGTCCTGCGAATTTCGGCTTTTCCTCGTCGTCCTTGGTGCCGATCTGGGCGAACGGTCCGTAGCGACCCATGCGCACCGATACCGGCTTGCCGCTTTTCGGGTCCGTGCCGAGTTCGCGTTCCTGGGCCACGTCGCCGCGGGTGACGCTCTCTTCCTTTTCCTCACACAGCTTGTGGAACGGCTCCCAGAAGCTCTTCAGGAGCGGTACCCACTCCTTCTCACCCAGCGACACGGCATCAAGATCGTCCTCAAGACGCGCCGTGAAGTCGTAGTCGACGTATTGCGTAAAGTGATCGGTCAAAAAGCCGTTGACGATGCGACCAATGTCCGTCGGCAGGAAGCGTTTGCCGTCCATCTCGACGTACTCGCGGTTCTTCAGCGTCTGGATAATGTTCGAGTAGGTCGATGGACGACCGATCCCGTACTCTTCCAGCGCCTTAACGAGGCTCGCCTCCGTGAAGCGCGGCGGCGGCTCGGTGAAGTGCTGTTCCGGCCGCAGCTTGTTCAGCGTGATGACGTCGCCTTCCTTCATGTCCGGCAACAGGCGATCGCCATCGTCGTCCTGCGTGTCGTCCTTGCCTTCCTGGTAGACCGCCATAAAGCCCGGCTCGACGAGCACGGAGCCGTTTGCTCGCAGGCGGTTACCGTCGGCCTCCGGTCCGGCCGCAAACTCGATCGCCACGGTGTCGAACACCGCCGGGACCATCTGGCAGGCCATGGTGCGTTTCCAGATCAGCGAATACAGCTTGAGCTGGTCTTCGTCGAGCGAGCCCTTCAGGCTGTCGGGGTCACGCGCTGCAGAGGTCGGACGAATGGCCTCGTGCGCTTCCTGCGCGTTCTTGGCCTTGGTCTTGAACTCGCGCGGCGCCTCGGGGAGGTTCTTCTCACCGTAGCGCTCGGTAATGACCTCGCGAATCTCGGTGAGTGCGACCTCGGCGAGGGTGACCGAGTCGGTACGCATGTAGGTGATCAGGCCAACATTGCCTTCGCCCGGCAGCTCGATACCTTCATACAGTTTCTGTGCGACGCGCATGGTGCGCTGCGTGTTGAAGCCAAGCTTGCGCGAGGCCTCCTGCTGCAGCGTCGACGTCGTGAACGGCGCAGCCGGATTGCGGCGGCGCTGCTTGCGGGTGACGCTGATGGTTGTCAGTTCGCCCGTCGATTCTTCGTCGCCGGTGTCTACGCCGGCGGCACGGTTGATCGTTGTCTCGACGTCGCGGGCAGCCGTTTCATTTTCGAAACTGAACTGCTCCACCTTGTCGCCCTTGTAGCTGACCAGGCGCGCGAGGAACGGCTGCTCGTCCTTGCTGACGTCGGCCTCGATCGACCAGTATTCGCGTGCCTTGAAGGCTTCGATCTCGAGTTCGCGCTCGACGATCATGCGCAGTGCCGGGCTTTGTACGCGACCGGCCGACAGCTTCGGCTGGACTTTCTTCCACAGAAGCGGAGACAGGTTGAAGCCCACGAGGTAGTCCAGCGCACGACGAGCCTGCTGCGCGCCGACCAGGTGGTCCGACAGACCTCGCGGCGAGTCGATGGCTTCCTTCACGGCGTTCTTGGTGATCTCGTGGAAGATAACCCGGTGTACGTCCTTGTCGTCCAGCGCCTTTTTCTCGCGCAGGAGTTCGATCAGGTGCCAGGAAATGGCCTCGCCTTCGCGATCCGGGTCAGTCGCGAGATACAGGGCGTCGGCTTTCTTCAGCGCCCGCACGATCGCGTTAACGTGCTTCTCGTTTCGCTCGATGATCTCGTACTTCATCGCGAAATCGTGATCCGGGTCGACGGCGCCGCCCTTCGGTACCAGGTCGCGGACATGGCCGTAGGAGGCCAGGACGTCGAAGTCCTTACCGAGGTACTTGCTGATGGTTTTCGCCTTCGCGGGCGACTCCACTATGACGAGATTTTTCGACATGAATTCCAGTTAGCAGTGTTACGGCGATTAAAAAACCGCGGGCAGTGCCGCGGTTAATTACGTGCTTCGAAGCGGGGTGTCAAGGCGACTTATTAAAGTGTCGCCCCGAAATCATCAATGGACGAGGCCGGTGTTTTCTTCGAAAACAAGGTCTTCCATGCGGGCATAGGCTGTCTCCTGTCCCGGCTGGCTGAACAGGACCATGAGCACAACCCACTTGATCTGTTCCACGTCGATATCGTCCGTCTCGAGCGCCAGCAGGCGGTCGATCAGGATTTCGCGTTGCGACACCGACAGGATGCCCACCTGCTCAAGGTAGGCGATATAGCCCCGGCAGTCCGAGTCCAGGCGCTCCATCTCGTAGTCGCAGTAAACACGGGTGCCCCGTGAGGTGTCCGCGACGTAGTTGGCGCTGTCCTGGTGGTTGGTCAGCTCGTCGAGCCAGTCGAGCGCGCGATCGATCTCGGCGTCGCCAAAGCCGGCGAGCGAGAGGTCGTTGCGGAGGTCGTTCTGGTCGGGTTCCGGATCCTCTTCGGTATCAACGTAGGTCTCGAAGAGATACATCAATACGTCGAGTA
>CAZSIQ010000089.1:0-12819 GCA_964606915.1 uncultured Woeseiaceae bacterium | reverse complement strand
CAGGATGGCGACGGCCTGGTTGGCGTCCGGCCGGAAACCGAAGAAGGTCAGGTAGCCGCCCGTGCCTCCGTTGTGCCAAAAGATCGGCTGGTCATCCGCCCAGGTCATGTGCCAGACGCGACTGACGTCAAAGTCAGGGCCCGCCTGGGCGATAGAGTCCCTGACACCTTCGATGTCATGTTTCAGCGGCGACTCGCTCTGCCCGAGCATGACCTGCGCGAGGCGAACGAAGTCAGACGTTGAGCCCCACAATGCCCCGGCGGCCGCGATGGGTTCGGGGAGCAGCCATGCCGGCACCACCGTGCCTCCGCGATATCCCTCCGCCAGGTTGTCGCTGCGTTCGAAACCTGTTTCCTCGAGGCCCAGCGGCTGGACGACGTGCGTCATGACCGCTTCCGTGTAACTGCTGCCCTCGAGCTGGCCCAGTCGATAGCCGAGCAGTCCCATGCCGAGGTTCGAGTAGCCGTACTCGGCGACCAGCACCTGCTTGTTTCGAGCCTGAGCGATCTCGGCGTTGAGCTGCTCCGCCGTGTAGTCCTTGTAAGGGTCCTGGGGATCCGTTGGGGCAAAGTTCGAAGGCATGCGTGCGAGACCGCTGGTATGCGTGGCCAACTGTTCCATCGTGATGTCGGCCAGCCCGTCGTTTGCGAAGGTGAAGTCCTCGCCCATCAACTCGCCGAGTGTCGTGCTGTAAGTCAGCTTGCCGTCTGCGACCAGCTCCGCCAGCAGCATGTTGGTGAACACCTTGGTAATCGAGCCGATCTGGTATTGCGTGTTCTCATCCGGCGCTGCGCCGTCAGGGCTTATCGCGCCGCCCGTGTAGTAGGTGACGCTGTCACCGTCGAGCACCATCGCGCTGATGGCAAGGCTGTCTCCGTCACTGATAGCGGTATCGATCCAGTCCTGAAGTTCGCTGCCATCCTCCGACGCCTCGACGGTGGCCTCGGTCGACGACTCTTGCTGTTCACTCGACGGTTGGCAACCCGCCAGCAGCAGGACGAGACCTGCAAGAAGCAGCAGGGCGAAAAAGGTTGCGCGTACAGACTTGTTCATTTCGTATCCCCATACGGACAGACGCGTCCGCTTACCTGTTTTACGTTCCAGGGTAGCCGTTTATTCCATGTCTTCGTCCGCCGGCTGGCGAAGAAAGTTCCTGAGTGCCTTAACGGTCTCAGCCGGCGCTTCCTCGTGCGGTACGTGGCCGAGATGCCCCCACGCGGTCAGCGTCGCGTTGTCGATATCGGACACAAACCTCGCAGCACTGGAAAACGGGATCAACCGATCCTGTTTGCCCCACAACACCAGCGTGGGCTGCCGGATCTCACTGATTCGATCGGACAGCGCGGTCGAGTTGAACTGCTGCATCCGTATTCCCAGAGCCTGCCGATTACCGGCGCGGGTCGACAGGTCAAAGTAGCGATCCACCAGTTCGTCGGTGACCAAGGTCGGATCACCAAAGACGTTTTCCACGCTGCTGCGAATGATGAACCTCGGCAGCACATTGTTCATCAGGTCCCTCAACACGGGCGTCTGTGCGATACGGAACCCGATGGGTACTGACGTGGACTCCAGCGGGTAGCCACTGGAGTCCACGAGCACCAGTCGTTCAACGCGCTCCGGGTGCAGAACCGCGGTTGCCCAGGCGATATGACCGCCCAGCGAGTTTCCGACCAGGACCACGCGCTCGGCCGTAAGCGCATCGAGGCTTGCAATAACGAACTCCACGTAAGCGTCGATGGAGTAGTCGTCGTCCGGATGCGGGCCGGTCAGTCCGAAGCCCGGGAGATCGAATCGGACCACTCGGTAGTCTTCGCTCAGATCGTTCGCCCAACCGTCCCAGGTGTGCAGGGAGCTTGCCGTGCCGTGCAGCAGTGCAATCGTAGCGCCGGTATTGACCGGCCCTTCATCACGGACATGAACATTCATGCCCTGCACGCGGAGAAAGCGCGACGGCTCCTTGGCCCACAGCCCGGCGAGTTCATCGACATCCCTGTCGGGTTGCCAGTGAATCGCGGCGAAGATTCCCATGGCGAGGAGGGCCAGAATCACGACCGCGCCGATGGATTTGACAATGCGTTTCAGAAACACAAGCTTACGTTTTTTATTGGATTTTTCGGTCCGAATGCGACCAAAATACCATACGCGGAAAAGCCGTGGGATGCGCTTTGTCGTTCCCACAGCCGTAGTAGCCTGTCGGTGGTTGGAACACCGTTCCGCGCAAGGTACGGAACCTGTCAGCGAACCGTATTGTGACAGGGGAGTGGCAAGAGCTGACGCGGTTCGCTGATTGGACTGCTGCAGGAGGGGTTTGCCGGATGGACGAGGGGCTGTCGCCAAAACTTGATCTCGATAAGTTCTTCGAGATGACCGCCGATATTCTCGTGATCGCCGGCGATGATGGCTATTTCAAGAAGGTCAGCCCGTCTTTCTGCAACACGTTTGGCTACAGCGAGGAAGAACTTCTCGCGACGCCGTTTCTCGACTTCGTCCATCCTGACTACGTGGCCGGCACCCTGGCTGAACTGGAGGGGCTGGTCCGCGGCGAGCTAACCATCGATTTCGAAAACCTGTTTCGGCAGGCGGACGGTACTTACCGTTCTTTGTCCTGGTCGGCGCGGCCGGACCCGGAAACCGGCCTGCTGTACTGCGTTGCTCGTGACGTCACCGAGCTCAACTACACGCGCAGGCGACTACAGCAAATCTATGACGCGCTGACGGCCGAGACGATCTTCGCGGTGACTGATTGCGACGGGCAGTTGATCGAAGTCAACGACCGATACTGCGAGATCAGTGGCTACACACCCGACGAGCTCATCGGCAAGACGCCGGCGGTGTTGAGTTCCGGCCGTCATCCGCCGGAGTTTTTCGAGGAGATGTGGACGACGATTGCGTCCGGACGCGTCTGGTCGGGGTTGATCGAAAACCGGCGCAAAGATGGCTCCCTGTATTTCGTACAAAGCACGATCATCCCGATGAACGACGACCAGGGTGAAGTGTCGAATTACCTGGCGTTCCATTTCGACACCACGCGTCACGTCCAGGTCAAGCGTGAGCTCAGTAAAACGCTGCAGATGCTTAACCTGACCGGCGAGATCGCCAAGGTGGGTGGCTGGGAGATGAACGTTGCCGACGGCGAGATCACATGGACGGACGAGACCTACGCGATTTTCGGCATTCCCCGGCAACCCGGTAGACCGGCACCGACACACGACGAAGGCCTGCAGCTTTTCGTAGAAGAGGACCGGCACTTCCTCCTGAGCGCACTCGAGCGCTGCGTCAGTCACCAGACACCCTACAGCCTGGACCTCAGGATCCGACGACAGGATGGCGAAATTCGCTGGGTCAACACCAGTGGATACCCGAACAGTGTCGATGGCCAGGTCGTCACGGTCTTCGGAGCGATCCAGGACATCGACGAGCGCAAGAAGACTCAGGAGGCTTACGAGGCGGAACGCATGAAGAGCATCCAGTCCTCCAAGCTCGCCTCACTCGGTGAAATGGCCGCCGGTGTGGCGCATGAAATCAACAACCCGTTATCCGTCATCTACGGCAGCACCCAGCTCATGGCGCGCTACCTGGAAGACCCCGAGCGAATGGTCTCGCGAATCGCCGAAATCGAGAAGTCCAGTCGTCGCATCGAGCGAATCGTCAACAGCCTGCGCAAATTCTCTCGCTCGGACGAAGGTCACAACTTTGAACGACATGACCTGAACGAGCTGGTTCGCGAGGCGCTGATCCTCGTTGATGCCAAATCCAAGCGGCACATGACGGCACTGACCTACCAGTCGACTATTGACGACGCCTGGATCCGCTGTGATGAGGTTGAGATCGAGCAGGTCGTGGTAAACCTGATTAACAATGCGATCGACGCGGCCAAGGACAGTGACGACGCGCGTGTCGATGTGCGCCTGGGTGCGAGTGAACGCGGTTTCGAATTGTCCGTAACCGATACCGGCCCGGGACTGCCGGACGATATCCGGGAGCGTATCTTCGAGCCGTTCTTCACAACGAAGCGAGGCGGCGAGGGTACCGGCCTTGGTCTGTCAATTACCAAGGGCATCCTTGACGATCACAATGCCACCATCGTCCTGGACGAAGACGCCGAACACACGCGATTCGTGGTCACTTTCCAGCCGTGGCTGGACGAGGAAGAGGCTGCGTGAGCCGGGTTCGTGTCTACTATCTCGATGACGAACCGGCACTGTGCGACCTTTTCAGCGAGTACTTCGAAACCGGGGACATCGAAGTTACGACCTTCACGAACGCAACCGATGCAATAGCCGCCGTCGAAGCTGAGCTGCCAGTGGTTATGTTCATCGACTACCGCCTCTCAGACACAGACGGCGCGACCGTTGCCAAGCAGCTTCCCGAAGTGCTGCCAAAAGTGCTGATTACCGGCGATCTCGCGGCGGCCCCCGACTATCCCTTCAACTACATCGTCTCGAAACCGTTCAGTTTCCGACAGGTTGAGGAAATCATCCGAAGTCTGGCGAACCTGCCTGATTAGACGAGGCGCGGGCTGGCAGGCGCGCCAGCAAATCCTGGGAAAGGATGGTGGCAACTCCGTCAGAGGGAGGCTAGCCGGTTTCTATGCGGGCGCTTTAATCCGGACGGCGGAATCGAACCACCCGGTCGACGGAGGCGAGTAAGCCGAATCTAGGGACCCTGTGGAAGACCACTCGGATTTTCAATCCGCTGCTCTACCCTGCCGCTGCGCGGCCCCGCTACCTGGCCGGCGGTTCTTTTGGAAGAAGTAGGGAGGGTAAAGAAATGGTGGCCAGGGGCGGAATCGAACCACCGACACGCGGATTTTCAATCCGCTGCTCTACCAACTGAGCTACCTGGCCCCTCAAGAGAGCGGCGTATTACACAGCCGAGTCGCAGCTGAGTCAAGCTCTATAGCTGGAATGCGAGACCGGGCGCAAAATTCCGGCATCCACGAGGAGTTAGCTCATCGCTACCGGGGAGCAGGGCTCCCCGGCAACGATGGCTGAACTGTGGATCCGGTCGTCTAGAAGACGCCCCTGAAGCCGACACTGAACGCATCGGTGCCGTCGTACGTCTCATAGGAGAGCTCGAGCCAGCCCTTTTCCGAAAATTTGTAGCCGAAACCGCCGCCGACACCGAATTCCCAGTCATCCTCAGACGCAGACATACCGAAAGCAGATGCCGTGAGTTCTACCCGTGCATAGGACGGGGCGGCGTAGACATAGAAGTTGGAGTCGATGTCGTACTGGCCACGCACGCTCAATGCGATGAAGCTGTCCAGCTCGATATCGAAACCGCTGATTGTGTCGTCACTGATACCGACACCGACGCGCAGCTCCGGCATGAAGCTGAAGCCACCGTCCTGCGCCATGAGGTAGCCGAGCGATCCGTAGATGCCGCCAAGGCTGACATCGAAAAAATCGTCCTCATCCGACAGATTCACATACCCGCCACCAGCAACCCACTGAGCTGAGGCCGGGACCGACGCTATTAGAAAAGCCAAACCGATCAGAAAACGTTTCAATACGTGTGCTCCTTGCTAGTAAAAGTCAGCAACGCAAAGCTCGCGGATCGCGCCTCGTTCTATCCCCCACGACGCCTGGCGTCCTGTCACCAGTATGCCTTCGTGACGACTCTGTTGACACTCTCCCTCGTAATGGCGGAGCTCGGTTTTTTCGTGCCCCCACAGTGAATAAAGCGAACTACGGAGTGGGTATGAAGCTGGCGGTCAAACCCGGCCGCCGCTGCACTTGAGTATTTTAGGTATTCGGTGGCCCGCTTAATCCGGCAACCGAAACAACGCCTCGATGGACGCTTCGATTAGATGTGCCAGAGTTAATACCATTATGGTGGACGGTACGAAGAGGCCATTTTTTCGGGTCGAAAAGGCGGGCATACGGCGCCGCCGTGGCCGAGCGGTAGTGGAGGATTTCGGTTCGGACTCAGCGCCCGGGTGCACGTCTCTTGAAAGAGACTATTGGCGAGTTTCGTCTCGGCTCGTTCCTGACTTCGGTCTGTCCGCGTCCTCGAGGTGATACGCATCCCACACGTAGGCAGGGCCCTTCATGATGTGCACGACGATGCAGCCGATGGCGATGGTCAGAATGGCGGTCAGGAAAGTCAGCTCGGTGGCGATCGCGAAGATATCGACTGTCTTGATGTGCTTCGCCGGGTCCACGCCGGGTTGTGTCGGCAGGATGCGGACCAGGGTCGAGAGCGCCAGGGGCACGAGGGAGCCCACAAAAACGATGAGCGGCAGACGTCTCAGCAGCCGGGTTTCGAGACCCGGTGGGGTTTGGCGTTCATCGAGCTTTGTGAAGGGGGACATGGTCTTTGCCGGAGGGTGCGAGAAGACCAGTATGCACCTGACAGCCACCCGTGACGCCGGTTCCGCCGACAGTGTGACAAAAACATACATTTGCGCGCACCGTGTCTGGCGACACCCTTGCTGAGTCGCGGATCAGGGTTCGTCGAGCACGCGCATCGCCGCGCCGATGATGCCGGCGTTGTTCAGAAACTTCGCGATGTGCACCGGGGTATCAACGGTTAGCTGATGCTCGTAGCGGTCGAATTTCTTGCTCGCCCCGCCGCCAAGAATGTAATGGTCGGGGGTCATGACGCGGGTGGTCTTCCGCAGGAAATAATCCAGCCGTTCACCCCACTCGTCCCAGGACAGGTCGTCTGCCTTGCGAGCTCGGTCGCTCGCATAGTTTTCGATCGATTCGCCGTCTTTTCCCGGCATATGACCAATCTCGAGGTTCGGCACCAGGCGACCGTCGTGGAAGAGTCCGCTGCCGATTCCGGTGCCGATGGTTACCGTGATGACGAGCCCGTGCAGGCCGACACCCGCACCCAGTCGCATTTCCGCCACCGCTGCGGCATCGGCGTCGTTTAAGACGGTGAACTGCAGTCCCGTGGCATCGGAAAACGTCTCATCGACGTGTTGCCCGAGCCAGGCGTCATCAATGTTCGCCGCGGTACGACTACGGCCGTTAACGATGGCTGCCGGAAAACAGCAGCCAACCGGTCCGTCGTAGCTGAACTCACCGAGCAGCTCACGCACGGCAGCCGCCACATTGGCCGGAGTGGATTCGGATGGCGTCGGAATTCGCTGGCGATCACCGACCAGTTCGCCGCTGACGGTATCCACCAGTGCGGCCTTGATGCCCGAGCCGCCAATGTCGATACCAAGAACCTGAGTCATGCCTGCCCCCCACGAGCGTTTTTGTTGCGGGGCATGTTATCGCATCTGCACGAAGTAAGGACTCAGGCGCCCCTTGCGGCTGGCGCCGCTTCAGCGTGATCGGCGAAACCCCGGCCGGCCTCGGTAAAGAGGTTAAAGCTGGCGATGCCGAATTCCTCGAGTTCCTCGCCTTCTTCGTCGAACTTGACGATGGCCGTGATGCGGCCCTCGAAGCCCATGTCCCGAAGCAGTTTGCCTACCAGCTTGTTTTCTTCATGGTTGGTCAAAGCCAGCATGATTTGCTCGATGTCCTTCATGTCGAACAATGACCAGAGATCGATGTCACTGGCGTCGCCTTCAATAACTCGACGACCGTCCGAGACATGCCGGCGAAGCTTCACTTCGTTTTCGTCGACACCGATAACGCCGTCACCGTATTTCTCCTGCATCGCATCGTAGGCACCGGTACCGATATGTCCCATACCGAGAACGATGGTTCGAACTCCAGAGGTGTCAGGTCGGGCGTCGTCGAGCGCACTGGTCTGGAAGCGCTGCAGACGTTCGCGCCAGCGGCCCCAGATGTCATGAACCCGCGAATTGCCAGCGGACGCAAGGAGAAAGCTCACCGCGATAGCCAGCGACAGCGTGGCGGACCACTCCGGCTCGATCATGCCCTGCGTGGTCGCGATCGCGATGACGATCAGGCCAAACTCGCTGTAGTTGGCCAGCGTGGCCGAGCTCAGCAAGGCTATGCGTGGCTGCGTGTGGAATCTCGCCATGAGCCAGAAGTACAGCGGCGCCTTCAGAGGTGTGAGCAAACCGAGAATGATCGCGATGATGATCATCTCGGTGGCCGGCATGCCCTGCAGGCCAATGGTCAGGAAGAAACCGACCAGGAAAACGTCCTTGAACTGCAGCAGCGACTTCGCCAGTTCCTTGGCTTTCTGGTCACCGGCGAGCAGGGCACCGAGGAGTAAAGCACCAAGGTCACCCTTGACACCGAACAGCTCGAACAACTCGGCGCCGAGAAGAGCGATCGCAAGTCCGAACAGGGTGAACAGTTCACCGTGGCCGCTGTAGGCCAGATATCGCAGCAGGGTCTTGCGCAGCGGTATCAGCGCCAGCAGGCTGATCGCCGTCCAGTCCGGCACCTTGCCGGTGCTCGCACCGATATACAGCACAGCGGCAATGTCCTGGATCAGCAGTACACCGATGGCGAGCGTCGCGTGCTTGGATGCCATTTCGCCGCGTTCCTGGAGGACCTGGATCGCAAACACGGTGCTTGAAAAAGACAGTGCGAACGCGACCAGCAGGGCCTGCGGCCACGCAAAGACGTGCGTTGGCGCAATGTGCGCAACAAGGACCAGCAGCAACGGCGTCAGCAAAAGGATCGTCAACAGCATGTGGATCGTGGTCGTACCCCAGACGCGCGGTTCCAGCAGCTCCTTTGGCCGCAGCTTGAGCCCGATCGTAAACAGCAGCAGCGTGACGCCCATATCGGCAATCTGTGACAGCAACGGTCCGCCGCCGGCACCCCAGTGGTGCAGCAGGAAACCGGCTCCCAGGTAGCCCATGAGGGCTGGCAGCCCCATGCCGCGGGCAATGAGTCCGCAGAGCAGGGCACAAATAATCATGACGGGTTCAAACATGTCGCTATCCGTTTTCCTCCAAGTACGGATCGGCCGATTTCACAGAATTCTTTAGGTTTTTCAGCGATTCCTGTTCGTTTTGGCGTCCACCGGTGGATACACTTGCGCCTTGGCGAACCTCCGGGCACACGATGGAACTGATTGTTTTCGATCTCGACGGCACTTTGCTCAACCGCGAAGCACAGATATCCGGCCGCACCCGCGACACGCTGGCGGCACTGGCCGACCGCGGGATTGCATACACCGTCGCCACCGGCCGGTCACTGCACGCGTCAAGGCGATTGCTGGAAGGGCACGGTTTCGCACTGCCTCACGTGTTCAAGAACGGCGTCATGATCTGGGATCCCGCAACCGGCACCACGTTCGATGAGAATTTCCTGACGCCGACCGAGATTGAGCACGTGCTGACCGCGATCCTCGCGCAAAACATCACGCCGTTTGTCGCCACCGTCGAGCCCGGACCGCGACACGCCGTCTACCATCCGCCGACGACGCGCAAGGTTGAACTGGAGCTCATCAACGCCTTTGTACTGAGCGAGGCCGACGCTGTCGCACCGCTGGCGGAACTGCCCGCAGACGCTGACATCAGCAACATCAGCGCCATTGGCAGTCACGAGGTTATTAAAAAGATTGCCACGCTGATCGACTCGGAACCGCACCTCGTCGCGTATTCAGGGGATGCCTGGGAAGGCAACAACTGGGCCTGGATCGATATTCACCATACCGAGGCCAGCAAGGGCGGTGCTGTCCGCACATTGAAATCCCAGCTCGGCTTCAGCCGCGTTGTCTGTTTCGGCGATGGTGCCAATGATCTCAGCATGTTTGCCGCGGCTGATGAGGCCTATGCGCCCGCAAACGCAGAATCGGATGTGCGTGCGGCTGCGACTGCCGTGATAGGTCACCACGACGAGGACGGTGTTGCCGATTTCCTGCGCGAGCGATTCTCTCTCTAGGCCGGGCTGGTTGCCGAAGGATACGGCAGCCGCTTAACGTGGTTTTGTACCCCGCAATCCCATGCGGATTGCCTGCACCATGTCAGCCCAGACTGTCCAGCGGATCCGACGAATGACCGAGCGGCGAATCTGGCGTTTTGCATTGGCGTGTGCCCAGGTGTCCAGTTTCTTAAGGTCAACCGCTTTTGCGGTCGAGCGGGCAGCCAGTTCGTCGTCGGCAACCAGCTCATCGAAGAACCCTGCATCGAGCGCCGCCTCCGTGCCGAATGATTCTCCGAGGGTAACGGCGCGCTGGTAGGCCGACGGTTTCAGGCGATGCCTGAGCATCGTTGCCGCTGTTCGCGGCATGGGGAGACCGATTGCGACTTCGTTCGCCGCGACCTTGTAGTCACCTCGCGTGCCGATGACGTAGTCCGCTGCGAGCATGAGAAAAACGCCCATGGCCATGCAGTGGCCATTGCAGGCAACGATGACGGGTCGCGGATGCGAGAGGACCCGACCGGTCAACGCATAACCGGTTCTCAACATGCCGAGTGCTGCCGGACCGCCCCGTTTCATAACGTTCAGGTCGAAGCCCGCGGAGAACACGTCCTCCCGCCCTGTGAGGATAACCACAGCCTTGTCGGCCTCCGCGTGATCCAGCGCTTCGTTGATTCCCTTCAGAACGTCAGGGGAGAACGCATTGCGTTTGCCGTCGTCGATGCGAATTCGGGCGATGCCATCGGCGAACGAGTAGTGAACAGCGTCGGTCATGCCGCAATTCTAGCGGCGCGTGGCGCGACCGGCGAGGTCGACGTCAGACAATCCCGCGATCGAGCATTGATGCGTAGGTCATGCCCGACGGCGTCATGCGGTAGCCGACCGGTGTGCCCTTGGCGGTGTCGCTGATGTCGAGGAGACGGTGCTCACGCAAATTTTCGAGCGCGCGCTGAATGCGATCCGGCTTCATGTTGTGCACGTCGGCGAGCGACCTCGGGGTCAGCACGGCGTCCTCGCCCAGCGCATAGGCAGAGGTCAGGACGGATAACTCGACCTTGTTGAATTCCACGGAGCCGGTTTCAAGCGCCTTGCCGCCGCGTTTCGGCAGCCAGCGTCTCAACCACAGTGTGACCGACGTTCGCATTCCAGCCATGCCCTGCGAAGCGCGGTGCTCGAGGCCGAACAAATGGCCTTCGATGTCTCGGGCCACGTTGCGTGCAAGACGACTGATCGCGGAAAGGATGACAAATGCGAGAAACCAGCCGATCAGTGAAACAAGGAAAACCATGGTCACGGGTTCCTCGCCGTAGCGCAGGCCCAGCCAGTCGGCGTTGTCGGGGAAGTATTCGAGCAGCAGGAACACGACCAGTCGGCCGGGTGCCGAGAATGCGTCATACAGTGTTACGAAAAAGCCGCCCACGCTTGCCACGCCGTCGTTTACCATCCTGCGTCAATCCTAGGTGGAATCACGTCCCTGCAGGAACCGCGCAGTTCACAGTTCTGATTGCGGAACAAATCTGGCGGACGTCGTCATCCACCGGCACAGCGCCCGCAGTAAGCCGGGACCGACCATCGGACACCGACACAGGAGTACCCGCATGAAAGCAGTCTGGAACGGACAAACGATCGCCGAATCGGACGACACCGTCGTCGTCGAGAACAACCACTATTTCCCGATCGACTCCATCGACCCGTCGGTCCTGAAATCCAGTGATACGACGACCGTCTGCGGCTGGAAGGGCACCGCCAACTACTACTCGCTGGTTGTTGACGGCGAGGAGAAGGCCGACGCCGCGTGGTACTACGCTGAGCCGAAGGACGCGGCGGCCAACATCCGCGGCCGGGTTGCATTCTGGAAAGGTGTACAGGTCACTGCCTAAGCTCTTATTGATCGCCAGTGAACGATCGATAGCATAAATCTGTATTTTTAGTCATAGATCATCTCATCTGGTGGGCGTAACTTACACCCATCAGCTGCCCCATACCGGGTGTGGCAACCAACCAGGAGAGAGACATGACTTTGCAGGACCGACTGAACAACAACGCGCACTGGCTGCTGCGCATCGCGATTGCCAGCGTGTTCGTCTACCACGGTGTGCTGAAGTTTGCGAACCTCGACGGCTTCGCCGCGATGCTGCCCATCAGCTACGTCGAGGTCGTCCTCGTCGCTTTTGCGAACATCGGTAGCGCACTGGTGCTGCTCGGCGGCTTCCGTGACGACCATCTGTCCGATATCGCAACCCGCGTCGGCGCCGCGCTGAATATTCCGACCATGATCGGCGCGATTTACCACGTGCACTGGGGACGCTGGAATTTCGTTCCCACGGAATCCCATCCGATGGGTGGTATGGAGTTCCAGGTCGTGCTCGGGCTGGTAATGCTCTATCTCGTGATCACGGGTAACAAGGGCCTTCGCCCGGCAGATTCAGGCCCGCAGGCTGCCGCTGCATAAACCAGGCATAACGCCCGGTCGTAATCCGACGACCGGGCCGTTCATTCCACCTTAGCCCGGGATCGCCAGTACGCGGTTTACACCCGGCAAGGACAGGCGCCAGTCGCGCGCCTTGATCGAACGCTGATCGCCAAGCGTCACTGCGGCACGAATGGAGCGCCCGAGGCCGGCTGCATGCAAACGCTGGTAGTAGGGCATGTGGCGAACATGAAACGGCAGAATTTCCTCGAGCGTCTGTTCGGTATCCAGCGTCTCATCAAAGGCATGCCAGAACCGGCCGATCGCGTGCGCCAGCCTTTCGTTGTCTTTCAGGTGTTTGGCTGGCTCGATCGTCCAGGTCATGTCCGGCTGCAGGATGCAGGTGCCGATAAAACCCTCACGGCGTTCCTCGTTCCATTCCTCCGGTGAAATCAGGCTGAGCTGCCAGCTGTCCCGGTAGAAGTAAAGGTAGTTGGATACACCGACGGTCGGTTCGTACTTGAACTCCGCCGACAACACGAGCATCGACGTAAAGAACTCGGCCAGCACCTGCTGCTGTGGCTTGGCCACTACGCCACGCGGTTCGGTCTTGAACCAGTCCATCATGAACTGGTTCGAGCTCTTGCCGTCCGGATT
>CAZSIQ010000088.1:0-12835 GCA_964606915.1 uncultured Woeseiaceae bacterium | reverse complement strand
TGTGAGCTGTTACGGCCCAGCTTACGGCCGGATTTTCTGTGACGCATGGGTCTCTAATCCTTCAATTAAATAGCGAGCTCGTGCTCCGGACGCAGGCTTGCCGGCGGCCAGTTGTCGAGACGCATGCCCAGGCCAAGACCGTGCCCTTCGAGGACTTCCTTGATCTCGGTGAGCGACTTCTTGCCGAGGTTCGGCGTACGCAGCAGCTCCACTTCCGTTCGCTGTACGAGGTCGCCGATGTACATGATGTTCTCTGCCTTCAGGCAGTTGGCTGAACGAACCGTCAGTTCCAGCTCGTCGACCGGACGCAGCAGGATCGGATCGACCTGGTTTTCGGCCTGTGCCGTGGCGCCTTCTTCCTGGCCCTGCAGGTCGACGAAGACCGACAGCTGATCCTTCAGGATGCTGCCCGCACGGCGGATAGCTTCTTCCGGATCGATCGTGCCGTTGGTTTCGATGTCGATGATCAGCTTGTCGAGGTCGGTACGCTGCTCAACACGAGCCGCTTCGACGTCGTACGTCACGCGGTTGATCGGGCTGAACGACGCATCGAGCTGCAGACGACCAATCGGGCCGGCCTGCTCTTCGAAGGTCGGGCGCTGCGTAGCCGGGCGATAGCCGCGGCCGCGTTCGACGCGCAGGATCATATTCAGCTCACCTGCGTTGGTCAGGTTAGCGATGACATGTTCCGGGTTCATGATTTCGACATCGTGGTCCAGCTGGATGTCGGCTGCTGTAACAGCACCCGGCCCCTTCTTGGACACACGCAGTTCAGCCGAATCACGACCGTTCATACGCACGGCGACCTGCTTCAGGTTCAGCAGAATGTCGACGACGTCTTCCTGGACGCCCTCGATGCTGGTGTACTCGTGGAGTACGCCATCGATCTCCGCTTCCGCAATCGCCGCACCCGGCATGGAAGACAGGAGGATACGACGCAGGGCATTGCCGAGCGTGTGGCCGAAACCACGTTCGAACGGCTCGATGATGACCTTTGCCTGCAGATCGTTGACCGGCGTGACTTTTACAACGCGCGGCTTCAGAAATTCGTGTACAGATTCCTGCATGGGGGTATTCCCTCCTGACTACTTGGAGTACAGCTCGACGACAAGGTTTTCGTTGATGTCCGGAAGAATGTCTTCACGGTCCGGCAACGATTTGAGTGTGCCTGCCATCTTCTTCGTATCGACATCCACCCAGTCCGGCGTGCCGACCTGGGAAGCGCTTTCAAGTGCACTCTGTATACGAAGCTGCTTCTTCGCTTTTTCGCGAATCGTGATCTGGTCACCGGCAGAAAGCTGGGCCGACGGGATGTTGACGACCTTGCCGTTGACTTCGATGCTCTTGTGGCTGACTAGCTGACGTGCCTCGGCACGCGTGGTCGCAAAACCCATGCGATACACAACGTTGTCGAGACGGCCTTCGAGAAGGCGCAGCAGGTTCTCACCGGTTGATCCTTTCAACTGTGCCGCTTTCTTGTAGTAGTTGCGGAACTGACGCTCCAGCACACCGTACATGCGACGCAGTTTCTGCTTCTCACGAAGCTGCAGTCCGTAGTCCGACAGACGCGGCCGGCGCTGTGGAGCACCACCCGGCGGGACTTCGAGCTTGCACTTCGACTCGAGCGGACGAACACCACTCTTCAGAAACAGATCCGTGCCTTCGCGGCGGGACAGCTTACATTTGGGTCCTAAGTATCTAGCCATTGTAGCCTCTATACGCGCCGCTTCTTGGGCGGGCGACAGCCGTTGTGAGGAATCGGAGTGACGTCCTCAATGTTCTGAATCCGGTAGCCGAGTGCGTTCAGCGCACGTACTGCTGACTCGCGGCCCGGGCCTGGCCCACGAACGCGAACGTCCAGGTTCTTCAGACCGTAGTCGAGAGCGGCACGTCCGGCCTTGTCGCTGGCAACCTGCGCTGCGAACGGCGTCGACTTACGTGAGCCGCGGAAACCGCAGCCACCAGCCGTCGCCCACGACAGAGCGTTACCCTGGCGATCCGTGATCGTGATAATCGTGTTGTTGAAGGACGCGTGGATATGGGCGATCCCATCAACCACGTGCTTTTTCACCTTCTTCTTACGAGTTTCTGCCATAACTATTGCTTCTCTTTGCAATCCACCCGGCTAATGCCCGGCGTGAAATTCTTAAGCTCTTAGCGCTTGATCGGACGACGCGGGCCCTTACGGGTGCGAGCGTTCGTCTGGGTGCGCTGGCCACGCAGCGGAAGACCGCGGCGATGACGAATGCCCCGGTAGGAACCGAGATCCATCAGGCGCTTGATGTTCATCGATACTTCGCGACGCAGGTCACCCTCGACCGTGAAGTTAGCGACTGCGGTACGCAGTTTTGCGACTTCAGGCTCGGCGAGATCCTTGACCTTCGTGTCCTCGGCCACACCAGCAGCTTCACAGATCTGCTTAGAACGCGTGAGACCGATGCCATAGATCGACGTCAGCGCAATGACGATGTGCTTGTTCAGCGGGATGTTGATGCCAGCTATACGTGCCACTTCAAATTTCCTTCTGTTAGCCCTGACGCTGCTTGTGGCGAGCGTCGGTGCAGATCACGCGCACAACACCGTTGCGGCGGATGATTTTGCAGTTTCTGCAAATTTTCTTAACTGAGGCTCTTACTTTCATGAGCTTGCTCCGTTGCGAGTCCTGCGACTCAGCGTAATTGTCCGCTACGGCCACCGTAGTTACGCAGGTTGGCCTTTTGCATCATGCCCTCGTACTGATGGCTCATCGCGTGCGCCTGCATCTGCGACATGAAGTCCATCGTGACGACGACCAGGATCAGGAGCGAGGTTCCACCGAAGTTGAACGGGATGCTCGGGTAGAACATCCGGATGATCTCCGGCGCGAGACAGACGCCCGCGATGTAGATCGCTCCCCAGAATGTAATGCGTGTCAGTACGCGGTCGATGTACTCGGCCGTGTGTGCCCCCGGGCGGATACCCGGCAGGAACGCACCTGACTTCTTCAGGTTGTCGGCGGTCTCTTTCGAGTTGTACATCAGTGCCGTGTAGAAAAAGCAGAAGAACACCACCAGTGCGCCGTACAGCAGTACGTAAATCGGCTGACCCGGACCCAGGTTTGCGCCAAAGGCCTGCAGGGCACTCTGGATGGCGTTCGGGTTAGTTGCCTGGCCGAAGAACTGCGCGATGGTCGCCGGGAACATCAGGATCGACGACGCGAAAATGGCCGGGATTACGCCGGACATGTTCAGCTTGAACGGCAGGTGCGTGCTCTGCGCGGCATACATCTTTCGCCCTTGCTGTCGTCTCGCGTAGTTCACCGTGATGCGACGCTGCGCGCGCTCCATGTACACGACGAAGATGATCGCGGCGACGCCAGCCAGCAACATCAGGATAGCAATCGCCGGTGACAGCTCACCGTTGCGAACCAGTTCGGCCGTTCCGGCAATCGCCGACGGAATACCCGCCACGATGCTGGCCAGGATGATCATCGAGATGCCGTTGCCGACGCCGCGTTCCGTGATTTGCTCACCGAGCCACATCAGGAACATGGTGCCCGTTACCAGCGTAATGCACGCCGTGATCAGGAACGCCGGACCCGGGTTCACAACCATGTTCGGCTGTTGCTGCAGCCAGCTCGCCGCTGCGATTGACTGGAAAGCAGCCAGCACCAGCGTGCCGTAGCGGGTGTACTTGATAATCTGGCGACGGCCCTGCTCGCCTTCCTTGCGGAGCTGGTCGAGGCTCGGGACGATGCGACTGGCCATCTGGATAATGATGGACGCAGAAATGTAGGGCATGATGCCGAGCGCAAACAGTCCGAAGCGGCCCAGTGCGCCGCCGGAGAACAGGTTGAACAGGCCCAGCAGGTTACCTGCCTGCTGATCAAAGAATTCAGCAAGCGCAGCAGGGTCTACGCCGGGCACCGGAATAAAGGTACCAACGCGGTAAACGATCAGCGCGCCAATCAGAAAGAACAGTCGGTTCCTCAGGTCTGCGAGCCGGCTGGCCTGCTTGGCCAGGTCTGACGGATTTTGTTGGGGCTGTTTTGCCACTTAAATCGTCCCTAAACGCCTTACTCTTCGATGCTGCCGCCTGCAGCCTCAATTACCTCACGAGCACCCTTGGTGATCGCGAGTCCTTTAACTTTCACAGCCTTGCTGAGCTCGCCCGACTTGATGACCTTGACCTTGGTCACGAAGGCAGGAACCAGGTTCGCAGCCTTCAGAACATCCATGTCGATGACGTCTGCTTCCGGCTTGGCCAGCTCGTGCAGGCGAAGTTCGGCCGTCAGGTGCGCTTTGCGTGAGTTGAAGCCCACTTTCGGCAGGCGACGCTGCAGCGGCATCTGGCCGCCTTCGAAGCCAACCTTGTGGTAGCCACCCGAGCGTGCGTGCTGGCCCTTCTGGCCACGGCCCGAGGTCTTACCCTGGCCCGCGGAGTGACCGCGACCGAGACGCTTGCCGACTTTTTTCGCGCCCTTGCCGGGCGACAGATCATTCAGTCTCATCTCAGACTTCCTCGACTGACAGTAAGTAGGAGACGCGGTTAATCATGCCGCGGTTCTCCGGGGTGTCCTGTACGGTCACGGTCTGGTGCATCTTGCGAAGGCCCAGGCCGGCAACACAGGCTTTATGTGCTTTCAGCCGGCCGAACTTGCTCTTGACCAGCGTGACTTTCAATTCTTTTGCCTTAGCCATAGCTTCAGTCTCTTAAACGTCGTGACGCCCTGCGCTTACGCGAGGATGTCTTCTACCTTCTTGCCACGCTTGGCAGCGATCGACTGTGGCGAGTGGATCTCGGACAGGCCGGAGATCGTCGCGCGAACCACGTTGATCGGATTGCGTGAGCCATAAGACTTGGCAAGCACGTTGCGAACGCCTGCACATTCGAAAACGGCACGCATCGCACCACCGGCGATGACACCCGTACCTTCCGATGCCGGCTGCATGTAAACGCGGGTAGCACCGTGACGGCCCTTCTTTGCGTACTGCAGCGTTTCGTTGTTCAGGTTTACGTTGACCATGTTCTTGCGAGCGCTCTGCATCGCTTTCTGGATCGCGATAGGTACTTCGCGAGCCTTGCCGTAGCCGAAGCCAACCTGGCCCTGGCCATCACCGACAACGGTCAGTGCGGTAAAACCGAACTGGCGACCACCTTTGACCACTTTCGCCACGCGGTTAACGGTGACAAGTTTCTCGATCAGGTCGTCGTTAGACTGTGCTTGTTCAACTTTTGCCATAGTCTGGTCCTGACGGCGTGCCGTCATTCATCCTTTTCTAGAATTTGAGTCCTGCTTCACGGGCTGCGTCGGCCAGAGCCTTGACGCGACCGTGGTAGCGGAAACCGGAACGATCGAATGCAACGGTGTCAACGCCGGCCGTCTTCGCCTTTTCGGCAATACGGGCACCGACGATCGCGGCTGCTTCGACGTTACCGCCGTTCTTAACGCCCTTGCGCACTTCAGCTTCCAGCGTGGATGCTGATGCAACAACCGTGTCGCCATCCGCTGCAATTACCTGCGCATAAATGTGGCGCGGCGTGCGGTGGATGCTCAGGCGGTTGACGCCGAGCTGACGGATCTTGGCACGAGCCTTGCGGGCGCGGCGGATTCGATTCTGTTTCTTGTCAAGCTTCATAACGTTTTCACTCTACGCGTTATTTCTTCTTCGCTTCCTTGAGCACAACGCGCTCATCGGAGTAGCGAACACCCTTGCCCTTGTAGGGCTCAGGCGGACGGTAGCTGCGGATATCGGCGGCCACCTGGCCTACGATCTGTTTGTCAGCACCGCGGACGAAGATCTCGGTCTGGCTCGGCGTTTCCACCGTGATGCCAGCCGGTACTTCGTGAACGACCGGGTGCGAGAAACCGAGGCTCAGGTTCAGCTTGTTACCCTGCGCCTGAGCGCGGTAACCAACGCCAACCAGTTCAAGCTTGCGCTCAAAGCCTTCCGAAACGCCCTGCGCCATGTTCGCCAGCAGTGCGCGCATCGTGCCGGCAATCGCCGTCGAGAAACGCGAACCGGAGCGAGGTGCAACTTTCAGCGTGTTTTCTTCCTGCGACAGGAGAACTTCAGAGTTCAGCTCCATCGACAGCTCACCTTTGCCGCCCTTCAGGGTGACAACGTTGCCGTCCTGCTTGAACTCAACGCCTTTCGGCAGCTCAACCGGTGCTTTTGCAACTCGTGACATATCTATGTACTCGTTAAATCGTGCGAAGCATCAGGAAACGATGCAGATAACTTCGCCGCCAATACCCTTGTTACGTGCCTCGCGATCGCTCATGACGCCAGCTGACGTCGAAACGATGGCGACACCCAGACCACCCAGCACTTTCGGCAGGTCGTCCTTACCCTTGTACACACGCAGGCCCGGACGGCTCGCGCGCTGGATGCGCTCGATTACCGGCGCTCCTTCAAAGTACTTCAGCTCAATCGTCAGGCTTTTTGCTGCGCCTTCACCGTCGGTGCTCCAGGACAGGATGTAACCTTCGTCCTCGAGTACTCGAGCGATAGCTTCTTTAGCCGTCGATGCCGGCATCGTGACGGAGGTCTTGCGAGAGCCCTGGCCGTTACGGATGCGTGTCAGCATGTCGGAGATAGGATCGGTCATCATGATGCTTTACTCCGTTACCAGCTGGCTTTGGTCAGGCCCGGGATTTCGCCTTTCATGGCGCCTTCACGGAGCTTGTTACGAGCAAGGCCAAACTTGCGGTAAACGCCGTGCGGACGACCCGTAATCGAGCAGCGCTTGCGCTGACGTGTCGGGCTGCCATCACGCGGCAGTGCATTCAGTTTTGCCTGGGCCTCAGCGCGCTCTTCGTCGGTGCTGTTGACGCTCTTGATGATCGCCTTCAGCTTCGCGCGCTTGTCAGCCTGCCTGGCGACCAGCTTTGCGCGTTTCAGTTCACGCTGGATCATTGACTTCTTTGCCATAGTGGTAATCCGTCTCTTACTTCTTGAACGGGAAGTTGAACGCTTCCAGAAGCGCCTTGCCTTCCTCGGCATTGCGTGCCGTCGTGGTAATCGTGATGTCCAGACCACGCAGCGCATCGATTTCGTCGTAGTTGATTTCCGGGAAGATAATCTGCTCGGAAACACCCATGCTGTAGTTACCCTGCTTGTCGAACGACTTCGGGTTCAGGCCCCGGAAGTCGCGAATACGCGGAATAGCGATGTTGACCAGGCGATCCAGGAACTCATACATGCGCTCGCGACGCAGCGTGACCTTGCAGCCAATGGGCATGCCATCACGAATCTTGAAGCCGGCCACGGACTTGCGTGCCAGCGTCGTCACGACGTGCTGACCCGCGATCTTCACGAGATCACCGCGCGCGTTTTCCAGCACCTTCTTGTCAGCGACGGCTTCACCCACACCCATGTTCAGGGTGATCTTGGTGATCTTCGGCACTTCCATCGGGTTGCTCAGGCCGAGCTTCTGCTGGAGTTCACCAGCCAGCTCTTTCTGATACTTTTCCTGCAATCTAGCCATTGTCTTGATCGTCCTTAAATATCAACCACGTCGCCGGTGCCCTTGAAGTAGCGCACCTTGCTGCCGTCGTCCTCAACGCGAATGCCAATGCGCTCGCCTTTCTTCGACTTCGGGTTGAATACCATTACGTTTGAGCTCTGGATGGGCATCGCCGTATCGATGATGCCGCCCTGCTCACCCGGGTTGTTCGGGTTTGCTTTAACGTGTTTCTTCGCGATGTTGATGCCTTCGACCATGAGGCGGCCGTCCGGAAGCACCTTGGTGACGGTGCCGCGGCGACCCTTGTCCTTGCCGGTCGTTACGATGACTTCATCATCTTTGTGAATCTTGTTCATTGCCTTTACCTCCGAGCCCTTAGAGGACTTCAGGAGCCAGAGAAATAATCTTCATAAACTGGTTGGTACGCAGCTCACGCGTTACCGGGCCGAAGATACGAGTACCGATCGGCTCAAGACGTGCGTTCAGCAGAACCGCTGCGTTGCCGTCAAAGCGGATTAGCGAACCGTCCTTGCGGCGCACACCTTTGCGAGTGCGAACGACGACGGCGTTGTAAACCTCGCCCTTCTTGACCTTGCCACGCGGGATCGCGTCCTTGACGCTCACCTTGATGACGTCGCCGACACCGGCGTAACGGCGCTTGGATCCACCTAGCACCTTGATGCACTGAACGCGACGAGCACCCGAGTTGTCTGCGGCGTCCAGAACTGTCTGCATCTGAATCATGACTGCGTCCCTGTGTGTTTACTTGCCAGCCGAACGTTCGACGACGTTTACGACCTGCCAGGATTTGTTCTTGCTGATCGGACGGCACTCCGCAATTGCGACGCGATCACCCGTTTTGCACTCGTTTGCGGCATCGTGAGCCAGCACCTTGGTCGTACGACGGATGAACTTGCCGTAAACCGGGTGGCGGATCAGGCGCTCGATGGCAACAGAGACGGTGTTATCCATCTTGTCGCTGACGACGCGGCCAACAACGGTGCGCTGTTTCTTTGCTTCTTCGCTCATGCTTCTTCACCTGCCGCGCGCTGCTTCTCATTGAGAATCGTCTTTACGCGCGCAATGTCCTTACGTACCCGCTTGTGCTGGTGGTTCTGGGTCATTTCACCCGTTGCCACCTGCATACGCAGGTTGAACTGCTCACGACGAAGCTCGACGAGCTCAGCGGAGAGTTCTTCTACTGATTTTTCACGCAGCTCTGCAGTCATCACATCACCTGCCGGCTAACGAAGGCCGTCGGGAACGGGAGCTTTGCAGCTGCGAGGCGGAACGCTTCGCGTGCAATCTCTTCCGAGACGCCTTCCATTTCATACAACACGCGGCCCGGCTGAATCTGGCATACCCAGTATTCAACGTTGCCCTTACCTTTACCCTGGCGAACTTCCAGGGGCTTCTTGGTGATCGGCTTGTCCGGGAACACGCGGATCCAGATTTTTCCGCCACGTTTGATGTGACGCGTCATCGCACGACGAGCCGCCTCGATCTGGCGCGCCGTCATACGGCCGCGACCGGTCGCTTTCAGGCCGAACTCGCCGAAAGAAACAGAGCTGCCGCGCTGTGCCAGGCCGCGGTTACGGCCCTTCATCTGCTTGCGGAACTTGGTACGTTTTGGCTGTAGCATTTTCTAAAACCCCTTAGCCGCGAGCCGCTTCCGTGGCTTCCTGAGCAACCGGCTCCGGACGCTCGAAGACTTCACCCTTGAAGATCCAGACCTTCACGCCAATGACGCCGTAGGTCGTGTTCGCTTCGGCCGTGCCGTAGTCGATGTCAGCGCGCAGCGTGTGCAGCGGCACACGACCTTCGCGGTACCACTCGGAACGCGCGATCTCTGCGCCGTTCAGGCGACCACCGACCTTCACCTTGATGCCCTCAGCACCGACACGCATCGTGTTGGTGACCGAACGCTTCATGGCGCGGCGGAACATGACGCGACGCTCGAGCTGCTGTGCAATGCCTTCAGCAACCAGCTGGGCGTCCAGCTCCGGCTTGCGGATTTCGTTGATGTTGATGCGCACATCGTTGATGTGCATGCCAATCATCTCCGCAACCTGCGAACGCAGCTTTTCGATGTCTTCGCCTTTCTTGCCGATCACGATGCCCGGACGTGCCGTGTGGATCGTGATGTTGACCTTCTTCGCCGGGCGCTCGATCGCGATGCGGCTGACGGACGCGTCCTTCAGCTTTTTCTTGATG
This sequence comes from uncultured Woeseiaceae bacterium, assembly GCA_964606915.1. Taxonomy (GTDB): domain Bacteria; phylum Pseudomonadota; class Gammaproteobacteria; order Steroidobacterales; family Woeseiaceae; genus UBA1847. The sequence goes on along the minus strand of CAZSIQ010000088.1, from coordinate 3,172 downwards.
AACGTCCGCAGATCGAAATCAGACTTGATGTAGTCCGGGTACGTCTTGCTGTCGGCGTACCACTTCGAATCCCAGTCCTTGACGATGCCAAGGCGAATACCGTTCGGATGTACTTTCTGACCCATGATTACTCGTCCGCCACGCGAATCGTGATGTGGCTGTTACGTTTAATGATGCGAGCGCCACGGCCTTTTGCGCGTGCGCGGAAGCGACGGTAAGACGGCGCTTCGTTGACCTCGATCGTCGAGACTTTCAGCTCGTCGATGTCAGCACCGTGGTTGTGCTCGGCATTGGCAATCGCGGACTCGAGCACTTTCTTGACGATGCGGGCACTCTTCTTCGGCGTGAAGCTGAGCGTACGCAGTGCCTCGTCCACGGACTTGCCGCGAATGATGTCTGCGACCAGGCGGCATTTCTGCGGAGAAATGCGCGCGTAACGAAGTGTTGCTGCAACCTGCATGATGAACCCCTCGCTTACTTGGTCTTGCGATCACCGGAGTGACCGCGGAACGTGCGGGTCAGGGCAAACTCACCGAGCTTGTGACCCACCATGTTTTCGGAAATCAGGATCGGCACATGCTGACGGCCGTTGTGTACGGCAATCGTCAGGCCAACCATGTTCGGCAGCACCATGGAACGACGCGACCAGGTCTTGATCGGGCGTCGGTCGTTGTTCTTCGCCGCTTCTTCCACCTTGTTCATCAGGTGGGTGTCGACGAATGGGCCTTTCTTAACACTGCGTGGCATGTCTCAGATCCTTCCCTTACTTACGCTTGCGGCGACGAACAATCATCGCGTCGGTGCGTTTGTTGCTGCGCGTCTTGGCGCCCTTGGTCGGCGTACCCCACGGGCTGACCGGATGACGGCCACCGGAGGTACGACCTTCACCACCACCGTGCGGGTGATCGACCGGGTTCATGGCAACACCACGAACCGTCGGACGCACGCCGCGCCAGCGCTTGGCGCCGGCCTTGCCGAGCTTGCGCAGGTTGTGTTCGCCGTGGCCGACCTCACCGATCGTCGCGCGGCAGTCAACGTGAATCCTGCGCATCTCGCCGGAGCGCATGCGAATCGTCGCGTAGGCACCCTCACGAGCCGCGAGCTGTGCGGAACCGCCGGCCGAACGGACCAGCTGGCCACCCTTGCCCGGCTTCATTTCGATGTTGTGGATCACAGAACCCACAGGAATCGAAGCCAGCCGCAGGCAATTGCCCGGCTTAATCGGCGCTTCATCGCCGCTCATGATCGGAGCGCCGGCCTTCACGCCCTTCGGCGCGAGGATGTAACGGCGCTCGCCGTCGGCGTACTTGATCAACGCAATGTGCGCACTGCGGTTCGGATCGTATTCGAGACGCTCTACAACGCCCGGGATCCCGTCCTTGTTGCGCTTGAAATCGATAATGCGATAGCGCTGCTTGTGACCACCGCCCTGGTGGCGAACCGTAATGCGACCGTTGTTATTACGGCCACCCTTGCTGGTCTTCTTGTCCAGAAGGGGCTCATACGGCTTACCCTTGTGCAGGTCGGGCGTCTTTACAGCGACGACAAAACGGCGTCCTGCAGATGTCGGCTTGGCTTTATGGAGTGACATGGCCTTTAACCCTATTCGCCGCCGAGGAAGTCGATATCACTTCCTTCCGCGAGCTTCACGTAAGCTTTCTTGGTGTCGTTGCGACGGCCCTGTACGCGGCCAAAGCGCTTCGACTTACCCTTGTTGTTGACGACCGTGACGCCGGCGACTTTCACGTCGAACAGCATCTCAACCGCCTTCTTGATCTCCGCCTTCGTTGCATCCGTGCGGACCTTGAAAACAACCTGGTTGTTTTCAGCCGCGATGTGCGCCTTTTCAGAGAGGTGCGGACCGCGAATGACGGTCATCAGTCGTTCCTGGTGCAGTGCCTGGCTCATGACAGACGCTCCTCGATCAGTTTCAGCGCCGGAACCGTGATCACGACCTTTTCGAAGTTGATCAGGATCACCGGATCGATAGCGGTGGCATAGACGTAACCGACGTTCTTCAGGTTACGCGCAGCCAGGTAAACCGTGTCGTCGAAAGCCTCGGTGACGATCAGCGCGTTGTCTGCGCCGAGATCCTTGAGCTTCGAAGCCATCAGCTTGGTCTTCGGCGCTTCCAGCTCCAGCGACTCGACGATGACGAGGCGCTCCTGGCGAATCAGCTCCGAAAATACCGAGCGGATTGCCGCGCGGTACATCTTCTTGTTGACCTTCTGCGAATGGTCACGCGGTGCTGCCGCGAAAGCACGACCACCGCCGACCCAGATCGGACTGCGGATCGTGCCGGCGCGGGCGCGACCCGTGCCCTTCTGGCGCCACGGCTTGATGCCACCGCCGCGAACCGCCGAACGGTTCTTTTGTGCTTTTGTACCGGCGCGTGCACCAGCGAGGTGCGCCGTCACAACCTGGTGAACGAGCGCTTCGTTGAACTCAACGCCGAACGCGCTTTCTGCGACGTCGACGGAGCCTTTGCCTTGAATATCCAGTTTCATCGCTCGCTCTCCTTAACCACGTGCCTTGACGGCGGGGCGAACGATGACGCTGCCGCCCTTGTGCCCCGGAACAGCGCCCTTGATGAGGAGCACGTTGCGATCGACGTCGACGCGGACAACTTCGAGGTTCTGGACGGTGCGGCGCACATTACCCATGTGGCCGGACATCTTCTTGCCCTTGAATACGCGGCCCGGCGTCTGGTTCTGACCGATAGAACCGGGAGCGCGGTGCGCCAGCGAGTTGCCGTGCGTTGCATCCTGCGTGCGGAAGTTGTGACGCTTGACCGTACCCGCGAAGCCCTTACCGATCGACGTACCGACGACGTCGACTTTCTGGCCAGCCTCGAAGAGGTCAACCTTGATTTCGCTGCCGGCTTCGAGGTCTGCGGCTTCGCCGCCCTCGACGCGGAATTCCGTAACAATGTCACCGGCTTCAACCTTCGCCTTGGCGAAGTGACCGGCTTCGGATTTGGCAACGCGCGATGCCTTACGGCTGCCCGTCGTGACCTGCAGCGCACGGTAGCCGTCGGTATCGACGTCTTTTACCTGCGTGACCAGGTTTGGCTGTGCCTCGACCACGGTGACCGGGACAGATGCCCCGTCTTCCGTGAAGACACGCGTCATGCCGCGTTTGCGGCCAACAAGACCCATAGTCATGTCAAAAA
>CAZSIQ010000087.1:0-12853 GCA_964606915.1 uncultured Woeseiaceae bacterium | reverse complement strand
ACCGGGCATCGGCAAGCGCACGGCCGAACGCCTGATTATCGAGATGCGCGACAAAATCGATGCCGAGCCGATACTGGTGAAAACCGCAAAAGCGTCCGCGCCTGCTGACAGTCGTACCGAGGCGGTCGACGCGCTGATTGCACTGGGCTACAAGCCACGTGAAGTCAGCCAGCTGGTCGACAAGCTCGACACCGACGGTCGCAGCACCGAAGACATCATTCGCGATGCGCTCAAGCAGGTGGCCAGCTGATGGCGGGCATCGAACACGACCGGCTGATCAGTGCCGACCAGGGCAATGACGACCGCGCCTTTGATCGCGCCATACGGCCGAAAACACTCGAAGACTACGTTGGCCAGCGCGACGTGCGTGAGCAAATGGGCATCTTCATCGAGGCCGCCCGGCGCCGCGAGGAGGCCCTGGACCACGTCCTGATCTTCGGCCCGCCGGGGCTCGGCAAGACGACGCTGGCGCATATCGTCGCCAACGAGATGCAGGTCAACCTTCGACAGACATCGGGCCCGGTGCTGGAGCGGCCGGGCGACCTGGCGGCAATCCTGACCAATCTTGAGCCCAACGACGTGCTGTTTGTCGACGAGATTCATCGCCTGAGCCCGGTCGTCGAGGAAGTGCTCTACCCGGCGATGGAAGATTTCCAGCTCGACATCATGATCGGCGAGGGGCCGGCCGCGCGTTCGATCAAACTCGACCTGCCGCCGTTCACGCTGGTCGGCGCTACGACCCGTGCCGGGTTGCTGACGTCGCCACTGCGCGATCGTTTCGGCATCGTGCAGCGGCTCGAGTTTTACGATACCGCCGACCTTGCATCGATCGCTGCCCGCTCGGCGGGCATCCTGAACCTGCCGATCGAATCCGAGGGCGCGGACGAAATTGCCCGTCGCTCTCGCGGAACACCGCGTATCGCCAATCGCCTGCTGCGCCGGGTCCGCGACTTTGCCGAAGTGCAGGCCGACGGTGTTGTGACGGCGGAGGTAGCCGCCGGCGCGATGGACATGCTGAAGGTCGACCCGCACGGTTTCGACGCCATGGACCGTCGACTGCTGAAGACAATCATCGAGAAATTTGACGGTGGTCCGGTCGGCATCGAGAGCCTCGCGGCAGCGATCGGTGAGGAGCGGGGCACCATCGAGGACGTGCTTGAGCCCTACCTGATCCAGCAGGGTTTCATGATGCGTACGGCGCGCGGCCGGGTAGCAACGAAGAGCGCCTACCTGCATTTTGGACTGACACCCCCCAAACCTGATGCTTCACAGGAACTGCCACTCTTCGACCGTGACTGACGATAAGCCGATATTTGAATGGCCTGTCCGCGTGTACTACGAGGACACCGACGCACAGGGCGTTGTCTACTACGCGAACTACTTCCGTTTCCTGGAACGCGCGCGGACAGAATGGCTGCGCTCGCTGGGTGTCGACCAGAAACACATGCTCGATGTGGATCGACGGATGTTCGTTGTCGTCCGATCCGAGGCCGATTTCCTGAAATCCGCGAGTTTCAACGATGAACTCATCGTCACTGCGTCACTCGAATCCCTGGCGCGGGCGACGTTTACGATCACGCAGGACATCTACATCGACAACGACACCCGTGATCACTGTATTCGCAGCCGAGTGGGGGTGGCCTACCTCGATGCGGACAGCCACAGGCCACTGCGTGTGCCCAAAGACCTTTTCGAACACTGACCTTTCCTCCCAAGGTAAAACCCGATGACCGAAGAAATCTCCATAACCGCACTTATGCTCGAAGCGAGCATCCCGGTGAAGCTCGTCATGATCTCGCTGGTGCTGGCGTCGCTGATGTCCTGGACGATCATCTTCACCAAGCGTCGCCTGATCGCGAAAACCAAGGCGTCTTCCGATGAATTCGAGGCGAGCTTCTGGTCCGGTGGTGACCTGAACACACTGTATCGCTCGGCGGGTCGAGAGAAAGGCGGCGCGTTGGGCATGGCCAGTATCTTTGAGTCGGGGTTCCGGGAGTTTAATCGCGCGGTGCAGCAGGGCGGCATGAGCGCAGAGCGCATGATCGAGGAGGCCCGTCGAGCGATGCGTGTCGCACAGATGCGCGAAGTGGATCGGCTGGAGCAAAGTCTCGCCACGCTGGCGACGATCGGCTCAACGAGCCCCTACGTCGGTTTGTTCGGCACAGTCTGGGGCATCATGGAGGCCTTCCTTGGCCTGTCGAAAGAGGGTACGGCAACCATTGCGAGTGTCGCTCCCGGGATTGCCGAAGCCCTGATCGCAACGGCGATGGGACTGTTTGCCGCGATCCCGGCCGTCATTGCCTACAACCGCTACGCGGACAAGGTCGTCCGTCTCGAATACCGGTATGACGGCTTCAGCGAGGAATTTGCAAGCATCCTGACTCGTCACGCGCGCCAGCGGGCCAAGGAGGCGTAAATGCCGACCCCGCTTCAGAAGCGCAAACTCATGGGCGAGATCAACGTCGTCCCGTATATCGACGTCATGCTCGTGTTACTGGTGATTTTCATGGTGACGGCGCCGCTGCTGACCCAGGGGGTCGAAGTCGAGCTGCCGAAAGCAGCCGCTGCGCCTATTTCCAGCGATGACACCCAGCCACTGGTATTGAGTGTCGACTCCGATGGCAACCTGTACATCAACGTCGGCGACAACGAAGACCAGCCGCAGTCGTCCGATGAGATTGTTCGGCGCGTGAATGTCACTTTGCAATCGGTGCCCGACAAGGCGGTATTCGTTAAGGCCGATCGCGCCGTCGAGTATGGCTACGTCGTTGGCGCAATGGTGCTGCTGCAACGCGGTGGCGCGACCAACATCGGCTTTGTCACCGATCCTCTGGATACCTACCCGGTCCCCGAGTAATCCGTGAGCGAAGCCCGCCAGTACATCTTGCCCGCCACACTGGCCACGCTGCTGCACGTGGCGTTGATTGCCGTGGCGATCGTGGCGTCGTCGCTGCCGGGCAGGAAGCCGGTTACGCCATTGCGGGTCCAGGCAACACTGGTACAGGAAATTCCGACCGCCGCACCTGTGGCGGAAACGCCGGAGCCGGAGCCCGAGCCGGACCCCGTCGTCGAGGAACCGCCACTGCCTGATCCGGCCGAAGAGGCTCGAGTCGCGGCCGAGGAGGCCAAGCGTCTCGAGGATGCGCGAATCGAGCAGGAACGCCTTGCACGACTGGCGGAGGAAGAAGCCGAAAAACAGCGTAAGGCAGAGGAAGAACAAAAGCGGCGCGAGGCGGAGGAGGCCGCGCGCAAGCAACGTGAGGCGGAAGAAGCCGAGCGACAGAGGCGTGAGGATGAGGCTCGCCGCAAGCGTGAAGAGGAAGAGCGGCTCGAGCGCCAGCGCGCCGAAGCGGAACGCCGGCGGCAGGAAGAGGTCGAACGCCAGCGACAGGAAAATGAGCGCAGACGCCGGGAAGCGGAGGCCAGTCTGCAGAGCGCGCTTGACGAGGAAGCGGAAATCAACAGTCTTGCAGGTTCGCCCGCGATGGCGGTGTACGTCACGATGATTGGGCAGCGAATCGAGCGATACTGGGCGAAGCCACCGAGCGCGCCGCCGGGTCTCGAATGCGAGGTCAGTGTGCGGCAGTCACAGGGTGGCGATGTCATCAGTGTGTCCGTTGGACGTTGCAATGGAGACGACGCCGTCAAACGTTCTATCGAGTCCGCGGTCAACAGGGCGTCACCCTTACCGCTGCCTTCAGATCCGCGCCTGTTCGACCGGAACTTGAAGATCATCTTCAAACCTGAACAATAGCGCGTGCTCAGAGGAGTTTGTTTGTGAGAAAAGCCCTAGTTATCGTCATGGTGTTACTGGTTGCCACGTCTGCGCGAGCGGACCTGGAAGTACTGGTCACCAAGGGAGACGTCAAGGCTCGACCGGTCGCGATCGTCCCGTTCGGATGGAACGGCGACGGCGCAACCGCACCCGTTGACGTGTCGTCGGTTATTTCTGCCGACCTGCGCCGCTCCGGTCGCTTCGAGCCGATCGAACAGGACATGATGCTGCAGACGCCAACGGTCGGCGCCAATCTCGATTTCGACGACTGGACGATCCTGAAGGTGGAAGCGGTCGTCATTGGCCGGATCGAGCAAACTGGTGCAAATGCCTACGAGGTCCAGTTCCAGCTGTTTGACCCGTTCCAGCGCAGGCAGCTCAAGGGGTACCGCATGGCCGCCAGCCGCGGCACGATGCGCCGCGTTGCCCATCGCCTGGCGGACATGATTTACGAGGAGCTCACGGGCATCCAGGGCGTGTTCGCGACTAAAGTGACCTACGTTACGGCGGACAGGGACGGCAGCGACACGACCTATCGTCTTGTCGTGGCGGACTACGACGGCCAGAACGAAGCCGTGATCATGGAAAGCAAAGACCCGATCATGTCGCCGGCCTGGTCGCCCGACAGTCGACGCATCGCGTACGTCTCGTTCGAAGGCAATCGTTCCTCGGTGTTTGTGCAGACGCTGCGTAGCGGGAACCGACAACGCGTGTCGTCGCGACCCGGTATCAACGGGGCGCCGGCGTTTTCGCCGGACGGACGCAAGCTGGTACTCACGCAGGGCGGGGTGGACGGTAACCTCGACATCTACGTGCTCGACATCACGTCGCGACAGACCCGCCGCCTGACCAACCACCGTGCGATCGACACGGAGGGCAGCTGGTCGCCCGATGGACGCTATATCTATTTCACGTCAGATCGCAGCGGCGGCCCACAGATTTATCGTGTTGCGGCTACCGGCGGCACGCCGGAGCGCGTGACCTTCGAGGGCAGCTACAACGCACGACCGCGCCTGTCGCCTAACGGTGAGAAGCTGGCGATGGTGCACAATGATGGCGGTAGATACCGAATCGCCGTCATGGAGCTCAAGTCCAAGAACTTCCTGGTCGTCTCGACCGGCACCCAGGATGAGAGCCCCAGTTTTGCACCGAACAGCGATACATTGATCTACGCAACCCGTCGCCGCGGCAACGGCATCCTGGAGACAGTTTCCGCGGACGGACTGATTCGTGAGCGGCTGACCTCCGGCGGGACCGATGTTCGAGAGCCCGTCTGGTCGCCATTTGAAAGATTCTAAATTACAATAGTTTACATCTGACAGTTCAATCGAACTTTAAGAGGATACGCAATGAAACTGGTACGTTTAACTGTTCTCTCGGCAGCGGTATTTGCGCTGGTTGCCTGCACACCACAGACGATTCCTGATCCGGAACCGGAAGACACAACGGTGGGCGCGGGCGCCGACAGCGGCGCCGACACCTTCGGTGACGATAGCTACAGCGGCACACGCGGTATGGCCGTCGAGGACGACTCGTTCGACGCGATGGAAGAACTGGCAACCGTTATCTACTTCGAGTTTGACTCCTCGGAGATCGGTGCTGACTACGTCAATATTGTCGAGCGCCACGCCATCCAGCTGCTCGACGATGCGTCGGTGTCTGTTCGCCTTGAAGGCCATGCAGACGAGCGGGGCAGCCGCGAGTACAACATCGGGCTTGGTGAGCGTCGCGCACAGGCCGTGCGTCGCCTGCTGATGCTGCAGGGCGCGTCCGCAGGCCAGATCTCGACGGTCAGCTTCGGTGAAGAGCGTCCGGAAGCGTTCGGCAGTGACGAGGCGTCCTACGCACAGAACCGCCGCGTCGTTATCAACTACACGCGCTAGCTATGCACAAGGCGTGGTTGTTGTTGCCGCTCACCTTCATGTTGAGCGGCTGCCTGGAGACCCTTAACAGTGTCTCCACGGCGGAGGATCCGACATCGGCTCGGCTCGCGGAAATCGAGCGGCGCCTTGCGTCGCTCGAACGCGTCGTCAGAAACCAGAGCGCCGTGCAGATGTCGCAGCAAGTGGATGCGCTGGAGCGGCGTGTAGACGCGCTGCAGGGAACGACTGAAGAACTGCAGTTCAATGCCGGTACAACGTCCGAGCGACAGCGTGACCTGTATGCCGATCTCGATGAGCGTATCCAGGCGCTGTCGGAACGGCTTCGTGACCAGCCTGCATCGGCGCCGCAGGCGAGCGTGCCGCTGGTGACGACCGGCACCGACCGCGAGAATTACCAGGCGGCTTTCCAGTTGCTGAGAGACCAACAGTACGAACCAGCGGCTGCGGCGCTCGAACGCTTCCTGCAGTTGTACCCGGACAGCGACCTGGCGGCGAACGCCCAATACTGGCTGGCCGAGACTTACTACGTCACGCAGAAGTACGAGCAGGCGCTGACGGCGTTTCGCCTGGTCATCAACGGCTACCCGGATTCGAACAAGGTCTCCGACGCACTGTTGAAGACCGGTTTTTCCTACTACGAACTGAAACGCTGGGACGATGCCCGTGCTGCGCTGGCCCGTGTGCGCAGCGAGTTCCCCGAGTCCACGGCGGCTCGTCTGGCCACACAGCGCCTCGAGCGCATGGCTGCAGAGGGCGTCTGACGTCGGTTATCTGGCCGCCGCCGCCGCGGCAGCCAGACCCTTGTCATTTAGGTTCGATCCGGTATCATCCTCGGCCTTCTGACGCGGCCGGTCCCGGTCGTACCTGTTGGGGCGTTAGCTCAGAGGTAGAGCATTCGGCTTTTAACCGACTGGTCGTAGGTTCGATCCCTACACGCCCCACCACTTTTCTCGCCACGCATCTGCACGATTAAGCGACTGCGTTCCCATATTCGCGCGGGCAGACTAATTTCAAATAAAACAGGCGACTCCGGCGATAATGCTGGCTATCATCCGCTGCTTTCGCGTGGGAGATAAGCGCTTGGAGCGCCCAGCTTTCAGACTTCACAAGTTCGGCGGCAGCAGCCTTGCCGACGCCGCCTGTTTCCGTCGGGTCGCAGCTATCATGCTGGACCAGCCAAAGGTGCCAACCTGTGTTGTCGTCTCGGCGATGGGCGGTATGACCGACGACCTGTATCAGCTGTCGGAATATGCCGAAGCCGATGACGATCGTTTCGAAGCGGCCCTGGAGGCCATCGGCGCTCGTTATGCGGATGCGGCGAATGAGCTGCTGGAAGCGAACGCGCGAATTCCCGTGCTGGATCAATGGCGTGCCGACGCCGACGATATCCTCGACCTGTTGAAAGCGGTCGCGCTGGTTCGATCAGCGCCGCAGCGCAGTCGGGACGTTGTCGCCGGCTACGGCGAGATCTGGTCTGCGCGATTGCTGGCGGCGGTGCTGGCGTCCCTGGACCCGTCCCGCGGCGGAACCTGGCTGGATGCGCGACGCGTCGTTACGGTTCGCCATTCCGAACTGGGCCCCAGTGTTCTGTGGGACGCATCGCAGTCGAAATTCGACGACGAACTGTCGGCAGACTTCGATGCGATCGCCATTGTTACCGGATTTATTGCGACGGACGAGGAGGGTCTGCAGACCACGCTCGGACGCAACGGCAGCGACTTCTCCGCTGCGATTTTTGCCGCGCTGAGCGACGCCGAATCCCTGACGATCTGGACCGACGTCGAAGGTGTGATGAGCGCTGATCCGCGACAAGTGCCGGAAGCACGCGTTATCGCTGAATTGAGCTACAACGAAGCCATGGAGCTTGCCTACTTCGGTGCCAAGGTCATTCACCCCCAGACTCTCGGGCCGGTGGTCGATCGCGGCATCCCGGTGTTCATTCGAAGTTCGCTGGAGCCGTCCCTGTCGGGCAGCCGGATCGGTCCGGAAAGCGCCGGCTCGGACAGCATCAAGGGTATTACGACGGTCGGCGGAATGGCGCTCGTGAACCTCGAGGGTTCAGGCATGATCGGCGTTCCGGGAACCGCTGACCGACTGTTCGCTGCGCTCAAGGAAGCGGGCGTTTCGGTCACGCTGATCTCACAGGCAAGTTCCGAACACTCGATCTGTATTGCCGTGCCTGCAGCCGTGGCTGAACATGCACGACGGGTTGTGTCGGAAGAGTTTGCCGATGAACTGGCGGGCGGCCAGATCCAGAAGGTGGACGTTACGCCGGCGCAAAGCGTTATCGCTGTTGTTGGTGACGGCATGGCGGGCGTACCGGGTGTCGCTGCGAAGTTCTTCGGGACACTGGGCAAAGCCGGTATCAACATACGCGCCATTGCACAGGGATCGTCGGAGCGGAACATCTCTGCCGTCATCGATTCCGACGACGCAACACGAGCGCTGCGTTCTGCACATTCCGGCTTCTACCTGTCGGCGAAGACCATCTCGATCGGACTCGTTGGACCCGGAACCGTCGGCCAGGCGTTCCTGCGTCAGCTGGAGCGACAGCAACAGCGCCTGCTGGATGAGTTCAATCTCGATCTGCGTGTCCGTGCGATCGCGCGGTCCAGGACTATGCTGATGGGCGACCGACGGGTCGAGCTTGCGTCGTGGCAGGACAACTACGATCGCGACGCCGTCGAGCTCGACTTCGACAGCTTCGAGGCCCACGTCAACCCGGATCATCTGCCGCATGCGGTCATCGTTGACTGCACGGCCAGCGACGAGGTCGCCGATCGCTACGCTGACTGGCTCGCCGACGGTATCCACGTCGTAACGCCGAACAAGAAGGCCTTCAGCGGTGACTTTGCGTATTACGCGAAGATTGCAGAAGCCGCGCGCCAGATGTCGTCACATGTCTTCTACGAGACGACGGTCGGTGCCGCACTGCCCATCATCTCGACACTGAACGACCTCGTGGATACCGGCGACGAAGTCCGATCCATTGAAGGAATTTTTTCCGGCACGCTGGCGTACCTGTTCAACGTGTACGACGGCAGTACACCGTTCTCGACGATCGTGCGGGAGGCCCGTGATGCCGGCTACACGGAGCCGGACCCGCGTGACGACCTGTCCGGCATGGATGTCGCGAGGAAGCTGACGATCCTGGCGAGGGAGTTTGGCCTGTCGATCGAGATCGGCGAATTCCCGGTCGAGAACCTCGTACCGGAATCACTGCGTAACTGCAGCATCGACGAGTTTCTCGACGGACTGGTGGCGTTCGACGACGAGTTTCATGCGCGTTACCGTGAGGCCACGTCGAAAGCGCAGACCTTACGCTATGTCGCACGCCTCGACGCCGAGGGCAACGCTTCGGTCGGACTTACCGAGGTCGATGCCAGTAATCCATTCAGCAACATCAACCTGACCGACAACATCGTGCAGTTCGCAACGTCCCGTTACTCGGCCAATCCGCTGGTCGTGCAGGGGCCGGGCGCTGGTCCCGAGGTAACGGCTGCGGGCGTATTTGCCGACATCCTGCGTTTGTCGCGGTATCTTCACTCGCATGACTGAACGAGACTCAGCGACGGCTTTCGCACCTGCGTCGATCGGCAACGTCGGCGTCGGGTTCGATGTTCTCGGCCTTGCCATCAGCGGCGCCGGTGACACGGTGACAGTGTCCCGTCGAGATGGACCGAACACGGTGGTCTCGAGCATTGTCGATGTTCACGGGGAGACTATCGAGCAGCTTGCGACGGACCCCGAGCGCAATACGGCATCCCTTGCGGCCATGGCGTTGTGGAACGCGTACGGCGGCAACGGAGGCCTTGATGTGTCGATCACAAAGGGCATCCCGTTGCAGTCAGGTATGGGCAGTTCTGCCGCGTCGGCCGTTGCAGCCGCCGTTGCGACGAATGCCTTGCTCGATGAGCCGCTGGCGGTCGACGAGCTCCTGCCTTACGCGTTGGAAGGTGAGGCGTTCGCCAGCGGCGGACTGCATGCGGACAACGTTGCGCCCAGCCTGCTTGGCGGGCTGGTGCTGTGTCCAACGATATTGTCACCGCGGATGATGCCGGTGCCGGTTCCCGACGGTGTCAGCAGCGTCCTTTTGCATCCGGAACTCAAGGTCAACACGGCTGAGTCGCGGCGTGGTCTCGACCCGCGCGTTGACCGGCAGATGTGGGTCGACCAGCAGGGCCTGTTGTCCGCGTTTGTCCTGGGTTGTACGCAGGGTGACGTCGCGCTGATGGGAGAGACCTTGCTCGACCTGGTTATCGAACCTCAGCGAGCCGCTGCGGTTCCGTGTTTCACATCGGTACGCGAAGCGGCACTCGATGCCGGCGCCATGGCCGGCAGCCTGTCGGGCAGCGGGCCGAGCATCTTCGCGCTTACACGCAGCGAGTTCGCGGATGAAGTGGCGGTCGCGATGATGGCCGCGGCACAGGAAGACGGTGTGGAGGCCCAGGTGTGGGTCAGCCCGATGGCGAGCCCGGGCGCCGTGGTCAGGGATTAGGCGATGCAGTTTTTCAGTACACGCGGCAGTGGCCCGGTAAACCTTGATGAAGCGCTTGTCCGGGGCATAGCCGACGACGGCGGGCTGTTCCTGCCGGAACAACTGCCGGCTTTCGATCTCGCTGCATTCGACGGCGCTGACGACCTGGTCAGCATCGCTCGCGTGATGATGCAACCCTTCTTCGAGGGTTCGGAGCTCGCCGGCGACCTGGATGCCATTGCGGCTGAGACGTTCAGTTTCCCAATCCCGTTGACGCCGATTGAACACGGCGAGGGACCGGCTGAACTGCTGGAGTTGTATCACGGCCCAACGGCGGCGTTTAAAGACGTCGGTGCGCGATTCCTGGCCGCCTGCCTGACGCGCCTCGAAGGCGATGAGGAGTCGCCCGTGACCATCCTCGTGGCGACCTCCGGCGATACCGGTGGCGCCGTGGCAGCGGCATTCGACGGCCAGCCCGGCATGCGGGTTGCTGTTCTGTTCCCGGACGGCCGTGTGTCGGACCGGCAAGCGCACCAGCTGAGTTGCTGGGGTGACAACGTACTCTCACTGTGTGTCTCCGGCGCGTTCGATGACTGCCAGGCGATGGTCAAGGCGGCATTGGGTGACGAGGCCCTGTCGTCGCGTTTTCGCTTCAGTTCGGCCAACAGCATCAATATCGGCCGCCTGCTGCCGCAAAGCATTTACTACGCGTATGCGTCGCTGGCGCACTACCGTCGCAGCGGCCAGCGCCCGGGCTTCATTATCCCGACCGGGAATCTCGGCAACGCACTGGCCTGCCTGCTGGCACGTGAAATGGGGCTGCCCATTGGCTCGGTGATTCTCGCCACGAACGCCAACCGTACGATTTCGGATTACTTCGAAACCCTGGAGTGGCTGCCGCGGGCCAGCGTGCAGACACTCGCGTCAGCCATGGACGTTGGTAACCCGAGCAACATGGAGCGACTTCGACATCTGCTCGGCGACGCCGACGTCCTGCGGGAGCGCATCGGTGTGCAGGCTGTTGACGATGACCAGATTAGCGTCGAGATCAAACAAAGCTACGGCGAGCTCGGTTTTTCGATCTGCCCGCACACGGCGACGGCCAGCTGGACCTTTCGTCACCTGCCCGATGGTGTGCGTTCGAACGAGGCCTGGATTCTCGTCGGAACGGCGCATCCGGCGAAATTCGAAACGGTGGTGGAGCCCCTGATTGATACAACGGTTCCGTTGCCGACCGAACTCGCGGAACTGCTGGAGCGCCCAACGAATGCAATCCGGATTCCGGCCGAGCAGTCCGCGCTTGAAGACGCGCTGAACAGCCACTTTTCGACGCTACAATCAACGAATGCCTGATCTCCTGCCTGTTATTGCAGTGCTGCTGATCGCGGTCGCGGTCACAGGGTTCCTGCTGTATCGCCGGTTTCGTGGCGGCGACCGCCTGGAACAGCTGTTTCGCGCTATTGGTCACGCCCGTATTGATGCGCTGGTCATCCCTAACGGTGATGACGGTGAGATCCAGATCGATCACCTGCTGTTAACGTCAAAGGGCCTGCTGCTGCTGAACATCAAAGAGGTTACCGGCAGTGTGTTCGGCAGCGACAAGATGTCCGACTGGACCGTGATCGCTCCCGAGCGTCGCTACACGTTTTCCAACCCCCAGCCCGGCCTGTATGACCGCGTTGCGGCCGTTCGCCAGATCGTCAAGGACGTGCCGGTAGAGGGGCGGGTGTTGTTTCTCGACGGTGCCACGTTCTCCAAGGGTGTGCCCGCCATGGTCGCAACCATTGATGAGCTCCGTGCCGAATTCGGGGAATCCGATTCAGCGGCTGCCGGGCGCAAGATCGATGCCTTCAAGCCGTTCTGGGAGACACTGAAGTCCGCCGCTATCTCGGGGAAGTGGTCCTAGTCGGCCTTGCCGAGCGCGAAGAAGCGGCGCGCATTGTCCGTCGTGAGACGAGCGACCGTTTCCACGTCCTGGCGGCGGCAACGAGCCACCATCTCCAGCACCTCGGTCAGGTAGTGTGGTTCGTTACGTCGTGACTTCGGTTTTGGCCGAATCGTTCGCGGCAGCAGGTACGGCGCATCCGTCTCGATCATAAGCCGGTCATCGGGAATCAGGTGCACAATGTCCTGCAGGTGAACGCCACGCCGTTCGTCGCAGATCCACCCCGTGATGCCCACGTACAGGTCCCGGTCGATGTAGTCCCTAAGTTCGCTTTCCGAGCCGGTGAAGCAGTGCGTGACGGCGCGCGAGAGTTTGCCCAGGAGAGGATCGAGTACGGCCAGGTAATCGTCGTGTGCATCCCGCTGGTGCAGGAACACGGGTTTTTGCGAATCGATGGCAATGTCGAGTTGACGGCGAAACGCGTCGAGCTGCGCATCGTGCGGCGAGTAGTTCCGGAAATAGTCCAGCCCGCATTCGCCGACAGCCACCACGTGTGGCAACTGGACAAGCTCACGGATCAGGCGGTCGCTGTCGTCATTGTAGTCGCCTGCATGGTGCGGGTGCATGCCGGCGGTTGAATACAGGAACTCCGGGTGCGCGATCGCCAGTTCAGAAGCGTCGCGATTGCTGGCGTCGCTGCTGCCGGTCAGGACGATCTGCGCGACGCCGGCGTCGCGCGCTCTCGCCAGCACGTCGTGTCGGTCGTCATCAAAGCTGTCGTGCGCGGGGTTCGCGCCTATATCGACAAGTTCGTGCATGCTCAGGCCGGGTCG
>CAZSIQ010000086.1:0-13107 GCA_964606915.1 uncultured Woeseiaceae bacterium | reverse complement strand
ATGATCGAGGTCGGCGTCGCCAAGCCCATGGCGCAGGGGCAGGCGATGATCAGCACGGCGACGGCGTTGACCAGCGCGAAGGTGAGCGCGGGCGACGGACCGAACCACATCCAGGTCGCGAAGGTAAGCGCGGCGACGGCGAAGACGGCCGGCACGAAATACATCGTCACCTTGTCGACCAGCGCCTGGATCGGCAGCTTCGAGCCTTGTGCTTCCTCGACCATGCGGATGATCTGCGACAGCACCGTGTTGCCGCCGACCGCCGTTGCGCGGATCGCGAAGGCGCCCTTCTGATTCACGGTTCCGGCCACGACCTCGCTGCCGCTCGTCTTGGACACCGGGATCGGCTCGCCGGTGATCATGGATTCGTCGACATAGCTTTCGCCTTCGATGACCTCGCCGTCGACCGGGATACGGTCGCCGGGGCGGACCTCCACGATGTCACCGGACAGCACCGAATCGATCGGCAGATCGACCGTCTTGCCGTCGCGGCGGACACGCGCGGTCTTGGCCTGAAGGCCGACCAGCCGCTTGATCGCTTCCGAAGTGCGCCCCTTGGCGCGGGCTTCGAGCAGCCGGCCGAGCAGGATCAGCGTAACGATAACTGCAGCGGCCTCGTAATAGACGTTGATTGTGCCTGCGGGCAGGAAGCCGGGGGCGAAAGTCGCGACGAGTGAATAGCCATATGCTGCCAACGTGCCGACAGCGACCAGAGAGTTCATGTCAGGCGCGAGGCGCCAGAGCGCGGGAAGTCCCTTGTCGTAGAAGCGGATACCCGGAACGAACAACACGACGGTCGTCAACACGAATTGCAGATACCAGGCGTTCATCATCCCGATCGTCGATTCGATCAGACCATGGACGCCGGGGATGACGTGCGACCCCATCTCCAGGATGAAGACCGGAGCGGTCAGAACCGCCGCGATGGTGAAATCGCGGGTAAGTTCCCGGCGTTCGGCTTCCTTCTTCTCGGCGCGGTCATCGACCTCGGCCTGGCCCGCCCCGCTCGCCGCCGCGATCACCTTGGCCTCGTAGCCCGCGTTCGCGATGGCTGCGACGATAGCCGCCGCCTCGGCGGTTCCCTGGACGGTGGCCTTCTCGGTGGCGAGGTTGACGACGGCGTTGGTGACGCCCGGCACGGCCTTGAGCGCCTTTTCGACACGTCCCACGCAGGATGCGCAGGTCATGCCCTCGATCGCGACCTCAAGCGAAGCCGCCGTCGGTGCGGTGAAACTTGCCGAAACCGCGTAGCCTGCGTCCTCCACGGCCTTCACGACGACCGCCCGGTCTACCGGGCCGTTCGTCGTGATGCTGGCTTTCTCGGTAGCAAGGTTGACCACGGCATTGGCAACGCCGGGGATGGTCTTGAGGGCCTTTTCCACCCGCCCCACGCAGGAGGCGCAGGTCATGCCTTCGATCGGCACCTCAAGGAGGGCAGCTTTCGGGGCGCTGAAGCTGGCCGGCACTTCATAGCCAGCATTTTCGACAGCCTTGACGAGCGCTATGCGATCAACTGTGTCGTTCGTCGTGATGCTAGCCTTCTCGGTCGCCAGATTGACCACCGCATTGGCGACACCGGGGACGGCCTTCAGGGCGCGCTCGACACGGCCAACGCAGGATGCGCAGGTCATGCCCTCGATAGGCAGGGAAATTGCTGCATTCGTCTTGTCCGCAGCTCGAACAGGGGCATCCATTGCCGCCTCCTTTCTAAGTCAGAATTCGAGTTCGGACACTGATATGCTCCTTCCAACGATAGGAAGGTCAAGGGTAAAAATTCCTTTTCGTTTCCTCTTGACCTTACCATCGTTGGAAACCCCAACTTGAGGACCATGAGAACCGAACCCAAAGGAGAAAGCTCATGGAACTCAAGATTGAAGGCATGACCTGCGGCGGTTGCGCTAAGTCCGTCACCAAGGCGATCCAGTCGGTCGATCCGACCGCCAAGATCGACACCAACCCCGCCCAGCGGACGGTCAAGGTCGAGACGACCGCAACCCCGGCAGCCCTTCAGCAGGTTCTCGAAGAGGCTGGATATCCGGCGACCGTGAATTGAACAGGAGCAAGATCATGCACAAGCTGACCCCGATCTTCATTGGCGGCGCACTCGCCATCAGCGCCGGCCTCGCCATCGCACAAAGCCAACTGAACACGGATACCCCAATGCAAGGCCACGACATGCCGGGTCACTCGATGCCGGCCTCCGACAACCCTTCCACACAGGCTTACATCGAAGCCAATAACCGTATGCACGCCGACATGACAGTCGACTTCACCGGCGACGCCGACATCGACTTCATGCGCGGCATGATCCCGCACCACCAAGGCGCGATCGACATGGCGCGGGTCGTTCTGCAATACGGCACCGACCCTGAGGTTCGTAAACTGGCCGAGGACGTGATCTCCGCCCAGGAAGGCGAGATCGCCATGATGCAGGAATGGCTCACCGCGCGCGGGCAATAAGAATCGCACCCGCGGCAACGCCTCGCAGATCCACAAATTTGGGGGCATTCTGCGAGATCGCCCATACCGGGCCGGGCTGTCCAGTTTGAAACGGCACATGAAAAGCCAGCAGCGAAGTCGTTCGCGGCTGGCTTTTGTCACTGGCGGACTCGGACCGCGGCAGATCACTCTACCGTCGCTGCCGCCACTTGCTCTTCCGGCGTGAAGAAGACATCGGCGTGCATGTCTTCGGGACGCAGGCCCCGCGCGAAAACCACGTCCATCGCCGCATCGACCATCGGGGGCGGACCTGCAACATAGGCTTTCCACCCGTCGAAGTCGGCGAGATCCTCGACCACCGCATCGGTCACGAAGCCGTGCCGATGGAGTGCTGCCTGCATATCCGACAGGACAGCCGTAAAGCTGAGGTTATTATGACGGTCCGCCAGTGCCTCGAAATGCTCGACGAGATAGAGGTCGCGCGCGCCGCGTGCGCCAAAGTAGACATGGATCGGCTGCTTCATGCCGTGAGCAAGGGCCGTTTCCACGATCGACTTGATCGGCGCCAGACCGGAACCGCCAGCGATGCACAGGATCGGGCCGGAATGATGCTGACGGAGGTAGGAGGAGTCTAGCGGAAATTCGAGCGTCACCTTGTCGCCGGCTTTCAGCGCGTCATGGACGTGCTGTGACGTGATGCCCCCCGGAACCTTGCGAATGTGGAATTCGAGGCTGTCGTCGCCGTGACGATTGGCCATGGAGTAGCTGCGCGCAGGCACACCATCGAATCCGACCTGGGCATACTGACCGGCCGTGAAGAGCAGGGGAGAGCCGTCGGCAGGCGCGATCCGAACCAGCTTGATGTCGTGAGTGAGGTCATCGAGGCCGATCACGATGGCATCCAGCCGTCGAGGAGCCGTAACGGCATCATCGTCATCGCTGCCCAGCCAGGCGACTGCCGCATCGGTCTTCGGCACCGCACGGCATGCCAGGATCAGGCAATCGGCCTTCTCTTCCTCGCTGAGGGCGAAGCGAGAATGCTGGAGCAGCTCCACCTTACCCTCGATCAGGCGGGACTTGCAGGAGCCGCAGCGGCCGGACCGGCAACCGTGAGGATAGGGGATGCCGGCGGCGAGCGCGGCGTCGAGAATTGTTTGGCCCTCATGGACCTCAAGGCTGGTCCGCGCCTGCCGGATGTCAACAAACTTGCTCGTCATCTGCGTCTCCTCACAGGCTCCCGGCGAGCCCGAGCGCCTTGACGAGGCCCGGCTTCTGGCTCGGGAAGGTCCCGTAGAAGACGTCCGATCCGATGATGGTGATCGGAGCGACCCGGACGCCGGTCCGGGCCTTTGCCTCCTCGGCGATCTTCGGGTCGGTGAGGTCGCGTTCCTCGTAGGCGAGGCCCTGTTGGTCGAGCCAGCGTTTGAGCGTGTGGCAGTCCGGACAGGTCGGTGTGGTGTAGATGAGAATCTGGGGGGTGCTGCTCTCCGTCATCGGTCTTGCCTTTCTCTGAATTCGACATGGTTGCCCCGCTGCCTAGCCGCGTAACGGCGGGCGGATTTGGCAGGATTGTCGTCAGCGTGCGGCTTCCAGCGCTTGTAAGGTCAAGACTGTTCTTGCGCGGAAAAGGAAAATTCGAGATGTGACGCAGGGGCAGAGAAGGGCAGCGCCAACTGTCCCGCCGATCGACAGCGACCGTGTTTCGCATTGTAATTGCGCGCCCATCCGGTAGATTGGGCGGGACCAAACAACGCGGACAGCTCTTGGCGGTCAAATGCCGGCAGGTTCCGTCCCAAAACTCAGGTAAATCTAGCAGATGACTGCTCTCAAGAAGACAAACATCAAAAAGCCGGACGAACGTGCGATCTCCGCACATGCGGAGGCTGAAGGCCATCTCCTGCTTCCTTCGCTCTCACAGAACGAGGTCACGATCCTGGCGGAAACGTTTCGGCTGCTTGGCGATCCCTCACGGTTGAAAATCCTGTTGAGTTGCGTCCCGGCGCCGATCTCGGTGGGCGACATCGCCGAGCGGCTCGACCTGTCCGTGACCCTCGTCAGCCACCATCTGCGCCTGCTGCGCGGGGCGCGTCTCGTCAAGGGCGATCGCCAGGGCAAGCAGATCTTCTACGAGATCGCCGATCATCACGTCAGCCATGTTCTTCAGGACATGGCGACGCATATTTCGGAGGACCATGCGGACGACTGATCTGCCGGGAAAACAGCACTATTTTCAAATGAACACTTGAATAGCTGTTCAAGTGTGTTATTTACTCCTTCCGAAGCCGCGCATGGCGTCTGAGCACGCGCGCCCGCTGCGGCGGCCGGAAAGGAGATCGGAATGACAACTGGACTTTCAACGCCGGGCGCTGATGAGCGGCTCGGCTTTCGCGTCGACGGCATGGATTGCGCAAGCTGCGTCGGCAAGATCGAGACGGCCTTGGGCCGTCTGGGAGGTATCTCCGAGGTAGCCGTCAACTTCGCTACCGAGACACTCTTGCTATCCCGCGATGCGACGAGCAAAACGACCTCGAAGGATATCGCCAAAAAGATTCGCTCGCTCGGGTTCGACGTGACGGAACTGCCGGCTTCTGCGATTCCCGCCGCGCCTGTGCAGCGCTCCGACGCCCATGCCGGTCATGATCACAACGGCTGCGCCGGCGATCACGGTGCTTGCGGTGGCGATCACGACCACGCTCACCACGATCATGATCACGGCCACGGTGGCTGCTCTGGACATGATCATGCGGGCCATGCGCCAACTCCGCGCGCCGCACCGGTCTCTCCGCCCAATGTCTCGATGCGCGTCGAGGGGATGGATTGCGCAAGCTGCGTCGGCAAGATCGAGGTCGCGCTGGCGCGGATGCCAGACGTTTCCGACGTGCGCGTAAACTTCACGACCGAAACGCTCGAACTGACGCTCGGCGCCGGCGCGCTCACCAAGGTCGCGGACATCGAAAAGACGATCAAGAGCCTCGGCTTCGGGGTGTCCAACACACGCGAGCTTTCGGCTTCGTCCGATGCGGCCATCGACGTCGAACCCGCGCCAGCGATGCGCAATCAGCGCTGGTGGCAGACCCGCAAGGGCAAGCACGTCATCGGCCTCGGCCTGCTGATGGGCTCGGCCTACGTCGTTGCCCAGTTCATCCCGCTTTATGCGGAATGGATTTTCGCTGCTGCCGTCATTGCCGGTGTCATTCCCTTTGCTCGCAAGGCGTTCGCGCTCGCGACCTCGGGTTCTCCCTTCTCCATCGAAACGCTGATGGTCGTCGCCTCGATCGGCGCCCTCGTGATCGGCGAGGCTGAGGAGGCGGCGGCGGTCGTGTTCCTGTTTGCTGTCGGCGAGCTGCTCGAAAGCGTCGCGGCCGGGAGAGCGCGTGCCGGCATAAAGGCTCTCGCGTCGCTGGTGCCAAAAACGGCTGTTCTCCTCGACTCGAATGGCGGCCAGCGCACCGTGCCGGCATCGGCGTTGCGAGTGAATGATCTCGTTCTCGTGCGGCCGGGCGACCGCGTGCCGGCCGACGGACAGATCCTACAGGGAACCTCCAGTCTGGACGAGTCGCCCATTACCGGCGAGTCGGTGCCGCGCTCGAAGACCACTGGCGAAAGTGTGTTCGCCGGTTCGATCAATGTTGATGGTGTCCTCCAGGTCAGTGTCGAGAAGACTGCCTCTGACAATACCATCTCGCGCATCATCCAGCTAGTTGAGCAGGCGCAGTCGGCCAAGGCCCCGACCGCTCGGTTCATCGAGAACTTCAGCCGGTATTATACTCCGGCGGTGATGCTGATCGCCGCGCTGATCATCACCGTCCCGCCGCTGGCGATGAACGGCGATTGGGACACGTGGATCTACCGTGGTCTCGCCCTTCTACTCATCGCATGCCCCTGCGCGCTCGTTCTTTCGACGCCTGCAGCGATCGCCTCGGGCCTCGCCGTGGGTACGCGCCGCGGTCTGCTGATCAAGGGCGGCAATGCGCTCGAAACGATTGGCAAGGTTCGCGCCATTGCTTTCGACAAGACGGGAACGCTGACCGAAGGCAAGCCGCGTGTCACCGAGGTTCTCGCGCTCGGAAACAATGAAGAAAGCGATGTCATTGCTCTGGCAGCGGCGGTTGAAACAGGTTCAAGCCATCCGCTTGCCAAAGCAATCATCGGACGCGCCGAAACCGACGGTATCGCCGTTCCGCTCGCTCGGGACGCATCGGCGACCGCCGGCAAGGCCGTGCATGCGACTGTAGCCGGGCGTCGCCTCGCAGTCAGTTCCCCGACCCATGCCGCCAAGGCGGCAACGCTCGGCGCGCTGGAACGCAGCGCCATCGAGAAGCTCGAGGATCTCGGCAATACGGTTGCCGTTCTTTTCGACGAGCAGGCAAGGGAAGTCCTCGGTCTCATAGCCCTGCGCGACGAACCGCGCCGTGACGCGCGCGAGGGCGTTGCCCAGCTCAAGGCGATGGGCGTTCGCTCCGTCATGCTGACCGGAGACAACCAGCGCACCGCCCAGGCGATCGCCAAGGGTCTCGGTATCGAGTGGAGCGCCGAGCTGCTTCCGCAGGACAAGCTCGATCTCGTCAACGAGATGAAGCGGAAGACCAAGGTGGCCATGGTCGGCGACGGCATCAACGATGCTCCGGCGCTGGCGACGGCGGACGTCGGGATCGCCATGGGCGGCGGAACCGATGTGGCGATCGAGACCGCGGACGCCGCCCTGCTCAAGAGCCGTGTCACGGACGTTGCCCATCTCGTCGCGCTTTCGCGCGCCACCATGGCCAACATCCACCAGAACGTGATCTTCGCTCTTGCGCTGAAGGGAGTGTTTCTCGTCACCAGCGTCCTTGGGCTTACTGGCCTCTGGATCGCGGTACTCGCAGATACGGGCGCGACCGCCATTGTCACACTGAACGCTCTGCGGCTCCTGCGGTTCAAGGGTGCCAAATCCCCAGAGGATAGCGGCCGTGACGAAGGAATGCCTTCACGCCAGCTTATCGCGGCCGAAAGTCACTAATTCCCTGCACTAAAGACGTCGCCAGTCATCAAGACTGGCGGCGTCGGCCAACCGGGCCTGCTGGTTCACCGATCTAAATTTGGGAACGGCGCCGGCTCGAAGATGTCGGCGAAGTACGGAATGCGGCAGTCCGCGGCATGAACTGATGATCGCGTCAAGGGCCTATACGGAAATCGTTTTCCAAAGGTCTTGACCTTCCTATCGTTGGAAACCGCACCTTCGTCGAAAATGCACTCGCCGCGCCCTGGTCGCTGGGTACGCGCGCCCTATGAAGGTGAACGAGAATGAGTAAAAAAGCCGCCGCTCTGCGATTGGTCGGTGCTGCTATCGCGGTCGGTACTCTTGCAATCATATATCGAGAGGACATTGGCCCGTATACAAAGGGCCTGATGTCGCTGGTCTCTTCGACATCGGCATCGGAAGCTGAGGCACAGCCGGCGCAGATGCCCGTCCCGCAAGTTCCCGTGGCTGAAGTCATCATTCGCCAAGTTGCGGCTTCTACGGAATTCACTGGCCATCTCGAAGCGATGAAGACCATCGAACTGCGTTCGCGTGTTGGCGGTGCAATCGATACCGTGAGTGTCCCCGAAGGCGGTATGGTGCAACCTGGAGACCTTCTCTTCCAGATAGATCCCAGACCTTTCGAGGTTGCATTGAATGCAGCAAAGGCTCAGTTGCAGCAGGCCAATGTCCTGCTTGAACAAGCCGAGACCGACTTCAGGCGTACAGAATCGCTGTCTCCCAATGGTACGGTATCACGCAAAACACTCGATGACGCGCAAGCGCTGCTCGGTCAGCGCCAAGCCCAGGTAGAGATTGCCAAGGCGGCTGTCGCGGCTGCCGAGCTCGACCTTTCCTACACAAGGGTCACTGCCCCAATTGCCGGACGCGTTGACCGGGTTCTTGTCACGGAAGGCAATCTTGTTGCAGGCGGCAATGCCGGTGCGGCTACGTTGCTCACCACGATCGTCTCGGTCGATCCACTCTATGTTTATTTCGATATTGACGAGGCCACCTATCTCGGCTTCGTCGGTAATGCGCGCGCGCCCGAAACGGGCAAGGTCGCGGAAAAGCTTGTTGTCCAGCTCGGTCCGATGACCGATACAGGCTTTCCGCATACCGGCCAACTCGACTTCCTTGGCAATCGTGTCGACCGGAGTACGGGCACGATCCGCGCCCGGGCCATCGTCAGGAATTCCGACGGCAGGCTGACTCCCGGCCTCTTCGCACGGGTCAAACTCGTTACCGCGCAACCGGCTCAAACCGTTCTTATCGACGATCAGGCGATCGGCATCGATCAGGGACGGCGCTACGTCCTGGCGCTTGGCCCCGAGAACAAGGCGGAATACCGCCCCGTCGAAATCGGACCTATGGTCGACGGACTGCGCGTCGTCTCCAAAGGTCTCACTCCGACTGACAAGATCATCATAAAGGGCCTTGTGCGCCCCGGTATGCAGGTTGTCCCGCAGATGGTCTCAATGCTTCCAGGGCAGGCTGCTGACGGCGAGCGGGCCTCCGGGCAAGCGCAGGAGGCGCGTCGATGAACATTCCGCGCTTCTTTGTCGACCGCCCGATCTTCGCGGTCGTTCTCTCCGTCTTGATGCTGATCGCCGGCGGCCTGACGCTGCTGAAGCTCCCGCTCAGTGAGTACCCGCAGGTGACGCCGCCGACAGTCCAGGTCACTGCGAGCTATCCGGGCGCCAATCCCGAAGTGATTGCCGAAACAGTCGCCGCTCCGCTGGAGCAGGCGATCAACGGCGTCGAAAACATGCTCTACATGAGTTCGCAGGCAGCGACCGACGGACGCATGACCCTGACAATTGCGTTCAAACAGGGCACTGACCCCGACATGGCGCAGATTCAGGTGCAGAATCGGGTTTCTCGCGCCTTGCCCAGGCTTCCGCTGGAAGTGCAACGCATCGGTGTCGTGACGCAGAAAACCTCCCCCGACATCCTTATGGTTGTCCATCTCGTCTCACCTGATGACCGCTATGATCCGCTCTATCTGTCGAACTTCGCGATCCTTCAGGTGCGCGACCAACTGGCCCGCTTGCCGGGCGTGGGCGACGTCATCCTCGGGGGCGCTGGCGAGTATTCAATGCGGATCTGGCTCGACCCTGCCAAGGTGGCCGCGAGGGGGTTGACTGCCAGCGACATCGTCGCGGCGATTCAGGAACAGAACGTGCAGGTAGCAGCCGGCTCGGTCGGTCAGCAACCGGAAGCCTCGGCTGCCTTTCAGGTCACCGTCAACACGCTTGGGAGGCTTTCTAGTGAGGAGCAGTTCGGCGAGATCGTCATAAAGGCTGGTACGGACGGCCAGGTTACCCGTTTGCGCGACGTCGCCCGTATCGAACTTGGCGCAGATTCCTACGCCCTTCGCAGCCTGCTGGACGGCAAGCCGGCACTCGCGATGCAAATCATCCAAAGTCCTGGCGCAAATGCGCTCGACGTGTCGAGCGCCGTCCGCACCACCATGGCCGAGTTTCAAAAGGGCTTTCCGGAAGGCATCGAATATCGGATCGCCTACGATCCCACGGTGTTCGTGAAGGCGTCTCTCGAGGCCGTGGTCATGACGCTGCTAGAAGCCGTCGTGCTGGTGGTCATCGTCGTCGTGCTGTTTCTCCAGACCTGGCGGGCGTCGATCATCCCCCTCGTCGCCGTTCCCGTCTCCTTGGTCGGCACGTTTGCGCTCATGTATATGTTCGGCTTCTCGCTGAACACCTTGTCCCTCTTCGGCCTCGTTCTCTCGATCGGCATCGTGGTCGACGACGCGATCGTCGTGGTCGAGAACGTCGAGCGCCACATCGCGCTTGGAGAAACGCCGAAAGAGGCGGCGCGCAAAGCCATGGATGAGGTGACAGGACCGATCGTCGCCATCACCTCCGTCCTGTCGGCCGTCTTCATTCCATCCGCGTTCCTGTCTGGCTTGCAGGGCGAGTTCTACCGCCAGTTTGCGCTGACGATTGCGATCTCGACCATCCTGTCGGCGATCAACTCTCTTACGCTCTCTCCCGCGCTTGCTGGCGTGCTGCTGAAGCCGCACCACGGTGACGTGAAGCGGGACCTTCCTACACGCGTGATCGACTTTCTGTTTGGCTGGTTCTTCCGGCTGTTCAATCGCTTCTTCGACGGCGCCTCGAACGCCTATGTCTGGTCGGTGCGCCGTGCCGCGAGGCTCAGCGTTCTCGTCCTGCTGGTCTATGCCGGCCTGGTCGGCATGACGTGGGTCGGCTTCCAGACGGTGCCCAACGGCTTCGTGCCGGCCCAGGACAAATACTATCTCGTCGGCATCGCCCAGCTCCCGACCGGCGCTTCGCTCGACCGGACCGAGGCCGTCGTCAAGAAAATGTCGGAGATCGCACTGGCCGAGCCGGGCGTTGAGAGTGTCGTTGCTTTCCCGGGGCTCTCGGTCAACGGGATGGTCAATATCCCCAACGCAGCGGTCATGTTCACGATGCTGAAGCCGTTTGACGAACGAAAGGACCCGTCGCTTTCCGCCTTTGCCATCGCCGGCAAGCTGATGGGCAAGTTCAGCCAGATCCCCGATGGCTTCGCCGGTATGTTCCCGCCGCCGCCCGTTCCGGGTCTCGGTTCCACCGGCGGCTTCAAGATCCAGATCGAGGACCGAGCGGGCCTGGGCTTCGAGGCACTCGCCCAGGCTCAGGGTGCGATCATGGGTCGGGCGATGCAAACGCCCGAACTGGCGGGAATGCTGGCGAGCTTCCAGGTGAACGCGCCGCAGGTGCAGGTCGATATCGACAGGGTGAAAGCGAAGTCGCAAGGCGTTCCGCTCAACACGATCTTCGAGACATTGCAGGTCAATCTCGGCTCGCTCTATGCGAACGACTTCAATCGCTTCGGTCGCACCTACCGGGTGATGGTGCAGGCGGACGCACCGTTCCGCATGCAGCCCGAGGACATCGGCCGCCTTAAGGTGCGCAATTCAGCCGGCGACATGATCCCCCTCTCGGCCTTGCTCACCATCAAGCACAGCTCTGGCCCCGATCGGGTTATGCACTACAACGGCTTTCCGTCTGCCGATATCAGCGGAAGTCCCGCGCCCGGATATTCGTTCGGGCAGGCGACGGCAGCGATGGAGCGCATCGCATCGGAGACCCTGCCGCCCGGCATGGCCTTTGAATGGACCGATCTCGCCTATCAGGAGAAGCAGGCCGGCAACACCGCCATGTTTGTCTTCCCGCTGTCCGTCCTGCTCGCGTTCCTGATCCTCGCGGCGCAGTACAACAGTTGGTCGCTTCCTTTCGCGGTGCTGCTGATCGCTCCAATGGCGCTCCTCTCGGCGATCGCCGGGGTGTGGTTCACCGGCGGCGACAACAACATCTTCACGCAGATCGGATTTGTCGTTCTGGTCGGTCTTGCCGCGAAGAACGCAATCCTGATCGTTGAGTTCGCCCGAGCGAAGGAGGACGAAGGGGTCGATCCGTTGGCTGCCGTCCTCGAAGCGGCTCGCCTGCGTCTGCGGCCGATCCTGATGACGTCGCTCGCCTTCATTGCCGGCGTGGTTCCGCTCGTCATCGCCACCGGAGCGGGCGCCGAAATGCGGCACGCCATGGGCATCGCCGTCTTTGCCGGCATGCTCGGCGTGACGCTGTTCGGCCTGCTTCTGACGCCGATCTTCTATGTGGTTGTGCGCCGGCTTGCGATCAGGCGGGACCCGTCGCCCCAACAGGCGACCAAAGCCCATGCCTGAGCAGGTCGACACACGATTCCGCGCCGGGGCGGCCCATGGGCCGTCGCCGCACCCCGGCGCGGTCGGGCCTTGAGGGCCTCAGCGATAGAACACGCAGCAAATCATCAACACGCGGCTATCCGGAAGGAACTTCAAACATGGATATCGGCATCGGCGAACTCTCTCAGCTCACCGGCGTCAAAATTCCGACGATCCGCTACTACGAGCAGATCGGGTTGCTGCGCGAGCGCTCGCGGAGCAAGGGAAACCAAAGACGCTACGACCACGGGGCGGTCCATCGCCTTCTCTTCATTCGCCGCGCCCGCGATCTCGGGTTCAGCATCGAGGCGATCAAGGACCTGTTTCGACTTGCCGACGCCTCGTTCTCAAGCCCGGCCGAGGCGCTCCGCATCGCAAAGGAGCAACTCGCTGCGGTCGAGGAAAAGATCGCTCAACTGGAAACACTCGAAAAGGTGATCCAGCTCGTTGCTGAAAGCGAGAATGACGGGGATCTGATCCCGCTCGATATTTTGCCCTCTAATGACAGCGACCGCGATGGCGATGCTGAGGTGAAAGCTTCAAGCAGAGGCCGAGGATCGATTCACTAGCCTCATCCCAAGGACCTGCGAAGTTGAGATACTATTCCCATGTGAAAAGGAGCCAGAACTGCATCGTGGTCGGTGCGGGACCGGCGGGCCTGATGCTCGGTCTCCTACTGGCCCGGTCGGGGAACCGCCGTCGGACAACGCCGACCTGGTTCTCGACCTGTCCCTTCTCCCAGCCGGATGCCGGGGTGCAAGCGACGGGATCGACGAGGTAATGGCTGCACATCTGCTGGAACCGGCGGTTGTAGGCTCGGTCGCGGCCGACGAAGATCGTGTCGACCGCGGTCTTCATGTTGTCGGAGATGCCCCGCGTGCAGGTGCCTCCGAAGAAGGCGAAGGCCTTGTCATGGGCGTCGAAGACCATCTCCTGCGTC
>CAZSIQ010000085.1:0-13352 GCA_964606915.1 uncultured Woeseiaceae bacterium | reverse complement strand
TGGGGGGGTCGATCCCGTGCCGGCGGGGGTCACTGCTTTCACACGTAACTCGCTAGATATGTAGCAAGTAGCGTGCCAATCGCTGGCGACACCGCCGAAGCGGCGGGAGCGACAGTAAAACAAAGACTTATGACACTTCTGTGTCACAAAATCGTCATTTTGGTGCATCGATGGAGTGCATATGCGTCAAAAAACGCACCGGATTGGACCAACTCCCGATCAAAGCCGGCTGTCAGAGCAGGCTGCCCATCGGCTCATCGATGGAGTCAGGCGGCAACGTAAACCAGTTTGGACCGTCGTCGCTCATGTACAGACAATCCTCGACACGCACCCCGAACTCGTCGAAGTTATAGAGGCCGGGCTCGTTGGACAGGCACATGCCCGGAGCAAGCGGCGTCTTTTCACCGTGCACGAAGTTCACGTGTTCGTGGATGTCCATGCCGATACCGTGTCCCGTTCGGTGTGACAATCCCGGCGTCTGGTACCCGGGCCCGTAACCGAGCGACTCGTAAAAACCCCGGACCGCATCGTCGACCGCGCCGGCCGGTGTTCCGATCTTCGCGGTCTCATAGACCGTCTGCTGGCCTTTGCGAACGGTATTCCAGACCTCGCGCTGTCGCTTGTTTGCCTCACCGAAAACGAAGGTGCGGGATATGTCGGAGCGGTAGCCATGCACCGAGCAGCCGCAATCCATCAATACGATCTGACCCTCGCGAATCGCCTGCGGGGCGTTGGTGCCGTGCGGGTACGCACTGGCCTTGCCGAACAGCGCCATGCCCCAGATTCCCTGGCCACCGAGCCTGCCCTGCGCCTCGCGCATCATGCCGGTGACGTCCGCGGGCGTCATGCCTAGCTCGAGCCTTTCGTAGACGTGCATGTAGGCACGCAAGGTAATCTCGTTGGCCTTCTTCATTAACGCGATTTCGTGCTCGTCCTTGAACATACGGCAACCGGCGGTAACGGGCGTTGCCGACACAATGCCGACCTCGGGCGCCGCTTCACGAATGCCGTCCACGATGAAGAAACGAACCGTCTCCTCGATGCCGAGGCGTCCACCCTTAAGGCCGCGATCGGCCAGCAGTTCGGCGACACGCTGGAAAGGACTTTCGTGTTCGTGCCAGGTGTGGTACTCCGCATCCAGCGGCAGGCGCTCGCGTGCCTTGGGCTCTTCGAAATACGGCGTGACGATACCAATCTGTCCGTCTCTCGGGATAACGATGCCGGTCAGGCGCTCGCTGCGTCCCCAGCGCAGACCGGTGAAATAGGTCATGGAGGTACCGCCCTCAAGGAGAATCGCGTCGATATCCTGCTGTTGCATCAGGGACTGGGCTTTGCGAATGCGCGCCTCGTGTTCCTCGGGGGCGATCGGGGCCGTATCGCCCGTGATGTCGCTGAGTGCGTCGTCGTCGGCAGCGCCTGCCGAACCTGTGACCAGCGCGGCCGTGGACAGGCTGGAGAGTTTGAGGAATTCGCGCTTGTTGAGTTTCATCGATCGCTCCGGGAGGATTCGATCGGAAGAATACTAGATTCGTCGTGACCGGGTGTGCGTTGAAACCCGTGCACCCCGACTCAGCGAATCAGGCGAAGCTTCTCTCTGAAGATCCGGCCCGACGGGCTCATCCGGTACGCACCCAGGCGGTGGTTGATCAGGTAGCTGCCGGTTTCATCCGGGTTTTGCGACACGTGAATCTCGCTGGGATGAACCGGCGTTTCGATGTGCTCGGCGAGCAGGTCAGCAATGCTCGGGGCTTCTGCGGCGTACACGATTTCCATCATCATCTCCTTCAGATGTTCGCTCGTGAGAGAGCCTTTCCGTGGATCTCGCGTACAGGATGTATCGGTGTGCGTTAACCGAAACTGAAGGCCTTATGTGAAAAGGCCTCCAGTCGGTTGAGCGCTTACTCGGCAGTCTTTGTTGCCTGCCAGGCGATGGCGCGCCATTCGCCGTCGCGCTTGAGAAACGTGCCGGTATTGAAGTAGGTCAGGACGGGTTCACCAGACCCTTCTGCCGGTGTGCCCACCAGGGTAAAGGTCACGACACCGGTATCGCCATAGACGCGCACCTGCATGTCATCGGCCGAGTAAGTTGGCCAGTCAGCCGCAACGTCCGGTTCTTCTTCGAAGCCTTCCATGATCTGGCGCTTGCCGAATCGCGTACCGCTCGACGACGTATACACAAGGTCATTCGACCAGAAGCGGTTGTGCGTCTCCTCGCTGGCCGTGTTGGCCAGGAAGTCGTCCACGAACGCGCCCAGATCCACGGACGCGTTGGTCCGCGTCGCCAGCGCGTCATCGAGCATGTCGACCAGCTCCTCGCGGGAGTACTGGTAGGCCTGCCACTGGTTCAGTTCAGCGACTTCTTCAAGCGCCTTCGTGATCGTGATTCGCGCCTCCCGTTCGTTCGGCACGACCATGTAACGCCGCATCGGCTTCTCGGAACTCATCGCGTGCAGTGCGGCTTCTGCGACCTCGGTCGGCTCCTTGAACACGGTTCGCGGGTTCTCGAGGTAACCCATCAGGTTCTGGTAGCCAGCGTAGAACGGTGACGACTCATCGATCTCGTACTTGTCGGCCATGCGCTTCACCGCCGTATCACCGATCTTCGAGTTGTAGTTGCCAGGCTCAATGATGCTGACCGTGACGCCCAGCGGTTCGAGCTCACGCGCCAGCGAGTCTGCAAAACCCTCGACCGCGTGTTTGCTTGCGCTGTACTGGCTGAAACCCCAGCCGGATAACACGCCAGAAATCGAACTGATCGTGTTGATATGGCCCTGTGACTCGATAACCATCGGCGCAAACGCCTTGGTCACCCGGTAGACACCCGTCAGGTTCACGTCCATAAGCCACTCAAGCTCAGAGATCGGCGTAACCGCCACGGGGCCACCGGTGTAAACGCCCGCGTTGTTTACGATGCCGTACAGTCCGCGCCCCTCACTGCGAACGAATTCGACGGCCGCATCAATCTCCGCCTGGATGGTCACATCGAGCCGGACAGACGAGATGTTCTTTATCCGGTCGAGTTCCTTCAGGTCCTTGTCTTTTCGCGCACCGGCGTACACGTAAAAGCCATTCTCAGCCAGCATCTCCGCGATCGCACGGCCGATACCGGTGGACGCACCTGTGACCAGGACCGCCTTCTGTTCTTCATGGTCGTGAGCAAATGAAAGCTGCAGCGGGGCTACGATAAGCAGCGCCAGCGCAACGGCAAGGAGTCTTTTCATTGTTATCCCCTGTAGTTGCCCGAACGGGCACACCGGGGAGTCTAGCTGAACTTGCTGCGCGTGTATTCTCGCGCCCGGCGTGGCGCTATGAACGATCCATCTGTCGCAGCACGCTGCGTGCCTGGTTACTGACATCGTCGTGTTTCAGGGCTTCATTCAGCGATACGCGTGCTTCGCTGTTCATACCGGCGCGCCAGGCAGCAACACCAGCAAGCAGGTGTATACGGGAATTCTCCTCGGCTGCACCTCGCTCTATGGCTCGCAGGTAGCGCGCGTGCGCTTCTACCCATTGCTCTTCCTCGAAATGGATACCGGCAAGCATTTCATCCGTCTTGCCATCCTCGGCGAAGTCGGCGGCTTTCGATAACGCAGCGATCGCCTTCGTGCGCTCACGTGACAGCAACCAGAGTTCGCCGATACGTTTCAGTGTGTCGAAGTCCTCCTCGATAAAGGCGTCTTCGACCAGCGACTCCATCAGGCGCGCGGCTCTCTCCGGCGTCTCGACGTACGAGTACAACGAGACGATGCGCTTGGCATCCATGTCGGTCCTGAGAATGCCCTGCGACCAGGCGATTGCGAAGATCGGCAGGGCTCGCTCCATCTCTTCGATGCGAAGATAGTGATTGCCCAGCAGTTGCCAGGCCTTTTCACTCGTCGGGTGTTCCTCGACGAGTGCTGCCGCGACGCTTTCCGCATCGCCCGGGCGCTCCATGGCCATCAGGATTTCGTAGCGCAGCTGCGACCAGTTGAGCAGCGCGGGCTTGCCGTTCTCGATCGCCCTGACGACGAGTTCTTCGGCGCGATCGTAGTTCTTGATTTCGAAGTTTGCGTACGACGCGGAGAACAGGTGCTCCGGCCCTGGATCCATGATCGTCGATGCAAGCCACCGCTCGTAGTAGTCGGCCGCGACCGCGTAGTCCCCTTCCGACAAGACCACCTGTGCGTAGAACAGGTAGAGCATCGTGATCATTTCGTCCGGCAGGTCCTTTTGCGCCATCGCAACGTCAAGCGCCGGCCGGATACGCTCCGGACAGTCGGCGAGGACGCAGTGGCGAGCCAGGTATTGATGGACCAGCGCGTGGTCGTAGGAGTCACCGCGCGTTTTCTCGATCAACTCCTCGATGATGAGCAGGGCTTCATCGTAGTTCTGTGCGTCCCAGGCCTCCTGCACCTTGGTAACCCGGAGGTAGGTACTGCGTGACGCCGCCTGGCCCCAGGCGTTGGCGGCAAGCAGCGAAAGACAAGCAACCAGAATGAAAATCCGTGCAGCCATGGGTTTACATGTCGCCTCGATCAATCATGAAGGTTACCCGGGTCAGCGAAGACACCTGCACAGGCTTGCCGTCACGCATCTGCGGCTGGTACTTCCATCGCTGCACGGCGCGAATGGCGGCGAGTTCGAAGAAGCCGTCGGGCTCGGCTCGCAGGATCTTCGGATCGACGACCGAGCCCGTCTCCGTGATCGTGAAACGCAGGATCACGTAGCCCTCGATCTGACGTGCCAGCGCACGCTGCGGATACTCCGGCGGGATACGCACGAGCGGAATCAGTTCACGCGCCATCTCGATACCGCCGCCCACCGACAGGCCAACGTCAAAATCCAGGTCGGGGATATCGACCGTCAGGCCGGTGGACGACACGTTGGCCTGCGCCAACTGGTTCAGCTGTTGCTGCTGTTCCTGCATGGGCTTCTGCGGCGCCTTCGGATCACGCCGCGAGCGCACTTCCTGTGACTGCTCCTGCATACGAATGAAGTTGGCGATATCGAAGTTCTGCGCCTCGTTCAGACGGATCCGCGGGCTGCCGACCATGTACTGGATAACGCCGAAGATGATCGCGTTGATCAGCAGCGCGGCGAGAATCAGGCCGGGAATGCGCAGCATCGTCGGGTTCATGGCTGTCCTCAGGACCCCGGCGTCGCGGCAACAGCCACGTTCTCAACACCGGCAAGGCGGGCCTGGTCCAGTACCTCGATGACAAGGCCGGTCTGGGATTCCTTGTCAGCCAGAATCACGACCGAGCCTTCGGGGTTCTCGGCATGCAGGCGCTCAACGTGACCGCGTACGCTGGCCGGGTCGACCTTCTGTCGGTCCACCCAGACGTCGCCGGTCTCGGTGACAGCGATCATGATGTTGGCCTGCTGCTTGGTCTTTGCCGTCCGCGCGCTGGGTCGTTCGATTTCGACCCCGGCTTCCTTGACGAACGATGCGTTGACGGCAAAAAAGATCAACAGGATGAACACCATGTCGATCAGCGGCGTGATGTTCAGCGCCGCCGGGCCGGATTCGGATTGCACATGGTCCTTGGTGGCCATCTAGTTTTCTCCGGAGAGTTCGGCTTCAAACTGTCGAGCCATCTCGTCGGCCCGACTCTGAAGATTGGATACGAAGTAGATTCCCGGCAGCGCCGTGAACAGACCGGCCATTGTCGTGACCAGGGCTTCCGAGATACCGGCCGCCATGCCGCGCGTATTGCCGGTGCCGAACACGGTGATCACGTCAAACACCTTGATCATGCCGGACACCGTGCCGAGCAGGCCGAGCAGCGGCAGAATCGTGTTCAGTGCATTCAGCGTGCCCGTGTGTTTCTCGGCTTCGGCACGCAGGTCGCTCGACAAGGCCTTGATGCGGCGGAGATCGAGGTGGCTGCCACGGCGCCCTTCGAAGTAATCCTTGCGGAGTCCTTCGCGAAACGCCGGCAGTTGTCGCCAGTGCGCGTGATAGCGCTCGGCCACGAGTATCCACAGCAGGATCGATGCGAACAGGATTGCCCACAGCGTATAGCCGCCCTTGTCGAAGAGCGCTGACAGACCGTCTATGTAGCTATGCCAGGCCACGATTCGTCAGCATGTCGCTGCTTTCCTTGCCGAGCTGTTCGACAAGGCGGTTAACGCGTCCGGTCAGGATGCTGTGCAGCAGCACGAGCGGGATAGCCACCGCCAGTCCGAGCTGCGTCGTGATCAACGCCTGCGAGATGCCGCCGGACATCAGTTTCGGATCGCCGGTACCGAACAACGTGATCGACTGGAACGTCTCGATCATGCCGGTCACGGTGCCGAGCAGGCCGAGCAGCGGGCTCACGGCGGCGAGTACCGCCACGGTGGGCAAGCCGGAGTTGAGCTTCGAGCTTTCCTCGGACATCTGCTCGTCGAGACGAATGGTCGCAGCCTCCTGGCCCTCGGCCCCGGGGGGCGCTTCCTCAATGATCTTTCGCAGCCGCCCAAGCGGGTTTTTGTCATTGGCCTCGCTGAATTCTGCCTGCGCATCGATCGCCCGCTTGGTCATGGCCAGGCCGATCGCGCGACGAAGGACGATGACGAGGCCGATCGCGCCGAGTACAAGGATCAGGTAGCCGATAAAGCCGCCCTGGTCGATACGCTCGCCCATGTCCGGTGACTGGACCATCAGGCTCAGGATCGCGCCCTTGGACGGATCGAGCGCCATCGGCACAACACCGGAATCGGCGTCCTCGAGGTCCCTGGCCAATGCCTGGAACCGCCCGGTGGGCTGGCGACTGAGCTCAACCAGCTTGCCGGAATCCGGCAGGAAGCGAAGGAAGGCGCCCTCGGATACTGACGTAAACACACCGGCGCGGGTCACAATCTGCTGCGTCTCGTCGCCCTGCGGCGTTATGACCGTTGCGAAGAACTGCACGACCTTGCCGGACTCGGCGACCTCCGTCATCACGGTGGTCCAGAGTTGTTTAATGTCGTCGATCGTCGGCGTTGACGTCGATTTGCTGAGATTGAGCAGGAAGTCCGAGCTTTCGGGATTTTCGGCGGCCACCAGCGACGTGTTCATCACGGAGTACGCGTTTGATGACGCCTGGCGCACGATGGCGAACAGGTCGTTAAGGTCACCGGAGCGCTCGCGCAAGGTTGCCTCGTATTCCGTCAGCGTGCCTTCATTGGTCTCGTAATCGTTACGCAGCCGATCGGCAAGCGCGTTGGCGGCGGCGAGCTGTGCCCTGGCATCGCGCAACAGGGCCGCCTGGTCGGCCTGCGCGGAGAGGAACTGCTCGATGCGTGCTTCATCGTGCGCTGCCTCGGCAAGCGCTTCCTGGCGCACGGACTCGACCAGCTTGTCGATGTCGTTGATGTCAGCCAGCACCGGGGCGGCGAACAGGGCGCTTGCGAGCGCCACGATGGTGATGCGAGCACTCATGAGCGTTTCTCCGGTGCCTGGATGGGCAGGCGTACAAGGTCTGGCGGCAACTGCTTGCGCGCGATTCGGATAGCTCGATCCAGCGGCTGCCGGTACTCGCTGCCCAGTTCAACCCAGACGTCGTTGCGGTTGTCCCAGTAGCCGATCTCCAGTCCGTCCAGGGTCATGTAGTAGATACCCAGGCGACCGAAGCGCAGGAAGTTGACGGTCCTCGTCTCGCCGGCGATTTCGATCTCGCCCTCGTAGGCCTCGATCGTGTGACCGTATTCCAGTTCGATCTGGTAAGCCTCGGAAACGCGGCGGTACTTCTCGGACGTCGGAACCTCGGGGCGCTGCATCAATTCTCGCAGGGCCACGATGCGCGTTGCACGCTCAATCTCGAGGAACGGCATGTCGAGGCCGACGAATTCATCCAGCACGTCGATCATGCGAACGATCAGCGGCAGGATGCGTCGCTTGGTGACCTCGATGTCGTTGAATTTCTTTTCGTACTCGGCGATTTCGACATTCTGCGTATCAACCAGGCCCTGCAACTGTTCGTTGTAGGCGGCCAGGTCGGCCACCTGGGTCATGACCTGTCGGTACTCGTTGAGCATGTCGCGCGTTTCGTCGTCGAGCGCATTGATTCGTTGCTGGGTTGAGGCACTGGCCTCGATACTTTGCTGCTGGACCTCTATGGCATCACCAACGGTTTCCTGTGCACTCGCCAACCCCGCGAAGAGTGCAAGAAGAACACCGCCGGACATCAGCAGGGGGCGCTTGGATTTCATCACACGGTTCCCTTTCGTCCTGACGCGTTTATCGTTTTTTACGCAATTGATGATAGGAGAAGGGTCCGGCAGGAAGGCTCGTGGCTAATACGTAGCGGGCTTCGGTAAGTGATGTCTTTCCAAATGCACAAAGCTGTGCGTGTCGGACGGACCAACAGGACTTTGACGCTTGCTGCCGTCAATCGTAGGCTTCGTGACACGACGCTTTGGAAGACGACGTATGAATCGCTGGCTGGGCTTGCTCGCCCTGGTGCTCCTCGCATCCTGTTCCCGGGAAGAAACATTGATTGAAATCGAACCGCTGCCGCGCGGGCCGCTTGCCGTGGGCTCGACAAACATGGAAGTCGCTGAGGCATTCTCGGGCATTGGCGACGACGCGATGCACAACGTCCTGATCGGACAGCCCGCGGACGACGGGCCGTTCGTATCCGACATCATGAAACACCCGGACGCCGCGTGGACGGTCGATGTCGCGGTACCGGACGATCCTGCCGTTTACGGCCCGGCGGCGGGCACTACTTTGCCTGTCAGCCTGTTCGTTACTTACCCGAGCGTGGCCGACGAGCAGCCGAACCGGTACGCCTTTCCCTACCAGGATGCGCAGAACGGTGAGTTCGAAGACATGCTCACCGCCGGTGAATCCCCTGTCTTCGCAGATGACACCGCCCGCTATCCGCTGGTAATCCAGGCACACGGCTTCGCAGCACACGGGATCTACGATGTCGGCCATGCGCACAACATCTCGCGGCACGGTTACATCGTCGCGGTGCTGTTTTTCGGCGACCTTCGCACCGCCGTCCCGAACGACGCGACCCCGCACAACGGGTTCCTGCGCCCGCTGATGACGCGCGCTGCACTGGACGCCATTCTCGCCAGCGACGAATTTGGCGATCACATCGACGAGCAGAGAATCGGCATCTCGGGCCACAGCTTCGGCGGCTTTACCGGCCTGGCCGTTGGCGGTGCACGTTACCTCGACAACGAGGTCACGGTGCAGGACGAGCGAATCAGTGCGGCCGTCATCGCCGCGCCCTGGGTGGGCGGCAATTACAACGGTGAAGACGTCTACGCATTCGGAGATGAGAACAAAGGGCTTTCCCGGGTCACCAACCCGGTGCTGAGCTTTTACGGTACCCGCGACGAGGCGACAACGCCTGAGTCCATCCTGCCGGCCATGCGTCACCTGTCCGGCCCGACCTACGTGGTGGAGCTCGTGGACCAGCCGCACGTTTTTGAAGGTGGCTCATGGCAGGATCGCGATAACTGGGAGCTGCTGTTCTTCAACGCCTACCTGAAAGGCGACAAGACCGCTCTTGACGCCTTGCAGTCAGGCGCGTCAATGAAGGGCGGCAACCTCGATCGTCAATTGTTCGACTACCAACAACTACCCTGAGCACGCGATGCCGGGAAAACACGGGGAGTAAGGAGAGATGGGAGATCTTGGCTTTCTGGGCCTGATTCACCTGGCGGTAATCATTTACGCGCTGATCAACATCTTTGGCAGCAACGCGAGCACGGGCGGAAAGATACTCTGGACGCTCATCGTTGCGCTGGCGCCGATATTCGGCCTGATCGCCTGGTACCTGTTCGGACCGGGTACACCAAAGAAATAGCCGGGGCCGCCGCGGCTTTCGGACGATCGGCGCCGTCCTATGGCTGGCGAGACTCGATAAACAGCCTGATGTCCTCATCCGGCTCAAGACCGGCACCGTATCGCCAGCCCTGCAGCACGGGGAACAGGGCAGGAATCCAGCCCTGCATGGAGGTGACGGTTACGTGGGTCTCAAGTGAGGCTGGATCAACATCGCCGACCGCCTCGTAACCCACGTGATAGCGACGCACACAGTGCGTCGGAATCAGGCCGAGAGACAGGACATACAGCATCGGCTCAAAGCACTGTTCGCCCTCCGGCCAGGTCGACAGCGGCGTAACCACCAGGCTGGCATCGGCTCCGGTCGCACGTCGCTCGACCAGCGCGGGAGTCTTCTCATCGAGACTCGCCGTCCCGTCCAGCTTGTGCACCACGCAGCCGGCCTGCAGGACCAACAACGAAACCATGGCTAACTGCTTAACACTCACTGATACGGCCTCAGGTCATCGATGAGCTCCTTGCAGGCGTCGAAGAACAGGGCCTGCACGTCTCTGGGCGTAAAGGTCTGGTCAATCATGCCGCCCCAGCTAAACATCCGGGCGAACCCTTTTTTTATCGCCATCTTGCGTCTGACGGTGAAGACTTTCACCGTCCGCCCGGATTCGATTTGGAAAAGCCTCGCCCTGAGTTCAATCCTCGGCCGGAACATTAACGGCACAGCCGCACCCTCGATACCGAGCCAGAGCACGCCGGCGTCACCCAGCCGGTAATCGGGCACGAAAATTTCGAGACCAAGGTCTGTTGACGTTAAGTCCGGAATCTCGGCGGTGTGCGGTTTGCCGAAAATACCTTCCAGCTCCTCTTTCAACTGCTCGTCCATGCCCTCGTCCGTCGGCACGACCGTGATCGACTTCAGGTACAGCCTCGGCTTCTTGAGATTGAAGAGCTTGCGAAACATCAACCGCTGGTGATGATCTCATCGATCGCCGCCATCAGCGGCGGCGTAAACCGGTCCCGAAACTCCAGCGCCTTGAGGTTTTCATGCACCTGCTCTACGCGGCTCGCACCGGTCAGCACCGAACTCACGAACGGGTTCTGCAGGCACCAGGCGATGGCGAACTGGGCGAGTGTCGCTCCCATGTCGTCGGCCAGCGGCTTCAGCGCCTGCACTTTTCGATTGCGGTCGGCATCAACGAGCTGATCCGCGAGCCACTCATAGCCCTTCACGTTTGCCCGGCTGTCGTCGGGGATACCGTCACGATACTTCCCGGTCAGGACACCTGAGGCGAGCGGGCTCCACGTTGTCGTACCGTAACGACGCTGCCGGTACACCGCGTCGTAGTCACTGTTGAAGCGATGCTGCTCGAACAGGTTGTAGACCGGCTGTTCGACCACCGGTTTGTGCAGACTGTTGGCTTCGGCAAACTCCAGTGCTTCGATGATTCTCGGCGCCTCCCATTCGGAGGTCCCCCAGTACAGCGCCTGGCCCCGCTCGATGATGCTGTGCATGGCGCGGACGATCTCTTCGATCGGTGTATCCGGATCGTCGCGGTGGCAATACACAAGATCGACGTACTCAAGGTCCAGCCGCTTTAGCGAACCGGCGATGCCCTCAAGAAGGTACTTCCGCGACAGCGTATTGCGCTCCAGCGGTGTGTCGTGGATACCCCAGAAGAGCTTGGTCGATACCAGGTAGGAGCCGCGTCGCCAGCCCAGCTGTTTCAACGCATCCCCCATGACGCGTTCGGACTCGCCCGCTGCATAGGTCTCGGCGTTGTCGAAGAAATTCACACCGGCGCTGTACGCAGCGCTCATCAGTTCGACAGTCCTGGCAACGTCCGTCTGGTTCGCAAACGTCACCCAGGAACCCAGCGACAGCTCACTGATCTTAAGCCCGGTGTTGCCGAGTTTTCGGTAGTCCATGAGCCGTTATTCCTTCTCGTGCCGCTCTTCCAGGTCGGCAAGATCGGTGATCAAGCGATCCTTGCGAAACTGCAGCTCCTCCAGCTCATCGTCGCTGAGCTCGCCACTGTCGACAGCGGATTCGATCGTCTTGCTGATCTCTTCGATGTCGCTCTTCAGTGATTCGATGTTGGCGGCGGATGCCGCCTTGTCGAAGATCACGTCCTCAGCCGACGGTGCGGTTTCATCGGGCAGCGATCGCGCAACGACGGGGATGACCGGGTTTTCCGGGTCCTGCGCACGCTGGTTCATGAAGCTTGGCGAGACGATCTCGATACCGGCGTGGTGCAGGCAGTCGAGCATCTCGGTCCGCAGCTTCGAGCGCGCGGAGATCAGGCTGCTGACGTCGGTCAGCAGACCCGCGAGCTTGTAGGTCACCGAATAATCACCGAGCTCCCGCACGTGCACGAACACGTCGCTCAGGCCGGATCGCTCGGCCGCCTCAGAAAGGTACTGGCGCACTTTCTGGTGCGGCACGTCGTACCCCAGGGATACCTCGGCCGAGATAACCGTTCCCGATGACCGCACGACGTGTAGTGGCTGCGTCACCATGCTGAGGTTTGGCACCGTAACGAGATCGCGATACTCGGTCTGGATTTCGGTGTGCAGCAGGTCCATCTCGGTCACACGACCGGTGATGTCCCCGAGCGTGATCCAGTCGCCTGGGCGGGCACTGCGAATGACCTTCAGCATGATGCCGGCCATGACGTTGCCGATGAAGGTCGTCGACGACAGCGCGATCGCGGCGCTGAGCAGCAGACCGATGAGGCTTAGAAGCTGACTCTGCAGTGTGTCACTGATTGGCAGCGCCACCACGATCATCAGCAGCGCCACGAAGGTCGACAGCATCATGATCATCTGGAACTTGAACTGGGCGTCGGGCTGATCCTTCCAGCGTCGCCGCAGGGTGCGGTTCATCAGGCTCAGGACGACCGTGACGACGAGGATCGTCGCCAGCAGAGGAACGAAGCGATCGAGCCCGGTTGCGAATTCGATCAGGGTTTGCATCGCGTGCGTCGCTCGGCAGATTGCATGCCGGCACTATACA
This sequence comes from uncultured Woeseiaceae bacterium, assembly GCA_964606915.1. GTDB lineage: Bacteria > Pseudomonadota > Gammaproteobacteria > Steroidobacterales > Woeseiaceae > UBA1847. Next base: position 597 of record CAZSIQ010000085.1, on the reverse strand, counting down.
CGCTTGTGAAAAAACCAGCGCCCGCCACGTCCCTGTGGCAGGCACCGGAAGGACACCACTAGAAGTGGAGACGGAAACCGATGGAGATCACGTCGCTCTCGGTTTCCTCCAGCTGGTAGCGAGTCCAGTCGCCCACCAGGCTGAAGTTGTCGGCCAGTTCCACTTCGGCGCCACCGCCAAAATAGAAATAGCCGTCGTCCTGCGATTCACGGATGAATTCGTCGAAGATCGAGTCGCCGTCATAGAAGAACAGGCCGCCCCGACCGAGCAAACGAAAATTCGGTGCGATGCGTGCGCCGACGTTGGCACCGAGATACCAGCCGTCGGCATCCAGCCGGAAACGAGCCGGCGTGCCCTCTTCGAACGTGCCAAAGCGATGGTAACCACCTTCGAGCCCGAAGCTGTCGCTGAAGTCGATACCGACGCCGATGCGGTAGGCCGAGCTGTCCTCGTCGACGTCGACGAGGCCAAAGGAATCATTTAGTGTGGCGTTGCCCAGTGTCGCGGTGACATAAGGCCCGCCGTCAGCCAGGGCGCTGCCCGACAGCGCGACGAGTAAGGCCGCGATGGCTGTTTTTTTCACGTTTCTCTCCTCCC
>CAZSIQ010000084.1:0-13366 GCA_964606915.1 uncultured Woeseiaceae bacterium | reverse complement strand
ACGGTCACCTGAACCTGGACTGGGGCAACAACGAAGAGCTGTACTTTGAAGGCTATTACTTCAATCGTACCAACGACGTTATTGCTGCTCGTGAGCAGATCTTCCCGACAGTTCCGGGCATGGTTCCGCTCGTTGACTCGACCAACAACCTGATCCTTGACGCCAACGGCGCCATCCAGATGGTCGACAACCCGCTGAACCCGTTCCCGACGAACGTTGAGCCGGTCCTGACGCTGGAAGACGTTCCGCAGGACTTTGATACGGAACTGCAGCAGATCCGCATCGTCACCGGCATCATCGGTGACCTGCCGTTCGCACCGAACTGGTCCTACGACGCTTCAATCACGCACGATCGCGCGACAGGCTTCGTAAACCAGGCAACCCTGCTTGAAGGTCAGCTGTTCAACGCTCTGCAGACGGTAGGTGTTGTCGCTGATGAAAACGGCAACCCGACCAGCGAAACGGTATGTGGACCGCGTACGATCGACAACGGCGGTTTCTTCACGCTGGGCGGCTGTGTGCCGGTCAACCTGTTCGCATCGTCGATTCCGGGTGACGGCATCACCGACAGCGGTCGATTCGCAACGCAGGCTGAACGCGACTACCTGCTTGGCAACCGTACCAACCGCACGGTTACCGAGCTGACGACGTTCAACGCCTACTTCACCGGCGACCTGTTCGACGTTCCGGGTGGTGGCACGGTCTCGACCGCATTCGGTTTCGAGTACCGCATCGACGAAATCGACTCGCAGAACTCTGCAGTTGGTGTCCTCGGCCTGAACGCTGCGGAAAACGGCCTCATCGAAGGTGAGACCCGTGGTGAACGCGACACGATCGACGCCTACGCTGAGATTTCGGCGCCGCTGTTTGTGGATGTACCGTGGGCCGAGCTGTTCCAGGTCGACGCGGCAATCCGCTTCACGGATGACGAGAACTTCGGTAACGACAGTGTCTACAAAGTTGGCTACCTCTGGGACATCAACGAGTACTTGTCCTGGTCGTCTTCGTTCAACACGTCGTTCCGTGCACCGAACCTGCGTGAGCAGTTCCTGGCTGACCAGGCTGGTGCATTGCCGGGATCAAACGATCCTTGCCGTGCTCCGTTCTTCGACCTGCTCGAGCCGGGCCCGGTTCGTGACCGTCTCGCCGCGAACTGTGCACTTTCCGGTGCAGACGTTACGGCGCTGGGCACGAGCTTCACGGTGGCCATCCCGACGTCCATCGGTGGTGCTGCCGGCCTGAACCCGGAAACCTCCGAGTCGTTCACGTCGACGGTTAACTTGAGCCAGCCGTGGACGGATGCCTTTGACTTTGATGTTGCTATTACCTACTTCAACATTGAAATCGAAGACACCGTACGTTCGCTGGAGCCGGCCACGATCGTTAGCCGCTGCTTCTTCGACCAGGCTAACCTCGAAAGCCCGTTCTGTGATCGCGTCGAGCGTAACCGCCCGAACGCACCGCCGGAATCGAACTTCATCTCGTTCGTCCGCGCGGGCTTCATCAACACCGGTATTGAAGAAACCAACGGTTTCGACCTCTCCACGCGTATGTCCGGCGACTTCCGAGGCGCCTCTTACGTCTGGCAGACCGGTTTGACGAAGCTGAACGAGCGCCTGCAGCAGGAGTTCCCGCCGTCTGAAGACGATGCGAACGGTTCCGCCATTGTCGACAACGTCGGCCGTGTCGGTAACCCGGAACTCACCTTCCAGTCGACGCTGAACGTTTCGTTCAACCAGTGGGATATCACCTGGCAGGCACGTTGGTTCGACGACATGCAGTTTGGTCAGGGTATCGTGAACCCGCTGATTCTCGACGAGAACAACCTCATCGAAGGCGGCCCGTTTGACGGCCAGACCTGTGACGAGGCGTTCCCGGAAGATGGTTGCACGGACTTCGGTTTCTTCAACTCGAGCCAGTTCGACACCGATACACTCGGTCCGGTTCGTGGTGTCACCGAAGCTGAAGCACAGTGGCAGAACGATATCTCTGTAACGTACAACGCTGACCAGTGGCGTATCACGGCAGGTATCAACAACATCTTCAACGAAGAGCCGCCGCTGATTGACCAGGGTGGTGGTCCGAACCGTAACAACGCTGTTACCTCAGCACGTTACGACCAGATCGGCCGTTCGTTCTTCCTGCGGGCGAACGTAGGCTTCTAAGCAACCCTGCTTAAAGCAACAGGAGCCGGGGCCTTTTGGCCCCGGCTTTTTTTTTGCCTATCCTTTACAATCTGTCGTTTCGAACACGCATTTTTGTGGGGGTAAACGTGTCGAATCTTCTCCTTGCCGTGCTGATGTTTGCCGGCCTCCAGTCGGCCGATGACGTGGCCGAAAAACTCCGGATCTGTGCGGCTATCGAGAACAGCGAGTCTCGTCTTGCCTGCTTTGATGCGATCGGTCGTACGTCGGCCGTTGAACCGGCGGCGGTGCCGGAGGTACCTGCAGAGCCTGCTGCGGTTCCTGATGTGCCGGCCGAACCCGCCACCCCTGAGGTGCAGGCCGAGCCGGTTCCCGAGCCTGCGCAAGCACCGCCGGAGCCCGAAGCTCCGGGCTCCGTTGAGCCTGCCGATATACCCAAGGCCAGCGCTCCCGCCGAAACGCCGGGCACTGCAGAGCCGACGGGCCTGGGTGCCGAGACCGTTGCCCGCGAAGAGAAAAAGAAAGAGAAGAAGAAAAAGGCAAAGCAGCCGCGTGAGATCGTCAACGCAACGATTGTTCGTGTCACGCCGCAGCTCGATGGTCGATGGAGTGTCACCCTCGATAACGGCCAGGTGTGGCGGGAGACTCAGGGCAGCAAGGTCGGCCTGCCGGACGAGGGCGCCGCCGTGGAGTTGTCCAAGGGCCGCTTCGGCGGTTACCGGATGCAAATCGATGGTCTCTATCGGACTGCCTGGGTCAAGCGCAGAAAATAGAATGCGGCGCCTTCTCGCGCTGCTGTTGCTTGCGCCGCTCAGTGTGCTGGCACAGCCACTGCCGCCGTTTGTTCTGCAGTGGCCGTCGTCCTCGAACGATATTCTCGTCGCGGAGACGGACGCTGCGGTGCTTCACCACTATCGTCGCGACGGTGATGGCACGGTAGTGCATCAACAGATCTACATGTCCGTGGGTCTGAACGGCGTCGGCAAGCAACGTGAGTGGGACCAGAAGACGCCACTCGGTGTCTACGTTGTCACCTCTGAACTCGATACCTCTCGGTTGCATGAGAAATACGGCGTGAATGCGTTCCCGCTGGACTATCCAAACGCACGCGATCGACAGTTGGGAAGAACCGGCAGTGGCATCTGGCTGCACGGCGTCCTGCCAGGCGGTGAGCGTCGCCCCGAGCGCGACACGGACGGCTGTCTTGCGATCCCGAACGAGGACCTGCTCGAACTGTCACCGCACGTTGTACCGGGCGATACAGCTGTCATTATCGCGCGCAAGCTCGACACGGAGGATGTTCCGTCCACAAACGATACCCGTGATCACCTGCTCCGCTCGCTGGAGACCTGGCGCGCAGCGGCAGAGGCGGGCGACCTGCGACGCCTGCGGTCACTGTACCGCGAGGACTTTACCTACGACGGACTGGACCGCGACACCTGGATCGCTTCCGGTTTCGCGGCCGGCGCAGCGGGTGCGGCTCTTGAGATGTCAGATGTGATGCTGATTGCCGACCCGGTCGAGGCCGGACTGTTTGTCAGTCGCTTTGAACTGATCACGAAAAAGGGCCCGCGATTGCGGGCCCTTATCAAACGTCTCTACTGGCAGCGCGATGATGACGGTTTTCGCATCATCGCCGAGGACTCGTTCTAGCGCAGTCCTTCCCGAACCGTCAGCTCGTCAATCAATTCGATCAGCTGCGGGAAACCGCCAGCGCCGCCGTTGCCGGTCGCATCCGTACGATACTTACCGTTAACGACGACCGTCGGTACGCTGTTCACGCTGTAACGACGGGCAAGGTCGCGCGCCTTGCGGATGTTCTGGTCGACTTCGAACGAGTTCCAGTTCTTGTCAAAATCCTCGCGCGAGATTCCGACACGTTCGAACAGTGCGTAAATGTCACGATCCGACGCGAGGCGATTTCCGCGGCGGTGGATTTCCTGGAAAACAACGTCGCGGAAGCGTGCCGGATCCTGGATCTGGCCGGTACGTGCAAAGATCTGCTCGACGAAGAACATGCGGGCATGTCTCTCCAGCAGCGGGTTCCACATGGCGGGAACCATGACCAGGCGTACGCCGGGGTCTTTGTCCGCCTTCCAGCGATTGATGTACGGCTCGAAGTTGTAGCAGTGGCCACAGCCGTACCAGAAAAACTCGGTCACCTCGATCTTGTCGGCGCCACCCCACGTCGGCTGGCTGGGGACGAGGCGTGTGTAGTGCGTGCCTTCCTGGTATTTCCAATCGCGATCAGCAGCGGCATCGTCGGCCTGTGCGAGCAGGATCGGCTTGTCTTCTGCAGGTTCCTCTTCGGCCGCCGATTCCTCGACCACCTGCAAGGTCTCCTCGACCGCGGTCTCAGACTGCTCAGTCGTCTCGGCCGTTGCTTCTTCCGCGGGTGCTTCGATCGGCGTCTCAACCGTCGTTTCCGCGGCATCCTGGCCGCAGGCTGTCAGTGCGAGAGCGAGCACTACCCATGAGATGTTCTTCATCATGTCTCCTTTTCCCGGTTTCGACCTGAGAACGTCAGTTACGTTCCTGCAGACCCTGCACGTAGGCCGATACCGCAACGATGTCTTCCTCGCTCAGCGTCTTGGCGATTTCCTGCATCATGTAGGACGGCGCGCCGGACTTGCGCGCTTCTGATGCGTAGTCGCGAAGCGTCTGCGCCGTGTAGGTGGCGTGCTGTCCAGCGAGTACCGGGTAGTTCGCGCCCGGGTTGCCCTGACCGGTCGGGCCGTGGCAGGCGATGCAGGCGGAGGTCTTGTCTTCTTTGTCGCCGCCTCGATACAGCGCTTCGCCGCGCGCAAGCAGGTTCGGGTCAGCGACTTCCTGTACCGCCGGCGCCATGGCCTCGTAGTACACCGCAATGTTCCGCATGTCTTCATCGCTGAGCATCATGGCCTGGCTGTTCATCAGCGCATTGTTCCGTTCACCCGCCTTGAAAGCGGCGAGCTGTGACGCGATGTAGCCTGCGTGCTGGCCAGCGAGGTTCGGCCACTGCGGGTTGACGCTGACGCCGTCTGCACCGTGGCAGGCACCACAGGTAACCGACTTGGCCTGACCGGCCTCCGCGTCACCTTCAACCAGGCTCTGGGCTACAGCCTGTCCGGTAAACAGACATGCGGCGGCAGCGATAAGTGATTTTCTGATCATAACGAGCGTTCCTGTCGGCGGCATATCCGCCGTTTTCAAGCTTGTCAGGGGTATCGGCGCATCCGCGCTCGAATTAAAGAGTCCGGCCAGAGCGGGCGCGGCACTATTATCTACAGCCGCGTATTATAACCAGAAAGAAACCACCGCGAACCGATGTCGAAATATCCTGATGCAAATTTCATAAAGAGCGCAAACGCATTGACGCAGTTTGTGCCGGACGAGGGCAGAGAGGTCGCTTTCGCCGGCCGCTCCAACGCCGGAAAATCGAGTGCAATCAATGTCTTGGTAAACCGTCGACAGTTCGCGCGGACCAGCAAAACGCCCGGCCGAACCCAGCTCGTCAACTTCTTCCGGCTGACGCCGGACACCCGCATCGTGGATTTGCCGGGATACGGATTCGCGCGCGTCTCCGACAACACGCGTGCCCACTGGGGGGAATTGCTGTCTGGCTACTTCCAGGTACGCAACAGCCTGAAGGGACTGATATTGATCGTTGATATACGTCGCCAACTGACCGATTTCGATCGCCAGATGATTGAATTCGCGGAGAGCGTTGAGCTGCCGATACACGTATTGCTGACGAAAGCGGACAAGCTCAAGAAGGGCCAGGTGGCCACGGCCGTCCTCGAGGTGAAGCGAGAGCTCGGCGACCGTGCAACGGTGCAGGCATTCTCCTCGCTGAAGCGCCAGGGGGAGAACGAAGCCCGGCAGGTCATGGAGAGTTATCTCGGCATCCAGAGATCGAAAAAGGCCCCGGATGTCTAAGGGCCGACATCCGGGGCCAGGTGTTGCAGCCTGTCTTGGGGCACTGGCTGCCGCCTGTTCAGGGAGGAAACAGGCGAGTGCCGTTTTTCGCACTCAGGGATTTAGAGTCTGGACTCGTTCTAAAGTTCCCGAGGGTGCAGGACCCTAGGCAAAACAGTGACTTAGTGCGCCTCGTCCCAGTTGGCACCGCGACCGGCGTCCACCTTTAAGGGGACAGCCAGCTCCGCGGCACCGCTCATCAGCTCACAGACCTTAGCCTCAACGTCGTCGATCTCGGCGTTCGGCACTTCGAACACCAGTTCATCGTGCACCTGCATGATCATCCGCGTGCCGAGGCCTGAGCCTGACAGCCAGTCGTGCACACGTATCATCGCGCGCTTGATGATGTCGGCTGCCGTGCCCTGCATGGGTGCATTGATGGCGCTGCGTTCCGCGTACTGGCGACGCTGCACATTCCGGGCATTGATCTCGGGCAGGTACAGGCGACGACCGAACACGGTCTCGACGTAGCCCTTCTCGCTCGCCTTTTCGCGGATCGAGTCCATGTAGTGTTTGACGCCCGGGTAGCGATCGAAGTAGAGATCGATGTAGTCCTGGGCTTCGCCGCGGCTCACATCGAGCTGCTTGGCGAGACCAAACGCCGACATGCCGTACATCAGGCCAAAATTGATCGCTTTGGCGGATCGACGCTGGTCGGCGCTGACGTCGTCGAGCGTGACGCCGAACACTTCGGCTGCCGTTGCCCGGTGCACGTCCTGATCGCCCGCAAACGCACCCAGCAGGCCTTCGTCCGCTGACAGGTGCGCCATGATGCGCAACTCGATCTGCGAGTAGTCCGCAGCGAGCAACTGGTGCCCTTCAGGTGCGACAAAGGCCTGGCGAATACGCCGGCCTTCCTCGGTCCTGATGGGAATGTTCTGCAGGTTGGGGTCTGTCGATGACAGACGGCCGGTCGCCGCTACGGCCTGGTGGTAGGACGTGTGAATGCGTCCGGTCGCGGGTACGATCTGCTTTGGCAGCTTGTCTGTGTAGGTGCTTTTCAGTTTGCTGACGCTGCGATAATCGATGATCACGCGCGGCAGTTCGTAGTCGTGCGACAGCTCGACGAGCACGTCCTCGGCCGTGGACGGTTGTCCTTTGGGCGTTTTGCGTATGACCGGCAGCCCCTGCTGTTCGAACAGGATCTCCTGCAGTTGTTTTGGTGAGCCGAGATTAAACGGTCCGCCGGCCAGCTCATGCGCCTGCGTCTCAAGTGACGCCATGGTCTGCATCAGCTCATGACTCTGATCGGCGAGCATCTGCCGGTCGACGAGGACACCGTTCTCTTCCATTTCCAGCAGGATGGGAACCAGCGGTTGCTCGATGTCCTCGTACACCGCCTTCAGTGACGGTTCCTTGCCGAGCGACTCCCAGAGCTTCAGGTGCAGCTGTAGCGTGATGTCAGCGTCCTCGGCGGCATAAGGCGACGCCGTTTCAATATCGACCTGGTTGAAAGTCAGCTGCTTGGCGCCCTTGCCGGCGACGTCTTCGTAATGAATGGTCTCGCGGTCTAGGTAGTGCCGGGCGACCGAGTCCATGTCGTGGCGTGTGGCGACGCTGTTGAGTACGTAGGACTCCAGCATCGAGTCGAAGCGCATGCCGCGCAGCTTAATGCCATGTCGCGCGAGGACGTGTGCATCGTATTTCAGATGATGGCCGAGTTTGGCCTTGTCCGGGTCTTCGAGTATCGGCCGCAAAGCCTGCAACACCTCGTCACGGTCAAGCTGGTCGGGTGCACCGGGGTAGTCGTGTGCCACCGGCACATAGCAGGCTTTGCCGGGCTCCGTCGAGATCGATACGCCAACGACTTCGGCCTGCATGTAGTCGAGGCTCGTCGTTTCCGTATCGAACGCGACGACGTCGGCTTTCTGCATCGCGTCGATCCATTGATCGAGCGCATCACGCGTAAACACCGTTTCATACTCTGCCTCTGCGGCAGGTGCTTCGGAATGTCCCTCGTCCGCATCGCCATCAAGCTGGCGCAGCAGGCTGCGGAGTTCGAAGTGGGCATACAGCTTGCGCAGGGCATCCGTATTCGCGTCGGTTACGACGAGGTCGTCGATCGCGGCATCAAGCACCACGTCCTTGCGGATCGTGGCGAGTTCACGGGACAGCTTCAGTTGCTCGATGTTCTCGCGCAGGCTGTCGCCGACCTTGCCCTTGATCGCGTCGGCGTTCTCGATGATGCCATCCACCGAGTCGTACAGGTTCAGCCACTTGGCGGCGGTCTTCGCACCGACCTTCGGCACGCCGGGGATGTTGTCCGAGGTGTCGCCGACCAGCGCAAGGTAGTCGACGATCTGCTCCGGATACACGTCGAATTTCAGCTTGACGGCGTCACGATCCAGCACGCTGTCGGTCATCGTGTTCATCAGCGTGATGCGATCGTCGACGAGCTGCGCCATGTCCTTGTCGCCGGTGGAAACCAGCACGTTGATGCCGCGTTCACTGCCCTGCGTGCACAGGGTGCCAATGACATCATCCGCCTCGACACCCTCGACGCGTAACAGCGGCAGGCCCATAGCGGTGACGGCGTCGAGAATAGGCTGCACCTGCGAACGCAGATCATCAGGCATCGGCGGGCGGTTGGCCTTGTAGTCCGCGTAAATCTCGTCGCGAAACGTCTTGCCGGGTGCATCGAACACAACCGCCACGTGGGCGTCCGGTTCGTCACGCACCAGCTTGTTGATCATGTTGAGTACGCCGTGCAGCGCGCCGGTCGGCTCGCCGCCGGAGTTGGTCAGGTTTGGCAGTGCGTGATAGGCCCGGTACAGGTATGACGAGCCGTCGATCAGGACCAGCTCAGCCTTTGGGGTCTTCGGCATCTTCGTCCGGCTTTTCCTGGTCGTCGGGGGCGGGCTGGCGAATTTCGCTCGGGTTACCCGGCAGGTACAGCGGTCCACTCTGGCCGCAGCCGACCAGCATCATGACCAGCAGGCAGGCAGCAATCAATCGCAGCATGGGATTGTCCTCGTATAGCGAGCGCTGATTATAGGCCGTTAGCGGGCGTAGCGTGCGCCGACTTTCCGGTACGCATCCCGGAAGCTCAAGCCTTCCTCGGTGACGAGGCGGTAGGCCTCTTCGGTCGCAAAAATGCTCTCGTCGAGACGAATGTTCTCCGGCTTGAAGACAAGACCCTTCAGCAGGTGAGTGAGGATGTCGACGCTGTCGATGCCAAGGTCGATACCACGGAACAGCGGCGGCTTCAGTCGCTGCAGGTCGCGGTGGTAGCCGGACGGCAACTTCGCGGTGATCACCAGCGCTTCGTTGAGGCAGCCCAGCGCGGTAGCCGATGATGCGCGGAGCAGTTCCAGCACGTCCGGGTTTCGCTTCTGCGGCATGATCGACGAGCCGGTCGTCACATCCCCGGCGAGATCGATGTAGGCAAACTCCTGCGTGTAAAACAGCAGCAGGTCGGATGCGAGCCGGCTTACGTCATTCAGCAGCAGGGTTATCTCGAACAGCAGTCCGCTTTCAGCTTTGCCGCGCGACAACTGAGCCGCGGTAACCGGTGCCTGCATCTCTGCAAAGCCGAGTTTCTTCGTCGTCAGTTCACGATCGAGCTCGAGCCCCGGCGTGCCGTAGCCAGCCGCGCTGCCCAGTGGGTTCTTGTCCATGCGGCGCTTCGACGCCGCCAGACCGTCGCGTGCATCAGCAAAGGCCTCGCTGAAACCGCCGGCCCACAGCGCTACCGAGGACGGCATCGCGTGCTGCATGTGTGTGTAGCCCGGCAGCTCGACATCACCCTGCTTTGCAACGAGCGAGCCGAGTGCCGTGTCCAGGTCATCAACACTCGCAGACAGCTTGTCGACGGCGTCTTTCAGGTACAGGCGCAGGGCCGTCAGGACCTGGTCGTTCCGGGAGCGACCGAGATGCAGGCGTCCGCCGGCCTCGCCGATTGCCGACGTCAGTCGCGTCTCGAGCGCTGTGTGTACGTCTTCGTCCTCGAGGCCAATCTGCCACTCGCCGGCAGCATGGGATGTCTCGAGTGCTTTCAGCCCGTCGCAGATTGCGGCGCAGTCCTCAGCCGACAGGTGCCCTGCGGACGCCAGCATCTCCGCGTGAGCGATACAGCCGCGGACGTCATACGCGACGAGGCGCTCATCGAGGACATGGTCTTCGCCGGCGGTGTACAGCAGAACACGCTGGTCCAGCGGCAGACCCTTGTCCCATAAGCGGCTCACTGCCCGTCGCCCTGTTCGGCGGCTGACAGCGCCGTTACGTCATTGACCACCAGCGTGCCGTTACCTTCGTTGGTGAACACTTCCAGCAACAGGCTGTCCGGCAGCTTGTAGGAAATGACATGTACGCGCTTTACACCGTTTGAGATGGCCGCATCGATAGCGGCCGCTTTCGGCAACATGCCGTCAGCGAGCTTGCCATCCTCGCGCAACGCGGCCAGTTGCTTGCGGTCGATGTAGGAGATCAGCGAGGCCGGGTCCCTGATGTCCTCGAGAATACCGGCAGCCCCGGTGGCGAGGATCAGCTTCTCGGCATTGAGTTCAGCAGCGATCGCCGCCGCGACGGTGTCCGCATTAATGTTGAGTAATGTGCCGCTCTCATCGCAGGACAGCGGGCTTACGACCGGCATCAACCCGCTGTCGAGTTGTTTCTGCAGGATGTCCGCCTCGACAGAGTCAATATCACCGACATAGCCGTAGTCCACGGGATCGTCGTCACCACGGTCCACGGGCGGCCGCCGATGGGCGCGAATCAGGCCGGCGTCGACGCCGCTGATGCCGACGGCCGGGATCTGCAGGTCGCGGCAGACAGCGAGAATGCGCGTGTTGATCTGGCCGTTCAGGACCATGGTCGCAACATCGAGCGAAGCATCATCCGTCACGCGCCGGCCGTCGACGAAGGTCGTGTCCACGCCCAATGCGGTTGCCAGTTCCGTTGACTGCGGACCGCCACCGTGGATCAGCACAACGCGGATTCCCACCTGGTGCAGGATCCCGACTTGCTCCATCAGGGCGCGAGTTGCTTCCGGATCGGCAAACACTTCGCCGCCCACCTTGATGACGAAGGCCTTGCCCTTGAACAGGCGAATGTAGGGTGCCGCGTGCTTGAGCGCCGAAACGACAATGGCGCGGTCGCGAGACGTACTCATGCGCCGGCTCCCATCATCTGGTAGAGCACCGCCATCTGCGCAAGCATGCGGTTGCGTGCTTCCTGGATGACGACGCTTCGCGGACCGTCGAGCACGGACTCGCTGACAACCACGCCGCGACGGACCGGCAGGCAATGCATGAATCGGCAGTTTTCGGCGGCGTTCTCGAACCAGGGGTCGTCGACACACCAGTCTTCCAGTTCGTTACGCAACGCCTGGTCACCGAGCCGGTCGCCGTAATGTCGTGTCGATGACCAGGATTTCGCGTAGATGATCTGCGCGCCTTCCATCGCTTCGGCACGATTGTCGGTCTCGACCAGCGATCCGCCGGCGGCTTCTGCGGCCTGCTTTGACTTCTGCATGATGGCGTCCGGAAGCTCGAAGCCCTCCGGCCTCAGCACGGTCACATCCATTCCGCGGCGCGCTGCCATGTAAAGCGTCGAGGCCGGCACGGCGAGCGGCAATGCCTTCGGATGATACGCCCAGCTCAGCACGAACTTGCCACCGTTGGCCGGGACGCCAAGGTCATCCATCGTCTTCCAGTCGGCGAGATTCTGGCAGGGATGCCCCATGGCCGACTCCATGTTGATCCACGGTGTATCGATCAGGCCGGTCAGCGAGTTGAACTCGGTTTCGGCCATGTCGTGTTCGAGATTCTTGCGCTCGGCAAACGCGCGAATGCCCATGGCGTCGCCGTAGGACGCAATGACCGGGACCGCCTCTCGAATGTGTTCAGCGGCGGCGCCGTCCATGACGATACCCGGGCGGGTCTCAAGACCGTGGATCGACATATCCGGAGAAATGACAAAGGAACCGCCGCCAAGTCGCGTCATCGCTGCCTGGAAAGATGCCAGCGTGCGCAGGCTCGGACTCAGAAACAGCAGTGAAAGCACCTTGCCTTTCAGGGCCTCGGGTTCCGGGTGCTCGTCCAGACGATTCGCCAGCGCGACGAGCGCCTGGATTTCGTCAGTCGTGAAGTCAGCAAGGTCGTTGAAGGATTTCATGAGGTCACACCTTAATCAGTGGTTGCCGGGAGGGATCGTCTTCAGCGCGTCAGCGAGATGCTCGACGTGCCCCGGTTCGATCACCAGCGGCGCGAGAATACGTAGTGAATGCGGATCGGCACTGGTGCCGGCCAGCACATCCTGTTCGATTAGCGCATCGCGAACCTCCTTGGCCGGACGGTCGCAGATGAGTCCCAGCAGCAGGCCCATTCCCTGGATGCGCTCGACAGGGCCCACGCGACAGGTCTCCCGAATCTGGGCTTCGCGGGCGCGCACGTTGGCCAGCAGGTTTTCTTCGATGATGGTATCGATGACGGCGATGATGGCCGCCGCAGCGACCGGGCCGCCACCGAAGGTCGTGCCAAGATCGCCGACGCCGAACTTGTCAGCAATCGTCTTCGTCGCAACGACGGCGCCGCAGGGAATGCCGCCGCCGAGCGATTTGGCAGAGGTGAGAATATCCGGCGTCGTGTTATGCGCCTGCACCGCAAAGAACTGGCCCGATCGGCCCATGCCGGTCTGCACCTCGTCAGCAATCAGGACGACACCGTGCTTCGCGGTCAGTTCACGCAATGCGACCACGAAATCATGCGACAGGTCGTAGCCACCCGCGACGCCCTGTACAGGCTCGAAAATAACCGCGGCGATGCTGTCGTCGATCAGCGCCTTCGCACTGTCAATGTCATCCCTGGTGATGAAGTCGACGTCGAACGGTTTGTTGGCGAAGCCGTACCAGCGGTCAGAATTCCAGGTTACCGCAGCGGCGGCGGCCGTTCGGCCGTGGAAGCCGTGGGTTATGGCCAGCACCTTGTTACGACCCGTCGCGATACAGGCCATGCGCAGCGCATTTTCGTTGGCCTCGGCGCCCGAGTTAACGAACAGCACGCTGCCCAGTCCGTCGGGCGAAACCGACAGTAGTTTTTCGGCAGCCTCGGCGCGCACTTCGACGGCGACGGCATTGCTCTGGAATAACAGGGTGTCGACCTGCCTGCGGATCGCATCCGACAGGTTCGGGTGTCCATAGCCCAATGCGGCGACCGCGTGTCCCCCGTACAGGTCGAGGATTCGGCGGCCGTCCTCCGTAATGATGTCGCAGCCGGCGGCACGAACCGGTACGAACGGCAGCTGCCCGTAGACGGGCATCATGGTTT
>CAZSIQ010000083.1:0-13401 GCA_964606915.1 uncultured Woeseiaceae bacterium | reverse complement strand
GCCCTAAACCGCACCCTACCGCAGCGTTCCCGTTCTTCTTCGGACGCCTGCTCGTCGTATTCGCATTTCGATGCGATCCACTCGATGTCAGATTTATCGAGCCACAAGGCAATCCGACCTTTCGCAAGTTCATCTTCGTCGTCAGTGGGTCGAATCTCATTCATTACAATCGAGTTCCTAGATTAGTCTGGATTCGGCCAGAAGCGGACATCGGCACTACTTGTTCCACACAGACCAGAAGACTTCAGTTTCCTCGGCGCAATAGAAACCCTCGAACGGTTCATGCTCCAGGATTCTCTCTATTTTCGATTTAGACGAACATAGAAACGAAAAATGGCTATCCCAATGGGTCGTAACGAGTATCGATTTGTCCGGCGTAAATACGCACCCGTGTGCCGGGATCTCGTCGCCATCTATCAAGTCGTCAATCCAGAACAGCTTTCTTTCAGTGCAGAATTCGTCGCCGACCCAAAGCCATTGTTCGCCGATGCGTTTAAGTGCTTCATACATCCGGTTCTCGACAAGCGGCGAGATATCTCCTTCTGATGGGAGGATAAGTTGCTCCGATTCGGCAATCAGATGGAGGCATTCGGCGAAATCTTCGTTCGCGTACTTCTTGTTCAGACCCGAAATACTAGACCGCAGTCCTATATCTATCTCGGCGATTGACTTTAGACTCACCATCGACAGAATCTGTTTCCATGTCACAGGCTCGCTGCCAGCGACTAAGTCTTGTTTCGAAGGCCAACTTTCGGGATTGAATCTGTCCAGTGAAATTGATCTAGGGCGAATGAACGGGCTGAGCACCACATAGACTGCCTCGAACTGGCCCTCGTAGTACGACAGAACCTTCTCGTCGTAAGGACAAGAGGCGTACTTATCAGAAGGCGGCAGAATTCTCCTAGTCATTTTCGAATTGAAGCTGCCCCTATGTCCGCTTCGGGTCAGGAGCCGTCAGAATAGCAGACATTCGGTGAGCGTCGGGTTACGGCCAATAGCGGACTTCGGAAAACTAATGCGACGTCTCTATTCCAAGCCCTCGCAATCCGTCGACGAAACAGAAACGTCAGTGTGCTTTGAGCCATCTTCCGTCCGAAACTCATACGCAAATTTGACCCCATCTTTCATAGCGTTTCGCGATGGATAGTGACTACACGCGTTTGAAACGAAGAACTTCCGCACCTCGTCAGGGTTGAATTCATTCTGAAATTCATCTTCGGTGACTCCGACGATTGTGTAGTACTGACGAAATATGCGATCGGCATATGTCACTTGTTCGAGTCTGCTTAGGTCGTCCACCATCTTTGGGAGATCTGCGTTCATGGCTATCGCCTGTTCTGCAAGGTAATCGTCGGCCGTTCCCGACGCGATCTCCTCACCGGTGAAAAACTCTGACTCAGTCTCTTCAAACTCGTGGCTGGCGCTGTAGTAGCTGAGTAGTGCCGTGTGAGTGTCCCGATTCGGGTTTTCCGCATTCTCAGAAGCGGTTTGTAGCTTAGAAAAAAGGCACGAAGTAAATGTCTCACTTACAGCCTCAAACTGAGTCTGCCATTCTTGTTCTGACAAATCATCGGATGCTATGTAGTCGTATATACCGGTTTCCTTAGCGCAAAGATCCACTGGTGACTTCAAAGCTGATCTGCAGCGAGTGAGACCGGTTTTAGTATTCTCAAGAAACTCAGGAGCGCAAAAGCCTTGAGCTATGTCGTCGTAGAAGCTCGCCGCCACACCTGGATCCGAAGCTGACGACGTAGCAGAAAACGCACTCACCAGAAGAAGGCAGAGTCCTGCTGATCTAATTGTCCGTATCATTGAGATGGTCCTTATCGACCGCGTCCCGACTGGCTGCTTTGGGTCAGGAGCCGTCAGAATAGCAGACATTCGGCAAACGGCAGGTTACGGCCAGAAGCGGTCTGGCCATCATCCTTCAAATTGATACATGACATCGGTCCGAAGCACATACTTTAATCCGCGAGTAACAGTCGCTCCCTCATGAGACATCTGATGCTGAAAGCAGAGTGCCATTCCTTCAACCGGATAGACTCGGAACGAACTAAAATCTGTGAATCCCCCTTCAAAGTCTTCGTTCAGGTAGATCATGAACGTGTATCTGCTTTCTTCTCGCTCATGTCTCGAAAATCGCCCATCACTATGCCATCGGAAAGTCTCGTATTGTTCGTACCTATACAGTCGAAATCGTTCGTTAAGGCCAATCGGCTTCCAGCCTAGGAGTTCCTTGGGTTTGTGCTCGCCGACCCTCTCCCACAAAGAGCCGGCGAGTTCCTCATCGTCAAAGATCACCCTGCTGTTATTTCGAGAATCGGACGAAACCACTGGGCCTGATGAGGTGTTTATGGGTGCATCATCGAACCCATATTTCTCGCCACGGAGAATAAGGGATCTACACTCCTCCGGTGACAAGAACTCGGTGAGAGCGAATGCTTCAGGGCTGTATTCAAAATACTTCAAAATTTCTTGTCGCTTCAATCATCAATGGCCGCTTTCGGCCATGATCGGTCGCTCGTCACCACACGTCTAGCCAGAAATTAAGTCTGTCGCCCGACTTAGAGGCATCTGCCTGCCTTATCGACTTTGTGGGAGAGAATATCGCCGCTATCGTTGACGGTCACGGCCAACCGAATGCTCCACGATTCGCACACAATACCGTCAACATAAATTGTCTCTACCCATTTGACCCATTGCCCATCCGCGATCTCATTGTGATCAAAAGTATAGTAGACCTGCTCTTGGCGTAACCATGAATGTAGGTCGGCCATGTCTCTAGGCGACTGGAAAAACTGTTCGGCCTTTGCCGTCCAGTAGGCTTCGCGTTCTTCCACTTCCTGATTCTTGCTACAACCAGCAATCGCTGCTAGCACGAGAAAAAGAACGATTATCTTTTGCAAGAATCGTTGCTCGCTGTTATGAAGACTCACGAAATCCCGTGTAGGCGAATGTCGCCTTTGGGTCAGGAGCCGTCAGAATAACAGACACTCGACGAACAGTGGGATACAGCCGGTAGCGGTCACTGCTACAGCGTTCAATAGACCATTGAGCCGAAAAACCACATAAGAAGAATGAGTCCGGCGAAAAGAAGATAGAAAGCAACACCGTGTATCAACACAGCCAAGCCTCTTCGATACTTCCAGTAGCCTATTACGAGGCCAAAGATGAAAAGCGCAATGGAACAGAAGAGAAGAGTCGGCGCAGAATACACGGCTCGCCATTGATCTTGCATCAGAGACGCGCAAAGTAGATACGCTGCGAAGGCATACAACGCCAATGACCAGTCTTGCTTTTCCATCAATTGACAGAAGAGGTCATTGGGTTATCCGCTCTGGGTCAGAAACTGAAATCATAGCAGACGCTCACCTGGTATCTGCTTTCGGCCAGAAGCGTACACTCAAGATTCGTCTACGGCCCACCCTCTCCGAATACAAATACAACGCCGTCTTCGACCTCCATCTGACCTAGGTCCAACTGCAGGGTCGCGTCTGAAACAACGGGAATGGTGCATTTCGCGCAGTAGTTCTGGTTGTTCTCAAGAAGTGCCACTATCACTTCATTTTCATAATCTGGATATGACATACAAGCGGCAACTGAAGACAATTCTGTCGCCTTCTCTATCAGAGTTCGTTGAAGCTTGTTCAACTCGTCAGACAAGGTGGTGCCTTCATCAGGAAGCCACAGAATCACCTCTACTTCGCCAGTTTCGGATAGAAGCAACCCCATTAGCGGAACTGAGTTCTGACGCGACAGAGCGTTATTGAGTCTCGGTGCGAGATTCGCGATCAGTTCCTGAAACTGCTCTTCGGACTTATCCATATTGTTGACGTGCTGAAAGGCGGCTTTGGGTCAGGAGCCGTCAAAATAGCAGACATTCGGTGAGCGGCGGCTTTCGGTCAGGAGCAGCTACTATTAGCTCAGCGCGTGGAACCGTTTTCAGCGCTTGCTTCCAAGATTCTCGTTGACCTCTTTCGAATAGTCTCCATAGCCTCCTCAATCTCTCCAAGTACTTCGCCACGAGAGAGTCCATACTCATGCATTAGGAACGGCAGCTGGGCATAGCCAATCTGTTGTGGAGATCCGAGATTGTCGTTAAGCAATAACAGAGCCATTCTCTCGAACTTCTCCTGCCTGTTGTCCCACCAAGAATTCATGGTTACTACCCGATGCAATGGCCCTGGCATTCCTGATAGATCAGAAGCGAGAAGTGCGTATGCAGTCTTTTTTTCACGCTGCTCCCATGGGAGCTTGATCGATAACGCCTCTGCAGCTGCCGCATCAGTCAAAGCCATCTGCTCTAACGCATCAAGTGAATACGTTAGAATTGGGTGATATCCGAATTGGTTCCAACAAACGGGCTGGCCTTCAGCCTCGAGTCTATGACATGGCTCGTCAGAGTCATCTGAGCGCGTTGTCGGAATCACTGCATACAGATTCCAAAGCTCTTCAGCATCGGAATCGCCGCTTTGAGCTTGGTCGCTAAATACTGCGGATTGATCTACCCAAGCCGCTGCGTTGGGGCTATCGAGATCGTCTTGGCGGACGTCCTCAGATTGAACAACTTTCTGTATTGTTGAGCTGTCACGATTCGAAAGGTAAAGCGCGATGAATGCTGCGATAACCAGAAGGCATAACGAAAACATTCGTGCCACGTACAACTACTCCCCAATATCTAGCCTGATCGACGTCCGCTTTGGGTCAGGAGCCGTCAGAATAGCAGACACTCGGTGAGCGACGGGTTACGGCCAGAATCGGTCGGACGCGCGACGCGAGTTCTTTCGCCTATTTATCGATTACCTGAGTATCGGACAACTCTCGTTCGGCTGTCGGATCATAGTACGACCACGACCTGCAGGACTCGCCGGGTAAAGACGCGGTTTCTAGACGTTTTTCCAAGCATTCTGACCAAGGGGCCAGTGCTACTGAGTACTGCATCCATTCGCGCAATCGGTCCATGGTCGCTTGATACTCCGGTCGCATTTTCCCGCCTACCGGGTCATAGAAATAGTCAGGGTCGTCTTGAACATATGGAAGAACAAGTCTCTCAATCGACTCCATGTAGCGAGTAACCTTAATGCCAATACCGTCTCTCTCGGAATAAAAGTGGCTCAGCTCGAAAAGTAAGTGGGGGTCGAGCAGCTCCCCCAAACCCGCATCCTGAAGCGTCCCCCAGATAAGTTTCGGAGCTGTGTCAGATCCTCTGATCTGATAAAAAAACGGCGACGGCCGCTCTCCTCGCCGTCTGGCTTCGTCGAAAGCCGCGAGTCCGTCCTCGATATCCTTCTGGAAACCCGATTCAACACGACGTGCATCGGCCATATCAGCTTTCAAAGCGGCGACAATACGCTCAAGACGATCCCTGTTCTCACGCTCTTCACTCCATTGCTGTGCTTGCAGGCCAACAAAAACGCCGACTACGACAACGGTGAACTCGAGAAGCAATACGTTCCAGTCTCGTTTTTCTAGAAATCCTCTAATCGAGCGAAACAGCACTCTATGCCTCTCTTCAAATGGGAAAACATCATCGTTCGATCAGTATCACCTAGGTTGATTTGTTTGGTCACAGTTGGCCGATACTGGGTGGATTGTCTCGCGCTCTGTGCGGCCGCTTTGGGTCAGTAGCTGTCAGAATAGCAGACATTCGACGAACGGCAGGTTACGGCCAAAAACCGACGCCCGACAAAAAGCAATTATTGGGGATTAACCATCATGGACGTCTATTGATATTTGTCATTGACGCTCGGCCAGTAATGGAACACATCGGCTACGATACCTACTGGTAACCACAGAATCTCGCCGATTGTTAGCGAATCCGGCGCGCGAATGAGCGAGCCGAACGTCAGTCCTATTGCCGCACCGGTAGCAAGAAAAAGCAATGCGTGGATGGCCTTTACGTATTGAAATGTCGGCGGGGTTAACAGGACTGCAGCAGCAATGATAGGTACACCGAACATCCAGACTTTCATTCCGTCGCGTACATCGTTGGGATTGAGAGCAAACTTGGGCACAACCATCAAAAGCAGCGCAACATTAGCGGCGCACAGAATAAGGTTTTTCGTTTTGCGTGATGCCTGCACGGTGGCTAGATCCTAGGGATAGGTATCCAGACTTGCCCAGTCAGACCACTATTCAAGAGGCAGTGAAACTAGGCGCGGTTCCAGATAGAGAACATTCGCTTTGATTCAGGAGCTGTCAGAATAGCAGACATTCGACGAATGGAAGCTTTCGGCCAGAAGCGGAAACTATGTCGTCAGTTCCAGAGCCTGTGCGTCAGAGATTTCTGGTCCTACGCGGAGCACGGTTCTTTGCGACCCACACCACTCACCAATTTGCATCAAATCCTGAACCAGTTCTTCGGATAAGTTTTGCAGCCCGTCGAATTCGAGTTGAATCAAAAGAGTTAGTCGAGCAGCTCGGCTATTCAGATGCTGAAAAATTAGGTGCCCTAATACTTTTGACGCCACAACTTTGTCGGTCAAGAAAGGCTCATTGGCGTCTATGGCCCAAAGAGTTTCGCTGGCTTGCCTGGAGACAGGATCGCCCACTGAAACGACAACATTATCTGAGTCAACACTCACGTATGGTCGCGTCGAAAGAGTCTTTCGTGCCCTCAAGTCTCTTACCGAAAATTCTTCTGCGGTGACGCGAAGGTACATCGGTCTATATCGAAAGTGGTCAAGGAAGTTCATGCGGAAGAGCTAGAAATGTCCGCAACGGGTCAGGAGCTGAACATAGCAGACGCGCCTAGGGGTTCGGCTTTCGACCAGGAGCAGTCGTTCAGGTCAGACGTTTGTCCTCTGATTCTTGGGCTCTTGGCCGTTTGGCTTGTGTTTGCCTGTACTGGTAAAGGACTCTTGCTTAACCCGTTCAGGCATGCCTCGAATGTCCGACCAATACTCTTCCCTGACATCCTGGTTCACGTGAACAGTGGTCCGGTACAAGCCGTCATTTCCATCTTTCCGACAACCTGAAATCCAATACTCCTCGCCACTCTCGATGTCGAAGTAGTTTGCTTTGTAGCCAGACCCTTTCAGAGACTGGAACTTTCTGCCCTCATACTCAAGTGTCTTGCCAGTTTTCGAATACCTGACTCGACCGATCGTCGCTTCAAGACTTGCGACGCCGTCCTTCGGTTCGATGTACATGATTTCTGTTTTCTTCATAACATCAACTCTGAAATCACTCGCGAATGACTACTTACGGCCAGAAGCGGTCGTTCACATGCCCTCGTACTCCCACGCCCAGTGCTTCGCGAGCTCATGTTCGAGCACTACTGTTGGATCACTCTCTATCTTTTGAATGAATTCGTTTAGTTTGCTGATCAGGTTCGGAATACCGTCCCATTTCTCGATCATGAACACATGTCTCCGCGACTCCAATCGTGAAATCGACACGGGCGTGCAGACATGCAACTGAAAATCTGATCCACCATCTTTGTCGCCGACCGTAGCCATCATCCACTCCTCAAAATCGTAGACGTCCTCGGGCTGCCAATTCTCCGGATCGTATACGTCATGAAAACTGTAATTGATGACTTCCATCGTGCTGAACTCGACGATTGGATCGAAATTGTTGTGAGGGTCTGCTTTGGGTCAGAAGCCGACACTATACCAGCCGCCGACTTTAGTCCGCTTTCGTCAGAGCGTGAGACAAGTGACGGAGTTACGTCCTGAGATTCAGCAGTACTCAGCGGCGCTGACGGCGCCGCACTTTCTTTTTACGCGGCTTGTAGTCCATGTCTTCGGGCATTTTGATGCCGGCTGCCCAGTAGAGCTGCCGGACCTGGCCCGGTGTGAGCGCCTCGTAGTGACCGCGACGCATAGAGCGCGGCAATTCCACCGGGCCGTACGCGATACGAATCAGTCGGCTGACCTCGTAACCCAGGGCGGCCCATAGCCGTCGCACCTCGCGGTTGCGTCCTTCCTTCAAGCTCACCTGGAACCAGCGATTGGCCGCGTCGCCACCGGAGGCCTCGACCTCTTCGAACCGGGCAACCCCGTCGTCGAGTTCGATACCGTCCTGAAGGCGCTGCAGCTCATCCTTGTCAGGGTTGCCGTGTACGCGAACCGCGTATCGACGCTTCACCTCGGTGGACGGGTGCATCAGTGCGTTGGCGAGGCCGCCGTCGGTCGTGAAGATCATCAGTCCGGTGGTCGTCAGGTCGAGCCTTCCGACGGCCACCCAGCGCGCATGTTTGAGTTTCGGTAGCGTGTCGAAAACCGTCTTGCGGCCCTCGGGGTCAGAACGGGTGGTCACCTCGTCGCCCGGCTTGTTGTAGATGATGTGCTTGTGCGCCTGGCGGACGCCCTTCAGCGACAGCGGCTTTCCGTCGAGCGTTACCCGCTCGGTGCCCTCGCAGGCCTGGCCCAGCGTGGCCTGCTTGCCGTCGATTCGCAGGCGCCCTTCGCGAATCCACTGCTCGACCTTGCGGCGCGAGCCGTGACCCGCAGCCGCCAGGAGTTTGTGAACGCGTTCGGTCACTGGGCTAGCGGTTGGTCCCCGTCTCCGGATCTGAATCTGCCGTCTCGAGCGTCGCGATGCTGCTTGCGTCGACAGGATCCGGCCATTCGGAGACCTCAAGTTCTTCTTCCAGCTCGTTGATGGTCGGCAGCTCGGTCGGTGCCGACTCCTCTGTCGAGGCCTTGAGCTCCGGAATGTCGGTATGCGTCTGCTCGGTCAACTCGGGAATGTTGTCGTCTGCCACGGCCGCTTCGACAACAGGAACAGCCGCCACGTCAGCATCAGCGTCAGAGTCGGCTTCCACCGGCAGTTCCGGGATGTCCTGCGGCACTTCAGCAGGCTCAGCAGCGACAGCCACCGGGATCTCTTCCGCTTCAACTACCGGCATGTCCGGCTCGGTTGCTGCAGCCGCTTCCGAGTCTGCGGATTCTTCGCTGTCGTCTGCCTCGGCCACGTCGGCCGCATCCTGCTCGCCGTCCGCGGCGACGGGCAGTTCCGTGACGTTATCGCTGGTCTCGGGTTCTCCGGCAGACTCACCGTCCACCTCCGGCAGGTCGAGCTGCACACGCAGCGACTCCCAGTCCGACAGGTCGGCCAGTTCCGGCAGGTCGTCGAGTTTTTTCAGTGAGAAGTAATCCAGGAATGCCTTTGTCGTGCCGAACATCGCCGGGCGTCCCGGTACATCCCGGTGACCAACAACGCGCACCCACTCGCGCTCCACGAGGCTGCGCATGATGTTGCTGCTGACAGACACTCCGCGAACTTCCTCGATCTCGGCACGTGTGATCGGCTGTCGGTAGGCGATAAGAGCCAGGGTCTCGAACAACGCACGCGAATAGCGCGGTGGCCGCTCTTCCCAGAGCTTGCCGAGGCGGTCGGCCATCGTAGCCTTGACCTGCATGCGAAAGCCCGAGGCGACTTCAGCAATCTCGATGCCGCGCTCCTCGTAGTTTTCGTTCAGCGCCTTTACGGCCGCCCGGATAACGGACTTCTCGGGCGTGGAACGCCCGTCAAACAGGCCCTGCAGCAGGTCAATGCTCAGGGGTCGTCCGGCAGCAAGTAGCGCTGCCTCGATGAAATACTCGACTTCTTTCTGGTCCATCAGGCGTTCTTTTATACGGATTCGTTGCCCGTGTTCTCGTCAACGAGACGCACGGAGGATGCAGCGCGCACGTGCAGCGGCGCGTATTCGTCAGACTGCACAACCTCGATCACCGACTCCTTGAGCAGCTCAAGGCAGGCAAGGAAGGTCACCGCAACACCCATGCGACCTTCCTCGGCATCGAACAGGTCGACGAACAACGTGAAGGAGCCCGCCTTCACGCGGGACAGCACCTCGGACATACGCTGGCGTACGGACAGCGGCTCTCGCTGCAGGTGCAGGTTGGAATACATTTCCGCGCGCTTTAAGACGTCGTGGAACGCCAGCAGCAGCTCTTTCAGTGTTACGTCGGGCAGCTTGGTCACGACCTTGCGTTCCACGGTTTCTGCCTGAGCGGGGAACACATCGCGCTCAAGACGCGGCAGCTCGGAGATGTCCTGGGCCGCTTTCTTGAAGCGCTCGTATTCCTGCAGGCGTCGAACGAGCTCGGCACGCGGATCGTCCTCGTCCTCTTCTTCCGCCTGCGGCCGTGGCAGCAGCATGCGTGACTTGATCTCCGCGAGCATCGCGGCCATGACGAGGTATTCGCCGGCAAGCTCCAGCTGCATCTCCGTCATCAGCTCGATGTACTGCACATACTGCTTCGTGATCTCGGCGATCGGGATATCGAGGATGTCGATGTTCTGGCGACGAATCAGGTACAGCAGCAGGTCCAGCGGCCCCTCGAAGGCTTCGAGAAAGACCTGCAGCGCGTACGGCGGGATATACAGGTCCTGCGGCAGCGTGGTCACGGGCTCCCCGTCGACCACGGCAAACGGCATCTCGCCCTGGGCTGGATTCAGGGCGTCTTCAGTCTCGGGTTTCGGGGCGTCGTCTGGAGTCAGAACGTGCAGTTCGGGTTTCATGCGGTATCCACGCGTCAGTCCGCCTATTCTAGCCTAAATCGGGGCGCTGTCCCCCGAATTCAGACGAAGGCCGACACGTCCCCCCGCCCCTCGCGGAGCACGTCAACATCGCCGGCTGAGAGGCTCAAAACACTGGTCGGTTCAATGCCCACGGGGCCCGCGTCAATAATGACGTCGATCTCGTGACCAATGCGCTGCTCAATCTCGTGCGGGTCGGTCAAGGGCAGGTCGTCGCCGGGCAACTGCAGCGTGCCGCTCATGATCGGCTCGCCCAGGGTCTCGAGAATGGCGCGCACCACCGCGTGATCCGGTACCCGCAGCCCGATGGTCCGCCGCTTTTCGTTCTGCAGGCGCTTGGGGACTTCACGGGTGGCCGGGAGAATGAACGTATACGGACCCGGTGTCAGCGACTTGACGAGGCGATACGCCCAGTTGTCCACGCGGGCATACGTGCTGATCTCCGACAGGTCGCTGCACACCAGCGTGAAGTTGTGATTCTTGTCGGTACGGCGAATGCGCCGAATCCGGTCCATAGACCGCTTGTCGCCGATCTGGCAGCCGAACGCGTAGGACGAATCCGTCGGGTACGCGATCAGTCCCCCGCCACGGATTGCCTGGACGACACTGGCAATCAGCCGCTGCTGGGGATGGGTCGGATGGATTTCGATGAGCCTAGCCACGCGCGGATTCTAGAGATTTGGCCGGAAAACGCGAGGCCATTGTTTTCCCAATGCCGGCTGGCCTGCGTTAGACTTGCGTCCCCCTGCTCCGGCTGGCGAAAAATTGTGCAACTTCTGATCGAGTTTTTACCGCTGATCCTGTTCCTCGTGGCGTATTTCCTCGGGGGCATTTACACCGCGCTTATCGTGCTGATGGTGGCCATGCCGATTGGGCTGCTGCTGAAGTACCTGCGCACGAAGACCTGGGACAAGATGTACCTGTGGTCCACCGTGTTCCTTATCGTGATGGGCGCGGCAACCCTGTGGTTCCGTAACCCGGAGTTTCTCTACTGGAAACCGACGGCGTTCTACTGGGTGCTGGCGGTTGCGTTCCTGGTCAGCGGATTTGTCGGCGAGAAGACGCTGGCACAGCGGTTCTTTGACCTGACCGGGGAACTGCCGACCGACAAGCTCTCGCAGCGGGAGTGGCGGGGTCTGAACCTCTCCTGGGTGACGTTCTTCGTCCTGTCCGGCCTGCTGAACATCTGGGTTGCCTACAGTTTCGACGAAGCCGTCTGGGTCAATTTCAAAGTTTTCGGTCTTATGGCAGTCACCTTTGTGTTCCTGCTCGCACAGGGCGCCTGGCTGATGACCAAGTTCAAAGCCGAAGACCTGCAAACAGAAGACGAATAGCATGTGGTACGCCATCATCAGCGAGGATGTCTCCGACAGCCTCGAAAAACGCAAGTCGGCCCGACCGGCTCACCTGGAGCGGATCGGCAAACTGGTCGATGAAGGCCGCGTGCTGATCGCCGGACCGCATCCGGCCATTGACGCGGAAGACCCCGGTGAGGCCGGGTTCACGGGCAGCCTCGTGGTCGTCGACTTTCCGAGCCTCGAAGAGGCCCAGGCCTGGGCAGACTCGGATCCGTACGTCGATGCCGGCGTGTACGCATCCGTCACCGTCAAACCGTTCAAAAAGGTCCTGCCTTGAGCAGCGAACGCGGCAGCCGGATTCACGACCTGCTGCAGGCTAAGCTGTCGCCTGCCCACCTGCTGGTCAAGGACCAGAGCCACCTGCACGCCGGACATGCCGGTGCCGAGGATGGCAAGGGGCACTTTGACGTGAATATCGTGTCTGACGCCTTTGAGGGCAAAACACGCATTCAGCGTCACCGAATTATCTTCGACGCCCTGGGCGATATGATGCAGACCGACATCCATGCCCTGTCTATCACCGCCAGGACACCGTCCGAGTAACCCGGGCAGCTGGCATCCACCGAATTCTTACCCTGAGGAACAACCTGATGCATCACGTATCACGCTCCGTTCGCCGGAGCTCAATCCTGGCGCTGGTCGCCATGGCCGCTGCGCACACCGCGACGGCGGAACCTGTCGCGACCATCAACGGTGCCGACATCGACAGCTCTGTGTTTAACACCTACCTGGAAAGCCGCACGCAGAAGCCGCTCGAACAGGTGACCGCTGAAGAGCGCGACATCCTGCTGCGCGAGCTGTCTGACATCTACCTGCTGTCGACAACGCCGCGCGCCAAGGAACTTGAGGCCACTGACGAGCTGAAAGTCTCGCTGGAGCTTCAGTACCGTGGCTTCCTCGCCCAGGCGGTTGCTGCCGACTTCTTCGAGAGCAACACCGCCAGCGACGACGAGATCTTCGAGGAGTACTCGAACGTCATCGCCGCCGATCCGGGCGAACAGTTCAAGGCACGCCACATCCTGGTTGAGACCCAGGCGAAGGCCGCCGAACTGATCGAAGAACTCATCGTCGGCGCCGATTTCGCCACGCTGGCGCAGGAAAACTCGACGGGCCCGACAGGCCCTGCCGGCGGCGATCTCGGCTGGTTCGCCCCGAACGCGATGGTCCCGCCCTTCTCGGCTGCCGTGCAGGCGCTGGAAGATGGCCAGTTCACGCAGGAACCGGTGCAGACGCAGTTTGGCTGGCATGTCATCCTGCGAGAAGACACCCGCCCGAATGAGCCGCCGACGTTGGAAAGCGTCCGTGATGCGGTCAAACAGCAGATCGAGGCCCGCAAATTTCAGGACTACCTGGAAGGATTACGTGAAACGCAAGCCTCTGAATAATTTGACGTAATGCGTCAAAAACTGTGAGAAAAGGCGCCTTTCGGCGCCTTTTTTTATGAATCCGGCCGTTTTGTGAAGGCAATCACAGCGACCGGTGTGCCACGGTCCTAGCATCGCTCTCGAGTCATCCCTAATCGCTCGGGGGTGGCTCCTCCAACCCTCGCATC
>CAZSIQ010000082.1:0-13625 GCA_964606915.1 uncultured Woeseiaceae bacterium | reverse complement strand
GGAAGGTATCCTGAAACGGTTCGACAGCGCCGGTATGTCGCTCGGCGCTCTGTCACCCGAAGCCCACGAAGCGCTGGCGATCGCGATGAACCGCATTGGCGCGAGGTCGAACTCGGGCGAGGGTGGCGAAGACCCGGCGCGCTACGGTAACGAGCGCGTGTCGAAGATCAAGCAGGTTGCCTCCGGTCGATTCGGCGTGACGGCGGAGTACCTCGTCAACGCCGAGGTTATCCAGATCAAGATCGCGCAGGGCGCGAAGCCCGGCGAGGGTGGCCAGCTGCCGGGCCACAAGGTCAACGACCTGATTGCCAAGCTGCGTTACGCAAAGCCGGGTGTCGGCCTGATCTCGCCGCCGCCGCATCACGACATCTATTCGATCGAGGACCTGGCGCAGCTGATCTTCGACTTGAAGCAGGTGAATCCCGAAGCGCTGGTGTCCGTGAAGCTGGTTGCGGAGCCAGGCGTCGGCACGATTGCCGCTGGCGTCGTGAAGGCCTACGCAGACCTCATAACGATCTCCGGCTACGACGGCGGAACCGGCGCAAGCCCACTGAGCTCGGTCAAGTACGCCGGCAGCCCGTGGGAGCTTGGCCTGTCCGAAACTCACCAGGTGCTGCGGGCCAACGACATGCGCCACAAGGTGCGCCTGCAGACCGACGGTGGCCTGAAAACCGGCCTCGACGTTATCAAGGCGGCCATGCTTGGCGCCGAGAGCTTCGGCTTCGGTACCGGCCCGATGGTCGCACTGGGCTGCAAGTACCTGCGTATCTGCCACCTGAACAACTGCGCAACCGGTGTTGCGACGCAGAACAACGTGCTGCGCAGCCAGCACTTCATCGGCCTCCCCGAGATGGTCATCAACTACTTTCAGTTCGTTGCCGAAGAAGTGCGTGAACGGCTCGCCGAACTCGGCGTACGCAAGCTCGATGACATCATCGGCCGTGTCGACATGCTCGAGCTGCACGACGGCGAGACGGCGAGGCAGGCCAAGCTCGACCTGGCCCCGATCATCTCCGACGGCGGCCTGGCCGAAAACACGGCGCAGTACTGCACCGACCTTCGCAATGTTCCGTTCGACAAGGGCGAACTGGCGGAGGAAATGGTCGAGGCAACGCGAGAGGCCATTGAGAACAAGAGCGGTGGTCGGTTCGGTTTCGAGGTCCGCAATTTCAATCGCTCGATCGGCGCGCGCGTGTCCGGCGAGATTGCCCGTCGTCACGGCAACACCGGGATGGCCGACGCTCCGATCGATATCCTGTTGCGCGGTACCGCCGGGCAGAGTTTCGGCGCGTTCAACGTCAGCGGCCTGAACCTCAACCTGATTGGCGATGCCAATGACTATGTCGGCAAGGGCATGGCGGGCGGTACGCTGGTTGTTCGTCCGCCGGAAGAAACCGGCTACGTGCCCAACGAAACGGCGATCATCGGCAACACCTGCCTGTACGGCGCTACGGGTGGAACGCTGTACGCAGCCGGCACCGCCGGCGAGCGCTTCGCCGTGCGTAACTCCGGGGCTACGGCCGTGATTGAGGGCGCCGGCGATCACTGCTGCGAATACATGACGGACGGTGTCGTCGTCGTGCTCGGACCGACCGGTGTGAACTTCGGTGCCGGCATGACCGGTGGCTTTGCCTACGTGCTGGATATCGATCGCCTGTTCGTGGATCGCTACAATCACGAGCTCATCGATATTCACCGCATCAACCCGGAGAGCATGGAGTCGCACCTGCATCACCTGCGTATGCTGATCGAGAATCATGTTGAGCTGACCGGCAGTGAGTGGGGCGAACGCCTGCTGGATGATTTCCGCGCGTACCTGACGCGGTTCTGGCTGGTGAAGCCGAAGGCAGCCGAGCTCGGCTCATTGATCGAATCCCTGCGCCAGGCGGCCTGATATGTCGAAGCATCCCTTACAGTTCCTCGAAGTGCCGAGGCGCGATCCCGCGAAAGAACCTGCCGAAGAGCGCATCAAGCACTACGGCGAGATCTACGGCCATTTCGATGCGGCCGATGCCGGTCAGCAGGCCGGTCGTTGCCTGTCCTGCGGCAATCCTTACTGCGAGTGGAAATGCCCGGTACACAACTACATCCCGAACTGGCTCGCGCTGATCGAGGAAGGACGCCTGTTCGAGGCGGCGGAGTTGTCGCACCAGACCAATTCACTGCCGGAGATCTGCGGGCGCGTCTGTCCGCAGGATCGCCTGTGTGAAGGTGCGTGCACGCTGAACGACGGCATTGGCGCGGTGTCGATTGGCAACATCGAACGCTACATCACCGACGAGGCCGTCAAGCAGGGCTGGCGCCCGGACATGGCGAGCGTCGTGGATACCGGCAAGCGTGTCGCGATCATTGGCGCCGGCCCGGCGGGACTCGCGGCAGCCGACGTGCTGGCGCGCGAGGGCATCCGTTCAGTCGTGTTCGATGCCTACCCCGAAATCGGCGGCCTGCTGACCTACGGCATACCGCCGTTCAAACTCGAGAAAGAGATCGTCCAGCAGCGGCGCCAGATCCTCGAGGGCATGGGCGTCGAGTTCGTGCTGAACACGAAGATTGGTGAGGACAAACCGTTCGAGGAACTGGTTGAGGAATTCGACGCCGTGTTTCTCGGTATGGGTACCTACACGTACGTCCGCGGCGGCTTTCCGGGCGAAGACCTCGAGGGCGTGCACGATGCGCTGCCGTACCTCGTCTCGAACATCGATCGCCTCATGGACCCGGCCAACCCGCGGACACAGCAGATCAGCATGCAGGGCAAGCACGTCGTCGTACTCGGCGGCGGCGACACCGGCATGGACTGCAATCGCACGGCGATTCGCCAGGGCGCCGCGAGCGTCAGCTGTGCCTACCGCCGCGACGAGGACAACATGCCGGGGTCGCGGCGCGAGGTGGCAAACAGCAAGGAAGAGGGCGTGAACTTCCTGTTCAATCGCCAGCCGATGGAGATCATCGGCACGGACAAGGTTGAGGGCGTCAAGGTGATCCAGACGCAGCTCGGCGAGCCCGGCCCCGACGGCCGTCGTCGACCGGAACCCGTGCCCGGCTCCGAGGAAGTGCTGCCCGCCGATGCCGTTATCATCGCCTTCGGTTTTCGACCGAACCCGCCGGACTGGTTCACCGGTCACGACATCCAGACGCTGCCGAGCGGACGTGTTCGCGTGGCAACGCTCGGCGACTACCCGTTCCAGACGACCAACCCGAAGGTGTTCGCCGGCGGTGACATGGTTCGTGGTTCGGACCTCGTCGTCACCGCGGTTCACGAGGGTCGCGAGGCCGCCAAGGGCATATCGAAGTACCTCGGCGTCTACTAGCCGTGGCGGAAAGCTACCGCATTCGTCTCGCCGAGCCGGCCGATATCGACGCCGTGCTGGCGATGATGCCACGACTGGCGATGTTCGAACTCCCCGACGAACGTGATGCGAAGGACCTGTGGCGACACGACGCGGAGACGGCGAAGCGCTGGGCCGACGGCGACGCGCCGAACTGCCGGATTCACGTCGCTGAAGTGGATGGCGACATTGTCGGCCTGGCCATGGTCACAATGCGCCCGGAGCTGCTCAGCGAAGCGCCGAGCGCCCACCTCGAGGCGCTCGCCGTGAGCGACGGCTTCGAAGGTCGCGGCCTCGGCCACGGCCTCATGCAGGCGGCCGAGCAGGACGCGCTGTCCCAGGGTGCCGAGTCGATAACGCTGCATGTGTTTGCCAGGAACGAACGCGCGCGTGCGCTCTACGAGCGCCGCGGTTTTGACGGCGAGCTGATGCGTTACATCAAGCGCTTCGATTCAAACGAGACATGAAGCCCGCCACCGCGAAGTCCGCCCTGAAGATCCAGGCCATTCTTGGAAACGAATTCGAGGTGCTCGAGTTCGAGGAGAGCACGCGTTCCGCAGCGGATGCCGCCGCGGCGCTCGGCTGCGATGTGGCGCAGATTGCAAAGTCGATGGTGTTTACCGCGGCGGACAGCCGTCGACCTGTGCTGGTTGTCGCGTCCGGCCCCGTACGGGTCGATGTCGACAAGGTCAGCAAGCTGCTGGGCGAAGCGATAGAGCGCGCTACGCCGGAGTTTGTCCGCGAACACTCGGGCTTCGCCATCGGTGGTGTTCCGCCGATCGGTCACCGAGTGGCACCGGAGATCTTTATCGATGAGACCCTGCTGCAGTTCAGTGAATTGTGGGCGGCTGCCGGCACACCGAACGCGGTCTTTCGTCTGAGCCCTTCGGACCTCGAGTCCCTGACGAAAGGCGTTATCGCGGATATCGCCGAGTAAGACGCTCAGTCAAGCGAAACCACGATGTCCTTGCCACCGTAACCGTGCACCGAGTCACGGGCGCGGACGCGCACTTCGGATATGCCGTCCGGAATTCTCACGCCACCCAGTGAGCGCGTAAACGGCTGTTCCTGTTCATGGGGATGCGCGAGGACACGGGTTGCGATCACCTCGCCGTCCGGCGTTAGTATCTCCCAGCGATCGGCGTAATGTTCCCAGCCCTCATCGTTGTGTTCGACGGTCACGTCGAAACGACAGACCTTGTCAGCGTCGCATCGAACCTCGACGTTTAGGACGTCGGCTTCACCCGCGAGGGCTGCGAGCGGCAGTAGGACAAAAGGGGTCAGTCGAAGCATAGGTTTGTTTCCTTAAAGTCCGCTTTCGCCAGCAAGGCGCGTCACTTGGTCAGCAGGTCGAACCTGCGCTGCTCGAAGCGAGCCCGTTCATCCAGTCCCGCGTCGCGACACAAGTCCGGCGAAAACACGCGGCAGGGCTGGCGCTTCTGCATGGCCGCATCGATCTGCTCAAGCAACGCGCCCGGTTCCAGGTTCGGCGGCGCGGCGATACGTCCGGTCACGACCTGCGCTTCGACCTCGTCATTGCTTTCATGATCGACATCCGGGTCCGCCCAGCAACTCGAACACACCCGCTCCAGTCGCTCGGTGTGTGAGTAGATCACCGCGTCACGCTCAAGGTCGTCACTGGCATCCTCGACCTGCATGGACACCTCCTGTGTACCTGCAAAGTCGTAGAGGCGATAGCCGTTGTGACGCAACGTCACGAGGTGCGGGAACACCGGAACGTCGGTGTCGCCGTACTTGTGATACGTGATCGGCGCGCCGTCCATCAGGACGACGTCACCGAAGTCGACACCGAGATCGGCATACAGCACGGAACGAACGACGCCGTGGCACGGACTGAGCCGTTCGATCCAGATAGTCTCCTCCTGGCCGGGGTCGTCCTTATCCGGCCCGCGTTCAGCGAGCGGCCGTTCGGCCAGCCTGACCTTGCACTGCGGGTAGCCGCCTTCCGGCAGGCCGAACCGACCCATCTCAATCTTCTGGCCCATGCGAAGCCACACGTCGAGCGCGAGTTCGCCGTTTCCGGCACCGGTGGCGCAGATACCCAGGTTCCATTCATAGCTCTCCACCGTGGCGGTGGTCAGGGCGCGGGCGGACTGGTTGGCGCGAACGCCCTCTTCGAATAATCCCCGGGTCTTGAAGAAGAGGCCCAGGTTGTAGTGGTTGGCAGCGCCCCGGGGGTTCAGCTTGACGATTCGCTCGTAAGCCGCCCGGGCAACGTCGTCTCGCTGCCGGCCCAGCATGCGCGCGGCCGTCGCGGCACCGGCGAGAAGCCCGGCTTCGTCCGGTGTATCAACAGCCTCTTCGGCCGCTTCCGACAGGTCGTCAACCAGGGCGTACAGGAACGCGTCATCCGGTGCGGCCGTGTTGAGGAAGTTCAGATCGACGAGGGACTCCGCCGCTTCACCGATGGCGGCCAGCAGTTGCTTGTCGTCGGGGTGGGCATCGCGAACCCGCTTCACGCAGTCGAGTGCGTCGGCCGGAGGCAGGCTTTGCCGCGAGACCAGCGCGACGAGGCTGTTCGCTGCCTCTGCCTGGCGCTTCGCCGCGCGGCGAAGCGGTTTAATGACGCCCAGGATGCGTTCCGGCTCACCCTGTTGCTCGACAAGCTCGGCGACCGCCTGTTCGATCGCCTCGATGTCGTCCGTTGACAGCTTTCCGTGCAGGAATCGGAGCATGCGTCGCAGTATGTCGCGGCGCTCTCTCTGGTGCTACCTCAGCGTCAGGTTCTACGGTCTAAACGCTGGAATACGAACCAGAGACTGAGACCGAAGAGAACGCCGAACACCGGGAAGATGATCAGTGCACGGGGTGCAGCAGCGGCATAGTCGAACTGGCCGCCGGTGAATATCGTCATCAGGAGCAGCCACGCCATGGCGGTGCCGAGGCCCCATTTAAGGACGCCTTGCACGATGACAAAGCGAGCCAGTCCCTGTTCGCGGATTTCGTGCCAGCGCGCGTTGTTGTCGTCTGTCGATGCCATGCCTGCTCCCTGTTGTTGACTCTTATTTTGACTGGAACCAGGGCAGCAGGTTCCGTGCCAGCGACGTCTCGCCTAGCGACCGTAGTCGGCCGGCTGCTCCAGTTCGTCGATGGCCTCGGAAATTGAATCCACGCGCTTGTGCACGACCGCCTGCGCATCGAACAGGCCGCGGTTGTAGTAAAACGCGCCCACTTCTTCGGTGAAGAAGTCGAGCAGGAACTCCGCGGGAAACTGGCCGATCTCCTGGTCCAGTTCCTCGCGGAAGTACATCTGGATCTTGCGAACCAGGATGTCCTTTTCGTCTTTCGTGAATTCGATTTTGTGCATCAGGTTTACAGGCCGTGTTCGTCACAGTCGATGTCGGTGTACGACGTGAACTTCCAGCCGTCGGCACCGCGCGTGGCAATGTACCAGCCACAGCTCGACTCTTCGCTGCCATCCTCGTATATGTCCAGCCACTTTGCCTTGAAGGTCGCTGTCGCCGGATTCAGCGAGTCGGTCTTGAGCTTGGTCAGCTCACTGCTGACCCAGCCTTCCGAGCGCCAGTACTCCATGGACTCGGACATGGATTGGAGCGTATTGGATTCCTCGGTGCCACCGGTCGGCGAGTAGGAGGTCATGGTCTCGACGTAGTAGCTGGCGATCGCGTCTGCCTTCTCCCACGGCGCGTCCTTCCACAACGGCGCGTACTGTTTCTTATACCAGGCCTCGGCGGTCATCTTGTGGCCGTCAGCAAATGCGGGTGACAGCGCCAGCAGGCATACGATCAGGGCGATGCGTTTCATGAGCGTCTTCCTCTGTGTGTAAGACCTTGAATATAGGCCTGCACGGCCCGAATTGCGTTCTGGCGTTCACGCAGCCACAACAGCCGGATCGATGTAACTCCTTGTAATCCCTAAAAATCAGTATTCCGTCAGTGCTTCGTCAAGTTTACGTGCCGCGGTCGGGCAATGATCAATGCCGAATTTCGAGGCAAACGGGGAGCTGCCAATGAGCATCAAAACGGGACTGTTCGGATCGCTGGCCATGATGATTCTTCTGTCGGGCTGTGCCTCCACCGAGCCGGCGTCGCAGGTAGCGGGACTGTAGGTGTGGCATGAACATCTTGAGAACAGTCGATTCGACGGATGACCGCGCTGGCTGGCGCGCAGCGATTGCACTGGTGGCCTGCGGGGTCTTGAGTGCCTGCAGCACGGTTGAGTACGGGGCCGTCTACGACCCGGCCCTTCACGGCTCAACGCAGGACGCCGGGCGCACCTTGGTGGTCTACGCCGACCCGAGCATCGAGGAAGGCATCGTCTTCGATGTCAAAGTAAACAGAAAGGTCATCGGTAAAGTGTTCGCCGGGACTTTCCTGCCCGTTTCTCCCGAGCCTGGCGCCGTTGAGCTTGAACTCTACGAGCGCTTCACAGGCTTCGGGCCGATGCCCGAAACTTTGTACTTCCAGTACCCGACCCGTCTCACGGATTTCTTTGCGCCCCAGGGGCTGTCTCAGGGCATCGACTCGAGCGTAGAGGGCACCATTTACCTGCGCCTTCGCAAGGAGGCCGAGGAACACTTCGTCGAGTGTGCGAAGACGAAGGACACATCAACGCTCTGCAGCAGGATGGTCTACCCGACATTCATGGAGCGTGTGGATGAGTTGACTGCGGCCGGTGAGCTGGCCGGGCTGAAGGAGAGCCTGTGATGATGACCCTTCAACGTATCGCCGTGATACTGGCGACGGTGACCGCGCTCACGGCCTGTGCCGGTGCCCCGACGACAGCGCTGCGACCGGTTACGCCGGGCACGTCCATCAACGTCGACGTCGTGCTGCCCGAGATTGAAACGCCGAATGCACTGAATGCGGGTGAGTCGACAGGCCGATACATGGGCGGCGGTTCGGCCTACGGTGCCGTGGCCGGTCTGCAGCTCTCAGTCGAAGGGTGTGGACCACTGTTCTTCGCCTGTGCACCGTTTGCCGTGCCGGCGGGCGCCGTGGTCGGCGCCGTGGCGGGTGGAACTTACGGAGCGGCTGTTGCCCTTCCGGCGGAAAAAGCCAGGGCGCTTGAGTCTATTGTCAGCGACTACGTTGCCACGGCGGATATTTCGGATGACCTGCGGCAGGAGTTTCTTCGTCAACAGGCCGGCCGTTGGGTCACCAATGACGATGTCGCTGAGGTGACGGTCACGCTGGGCATCGAACGACTGCGGTTTGAGCAGTCGACCGGTGACGAGTTGCTGATCCGCCTGACATCCAACCTGGTGGTGCAATACGGTCCCGACGGTAACAACGTGACGAAGCGAATCCTGCTGAACGCCGAGACAGGCAAGCACCACATCGATTACTGGATCGACAATGACGGTGCCAACACCCGCGCTGGACTCGCCGAGGTTTTTGCCGAAAACTCACGACAAATCGTCGCTGTTTTAAGTCAACCGGTTAAGCAGCGCTAGGTGGGGGAGCCGCGCCAGATGAAACAACACAAAACGCCAGCACACAGAAAGCTCGATGAGGACTATGCCCGTCGTACCGGTGGCGGCGGGGTTACCTCGACAGACGTCATCGTCGCGCTGGCCGTGATCGCCCTGGTGGTTTTCGCTTACCTTCTTTTCTGGACGGGCTGATTGCCTTTGACGGCGTCCGTCCGGTGCTGGTTACCGTTCAGGGTGTCATAGACTCACGGGAAATCTCTTCCTCGTAGCGGTCGTATCGCATCAGCGTGTCGAGTTTGCCGTCGCCGTCTGAGTCGAAACGCGCTTCAATGAGAGCGCCGGTGGGCGAGTAGGTTTGGGTCTTCATGATGGCCAAAGCGTCCGGGCGCAGGAGTTCGACCGTCGCGAGGACGCCGTCACGAAATTTGTGTCGCCGATCCGGTAATCCGTCTCCGTCGACATCGATCTCGTCCCGCGCCGGTTGTCCGTAGTGCAGCTCCGATGTGTGTTCAAACACGCCGTCGAAATCGTTGTCGTACTCCGCGTTGGTCGCCCAGTCCCTGGGTGAGTAGCGGGTGACCGCATCAACGTCACCGTCGAAGTTGCGATCCACATCCACCCGCGTTACGAAATCGCCGCGCCAGTACGCCCATTCATCGGTTCTGCCGTCCCGGTTGTAGTCGGACGTATTCGAGCTCACCGGCGAGTTGAACGCCCAAAGCAGAAACGCCGTCGCGAGCCCCGCACCTGCGA
This sequence comes from uncultured Woeseiaceae bacterium, assembly GCA_964606915.1. Lineage (GTDB taxonomy): Bacteria > Pseudomonadota > Gammaproteobacteria > Steroidobacterales > Woeseiaceae > UBA1847. The sequence goes on along the minus strand of CAZSIQ010000082.1, from coordinate 4,130 downwards.
CGAAGCCAACGAGCGCTGTAAACATATGGCCTCGATGATTCGGTGTTGATGGGGCGGCTTCCGGCGCGTTCGCGTTTTGTGTGTTCCATTCTTCAATGACTTCCCTGGCCTTCGCGACGTCTTCCGGCTCAACGGCCACTCTGACATTGCCGTGGGCCGGAAGCTCGCCAACGCCGCCCTGCAGGTGCTCGCCGAGCACGGTTGCACCAATGCCTGATCTCGCCAGGAGATGGACGACCATGTGCGCTTCAACCGTGTTTTCAGCTTCAAATACGCTTTCCATCGACATCCTCGCTTTCAACTAACGTTGCGGGTTGAGTTAAGACCGTAATGCCTCGACGACGCGGAGTGGTCTCGTGTCGGAAGGACTGCCGCTATGCAGGCTGGTCTCCGTTGCCAGCTTTCATTCGCTTTTCCTTGTCTGCCAGTTTCTGCTGAATTTCGCGAAGCTGCCGTTTGTGCTCGGCCCTTTTCTCGATGAACACAAGCAACGCGTAGGCGAATGGAAACACAAAAAGAGACAGTGTCAGCCAGACGGCAACGGCAGCTAGTCCCATCGTGAGTGTCCCGGTTGATCGAACGCTACCTCGACAGCGTCATGCCCAGTAGGCGACCCGTTGGCGACGATAGCCAACGGGTTTCCTTCAGTGCCCCGGGTCTCAGGCAAAACGTACAGCCGCCCCAAGAACGCCCAGCGTGAGGATCATCACGACCCAGGTGCTGACTTTTGCCAGTGCGAGGGCGGCGGCCGGGTCCTGGACCCAGTAGTCCCTTTCGTCGAGTCGTTCCTGTTCGTAGGCCGTGGCCAGTTTCTGGATGCGCCTGGCCATCAGGCGGTGGCTCGCCCAGTAGACGGCGATGCCAACACCGAATGCCAACGGGTAAGCGATGTTTGAGTTGTCGACGCTGACGACATCCAACAGGAACAACATCGACGCGGCCCAGATGAGAACGCACATCAACAAGGCAGCAACGATAAACGACACCTCACCGACCGACTTCGAGGGCAGCTGCCCCTGCTCGCGGCTTAGATAGAGTGAAAACGACAGTTTTGTCGCGGGATCAATCAACGTGCGTCCCAGGTGCCGGTGAGAAGCATCATTGTATCGAACGCCGCAACCGAATCGACACCTCGCTGTCCGCGCCGGTCGCCCGACATAAGCGGCCAAGGGCCATGATGAAAAACCGCAATGGCTTGGTTAAGCTCAGGCGAGGACTATCAGGAACGCGAAGGAACGCCATGCATACGCGACTCATTGCCCTCTTTTTCTCTTTTGCCCTGCTCTCCGCCTGTGGTGGCGGCGGCGGTAGTAACGGCGGCGGGGGCGGCGGCTCGGGAGGCGGTGGTGGCGGCCCGACGGCGATCGATCCGGCGACGGTCGTTTTCCTTGAGCAGTTCATACCTGAAGCCAGCACGCTGCTGTCCTACCCGACAGGCTGGACCCGCGATATCGTGCCGGGCTCCCCCGAGGTTCTCGCGATATTTATCGAGGGCGCCCAGGGCGCAAACGATGTGTTCCTTGAAAACGTGTCGATTGTGCAGGTGGCTGGCAGCAATATCCGTGACGGGTCCGGCGTGACCGACATCAATGTCGTGTCGTCTCGAACGATCACGATCGACGGTGTCAACGGCCAGGAAACCGTGTTCGATGCGAACGTGCCGGGTGAAAGCCTGCCGTTGCGGTTCATGGAGCTGTCGTACACGCAGGACGGTACGGTGTTCGGGCTGTTCTACGTCGCCGAGCGTGCCGACTTCAACCGGAACGCCGAAGTGGTTCGCTTTATTGCCGCCAACCTGCGTCTCGGCGTCGAGGTGCTCGACGACTTTTTCCTCGGCAGTGATCTCGAAACACCGGGAAGAACCCCGATCGCGTCCGATGGTAACAACTACCTCGTAGTGTCCTGCCGTGACTCCAACGGGTTTCCGTTCTCCTCCGAGCTTGTCGGGCAGCTGGTCGGGCCGGATCGTCGCCAGGTCGGCGATGAGATCCTGATCCAGTCGGACGTCGATACCGGGGGCACCGGGTGCCGCTTTACGCGACCCAGCATTACGTTCGACGGCATCAACTATCTCGTCACCTACATGACCGCCCTGAACGGCCGCAGGGACATTGTGGCCAGGCGCGTTTCGACCGCGGGCCAGCTGATCGATACCGATCCAATTGACGTGACCCTCACGCTCGAGGGTGACATGTTCGAACCGGCGGTCGTGTTCACCGGCAGCGATCACCTCGTCGTCTGGCACAGGGACATCCCTGGCGACATCAACGACGAGGTCTGGGGCGCCTTCGTCGGCGTCGACAGCTCGGTCACACCGGCCTTCAATATCTTTGACGGCATGCGGACGCTCTACCCGGACCAGTTCGGTAATTTCATTTCCCGTCCGGAAGTGGCGATGGGTCAGAACGAAGCCATGGTCATCGTGTCGCCTCGGTTCGAGCGCGATGTGCGGCAGCCGGATCGGCCGATTTACGCGCAGCTGATCGACATGAGCGGAAACCGTTTACTCGCCGATCCGCTGCTGGTGCGTGAAGACAACGGTGACAACCCGCGATACCCGCAGGTCGCAACCGACGGGCAGTCGTACCTCGTGACCTGGATAGAAGGTCTGCTGGAAGAGTCTACGATCAGTTCCGGCCTGTCCGGTATTTACGGTCGCGAGATATCGAGCAGTGGCCAGCTGATCAACGGCGATGCGAGTTCAACCGGCCTTGAAATTGTCGCATCGGACTCGGATCGGCCGAAGGAAGACCTGCAGTTGATTGCGGCGAACAATCAGTTCTACCTGCTGTGGTCGGTCACGTCGTTTGGTACGGACTATGGCATCTATGGCAACACGGTGAGCTCGGACCTGTCGGCCGTGACACCGGTGCAGCCGATTGGTGGCACCCGGGATCTCACTCAGAACCTGTCGATGCCGCGTATTTCCAATCCGTATCTCGGTTTCTCGTCGACGTCGTCCATCGTTGTCTGGCCGGTCCGGGACGGCGTCGTCGAAGCCTGGCTGCTTCCTGACGGGTTCTGATCCCGGAGGTGCCGGCAAGATGAAGCAGGTTTAACAGCTCGCCATGCGTATCCTGCTTCTCGGACACCGGGACATTGCCAGCCTGTTGGCCTTACACAGGCTGGTAACCCTGTTGCCGGAGCATCAGTTCACGACGTTCTTCTCAGACGGTGCTTTCGCGTCGCAGAAGGCACCGATTCCGGAGCTCGACGAACTGGCGGCCTTCGACAGCAAGCTGGTTGAACGCTGGCGTGCCGGCGAGTTTGGTAGGCCGCCGGTCGCGGAGCTGTCGCTCGAGAGTCCGCGCATCCTCAATGCACCGAATTCAGCCGAGGGGGTTGCACAGCTTGAGCGGGAACAGCCCGACCTGGTTGTCTCCGTGCGCTACCGCCGCATACTTCGCGAAGACGCCATCCGTGTGCCTCGACTCGGCGTTCTCAATATTCACTCAGGACCCTTACCGGATTATCGGGGCGTGATGGCTACGTTCTGGGCGATGCTGAATGGTGAGCGGGAGATCGGGACGACCATCCACTGGATCGTTGACGCCGGCATCGATACCGGGCCAATCATCGACGTTTTGAGGCAGCCCGTTGACTACCAGCGTTCGTACCTCGCCAACGTGATCGGGCTGTACAGTGAGGCCTGTAAACAGCTGGCAAGTCGCATACGTGACATCGCGAATGCGCAGATCCTGCATTCAGATGCACAGACGGATGGTGGCGCCTATTTTTCCATGCCGCAGCAAGCCGACATCAATGCCTTTCACAAGGCCGGGTATCGCCTGAGCCAGTGCGCTGAAAACGACGCTATACAAGGGCTTCTGGAGGTCCGCGTCTAGAAAGTTTCTATGACAACTAAAAAGCGCTCCTCGCGTGTTGCACCGGCGCAACAAGATACAATTTGTCATAGTTGACTACCACGTCAGAGGTAGCAATAGTGTTGCCCACAATTGTCGCGTTCTTGCAACGCTGAGCGTTCCAGAGCACGTTGATTGCGCAAATTTAGTTGTTATTAAAAGACAAAACCCCACCACCCTGCGGGACAGTCGTTTCGTTTGGGTGAAAGTCTTTAGTCAGGAGTGGAGCAATGAAAGAGAAGTCTATTCTCCGGAAGAGCATCCTGC
>CAZSIQ010000081.1:0-13741 GCA_964606915.1 uncultured Woeseiaceae bacterium | reverse complement strand
CGACCTGATGATTACAAATCAACTGCTCTACCAACTGAGCTATGCCGGCGAAATGTGTATCGGGCGCGAATTATTCCCATTTGTTCCGACCCCTGCAAGGACGGCTGTCGCACCAGGTACCCTAGGGGCAGGTGGCGTCAGCCCTGAGCGCGACGCGTTCCTCGCTGTACTGCTCGATGATCGCCTGGGCTCCCTTGCCGACCGGCAGGGCAACGTCAACGAAATACACCGTGCCCTCGCCAACATTGGGCTCCACAACGGGCTGCAGCCCCAGAGACGCCACCTGGAGCTCAACTCGCTCGGCACCGTCACGCTTGCCGAAAAAGCCGATCGTAATCTTGATGCCGTCTTCCTCGGTTTCGATCTTGTAGGCTTCGCCGAAACCGCCGCGTGCCAGCGTCTCGAGCATGCTGTCAGCGTCCGCTGTCGACGGAATATCGCGGATGTGCACCCAGTGCGACTTGACGATCTGGCCGATGGACGAGCGCAAAGCCACATCGTAACTCTGCTGTCTGAATGACATCAGGGCACGATCAGCATCCTCGCGCTTGTCGAACTCGCCGACGGTGACGCAGGAACGACCGACGGACGCCTGCAGGATGTTCGGCGCCGGCGTTTCCTCGACAGGTTCTTCGTCGACTACGTCCGGAGATTCCTCGCTATCCGTGGGCTCAGTCTCTGCAGACTTATCGTCTGTCGGCGCCTCGTCGGCGGTGGTCTCGGCGACAGCAGGTTCCGTGGGCACCTCGTCCGCAACCACGTTATCGACGGCCGGTTCTTCGGGCGTGATCTCAGCGAGCTGCAGTTGCGGCCCGAGCTGGGATTCCTCGATCAGGATCTCGCCGCGTCGTTCCTCGTCACCACGAATGGCGCTGTACATGAAGTACAGGATGTTTGCGAGCAACAACAGTAGCAGCAGGTTTTTCACGCAGCAGACTCCAGGATGAATGCCAGCCCGTGGAGCACAAGATCAGGTCGGTGTTCGACGGGCACGGCAATCGCATCCAGCATGCGCGGCGCGTCGCCACCGGTCAAGACCAGCCTTGCCCTGCTGTCATCCTGCTGCAGTTGCCGGTAGGCATGCTCAACAGCGCCGACAACAGCTGTCCAGGCGCCATGCCGAATCGCATCCTCTGTGCCGGTGGTAAAGAGCTCCTGGGGCAATGGCGCCACGCCGGGCTCGCCAGCAATGTCCGGCAGCTTGCTGGTGCCGGTTGCGAGCGACGCCATCATCAGGGGCGCACCGGGGATGATCTGGCCACCGAGGTGACGTCCGTCGGACGCAACGGCATCGATCGTCATCGCGGTGCCGGCGTCCACGACCAGGCTGGCGACGGCAGACTCGGCCCTGGCGCCCAGCAGGGCCATCCATCGGTCGACGCCCATTCGCTGCGGATCGTCGTATGCGTTGATTACCCCGCCCTGTTCCCTCGCGGTTTCGACAAACTCTGGCGCTGTTGAATCTGCCACGCCTGCCAGCAATTGCTCGGCCACGCGATCACCGGCAACGTTGCTGACCAGCATGCGCGTGAAGCCGGTCCTCGGCAGGGATGCCGTTCCGGCGCGCAGTGCATCAGTATCGGTCGCGCCGGTCTCGGCAAGATGACCGCCGGACCAGAGCCCCCACTTCACGCGGCTGTTGCCGGCATCGACAAGCAACGCGGTCATGTCAGCGGACGTCCTGCAGGGAAATCGTGCCGGCTATGATGCGCTGCCGGCCGCTTGGCGTATCAAGCAACAGCAAGCCCTTGTCGTCGATGCCTGCAGCGGTACCAACGTGGGTCGTGCCGGTGTCCTCAACGCGAATAGAGCGCCCCAGTAGCCAGTCGTACGAGCGCCAGTCATCCAGCGCGCCGGCGATGTCACCGGTCTCGAAGGCTAGAAACAGCGCAATCAGCTCGTCGGTGACCCGGGCGGCCAGCAGGTCCCTGTCTGGCGCGTCACCGAGGCAGCTTGCGAGGTCCGTCGCAGCATGCGCCCAGGCAGACGACGACTGGATCCTGAGGTCCGGGGGCAGGTGCAGGTTTACGCCGATTCCGGCAACCACGGTCACACGGCGATCCGGTTTCAGTTGCGTCTCGGCGAGCAGGCCTCCCAGCTTGCGATCGTTGACGACAATGTCGTTCGGCCACTTCAGGCGGACGGCATCGAGACCGAGTCCGTTAAGCACGCGTGCGGTCGCCACCCCCATCAACAGCGTAAGCACCGCGAGGTACTCTGGAACGCGCTCGAACGTGTACGCCAGTGACAGGCAAAGGCAGGACCCCGGCGCCGTCTCCCAGCGTCGATCATGGCGGCCGCGACCGGCGCTCTGGTCGTCCGCAAGCGCCAGGCGCGAACGTCCCGCATCGGGCACGGCGCTGCGCATCAGGTGTGAGTTGGTGGAATCGATCAGTTTGAAGACTTCGATTTCGTCGATTCGCGAACGGGCTTCGGCGCCGAGCTCCCGGCGCAATCGTTCAGCCGGCTGCATCCCGGTCGCGTCGCTTGAACACCATCACGCGCTCGTTGCGGTTCTCGTTCCCGTCCCGCATGCGTTGAATATTGGAACGGTGGCAGTAGATGATAAAGGCGGCCATACCGATCGCGAAGATGAACAGCTCTCGAGACTCAGCGAGCCCGCCTGTAGCAACCAGCACGGGTAGCGCGCTGGCCGCGAGCATGGTTGAGAGTCCGACAAAACCGCTGAGAACCAGCGACACGGCGAATACCAACAGCATGGGCGGAATCAGCAAGGGCGACGTAACCAGCAGCGCGCCAATGTACGTCGCTGCACCCTTGCCACCACGAAAACGATGATAGACCGGCCAAACGTGTCCCATCACGGCCGCAGCAGCACAGGCCAGCGTCAGCCAGGTCCTCGAAATCTCCGGGTCTTCAGCGACAAACGGCAGTTCGAGCATTGGAACCAGCCCTGCACCCAGTGCGCCCTTGCCGATATCGATGATGATGACGCCCAGTGCAAACAACTTGCCCTGCGTCCGCAATGCGTTCGTGCCGCCGGCGTTACCGCTGCCCTGCTCTCGAATATCGACCCCGCCTTTCAGGCGCCCGATGACGAGGGCACCCATGATCGAGCCCAGGAAATAACTGATCAGAAACTTGCAGCCGAGTTCGAGCATGTGTCGCCTTTGCGCGGGTGGGCGCGCATTGTAGCATCGTGACATAGGATCTCGTGTTGCTCAGATGACACCCGTAAGACTGTTCGTTAACCCGAAAGCCGGTCGCGGAGCCGCGTTGAAAGCTCTGCCGAAACTGAAGAGTGCCTTGTCGTCAGCCGGTGTCGAGGTTGATCCGGTGCTCAGTCAGGGGGCCGGTGATATCGAGGCCGCCGTGCACATACACGCGCACCGCCGACCGGACGACCTGATTCTCGTCGCCGGCGGGGACGGTACCTTCCACGAAGCGATCAACGGCCTGCTGCGTGCCGGCGGCGAGCGTATCGGCCTGCTCCCGGTGGGAACGGGAAACGACTTCGCGAAATCGGCAGGGATACCGGCTGATGCCGTTACGGCTGCAAAGGCGCTTGCAGACCGTCTGTCGACCGGTCAATCGCTGGGCCGCTTCGACGCCGGCCAATGCAACGATCGCTACTTTCACAACGGCGCCGGTATCGGCATCGACGCCAAGGTGGCCCGCATTGCATCAACGATTCGCCTGCCCATCGGTGACCTTGTTTACGCGTGGGGAATACTCCGATGCCTTGTCGACGGTATCGCTACGCCGTCGATGCGGATCACCGTCGAGGACGTAGTGGTCTGGGAGGGGCCCGCAACACTCGCCAATATCGCGAACGGTCGTTGGGTCGGCAGCCAGTTCCTGATCGCGCCGGACGCCAACCTTGCCGACGGCGAACTGGATCTCGTGATCGCCGATGCCGTGACGCGGTGCCGGGTGGTTTCGCTGCTGCCATTACTGCTGGACGGTCGGCACGTTGACGCGCCCGAGGTATCCGTACGGCGAGTCCGGACACTGCAGGTCGACTGCGAGACACCCGTCATCGCGCACCTCGATGGTGAGGTTCAGCCGGCGACCGACCACTTCGACATTCGCTGCCTTGACGGCGCGCTACACCTGCTTTGACGGTGACCGGGAGCCCAGGTAGATCGCCAGCAGCGCAATCAGCGCACCGAGCACCTCTCGACCAAGCATCGGTCGGGCAAACAACAGGACGTCCCAGACGAAACTGAGCGTGGGTTGCAGCAGCAGCGCGAGACCCGCCTGCGTCGTCGTCACCTTCGGCAAGCTACTGGCGATCAGCACCCAGCCGACACAGTGGGACAACACGCCGTAGCCGAGCATCCAGCCGAAATCAACCGCGCCAATCGCCAGCGATTCGCCCTCCGCGACCGTCGTGACGCCAAGGATCACGGCACACACGGCAGTGATGACAAACACTTCACGGACCGGTACGGCGTCAACAGCGTCGCGACGGGACGCTCGAAGGCTCAGCATGTACGCCGCATATGCGCAGGCCGTAAGCAAGCCGAAGACAACACCTGCCTGGTAGTCGCTGGACAGTGACGACCAGTCCACACCGACAATCATGGCGAGTCCGGCAATCGCGAGCGGCACCGAAACCAGGTGCACGGGCCGCAGCGCCTGGCCCAGCCAGACCGCACCAACGATGACCAGGATGAACACCTGGAAATTCGCGAGCAGGGTCGCCAGCCCCGGGCCGACGTAGTTGATGGAGCGATGCCAGAACCACAAGTCCAGCGCAAAAAACACGGCCGCCGCGACCAGTATCGTCCAGACGCGCTGACTGAACCTGAGCTGCCGGTTCGTAGCGAGCAGGTACAGGGCAAGCGCAGCGGCCCCGATGAACATGCGGTAGAAACCGCTGGCCGTTGCCGAGATATCGACGAGTCGCACCCAGACCGGCGACAGGCTGATCAGCGCTGCGCCAAGAAACAGTCGCAGGATCGGGTTGGCGAAACTCAAGTAGCGGCGATCTCGTCGTCGAACCAGAGCCTGCGCTTCTCGCCAGCGGCCTCGTCGTCGGCATCAACCTCGAGCCATACCGTCGTCATCGGCGGCTCGCCCAGCTCAATGGTTGTTTCAGACATGACGTCGTCGCGAAACAGGCTCGCCGTGACGACATCACTGGGCGCGAAGTCCATAAGCCGCCGGTCCAGTGTCGCGGCAGTGACGCGCAGTCCGTCGAACGCGAGCAACTGGTCGCCAGGACCAATGCCCGCCCGCTCGGCCGGACTGCCATTTGCGACGGACTTGACCACCGTCCTGCCATTCTCATCGGCGAGCGTTGCGCCCAGCCAGGTCGGCGACGTGGTCTTTGCAGACTTGCCGCCTTTATCGTTAAGCCCCGCGCTCGCGCGTTCATGCAGGCGAACACCGAACTCCGCCAGCAGCGATTTCAGCGGTGGGTCTTCCGTGCCGTACACGTAGAGGTCAAAGAAATCCTCCAGCGCAAGGCCGGAGACTTCGCGGCAAACCTCCTCGAAGCCACGCTCAGGCAGACCCTGCCCTGTCTTGCCGAAGCGCTTCCAGCACTCACGCATAACGTCATCGAGGCTACACGATGATTCGCTGCGCAGGGTCAGGTCGAGGGCGAGTGCAATCAGCGCGCCTTTTGCGTAGTAGCTGACGATAGCGTTCTGTGCGTTGGCGTCCTGTTTGTAGAACTTGGTCCACGCATCGAAGCTGGACTCGGCCACGCTTTGCCGCAGACGCCCCGAGCCACGCAGCACACGCGTTATCGTTCGCCCGACCAACTCGAAGTAGCTGGCATCGTCGATCAGTCCGGAACGTCGCAACGCGAGGTCGTCGTAGTACGACGTGATGCCCTCGAACACCCACAGCAACTCGGTGTAAGACTCGCGATCGAGCTCGTAGGGCATAAACCGGGCCGGCTTCAGGCGTTTGACATTCCACAGGTGAAAGTACTCATGGCTGAGCAGGCCGAGCAGTGTCCGATAGGACTCGGACACCTCGCTGCGCCCCGCCACCGGCAGGCTGTCCCGCGAGCTGATGTTCGCCGACGACCAGCCGTGTTCCAGTCCACCGTAGCCGTTCGCGGGCATATTCAGCAGGAACAGGTAGCGATCGAGATTGCCCGGAACTCCGAGCAGGTCTCCGTGCTGGTCACAGATCCGCTCGAGGTCCGCGACCAGGCGATCGACATCCCCGCGGACATGGCCGCGAATCGCGATCGCGTGCGGGATACCGCTGGCAACAAATTCGCGAATCACCTGCTGCCCGAGTTCGACCGGGTGATCAACCAGATCAGCATAGTTGTCCGCCGCGTAGCTGCCGAAGCCCCACGGCTCTGCCCCGTCCCGACGCATCGATGTCGCAACCTGCCAGTCGTCCGTGTGTGCCGGTGACTCGATGTCCAGTCGACACGGCAGTTCGGACATGCCCGCGGGCTCCAGGAAGACACAGGTGCCGTTAAAAAAGCCGTGGGTGATATCCAGGTGCGCACCCCGCACGCTTGGATCATGCGCGAACACCTCGATCGTGACCGTCAGCGGACCATCGCAGGCATCAGCCTGCCAGGTGCTCTTGTCCAGCTTCGAGATACCGACACGCTGATCGCCACTGCGGGCGGTTATCGCAACCACGTTTCTCGCGTAGTCGCGAATCATGTAGCTGCCGGGAATCCAGGCCGGCATGGCAAGCCGCTGGCCATCGGGATCCGGTGCTGGAATCGTCAGGGAGATTTCGAAAAGGTGTGCCGCGGGATTCGCGGGCCGGAGTCGGTAGTGAAGCACGTTGTCAGTCATGTCTGTCGGGAACCGGGAGGCGCCCTGCCGGCGCACGGGGTGTCGGTTGTGATTACCGCTGTCTCGTCATAGAGTCCTGCGGAAAAGTCGCGAGCATGCGCCGCCGCGGGCGCGAACACAAGAGAAGGTCTCAATGTCGTCAATCCTAACGCTGTTACGCAATACCCTCTCGTCGCCGGCCTGGGTTTGCTTTGTCTGGTTCGGCATGACAGCAGGCGTATCCCTGCTTGCGACCCCGGCGCGCTTTTCGGCGCCACTGATCACGCGGCCGGTGGCGTTTGACGTAACGGCCACCGTGTTCCAGGTCCTGAACAAGGCGGAGTTAATGGCGCTGGTCCTGCTGCTCATTGTTGTGCGCGCGTCCGGCCGGGCCGCCCAGTGGTGGGCCTTGTGCGGTGTGCTGACGCTGATCCTCGTTGCCCAGTCCGCCTGGCTGATTCCGGAACTTACCGAGCGTGCTGCCATCGTGGCCCAGGGCCGTGAGTTACCGCCGTCGATCGCGCATGCCGCGTACTCCACGCTGGAACTGACAAAACTCGCGTTGCTGTTCGGTGCCGGTGTGGTCGCGTCCGGCTCGCGACGCCCATAAGCTCGTATACTAGGGAAAAGCAGAAGAAAGGCTGGCGTATGTTTCCTCCCGGGTACCATATCTCCGTGACGGCGACCGTAATCACCGTCGTACTGTGCGTCAGCGTGCACTACGAGGGTCTGCGCATCCTGACCGACCGGCTGAAAGTGCCACGACATCACGACAGGGCGCGCGTCGTTTTCCTGATCCTGTGCCTGCTGGTCCTTCACGTTATCGGCATCTGGCTGTTCGGCATCGCCTACTACATCCAATTGAACTTTTTTGAGGTTGGTGAACTCGCAGGTGTTGATTCGCCGACGCTGTTCGACTGCGTGTATTACTCAGCAATGTCCTACACAACCATCGGCTTCGGCGACATCGTACCGCTGGGTGCCATACGCGTGATGACCGGTATGGAGGGCCTGACCGGCCTGGTCATGATCACGTGGTCGGCCTCCTACACCTTTCTGGTAATGCTGAAAACCTGGAATATGCATGACTGACACATTCACCCTGGTCGCCGGGGACGAAGAAACCATCCACGCCCGAAGCTGGGAGGTGGATAACCCTTCGCTGGCCGTGCAGATCATCCATGGCCTCGGCGAACACGCCGGCCGCTACAACCGACTCGCCGCTGCACTGAACGCTGCCGGTATCAGTGTGTACGCGCATGACCACCGAGGCCACGGCGAGCACGCTGACCTGCGTGGCTTTTTCGGCGAAAGCAACGGCTGGCAGAGCGTTGTCGACGACAGCTCGCTTGTGTTTGACCACATCAAGACAAAGAACGACGGCGTTCCGATTGCCGTGCTGGGCCACAGCATGGGGTCATTTGTCGCGCAGTCACTGGCGATGCAGCGAAGTCATGACCTGGCCGCGCTGGTGCTGTCCGGGTCAACCTGGCCGGCCAGTTACAAGTTGCTGCCCGGACGCGTCGTCGCCGGCATCGTCGGCTTCATCAGCGGCCGTCGCAACCCGAGCCCGCTGCTGGATGGCCTGGGATTCGGTTCGCTGAACAAGCCGTTTGCGCCGGCCAGGACCGAATACGACTGGCTGTCCCGGGATGAGGTCGAAGTGGACAAGTATGTTGACGATCCCCTGTGTGGCGGGCCCTTTACGATTGGGCTATGGCAGGATTTTCTCGCCGGCATGAGCGGGGTCGGGTCCGATACCGCCATCAACCGAATCCGTTTCGATCTTCCGATCCTGATCCTGGGCGGTGAGAAAGATTCCGTCGGTGGCGACCGGGGCATGGGCGACCTCATGACGCACTACGCGCAGACCGGCCATTCACGCCTGAAGATACGAATTTATGAAGGCGGTCGTCACGAGATGTTCAACGAGACCAATCGTGATGAGGTCACCGAGCAGCTGGTTTCCTGGCTATCCCCGATCGGTAAACGCTGAACCCATCGTTTGTATGCCCGGTTTGTCTCCTGGCTGATTGATTTTTTGCAAGCCAGCGCAGACACTGGCCTGCCCCCGATCCCAGGAGAACCACGGCAATGACGGCCAACTTCGATTTCAACGGAAAAACCGTATTCGTATTCGGCGGAACCAGCGGCATCAACCTCGGGATCGCAAAGTGCTTCGCCGCCGCGGGCGCAGACGTCGCCGTGGCCAGTCGCTCGCAGGAGAAAGTCGACGCAACCGTGGCTGCCCTCAAGGAACTTGGCAGCAACGCCAGCGGCTATGCGCTTGATGTACGGGATCACGAAGCCGTCGCGGCGGCGCTGGAGCACCACGCCAAGCCTATCGACATCCTGATTTCCGGTGCTGCCGGTAACTTCCCGGCGCTTGCCAAGGACTTGTCACCAAACGGTTTCAAATCGGTTGTCGACATCGATCTTCTTGGGTCGTTCCACGTGCTGAAGTCGGCCCTGCCCTACCTGAAAAAACCCGGTGCGTCGGTCGTCAACATTTCGGCACCGCAGGCGTTTCTCGCCATGCCCGCACAGGCACACGTCTGCGCCGCAAAGGCCGGTGTCGACATGCTGACCCGGACCCTCGCCCTTGAATGGGGCCCCGCCGGCATCCGGGTGAACAGCATCGCGCCGGGCCCGATTGCCGACACGGAAGGCATGCGGCGCCTCGCGCCCACCGAGGCCATCGAGAAGCAGGTTGCGATGAGCGTACCGCTGCAGCGATTCGGCCAGGCCGACGATATCGGCAATGCCGCCATGTTCCTGTCGTCGGATGCAGGTGCCTATATCAGCGGCGTCGTTCTGCCGGTGGACGGTGGCTGGGCGGTCGCCGGTGCAAGTGCGGCGGCACTGCAGATGGCGCAGGTGATGCAGCGCGGCTAGCCGGGCGCGAGCTCGACTTCAAGTTCGTTCAGCAATCGACGCAGGTAGTCGAGATCATAGGGCTTTAACAGGAAGCGGCATCCCGGAACCCGGCCAGACAGCTCGTCCAGAACCGGCGAGACATGTGTGCCGGTCATGATGATCGGTGATTTCGAGCTGTGCCGGAGGAAGGTTATCAGGCCCTCGATATCGAAGAACTCGTCGGCATCAATGACGATGGCCCCGACGAGGTGACTTCTTGCCGCGAAGACGGCGCGAATGTCGGCCTCTGACTCCGGCATGATGACCTGGCAGTTTTCTGCCGTCAGTGCGATTCGCGTCAGTTCCCGTACCCGTTCGTTGCGGTCGAAAACGATCGCTGTACAGGTGCAACCCGCTCGTTCCAGGCCTTCACAGGTAGTAGCGGCAACATCAGGCAGAAAACGGGTCTCGTTAGCGGCACCGGAAAGCGCGAGATAACACTCGATGCGAGTTCCACGTCCGGGCTCGCTGTCGACGCGAATCCCGCCGCCGAAGCCGGATAACGTCGTCATCACGTTGCTCAGACCCAAGCCGGTTCCGTCGCTGCGGCGTTTCTTGCTGTAGAACGGTTCGAAGATTCGCCCCGCAGTAAGCTCATCCATGCCGACACCGTCGTCGCCCACGGTAACGACAGCGTACTCGCCCGGATTGGCCCACGCGTGCGTGACGAGAAACTCCTCGGTCACCGGGACGCGTGACAACGACACCGAGATTTCGCCATTGTCGTCGGTCGCATCGCTCGCATTGGATACGAGATTCATGATGGCGCGCTCCAGCCCGACCCGGCCCGCCCGGGCGTGCGTGACCTCGTCCGGCACGTTCATCACCAGGGTCTGGCCCGGCAGGATGAGCATGCGCAGAAGCGGCGCAAGCTCGTGGAGAAATTCATTCAGGTTGACGTCATCGCGCGATGACTCGTCGGTCTTGCCAAGCGCCAGCATACGGCGGACGAGTTTGCGTGCGCTGCCTGACGATTCAACAACACGATCCAGGTACTCGCGTGCCTGCGATGACGCTCCCTGCTGACCGAGCTGTGCGTATCCGGCAATAACCTGCAGAAAGTTGTTCAGATCGTGAGCAAGACCACCGGACAATTCGGCGATCGCCTGAGTCTTGGTTGCAGCCTCGACTCGCTTTTCCAGCGTACGTCGCTTCTGCTCGAGCTCGATGCGATCGGTCAGGTCAGTCCATGTCGAAACGATGAAGCTCGCGCCGTTGGATTCCACGGCGGTCAACAGAACTTCGGACACAAAGCGCTGACCGTTTTTGCGCACATGCACCCAATCGAACTTCGCCGTACCGGACTCCGCTGCCAGCGTCAGCATCCGCCGTGCTTTCACGTCAGATGGCTCACCATCGGGCTGTCGAGCCGGTGAAATCCCAACCGGATTCTCCATCGGGAACTCGTCAAGCCGGGAGAAGCCCAGTTCCGCGAGCGTAGCGGGATTGGCATAAAGGAAGCGGTCATTCTGGAGTATCTGTACCGGCTGCGCGGTCGCATCAAAGAACCGCTCGAGGTCGAACGGAACAGCAGCATCTGAGGACGATTTATCAGTTGATCGCGTCAAGAAGTATCCTTTGCCATACCACCAGTCTACCAACGATCCCGAGTCGACTCCTCAGTAGACTTCCCGTGTGTAAATCCGGCGGCCAAGTCCCCTGAAAATTCCGAAGGTTGCGTTGGCGACAGGGTCTTCGTCACCGGCGCTCGTCGCATCCCAGTCGTATTCGAGGTAGTCCGGCGCGTCAGCCGTTACTCGCAGGCTCCCCTCATTACCGTTGCCGGGCGCCTTGAGTAAAACGTCAAATTCGCCGCCGCTGGCCGGGTTGATCAATGACAGGAGTGGCGACGAGATGAGCGGGCACAGCAGGCCGCCCAACGGGCCGGATTCCAGCAGGCAGGTATCGACAAGGTCGAGGTTCTCGGTGAACTGGTCAATACTGACGTCGATGCCGGCCGTGCAGGAATCTTCCGCGTTCGGGATGAAACCCACTGCATCGCTGAAGTAATACTCGCTGCGAACCGAGACAGGCAGGTCAACCAGCTCGGAACCAAACGCGTTGATCAGCGCCAGGCGCCCGTAACGCATCTCGGCGCCGCCAGCAAACAGCATGCCGGAGGGGCTTCCAAACGAAACCGGATTTGATGCAGCCGCTACGCCGTCGCTGTCGATTACCGTCTGGCTGAGGCGAATATCGGCATCGAACGGAGCCACTTCGGAGCCACGCGAGTAGCTCAGCCCGTTGCCTGCGGAGAACGTCAGCGTTCCAACCCCACCTCCGGATTCAGCGACCGTCGCCACTCCGTTGGAGATCAGTCCGCCGGTGTCGAGGCTCGCGGGTGTCGACGTATACACCGGGTCGGAAAGTCCGCTCATTTTGAAAAAGTCGCCGGTGTAGTTCGCCGTTGTTTCGCCGCCGAGTGCTTTCGCCGTGAACGTGATAACCGGAGGCGTTGCGTAGTCAAACGTCTCACCAATGTAGGTGAAAGACCCGGCGGTGCAGCTGGTCTCCAGCAGCGGCACATTGATCGCGGTATCGAATCGATGCGGGATGAAGCGACCCACGTTGCCGCTAGCCGGACCGGTTACGTTGCCGGCACCAAGGTAGTCGCCGTCAGCGACCGCGGGTACCAGCGTGATGATTCCGACCTCCGGCCAGCTGAAGGACGTGCCCGTTGCGCTTCCCGACGTAAAGCCACCGAATCCACTCGGCGATGCAATCGCAGGACTGTTACCACCGGAAGGCGCAACCAGGCTGACGGTCAGGGCAACGCCCTCGGCGACGCTCTCCTGGCCATAGTTCGGCGTGATATCGCCCTCGGCGTCGTAGGCTGTGACCGTAGCCGAAAAGGACTCACCCGCCGCGATAAAGACGGCGCCGTTCTCATCAGCGGCGCCCGGATTGGCAGCGCCGCCGCCGTCAGCGATCGCGGACAGGCGGAACTCAAACGGACGCACGACGAA
Source organism: uncultured Woeseiaceae bacterium (assembly GCA_964606915.1). GTDB lineage: Bacteria > Pseudomonadota > Gammaproteobacteria > Steroidobacterales > Woeseiaceae > UBA1847. The sequence continues at coordinate 1,134 of CAZSIQ010000081.1, read as the reverse complement.
TCCCGCCGTGCCGCCGCGTATACCGCCCGCAAGCGCGGGATCGGTGGGTGTGTCGTCCTTGACACTGATCCGGATCTGACCGGCATCCTTGTATTTGGTAGTTACCGTCGCCTGGCCGTTGACGAAGTTCACCGTCTGGGCTGATGCGCCTGCTTCTGAGTCCGCTATCGCCACCGTATCCACCGTGGGCACCACGGTCCCTGTGACAGGGTTCTGCCTGTCGGCCCAGAAATCGAGCGTTTGCGTGCCGGTGTAGCTCTCGATGATGCCGCAGCTCGGATCGTTCGGCGTCTGTCCGAAAGCAGCGATATGCAGGGTGAAGTCGGTGCCGGCAACCTGTGACGCATCAAACGACGGTATGGCCCCGGGCGGCGGGTTGCTCAAGGCGGCCGCTGTCACGGTGAAGCCGTTGGGTGAAAATGCCAGCAGGCCTTCGGTGTCGGTATCGCGGATACCGACGTCCGACTGCTGGAACACATCGACATCGATCGGTGTCGCGCCCTCGGTGTACGACAGGGCAAACACCGCCGTCGACTCGGTCAGCGGCCAGTCGTAGGTCGCCAGACCATCATTCGCGGTCGAATCGCTAAGCGCGCCGCCACCCGTAAGCAGCTGCCAGCTGCCGTTGCCCGACTGCGTGTCGAGGACCACCGTGGCGTTGTAGTCCGTCAAAGGCGTCCCGGCAGCGGCGTCGACCACCGACACCGTGATCGTCTCGGCGACGCAGTTGATGCCAAAGCCGTCGTGGTTGATGGTGAATTGCGGTGCGACTGTCGGGCACGGCCGTGTCTCCATCATCAGGGTCTGGACTTCCGCCTGTGACAGGGCGCGGCCATAAATATTCACTTCGTCGATGAAGCCGTCGAAAATCCGGTTGCCGCCGTTGACGTCACTGCCGATACGCAGCGGATCGTTGTTCAGTTCCAGCGCTTCGGTTCGCGTCGACGTTGCTACCGGAGCTCCGTCGACATAGATAACCTGGCTGCCGGACTCATAAGTGATCGCCACGTGGTACCACTGCCCCAGGTTCAGCGTCGTGCTGCTGGTCAGCGTGCGATTACTGCCGCCGTCGTCAGTCCAGAACCAGAACACCTGGCCGCTGCTGTTGACGTGGTACTCATAGTTTTCGTCCTT
>CAZSIQ010000080.1:0-13784 GCA_964606915.1 uncultured Woeseiaceae bacterium | reverse complement strand
GGTAACACACGGATTCCCTGCCTCGCTCGCGAGGTAAGAAGACCCTTGGCCGCGAGAGATTTAACAGCCTCTCGTGCGGCGCTGCGACTAACGTCGAGCTGCTCGCACAGCACGGCTTCACTGGGAACCGGATTGTGATCGCCGTATTGGCCCGAAACAATGGCACGGCCCAGGTGATGGGCAACCTCCTGCGTGAGGTTTAATGATTTGCTTCGGGTCAACACTGTCAGACGGTGGTATCCGGGATAAAGAGACACGGTGAAATGACACCGTTGTGACACAAGCATACGCCACTGTGGTAGCTGATGCTATAAATCTTATTTTTCAAACAAGACATTATCGTGATCTGCTCACTTAGAACGACCACCATCCAGCAGCTGAAAACAAATCTGTTCGACATCTGCATCGTCGGCGCCGGCATCAACGGCGCTGTATCCGCCGCCGCGTTGTCCGCGCAGGGTCTGAAAGTCGCACTGATCGACGAGGGCGACTTTGGCGGTTTTACGAGTTCGCAGTCGTCTAACCTTGCGTGGGGCGGGATCAAGTACCTGGAAAACGGTGATATCGGATTGGTCTGGAAACTCTGTCGGAGTCGCAACCAGCTCAGTCGAAACTACCCATCGACGGTCAAGGAGATCCGCTTTCTCACGACGGTCGAGCGGGGTTTCCGGATGCCGGCAATGTTCGTCTACATTGGGACACTGATCTATTGGGCGTTTGGACGGTTTGTTACCCAGGCGCCGAACATCCTGTCACCGGCGAAGCTGAAAGAACGCGAGCCGCTCGTAGAGACGGGCGATGCCGTGGCCGGAATCGAGTACTCAGATTGCTATCTGCACGACAATGACGCGCGCTTCGTCTGGGGGTTCGTGCGATCGGCGCTGAACTACGGAACGGCGGCCGCGAACTATGTGTCGTCGGTCGGCGCCGAGCGAACGCCAGAGTGCTGGGTCATACACGCGCGTGAAGAGTTGGGCGGTGAACAGTTCGACATACGAGCGAAGGTTTTGATCAACGCGTGTGGACCGTTTGTCGACGCATATAATAAACAGTCTGGCCAGCGCACTGACCATCGGCACGTCTTCTCCAAGGGTATACACCTCGTTATCGACCACGAGTTGAAGCACAAACGCATCCTGACCTTCTTCGCGAGCGATGGACGCCTGTTTTTCATCATGCCGATGGGGCCGAAAACCTGCATCGGAACTACCGATACCCGGGTCGAGGACCCGGAAACCGGTGTGACCGACGAGGATCGCGACTTTGTGCTCGCGAATGCCAACGAGTTGCTTTCCCTGCCGCGGAAGTTGACGCGCGACGACATCATTGCGGAACGTTGCGGCGTTCGTCCACTGGCCGTGGAAGGCAATCAAGAGGGCAAGGACTGGATCGCAATGTCACGGAAACACGCGATCGACGTGGATGTGGATCAACATCATTTAAGTATCTTTGGTGGCAAGATCACCGACTGCATAAACGTTGGTAACGAGGTCGCTGATATCGTCGCCGGGCTCGGTTTTGACATGCCTTATCGCGGTCGGAAGTGGTACGGAGAACCGGACCGTGAGACCCGTGACGAATTCATGCACCAGGCGACGCTAATGGGGCTGGATGATATGACCGACGATCGTTCACACGAGCGACTGTCGTCCAGGTTCTGGCGACGCTACGGCGCTGATGCCTTCGAAATGCTTGAGTCCATTCGCGCGAATCCGGACAACGCGAAACGCATGATCGAGGATGCGGAGTACCTTCGCTGCGAAATCGAGCAGACCGCGCGACGGGAGATGATCACCAAGCTGGAAGACTTCATGCGGCGGCGCTCGAAGATCAGTCTGGTCGTACGGGATGACGACCTGAAGGACTCACCCGGGCTGCTCGATGCCTGTCGCGTTTTCTTCGGCGATGAGGCTGAGGAAAAACTCGAGGAATACTGGCAGTCTAAGTAGCGGATCGACGACTGTCACCGCCTGCTGCGTCAGCTCGTTTTAATCACGCGCCCAGAACCGACCGAAGGTAATCGGCTATCTCGACATCTTCCGCGTTCGCGAAGAACAGCTCTGAAAAGTGTTCGCCGGCGATCGTTGACTTGAGCAGGTCCTGGTCGACGGACTTCAGGACGGTCAGCATGTCGTGGCAGGAGGCGGCTTTCAGGTCAGCCAGAATGCCCCGGTTGCGGGCCATGATCTCTGCGCGTTCCTTCGGGTAGCCAACACCGCGTTCGTGCTCGAGCAGTTTGCGGTAGCAGTCTTCGAGATTGAGTTCCGCGGCCCAGCCAAACCCCTTGGCGTACGGCATCGACATCGCGTTACCGTCATTGATCTGGCCGAACAGGAACGCGTCCGTCGGGTCGATTACCAGTCCGCAGAACACGCCGGGCATCGAGTTGCAGGCGAGCATAGACCCGACGCCGGTGCCACAGCCGGTGATGACAAAGTCGGCCGCCCTGGCGTTGAGGAGAATGCCGGCCAGCAAGCCATTCATAACGTAGGTCAGGCTCGCAGAATCGTCCGCGCTGTACATTCCGTAGTGATGTATGTCGTGTCCCAGCGGCTCGGCAACGTTCTTGAGCGCGGTATGAACGATATCGCTCTTCGCCGCCTGGCTGTTCTCGATAATCAGTGCGATTTTCATCGGTTTCTCCGGGTTTCAATTCAGGTCAACGGGCAGCTGGATGTCGATATGTGTGGCTGCCCGACAAAAGGTCAGTCAGGTTTGCGTGCTTTATCCAGTCGCTCTCTCAGCTGGTAATCATAGAGCGACGGGACCGCCTCAAGTTCGACATTCAGCTTTTCGATGTAAGGGCTTGGTCGATAGTCCAGTTCGAAATGTCGGTTGCCGTGCAAACCAACGATTCTTGCGAGCGGTCCTTCGGCCAGCCCCTGGATAGTAACCGTCTCATCAGGATGCGCACCGCCCGTAATCAGCACGCGCAGGTTCCACGTTGTGTTGAACGCACCATGACCGGGTTGCCAGTAGCCGGCGCCGCTGCCGTCGAAAACGGGCGAGACCGGGCCTTTCTTGCCTGCCCTTGCCGGCATGTGCAGGGTCACGTTGTCATACAGGTTCTGGTGATTGGAACCGGCATGCTGATCCAGTGTCGGTGTAACAAACACTTCGGCATTTTTATACACGCACTTGGTCGACTGGGTGTTGAAGGTCAGGGAATGCAGCACCGGGTTCATGACACGAACGTCTTCGGCCAGGACGTTGTGGACGTTGCCCATGTGCACCGCGTAGTGCGCCGGGCGAGTGCCTTCGCTGGTGATGTTGCTAAAGGTCAGGTTGGCGCTGTTGTAACTCAGGATCCCGCTGTCCGCGTTGGTGACCCGGATGTTCCGGGCCCACGAATCGAATGCGCTCGTGAAATAGATGCCGTTGTAGCCTTCCTCGAGATGGTGTCCGAAATACGGCGCGGCAGGAAACTCAAGATGCAGATCCTCTACGCCCACATTCTGCAGGCCATCCCAAAGGACAATCTGTGCGGGAATCGATTCATCGATATTGTGGAGCAGGGAGTCCGACAGAGTCACAACGCGTCCGTCGACGCCCGTTACCCGCGACGTCTGTCGAACCAGCGGCCGCTTCGGAAACGACCAGTGGTGTGAACCCGCCATTCTGTATTCGGACTCATACAGCGATTTGATGATGCCGGCTTCCGGTCCGTCCCGATTGATCCATTGAATCTGGATGATGTCGCCCGGCTGAATATCGGCAGTGTCGGCAAGTTCGATGCGACTCTCGCCACGCAACCCCTGCTTCACGACGGTGAGCGCGTCGATATCCGGATCGAACTCCTCGAGATACGGGGCAGGCCGAGTCCCGGGTTTCTGAATCCAGATAAAGCCGCCACTCCAGGAGTACTCCGAGAAGAAGTCGTTGATGTTGCGCTCCGGCTCGACCTGGCGCTTGTCGAGCTTCCTCAGGTACTGCCTGAGCTCGTCAAGTGATGTGCTTTTGTCGATCTGCCTGAGTGGTCTCGGGAAGTGGATGAGCGTGCCACCCTTGCCTGAGCCGGCACCCTGCAAAACGATATCCGATCGCTCCAGTTTCAGGATGCCCGAGATCAGGTAGCGGCCCGCAGCGAAACGAATGACAACAGGGCCGTCGAGTGTTCCGGCGTGCCGGATCGCGGCCTGCACTGCTGTCGTGTCGTCGATGTCGTCGTCGGCCGAAGCGCCGAATTCATCCACGTGAATGAGCTCGCCCGTGGCGCTCGGGAGGGGGCTCAAGCCGTTCCGGTAACCCGCAAATGAAAAGTCCGGCAGGTAGTGCTCTTGCCTTATTGTCTCTACGGACAATAAGGCGGGTAATGCGTCCCCCGCCTGCTCAGGACTCGGTGCTTCGTCAGCGTGGCAAAGCAGCGGCGAAAGAAAAATTCCAAATAAGCCAAAGTAAAACAGTAATTTAATGTTCACAAGCTCGATCCAGCCCTGATTCCCCCAGTGCTGAGAACGATAACGCGCGTTCCGCCTGTGGGCAAGACGCTTTCGTTTTGTCCATTCATGTCCCAGTGTTGTCACCCTATTGACACCGGTGACAATTTGCGTATGCTGATTCTCGGGGTAACTAAAAATCCGTTCTCAACTCACTTAATTCTTGCCAGGGGGGGCAATACAGTGAAATCAACTCGTACCGTTTCTGCGCTCGCAGTCGCTATGGCGACGTTTGCGTTTACGCCAATCGTTGGCGCGCAGGAAGACAACAGTGACGAAGTCCTTGAAGAAGTTGTGGTCAAGGGCATTCGCGGCTCACTTTCAAGCGCCATCGACCAGAAGCGCAATTCCGACAAGCTGGTCGAGGTCATCATCGCCGAAGACATCGGCAAGCTCCCGGACCAGAACCTCGCTGAGGTGCTGGAGAACATTACCGGCATCCAGATCACGCGTACTGCTGGCGTGGGTACCGGCGTTCAGGTTCGCGGCACCAACGCCAACCGTGTCGAATTCAACGGCGTATCCACCGTCGGTTCCGGCGCGGGTCGCAGCGGAATTGACTTCGAGGACGTCAATCCGGCGATCATCGCCGAAGTTGAGGTCATCAAGTCACCGGACGCCAAAACCATCGAAGGTTCGGTCGGCGCCACGATCAACCTGAAAACGCTTCGGCCGCTTAGCCTGTCTGAAAGGGTCGCCGCCGTTCGCCTGCAGTACGAGGACAGCAGTCTGAGTACCGAGAGCATGCAGCCGAGAATTGCCGGTGCATTTGGTGACAACTGGTCGACCGATGCCGGCGACTTCGGTTTCGTAATCAGCGCCTCCTACACCGAACAGGAATCCGTATCGTTCCGGCCTCGTACCGATCGCGACAACCGTTCCTCGCCGCCAGGCGCGGACCCGGCGGAATTCCTGGGTATCCAGTTCCTCGTTCAGGAACAGGAGAACTTCGACTACGAGACCACGAACATTGCGACGACATTCGAATGGGCGCCAAACGACAATCTGAAGTTCAACTTTGACGCGATCATCAACGAACAGGAACGCAGCCAGGACAGCTACCGCCTGCAGGCGTCTGGCGTCAGCGCGTTCCGCAACGTCAGCATTCCGACTGCCTTTGAGACCGTTGATTTCGGCGTTGGCCCGGGCGTCTTCCCGGCAGCGCTTCGCGGCACCATTGAGCCGGATCTGGCGCTTGATGACGATGACCCGAACCTGCGTTTCTCAAGCGACACCGGTTCGCGTGTTACGGACAGCGAAGTCCTTGCGCTGGGTGCGGAATGGACGGGTGACGGCTGGACGGCGCGTGCAGAAATTGCATCGACGACCGGCGACACCAAGAACCCGAACCTCAGCACAACGCTGAACTTCCTCAACCCGAACTGTCCGCAGGATGGCACCAGTAACGACAACTGCGTGCCGTTTATCTACGACCTGTCGGGCGGCACACTCTCCTGGGGCATCAATTTCGATTCACCGTTCGCACCGGCCGTGGCTGACCTGACGAATCCGGCGAATGTTGTCCTCGACCAGGTGATTGTTGGTCGCAATACGACCGAGAACGAAGAAAATGCCTTCCGCGTCGACTTCACCTACGACCTCGACTGGAACGGTTTTACGTCCGTCGATCTCGGTTTACGCTACAACGAGTCGTCGAGCACGTTTAACGACGTCGAAGATCGTATCGGTGGCTTCAGCCAGCTGGTCGACAGCCCGAGCGGCTCGCTGTTCGAAGAGCTGCTCGTGCGCGGTCCGGACAACTACGGCGACGCGGACGGTCGTTCGCTGTTTATCAGCAACTTCCTGCTGGTCGACCCGAATCGAGCGTTCTCAGATCCTGAGGGCGTGATCAACATCCTGCAGAACGCGGTCATCGCGCATGATCCGGCCAGCCCGGACATCCTCAACCTGCAGTCGGACCAGAACCAGTTCTACGACGTCTCTGAAGAAACCACCGCGCTGTATGCCCAGGCCAATTTCCAGGCCGGCATGTTCCGCGGCAACATCGGTTTCCGCTATGTCGATACCGAGGTTGATTCCGTCGCATTCGGACCGGAGGACGCCAACGGTAACCGCCAGTTGCAGTCGACGGTCGGCAGCTACGACTTCATCCTGCCGCGCCTGAACATCGTTGCAGACGTGTCTGACGACGTGGTTGTTCGACTGGGCTATGGCTCCGATATTCGACGTCCGGACTTCAGTGATCTGAACACTGCCTTTACCTTCGATAACCAGGAGAACACGGCAGTTCAGCTCGGTAATCCGGGTCTTGAGCCGGAAGAGGTGGATTCCTTCGATATCTCCGTGGAGTGGTACTTCGCAGAGGCGGCAGTCGCCAGCATCGGCTACTTCCGCAAGGAACGCACCAACATCTTCGGCCAGGACTTCGAGGGCGCCCTGTTGGTACCGAGCAACATCACGCCGGGTGGCCTCGCTCGCGAGACCGATCCGAGCTGCCCGGGTGGCGGTATCTTCAACCCGATCGTCATCCCGAACATTCTCGGTGATCCGAACACGGTTGGTCTTTGCGTCGACTTCACGCAGCCGGGTAATGACCCGGAAACCACAACCGTCTCCGGTATCGAGATGTCGTTCCTGTACGACCTCTCTGCCTACGAAGAGACACTGGGTTGGGCGTCTGGCTTCGGTCTCCTTGCGAACTACACCATCCAGGACTTCAGCGGTGGTTCTGCCGAAGACTGCACCTCCGGTCGCGGTCTCCAGGTTCTGGGCGACGTGTGCCAGCCGCGCGGTCTGCTCGACTTCTCCGAGAATGCGTACAACTTTACGCTGTACTACGAGAACTACGGCCTGTCAGCGAGAATGCGCTACACCTGGCGTGAAGGCTTCCGGACGCAGGACTTCGGCGGCGGTGCCAACACCAGTGGTAGCAGCACATTCAGCTTCCCGGTTAATACGCTGGATCGTGGTCAGCTGAACGCCAACGTCAGCTACGCCGTCACAGACAACCTCGACATCGCGCTCGAGGGCGTCAACCTGACGGAAGAGCGTATCGACCAGCGCTGTGTCAGTGAGTCGGGACCGCTGTGTTTCGTCGGTCTGCCGGACCGCCGGATTGTTATCGGCGCCACCTACCGCTTCTAGGTGACCAGGGCCCCCCGCCACGTCACCGAGGGGTAGTTCAGGACGAAGTCCCGGCGATGGGCCGGGACTTCTTCCTCTCTCGGATTACGTCGATGGGGAAACATCGGTTTCCTGGCGAGCGGCTGGATTTCGTCAGCGCTCCAGGCACCAGTAAATTGACACCGGTGACATGAAACGTATTCTCAGCATTGAACTTAGCCTGCTGCGCCTGCCTGGATTCATTCGATCCACGTCCGCGGCAGCACACAACAGAACCGAAAGGGGCAGACCTGATAATGCCTAGCGAAAAGAGTTCTGCAGCAGCAGCCACCGCTGATGTGTCCGGTGAATTGGATTTGATCTCGAGTCGGCTTGTCGACGCGAGAGTCCAGGCGCGGCCCCTCGGTGAATTCCCCGGCTCGTTGCCCGACAATCTCGCCGATGCCTACCGCATTCAGTCGGCGTCTATTTCCCGCTGGCCGGATAGCGTGGCGGGATGGAAAGTCGGTGGTGTGCCTCCGTCTTTTCGCGAGCAGTACCAGGCAGATCGGTTGGCGGGTCCTATCTTTACCGACAGCGTGAAGACAGTGTCGAGTGGCGAAGACGTCACGATGTCGGTTTACGACCAGGGCTTTGCCGCAATCGAAGCCGAGTTTGTCATTCGAATCGGTAAGGCGATCAGCCCGGATGGCAGTGGTCTCTCCCACGAAAACCTTCTGGACTACGTTGCTTCGATTCATATCGGCGCCGAAATCGCAAGCAGCCCAATGGCGGACATTAACCGGATGGGACCAGGCTCCATCGTTTCCGATTTTGGCAACAACGGCGGGCTGGTCGTCGGACCGTCGATAGACAACTGGCAATCCCGAATGTCCGACGCGGTGAGTATCGCGGTCCGGGTAGACGATGTACTGGTCGGAACGGTCAAGACAGCGTTGGATCAGGGGGTGCTGCAGGCATTCGAATTCCTTATCCAGTTAAGCGCCGATCGTGAGCTCGAACTGTCCGCCGGGACCTACGTGTCCTGTGGTGCGATGACGGGCATTCACGATGTCGTCGCTGGCAAAAGGGCCTCTGTCGATTTCGACGGTCTCGGCCAGTTCAGCGTGGATTTCACCGAAAAACAGCCGGCAGTGTAGGCTGCACGTCGGGTCAGGGAGGAATCGGAGCGACACGTGGGGCGAACCAGCAAAAAATCCGAAGTCGATTTTGCCGCTGCGGCAAGACGCTGGAACGAGAGCAACACTGACGGCCGCAAGCCAACCATGAAAGACGTGGCCGAGCTGGCCGGAGTATCCAAGAAAACCGTTTCCCGAATCATCAACGATTCGCCGCTGGTCAACGAAGCGACACGCAAGGGCATCCAGGGCCTGATCCGGGAGATCGGGTACCGACCAGACCCACAGGCTCGCGGCCTGGCATCGAAGCGGTCGTATCTCGTCGGCCTGATCACGGACAACCCGACGCCGCAGTACGTCGTTAATATTCAACACGGCATTCTGGACGTCTTGCGACAGACCGGTTTCGAACTGGTTGTGCATCCCTGTGATCGAAAGAGCGACAGCTTCATCGAGGATGCGAGGCGGTTTATCGAGGTCCAGAAACTCTACGGCGTGATACTGACGCCGTCCGTGTCCGAAGACGAACTGCTGGCCGAGGTTCTGCGGGAACTCGGCTGTGCCTACATTCGCATCGCGTCGATCGCCCTGGATATGGAAAGCCGGATGATTGTCACCAACGACAGGATCGGCGGCCTCGAGGCAGCGCGTCACCTTGCCAGGCTCGGACACACGCGGATCGCCTGTATTACCGGGCGTCGCAGTTTCCGTTCGTCGACGGAACGTTGCGCCGGGTTCGAGGAGGGCCTTGCAGAGTTCGGCCTCAGCCTGCCGCCGGAGTACATCCTGCGCGGCGACTACACCTTTGAGACGGGATTCGCGTTGGGTGCCGAGATCCTCGATCTTGATCCGCCGCCGACGGCGGTTTTTGCGGCAAACGACGAGATGGCTGCCGGCGTTTTGCAGGCCCTGCACGTCGCCGGGCATACGCCACCCGATGCCTTGTCCGTTGTCGGCTTCGACGATTTTGAAACGGCGACGAGGGTATGGCCTCGCCTTACCACTGCCCGCACGCCGGCGCGGCGAATCGGCCGACTGGCCGCCGAACGGCTGTTCGATTTCCACACCGACCAGCGAGAGGCAGCCGGGGAAAACGAGACGACACCACAACTGATTGAGCGGGATTCGACCCGCAGGCCGCGTTAAACGTGAGCGCTGCATTGTCAGTCAGGACAGACGTTGCTGACCGACCCGGAGAAGCCGGCCTGCCGGACGCTTCGCGATCTGGAATTACTTACGGAGAACTTTATGGCCCCGCAGTTTAGTCTTCAGGACAAGGTCGCCGTCGTGACCGGCGCCAACACCGGGCTCGGCCAGGCGATGGCCGTTGCACTGGCCGGTGCGGGTGCACGCGTTGCGCTGGTCGGCCGATCGGCGCCGGACGAGACGGTGACGCGTATCGCCGACGGCGGCGGCGAGTCTGCAGTTGTCATGGCCGACCTGAGCCAGTCGGATGTCGCACCGACCGTTATCCAGCAAGCCGAGGAGGCGCTCGGGCCAGTCAGTATCCTCGTTAATAACGCCGGGATCATTCGGCGCGAAGAGGCGCTCGATTTCAGCGAAAGCGACTGGGACGATGTGCTGGCAACCAACCTCAAGGTGCCGTTCTTCCTTGCCCAGGCGGCAGCCCGTTCCATGGTCAATGGAAAGCGGCGCGGCAAGATCATTAATGTTGCATCGCTGCTGTCGCTGCAGGGCGGTATCCGCGTAGCCTCGTACACCGCCAGCAAGAGCGGACTGGCGGGACTGACTCGATTGCTCGCCAATGAGTGGGCGGCACTCGGCATCAACGTCAACGCGATCGTGCCCGGCTATTTTGCGACCAACAACACGGCGGCGTTGCGAGCTGATGAAGACCGCAACCGGCAGATTCTCGAACGCATACCCGCAGGTCGATGGGGCGACCCTGACGACCTGGGCGGGGCTGCAGTGTTTCTCTCTTCAACGGCATCCGACTACATTCACGGAGCCCTTATACCGGTTGACGGAGGATGGATGAGCCGATGATTAATCGACGTCATTTTCTGCTGGCGCCCTTGTTACTGGCGGGCTGCGGAGACCGCGGCGGCGCGCGCCCGCTGTTCGCCGCGGACTCTCAACCGGAGGACTACCCGACGACGCAGGGTCTTTATGCGATCGACCGCCTCCTCAACGAGCGCACCAACGGAGAGATGCGCGTCCGGGTTTACCCGGGCGGCCAGATGGGGGCGGAAAAAGACACGCTCGAAATCGCCGTGTTCGGTGGCCTCGACCTGACGCGGGTCAATCTCGGGCCACTTAACTCGATCGTACCGATCACCTCGGTGCTGGCGCTGCCGTTCCTGTTTCGCTCGATTGCCCATTCGCGGGCAACGTTCGACGGGCCTATTGGCCGCAAGATTCTCGACGCGATGATGCCTTACGGCCTTCGTGGCATGTGCTTCTACGACTCAGGCGCGCGCTCGTTTTACAACACGGTGCGCCCGATTTATCACCCGGACGATATTGCGGGCATGAAGATCCGGGTCATGAACTCGGATATCTACGTCGCCATGATGGAAGCACTCGGTGCTAACCCGACGCCAATTCCGTTCGGCGAGGTATACCAGTCGCTGGTGCAGGGGGTGGTCGACGGCGCCGAGAACAACTACCCGTCGTACGAGAGTACCCGGCACTTCGAAGCGGCCGGAAACTTCAGCCTGACCAGACACGTCATGGCGCCCGAGGTGCTGGTTGCGTCGCGCCGCAGCTGGGACGGCATGACGCCGGAAGAGCAGGACTATCTGCAGGCAGCGGCATCCGATTCGGTGCCTATCATGCGCAAGCTCTGGGATGCGCGCGTCGGTGTTTCGCGGCAGCGCGTTATCGATCATGGCGTGACGGTCGTCGAGAACGTCGACCATGCGGCATTCGCCGAAAAGATGCTGCCGGTCTGGGAGCGCTTTGTGACTACGCCCGAGATGGAAGCGTTGGTCGAGGAGATCGTCAACATGCCGGTAGACCAGGAGAGCAACGGTGAGTAATCCACTTGAGGAAGCCAGCAAGAGTGTCAGCCTGTTCGCGAAGTGGTTCGCCGGTTTTGGCCTGCTGGTGATGACAGCCATTATTGCCATGCAGGTGTTCGCGCGTTACGTGCTCAACGACAGCCCGGCCTGGGCAGAGCAGGCGGCACTGCTGCTGATGATCTGGTACGTCTTTATCGCGGCCGCCGCGGGCGTGCGCGAAGGTTTTCACATCCGAATCGCCGTGTTTGCGGACAACCTGCCGGATGGTCTGAAACGCCCCGTGGCATTCATCGCGCATGCGCTCGTGGTCGTGTTCGGTGCCGCCATGGCGGTTTTCGGTGTCGAACTGGCGCAGGAAACCTGGCAGCACGTTATCCCGACGCTGGGCATCTCGAGAGGCTATGCCTACATACCCATCGCGTTGTCCGGGGTTCTCATCACCGGCTTTGCTATCGAGCAGTTGGTCGCCGATCTGCGCTCGACGGAGGTAAGCAAACTATGGAATTAACCGTACTTATCGTCGTCCTGCTGGTGCTGCTGGTCATTGGCGTACCGGTGGCGTTCGCACTGGGCATTGCGTCCATGGTGACGTTCTACATGCTGGACATCCCGTTGATCGTTGGCTTCCAGCGTATGGCGGCTAGCATGAATATTTTCGCCCTGATGGCCATCCCGTTCTTCGTGTTCGCTGGGGACCTGATGCATCGTGCGGGGATCGCCGAGCGGCTGATTCGCGTCGCCGATGCGGCGCTTGGACGGACGCGCGGGGGGCTCGGGCAGGTCGACGTCGGTGCCTCGATGATGTTCGGCGCGGTGTCGGGATCCGCTATCGCCAGCGTGTCGGCGATCGGTTCGACGCTCGGGCCCATGATGAAAGAGAAGGGCTACGATTCGGACTACGTTGTCAATGTATCGGCGACATCGGCGATTACCGGCCTGCTGATTCCGCCGTCGCACAACATGATCATTTACGCTGCGGCCGCGGGCGTCAGCATCTCGCTGGCCGACCTTTTCCTGGCCGGCGTCATCCCGGGCATCATGACCGGCCTGCTGCTGATGATGGCTGCCTACCTGGTGGCGGTGAAACGCGACTACCCGCGTGGATCGTTTCCGGGTTGGCGCGCGTTTGCGCTCGCTTTTATTAGCGCAGTTCCCGGGTTGCTGGCTGCGGCTATCATCGTTGTTGGTGTGCTCTCTGGGGTGTTTACACCCACCGAGTCTGCCGGCATAGCCGTGGTCTACACGATACTCGTCGCTTTGTTCGTCTACCGATCACTGACCTGGGAACGATTCGTGGCCGCAACAACCGCGTCTGTGAGAACGACTGCGATGGTCATGATTGTGATCGGCGCCGCCGGTGCGTTTGGCTGGCTGCTCGCTTTGCTGCAGGCGCCAACGCAGCTTGCGGATCTACTGAGAGGCATCACGGAAAACCCGCTGCTGCTGCTGTTGCTGATCAACATCGTTCTGCTGCTGCTCGGCACGTTTATGGACATGGCGCCACTGATCATCATTACGACGCCTATCTTTCTGCCCATGACGACCGAACTGGGCATGGATCCCGTGCAGTTCGGGATCATGCTGCTGCTTAATCTCGGTATCGGCCTGGTCACGCCACCGGTCGGGGCCGTGCTGTTTGTCGGCTGTGCAATCGGCAAAATACCGATCGAGCAGACCGTCAAAACGATATGGCCGTTTTACGGCGCGCTGATCCTTGCGTTGATCGCGGTGATCTATATTCCGGGTCTGTCGCTCTGGCTGCCGGGCCTGTTGAACTAAGTTTGCCCGGCGGCTGCAGTGCGCAGCCGCCGTTTCTCACACCTAGTTGAATACGACGTTGTCGACGTCGTAGCCGTCGTTGTTTGCCCGAATCGGCTGCGTATCGGTCATGACGACGTCACGGATAGAGGTAATGGGTTCACCGTTGGTCAGGTATAGCTCAAGTGGCGCGCTGCTGTTCCAGCGCGAGTCCGAGATGTCGAGTTTCTGCACACCGTGGAACAACAGTGACGCTCGTGATTTGTTGCGCGACCCCAGGCCAACGTTGTCAAAGCTGTTGCCGGTAACCTGAACGATCGGTCCGAAGGTGCTTTCGTCGGTGCCGCCGCGATAAATGTTGGCAACCGCACCCTGCACATCGGTGAACTGCGTATTTTCGATCA
>CAZSIQ010000079.1:0-13835 GCA_964606915.1 uncultured Woeseiaceae bacterium | reverse complement strand
CATGATGGAGGGCAAAAAAGCGCTGGTTGAAACCGGCGGAGACCTGGCCGCTGCCGTTGAACTGCGGCGTAAATCCGGTCAGGCGAAGGCGGACAAGAAGTCCGGCCGTATCGCCGCCGAAGGTCGCGTGTCGATTCGTTCAGAAGGCAGCAAGGCTGCCATCCTGGAAGTGAATTCAGAAACGGATTTCGTCGCCAAGGACGACAACTTCGTGGCCTACACCGACAGCGTTGCTGACGCGGTGCTCGCCAGCGGCACGACCGACACCGGTGCACTGGCGTCTGTTGCGCTCGCTGACGGCCGCGATGTCGAGACGGCACGCACGGAACTCGTCGCCAAGGTTGGTGAGAACATTTCCGTCCGCCGCGCCGAACTCGTCGAGTCCAGCGGCGTGATTGGTGCTTACACCCACGGCGCCAAGATTGGCGCTGTTGTTGCGATCGACGGCGGTGATGACGCACTCGCCCGCGACATCGCGATGCACGTTGCGGCGACCAACCCGATGTGCGTTGACGAATCCGGTGTTCCGGCTGAAACGCTCGAGAACGAGCGTCGCATCCTGACTGAACAGGCGCAGGACAGTGGCAAGCCGGCGGAGATCATCGAAAAGATGGTCAACGGACGCGTACAGAAGTACCTCAAGGAAATCACGCTGGTCGGCCAGCCTTTCGTCAAGGACCCGGACGTTACCGTTGGCAAACTGCTGTCAGAGGCGGGCGCTACGGTGACCGGTTTCGTTCGCTACGAAGTGGGCGAAGGCATCGAGAAGAAAGAAGATAACTTCGTCGAAGAAGTTATGGCGCAGGTCAAGGGCGCCAGCTAGACCGAAAACAGTGGAGAAAGGATGAGCGGAGCGCCATCAACGTATCGACGTGTACTGCTCAAGCTGAGCGGTGAAGCCCTGATGGGTGACCTCGATTACGGCATTCAGCCGGTGGTCATCCAGCGAATTGCCCGTGAGATCGCAGAAGTGCGTGATCGCGGCATCGAGGTGGCGATCGTCATCGGTGGCGGCAACATCTTTCGTGGCGAAGGTCTCGCGCGGTCCGGCATGGACCGCGTGACCGGCGACCACATGGGGATGCTTGCAACGGTCATGAATGCGCTCGCAATCCAGGATGCGCTGGAGTCCCAGGACGTCTTTGCCCGGGTAATGTCGGCCCTGCAGATTAACGAAGTGTGCGAGGACTACATCCGCCGCCGGGCAGTACGACACCTGGAAAAGGGCCGCGTGGTCATTCTCGCCGCCGGTACGGGTAATCCGTTCTTCACGACGGACACCGCCGCGAGCCTGCGGGCAATCGAGATTGGTGCCGATGTGTTGCTCAAGGCGACCAAGGTCGACGGTGTCTACGACAGTGACCCCGTGAAGAACCCGGACGCCAAACGCTTCGAGACGGTGAGTTATGATCAGGTGATCGCGGACAAGCTGTCTGTCATGGACGCGACGGCGGTTGTGATGTGTCGTGACAACAAGCTTCCCCTTCGCGTGTTTGACCTGACAAAAGAAGGCGGCCTGGTCCAGGCGATGACCGGCGAGGACGTCGGCACGCTGGTAACGTCATAAAAGGGAGACGATGACGTGATAGACGACATCAAGAAAGACGCGGGCGAAAGAATGTCCAAGAGCGTTTCGGCGCTCAAGCAGGAGTTCACCAAGATCCGCACGGGCAGGGCGCACACCAGCCTTCTCGATCACATCACCGTCGAGTACTACGGTGCCGAAACGCCGCTGAACCAGGTTGCCAATGTTGGCGTCGAGGACTCACGTACGCTGATCGTGACACCCTGGGAAAAGGACATGGTGCAGCCGATTGAAAAGGCCATCATGAGTTCCGATCTCGGCCTGAACCCGGCCACCGCGGGCACCGTGATCCGCGTACCGCTGCCGGCGCTGACCGAAGAGCGTCGCAAGGACATGATTCGCATCGTTCGCAACGAAGCGGAAGGCGGCCGTATCGCCATTCGCAACATCCGGCGTGACGCCATTGGTGACGTCAAAGACCTGATGAAGGAAAAGCTGATTGGCGAGGACGATGAGCGTCGCGGTGAGGACGAGATTCAGCAGATCACCGACAAGTACGTCGCGGAGGTCGATGCGGCCCTTGCGGAGAAAGAGAGCGAGTTGATGGAAGTCTGAGGCTGCCCGGACGTGAACACGACTGACAACGCATTGATCAGCCTGACGAGTCCCGCCCTGCCTCGAGCAACACCGTGAACGACAAAGACACGCGCATCCCGAATCACATTGCCGTCATCATGGACGGCAACGGCCGTTGGGCCAGCAAACGCGCAATGCCGCGGCATATCGGGCACCGGTCCGGCGTGAAGTCGGTACGAGAAATCGTTGAGACTGCCGCGAATCGTGGCGTATCACACCTGACCCTGTTCGCATTCAGCAGCGAGAACTTCAAGCGACCGAAAGAAGAGATCAGCATGCTGATGTCGCTGTTCCTCGAAGCGCTGCAGCGCGAGGTCGAAGAACTTCACAGTAACAACGTACGACTGCAGATTATTGGCGCCCGGGAGCGCCTGAACCTCGCCCTGATCGAGAAGATCCGTGCCAGCGAGGAGCTCACGAAAGACAACACGGGCCTGCACCTGGTCGTCGCCGTGGCCTACGGCGGGCGCTGGGATATGGTGCAGGCGACGCAGAAGCTCTGCCGCAAGGTACATGCCGGTGAACTGCATCCCGATGACGTCGATGAACAGCTGCTGGACACCGAACTGGAGCTCAGCGGTGTGCCGGATCCGGACCTGCTGATCCGCACGGGTGGTGAGAAACGCATCAGCAACTTCCTGCTGTGGAACCTGGCCTACTCAGAGTTGTTTTTCACCGACGAACTCTGGCCAGACTTCCGCAGCCAGCATCTCGACGAGGCTCTCGATTTCTACGCCAAGCGACAGCGACGTTACGGCAATACGCCGGAACAGCTGGAAGCCGTCAAATGCTGAAGATCCGCATCATCTCGGCCCTGATTGCGCTGGGTATCCTGCTGCTGGTCCTGTTCGTCGCGCCACCACTGCTCGCGGAAGTGGCGATCGCATTCGTCGCGATGGCGGGCGCGTGGGAATGGTCCGGTCTGCTGCGTGCACCACGGCCGGCTGTCCGCTATCTCTTCGTTGCTGCCGTTGGTTTGCTGCTCGCCGGAATGCACTTCTACGGTGACGCCGTCATTGAACAGCTGCTCTTTGCCGCAGCGGTTTGGTGGCTGTCTGCGCTGCTATGGGTACTCATGTATCCGACGTCGGTACCGAGGATCATCGGCTGGATGGCCGGTCTGCTTATCCTGCTGCCGCTGTTTATCGCGCTGCGTGAGCTGTATCGAATCGGTCCGGAGACGCTGCTGTTTGTCTTGCTGGTGGTGTGGGCCGCGGACGTTGGCGCCTACTTCGCCGGGAAGCTGTTCGGCCGCGTGAAACTCGCGCCCAGTATCAGCCCGGGCAAGACCTGGGAGGGCGTAGCCGGCGGGCTGTTAACGGTGTCGCTGATCGCGATCGCCGGCGCCTTCTGGTTCGATGTTCCCATGCTCGCCGTCGTACCCTTTTGTATAGCGGTCGCGAGCCTGTCGATTGTCGGCGACCTGACGGTCAGCATCTTCAAGCGAACCGCCGGCGTAAAAGACAGCGGCAAGCTGTTTCCCGGGCATGGCGGCATCCTCGATCGGGTCGACAGCGTGTCCGCTGCGGCGCCGCTGTTCGCGCTTGGTCTCGCCTGGACGGGGTTCATCGCATGAGCTGTTCAGCCTGCGTTCAGTTTCAGGGACCTAGCTTGGCCGGGAACTGCTTGCCGGCGGTCGTGTCCATGTGCATAGGCCCGTCGTTCGCGGAGGTGATGCCAGGGATGCTCGCAAAAGGATCGGAGTCATGATGTCGGGGGTGCTCGGCAGCATCCTGTCGTTCATCGTGGCGATCAGCGTGCTCGTCGCGATTCACGAGTACGGGCACTACATCGTCGGCAAATGGTCCGGCATGAAGATTCTCAAGTTCTCGATCGGCTTCGGACGTCCTATCTGGAGTCGCGTTGCGGGCCCTGACAGGACCGAGTACAGCATTTCATCCATACCGCTCGGCGGCTATGTTCGTTTCCTCGACAGTCGTGAAGCCGGCATTTCGCCCGAAGATGACGGCCGGGCATTCGACCAGCGCCCGATCCCGCTGCGTATTGCGACCTTGCTCGCCGGCCCCGCTTTCAACTTCCTGTTCGCTATCTTTGCGTACTGGGCCCTGTTCATTTACGGCATACCGACGCTTGTGCCGTCGGTAGGGCAGGTCGACGAGAATTCCTACGCCGAGGAGGCGGGTCTGCGGACCGGTGATCGTATCGTCGCCGTCAACGGCAACCAGACGGCGGACTGGGAATCGGCGCTACTGGAAATGCTCGACACCATGGTTTCGAGCGGCGCTATCCCGTTGACGCTCGAAGATGAGGACGGCGATCGTCGCAGCGCCGTCATCGATGTCGGCACGGACGCCCGCAGGCTCACCGAACCCGGCCTCCTTTTTGACGGGCTTGGATTCCGGCCGGGTAGCAGCGGTGATCGCCCGGCGATCATTTCCGAGTTCTCGGACAACAGTCCCGCGGAAGCGGCAGGCTTGCTTGCCGGTGATCGCGTTGTCGCCATCAACGGCGAGGAAACACAGAATTTTTCGGACCTGCGCCGGATCGTGACCGAACTTGCCGGCAGTACGGTGCCGGTCACTGTTGACCGCGGTGGCGAACAGCTGACGCGCGACGTCACCATAGGCGTGGACGAACGTGACGGCCAGCGAGTCGGTTTGCTCGGTGTTATCACCCAGGTCGACCTGTCCCGCTACTACTACAACCGTCAATACGGCCCCCTCGAAAGTGTGGGTCGCGCGGTACAGCGTACCTGGGACTCGACGGTGTTTACCGTCACCATGCTCGGCCGCATGGTGACTGGTGACGTGTCCATCAAGAACATCAGCGGGCCGGTCAATATTGCCCAGTACGCCGGCGAGTCGGCGGAACGCGGCCTCTCCAGTTTCCTGAGTTTCCTGGCCATCGTCAGTATCAGTCTCGGCGTTCTCAACCTGTTGCCGATCCCGATCCTCGATGGCGGCCAGATTGTGTACCAGGTCATCGAGGGCATTCGCGGTGCGCCACTGTCGGAACGCGCGCAGATTTTCGGCCAGCAGGTCGGGATCTTTGCCCTGCTGTTGATTATGAGTTTTGCTTTCTACAACGATCTGTCCCGGCTGTTTAGCTAGGTTCTCGAGGTTCCCGGATGTTGAAAACCCTTGTTAGTCGTCTGCTGATTGCGCTTACCACGGTCCTGATTGCGTTGCCCGCGGCAGCCAACTTTGGTTCGTTCGTGGTGCGTGACATGCGTGTTGAGGGACTGCAACGAATTTCCGAGGGCACGGTGTTCAACTACCTGCCGATCAATATCGGTGACGAAGTCGACGGTGCGCGCGTCGGTGAAGCCATAGCCTCCCTCTATCGACAGGGTTTGTTCGAAGATATCGAGATGCGCCGTGACGGCAACACGCTGGTCATTGCCGTGCTGGAACGTCCGTCCATCGAGAGTTTCGAAATCGAAGGCAACAAGGACATCAAGTCGGAGGATCTCCTTGAGTCTCTTCGCAATGTCGGTCTCGCGTCCGGCAAGACCTTCGACCCGTCCGTGCTGGACAACGTCGAGCAGTTCCTGCGCGAGCAGTACTACGATCGCGGCAAGTACAGCGTCGAGATCGACAGCGCCGTTAACAAGCGCCCGAATAACACGGTCGCGATCAATGTAACGGTCAAGGAAGGCGACCGCGCGCGCATTCGCCAGGTCAATATCGTCGGTAACGACAGTTTCGACGAAGAAGACATCCGATCCGATTTCAAACTCGATACGGCCAACTGGCTGTCCTGGTTCCGCCAGGATGACCGCTACGAGAAGGAAGGCCTGGAAGGCGACCTCGAGATCCTGCAGTCCTATTACAAGGATCGCGGCTACGCGGACTTCCGGGTTGAGTCGACCCAGGTTGCCATTTCCCCGAACAAGAAAGACATGTTCGTCACCATCACGATCCGTGAGGGCGACAAGTACAAGATCTCGGACGTCAAGCTGGTCGGTGACATGGTTGTACCGGAGCAGTTCCTGAACGTGCTGGTGCTGGCGCAGCCGGGCTCGACATTCAACCAGGCGCTGCTGGATCAGTCGGCGGAGCTCATGCAGATTCGTCTTGGCGAACAGGGCTACGCGAATGCCGAAATCCAGCCGGTTCCGGAACTGGATTTCGAGAACAAGGAAGTCACGGTTCGCTTCTTTATCGATCCAAAGCAGCGCGTCTATGTTCGGCGCATCAACTTCCGCGGTGTCGACCAGGTAGACGACGAAGTTCTGCGTCGCGAGATGCGTCAGCTTGAAGGTGCATTTCTTTCGAACCGGTCAGTCGACCGTTCGAAGGTTCGCCTGCAGCGCCTGCCGTTCATCGAGTCTGTCGAAGTCGAAAACACCCCGGTTCCCGGCGTGCCCGACATGGTGGACGTCGACTTCGACCTTGAATATCGCATGCCCGGACAGTTCTCAGGCGGCGTTGGATACTCCGAGTCGCAGAAGCTGATCCTGAACGGCAGTATCGTGCACACGAACTTCCTGGGATCCGGTAACCGGGTGGCACTCGACCTGAACTCGGGTCGCTTCTCAAAACTCTACAGCCTGTCGCACACGGATCCGTACACGACCATGGACGGTGTACGCCGAACAATCGGCGTCAACTTCCGTGATATCACCCAGTTCGTGTCCGGCGCGTCAGACTTCTCGACGCAGACAGCCTCGGCCTCGGTAGACTTCGGGTACCCGATCAGCGAATTCCAGACGATATCCGTTGGTTTGTCCTACCAGTCATCGGAACTGCTTTCGTCGACCGGCAGCACCCAGCAGGCGCAGGACTGGGTTCTCAACAACGGCGATTCCTTCGTCGAGGACACCGGGCTCGGCTTCGAGTTCTTCGGCACCAAGTTTGAGAACCTCGAACTGTTGCTCGGCTGGTCGTACGACAGTCGCAACCGTTCGTTGTTTGCAACGCGCGGCACGCGACAGCAGTTGTTCCTGTCGATGGCGGTGCCCGGTAGCGATGTCGAGTACTACACTGCGCGCTACGGTTTAACGAAATATTTCCAGCCATTTCCGAACTGGATCATCCGTTTCAACACGGATTTGGCGCTCGGCGAGGGTCTTGGCGACACGACAGCCCTGCCGCCCTATAAACAGTTCTTCGGCGGTGGTCCGCAGTCGGTACGCGGCTTCCGCGAGTCTTTCCTCGGGCCGCGTGACACCTTCGGCAACCCGTATGGGGGCAATGTGTTGGTCGCGAGCCAGCTAGAGCTTATACTCCCGCTCCCGGGCAGGTTCGCCAGCCAGGCTCGTGCGTCGCTGTTTTACGATGTCGGCAACGTGTTTAACACGGGCGAGGTGTCATTTACCGATCGCCTCGGCAGCCGGGTGACCTACGAGCCGGACTTCAATGAGCTGAAGTCGTCGGTGGGTATCGGCGTTCAGTGGCTTGCGCCCCTGGGGCTATTCAGATTCAGTTATGCCTTCCCACTCGACAAGTATGAAGGCAATGACAGGTTTTACGGAGACGAAGTGGAAAGATTCCAGTTCTCCATTGGACAGGCATTTTAAGAACGGAAAACAGTATGAATTCTCTTAAAGCATTTTGGATCACGACGATTGCCGGCGTAGCGCTTTTCGCAGGCTTCGCAGCCCCGGCCGCTGCACAGGAAATGAAGATCGGCGTGGTTAACATTCCGCTGTTGCTGGAGCGTATTCCGCAGACGAAAGTCGCGCTTGAAGCGCTTGAGGAAGAGTTTGCTCCGCGCCAGCGCGAACTGGTTGCGAAGCAGAAGGAATACGAAGACCTCGTTGAGAAAGTACAGACGGACCTGCAGGTTATGGGTGAGACGGAACGTCGCAACGCTGAGAAGGACCTGCGTGATCTCGGCCGTGACGTAACCCGCATGGACCAGGAACTGCGCGAAGACTTCAACCTGCGTCGCAACGAAGAACTTGCGAAGCTGCAGCGTTCGGTTCTCTCCGAAGTCCAGTCTTTCGCCCAGACAGAAGGTTTCGACCTGATCGTCGGTGACGGTGTGCTGTTTGCCAGTGCCGCCGTCAACGTAACCGACGATGTCCTGACGGCAGTCGAGGCCAAGTTCAAGGCAACCGCCTCCAACTGATCTCTCTCGTGTCGACAACGCTCGGCGAACTCGCCGAACAATTCGACTGCGAACTGCAAGGCTCTCCAGCCGTCGCGGTTGACCACGTAGACAGCCTGGTCAACGCCAACGCGACGGCTGTCAGCTTTCTGTCCAATCCAGCGCTGAAACCGCAGTTGCTTGAGACCAGCGCAGGTGCCGTAATCCTCCGGCGCGACGATGCCGCGGACAGTCCGGTCGCGGCGCTCATCAGCGACGATCCTTACGCAACTTACGCCCGCGTGGCGGCGGTGTTGCATGCGCCACGACCACCCGAGCCGGGTGTCCATACCAGTGCTGTTGTCTCTGCAGATGCGACTGTCGCTGCATCCGCCGAGATTGCCGCGAATGCGGTCATCGAGCCGGGCGCCTCGATCGGTGATCACTGTTACGTCGGTCCCGGCAGCGTCGTCGGACCGGATTGTGTGCTCGGTGGAGCAACACGTCTGCTTGCCAACGTCACGCTGGTTGCCGATGTGCGACTGGGTGAGCGCTGCCTCGTGCATCCCGGTGCCGTTATCGGCTCCGACGGTTTTGGCAATGCAATGACGCCCACGGGCTGGGTCAAGGTGCCGCAGGTGGGCGGTGTGCGTGTCGGTGACGATGTCGAGATCGGCGCAAATACGACGATCGACTGCGGTGCTATTGAAGACACGGTAATTGGCAACGGTGTACGGCTCGACAACCTGGTCATGATCGCGCACAACGTTGTGGTCGGAGACCATACGGCGATGGCCGCGCAGGTGGGTATCGCGGGCAGTGCGCGAATCGGTTCACGCTGCCTGTTTGCCGGACAGTCAGGCACCGTCGGTCATATCGAGATCTGCGATGACGTTATCGTCACTGGCAAGACCATGATTACCAAGTCCATTACGCAACCCGGCGCTTACTCGGCGGGCTGGGCGGGTGAACCGGCGAAATCCTGGGCAAAGACAGTAGCTCGCGTGCGGCGCCTTGGCTCGCTGGTCGATCGCGTAGCGAAACTCGAGAAAGACAAGCGCTAGCCGGGCCGCTATTCTCTGTTCTTTCCGGTAACCGGGGTATCGAGTGATCCATCCTACCGCCATCATTTCCGAATCGGCGAGCATCGCTGACGATGTCGAGATCGGTCCCTACAGCATCATCGGTGACGACGTCACGATCGGTTCCGGCTGCCGAATCGCGAGCCATGTCGTGATTAACGGACCGACAACGATTGGCAAGGACAACCGCATTTACCAGTTCGCGTCGGTCGGCGACGATCCGCAGGACAAGAAGTATGCAGATGAGCCGACCCGCCTGGAAATCGGTGATCGCAACACGATTCGCGAGTACTGCACCATCAGTCGTGGCACCGTTGACGACGAGGGTGTGACATCGATTGCGGATGACAACTGGATCATGGCCTACGTGCACATCGCGCACGACTGCCGTGTTGGCAGTAACACCATCCTCGCGAACAATGCGACGCTGGCGGGACACGTGCATGTCGGCGACTGGGTCATTTTTGGTGGCTTCACCGGGGTACACCAGTTCTGCAAGATCGGTGCGCATGCGTTTCTTGGCATGTTCTCGATCATCAGCCAGGACGTACCGGCGTACGCGATGATATCCGGGCAACCTGCGGCCCCGCGCGGCATTAACTCGGAGGGGCTCAAGCGACGTGGGTTTACGGCGGAGCAGGTCCGCAATATCAAAAATGCGTATCGCATCGTGTATCGCCAGGGCAAAAAACTCGCAGAGGCGATCGATGAGATCGCAGCGCTCGTCGACGAGCAACCAGAGCTCGGGATTTTTCTCGATTCGCTTCGCGCGGCCGATCGCGGCCTGCTGCGATAAATGCGCATCGGGCTCGTTGCCGGTGAGGCGTCCGGAGACCAGCTCGGCGCCGGCCTGATTCGGTCCATACGTAAACGTCATCCCGACGCCGTGTTCGAAGGTGTGGCCGGGCCCGCGATGATCGATGCCGGTTGTGAGGCCTGGGCACCGTCAGAAGACCTCGCGGTCATGGGACTGGTTGAACCGCTACGGCACGTACCGCGCCTGCTCAGCCTGCGCGCGTCCCTTGCCAGGCGCTGGCAGTCGTCGCCACCCGATGTCTTTGTTGGTATCGATGCACCGGATTTTAATCTCGGGCTGGAAACCCGGCTGAAAGCCGCGGGCATTCCGACGGTTCATTACGTCAGCCCGACCATCTGGGCCTGGCGACCGAAGCGCGTCAAAAAGATTGCGCGAGCCGCAGACAAGGTGCTGTGTATCCTGCCTTTTGAACCCGCGCTCTACCGGGACGCCGGCGTGGACGCTGAATTCGTTGGCCATCCGAAAGCTGACAGCCTGACGCACTCAGACGATGTCGCCGGATTGAAGAAGGCGCTTGGCCAGTCCGCGGACAAGCCGCTGGTCGCCTTGTTGCCCGGCAGTCGGCGCGGCGAGGTCGGCCGTTTGCTGGACGTCATTCTTGGCAGTGCACGACTGCTGGCGGATGCCCATCCGGAGCTTCAGTTTGTGCTTCCGGCCGCAACGCCGGCCATTGCGGCGATGATTTCAGAAGGCCTCACCCGGGAGAGCATGACATCGCGGGTTTCCGTGCTGGACGGGCAGGGCGTCGATGCCATGGCGGCATCCGATCTGGTCATCATGGCGTCGGGTACCGCGGTGCTCGAAGCGGCACTGCTCGGCAAACCCTGTATCGCTGTGTATAAACTCGCGCCGCTTTCCGCGGCGATCGTACGTGCCTTCGATCTGCTCAAGCTCGAGTATGTAACCCTGCCGAATAACCTGACAGAGCAGCCCCTTGTCCCCGAGTTTCTGCAGGAAGCAGCGACGCCCGAGGCTGTGGCAACCGAAGCAGCCGCCTTGCTGGCCGACGAGCCGCGTCGCGCCGAGATCCGGGCCAGGTTTGCTAGACTTCGGGAGGACATGGCGCTCGACGCCGATGAACGCGCGGCAGACGCGGTATTACGGATGACAGCTTGATGGCTCGGCTACAGGATGTTGCAGGAAACGGCTTCGTGGCCGGGGTTGATGAGGCCGGTCGCGGACCGCTGGCGGGACCGGTGGTTGCGGCAGCTGTTGTACTGGGTGAGCCCCTGGATGGCCTGGCCGACTCGAAGAAACTCAGTGAAAAACGGCGCGTTGAACTGGCGGCGCTGATCCGCCAGCGCTCGCTGGCCTGGGCCGTAGCCTGGTCTGATGTCGCCGAGATCGACACGCTGAATATCCTGCACGCGACCATGCTGTCGATGCGTCGTGCAATTCTTGGTCTCAGGTTGCGACCAACACAGGTGCTGGTGGACGGCAATCGTCTGCCGAGCCTGGATTTCCACGGATTCTCTCTGCACGGCGAAGCGATCATCAAGGGCGACGACAAGGAGCCGGCGATCAGTGCGGCGTCGATTCTTGCGAAGACCGTCCGTGACGGCATGATGCGCGACCTGCACGACTTGTATCCCGACTACGGATTCGACGGACACAAGGGCTATGGCACGCGCGAACACCGCGATCGAATTGAGACGGCGGGTCCTTGCCCGCAACATCGAATGAGTTTTGCGCCGATGTCGACCATGAAGGATCGCGTCGCGTGACAGCCTTCGCGCATCTCAGCCTGCACAGCGAGTATTCGCTCGTCGACAGCACGGTCCGAATCAATCGTCTCGTGGAAGCCTGTCGCGCGGACGGTATGCCTGCCGTTGCGCTGACCGATCGCAACAACCTGTTCGCCTTGGTGAAGTTCTACCGCAAGGCGATTGCGGCCGGCGTGAAGCCCATCATTGGTGCCGACCTCGTCGTCGAGAATCCGGATGATTCAAAGCGGCCCTACCGGCTAATCCTGCTTTGTCAGAACCGCGACGGCTATCGCAACCTGTCGCAGCTGATTACGCGCGCGTTTATCGAAAACCAGGTCCGCGGCCTGCCGATGGTTCGCCGCGAATGGCTGACCGAGGATGCCTGCCGCTCGCTGATTGCCCTGTCGGGTGGACTGCACGGTGAGATCGGTCAACAGCTGGTAAACGGCCACACCAGCGAAGCACGCAAAGCGCTGGATCACTGGAACGACGTGTTTCCGAATCGTTTCTACCTTGAACTCGTGCGAACCGGGCGTGCCGGCGAGGAGGACTGCGTCCAGGCGAGTCTCGAACTTGCGGATGCCGCCAGGACACCGGTCGTGGCCAGCAACGATGTTCGCTTCCTGGAAGCCGATGATTTCGAGTCGCACGAAGCGCGCGTGTGCATCCACGACGGGCGCAGCCTCGCTGATCCGGACAGGCCACGGCGTTACAGCAACCAGCAATACCTGCGCAGCACGTCGGAGATGGCGACGCTGTTTGCAGATGTGCCGTCGGCGATCGAAAACACAATCGAGATTGCCCGTCGTTGCAGTCTCGACCTGGAACTCGGCAAGAATGTCCTGCCGGCGTTCCCGATTCCCGACGGCCAGACCGAGGAAGCATTCCTGGAGCAGGAGTCCCGCAAAGGACTTGAGCAGGCCCTCAAGAACCACTTTGAACAGCAGGGTGTCGACGAAAAAGAACGCGAGGCTCTGTCTGCGCCGTATTTCGACAGGCTGGAGACCGAGCTCGGGGTCATCAAGTCCATGGGTTTCCCGGGCTACTTCCTGATCGTTGCCGACTTCATTCGCTGGGCCAAAGAGAACGATGTGCCGGTGGGTCCCGGACGCGGTTCAGGGGCGGGATCGCTGGTCGCCTGGGTGCTGGGCATTACCGATCTGGACCCCTTGGAGCACGACCTGCTGTTCGAACGATTCCTGAACCCGGAACGTATCTCCATGCCGGATTTCGATGTCGACTTCTGCATGGAAGGACGCGATCGCGTCATCGATTACGTCGCGGAGCGCTACGGTCGTGAGAAGGTCTCGCAGATCATCACGTTCGGTACGATGGCCGCCAAGGCGGTCATTCGCGACACCGGCCGTGTCCTTGGGCACCCCTACGGTTTTGTTGATCGCATCGCCAAGCTGATCCCGTTCGAGATCGGGATGACGCTGGACAAGGCGCTGGACCAGTCGGAAGAACTCCGGCAGCTCTGCGACGAGGATGAGGAAGTCGCGGCTATTGTCGATCTTGCGAAGTCTCTCGAGGGTCTCGCGCGAAACGCCGGCAAGCACGCGGGCGGTGTCGTGATTGCACCCACCGAGCTGACCGATTTTTCGCCGCTGTACTGTGAGGAGGGCGGCGTCAACGCGGTGACGCAGCTCGACAAGGACGACGTCGAGGCGATTGGCCTCGTCAAATTCGACTTCCTGGGTCTGAAAACGCTGACCATCATCGACTGGGCCGAGCGCATCGTCCGCGAATCCGGCGCCAGCGAAGACTTCGATATCAATCGTATCCCGATGCGCGACGAAAAGACGTTCCGGCTGCTGGAGGGGGCGCACACGGCGGCGGTATTCCAGCTGGAATCGAGCGGCATGCGCGACCTGATCAAGCGCCTGCGTCCCGACCAGTTCGATGACCTTGTCGCACTGGTGGCCCTGTTCCGCCCGGGGCCGCTGCAGTCCGGCATGGTCGATGATTTCATCGCGCGCAAGCACCAGACCGACGGCGCCGAGATCGACTACCTGCACCCGCACCTTGAACCCGTCCTCAAGGAGACCTACGGCGTCCTCCGGTACCAGGCCCAC
>CAZSIQ010000078.1:0-13956 GCA_964606915.1 uncultured Woeseiaceae bacterium | reverse complement strand
GCGAGGGCGGCGTAGATTTTCGGGGTGCCGGCCAGGACGTGGCCGGTGTCGAGGTAGTTTTCGCTGCCGTCGAGTCCGGAGATGATGCCGCCGGCCTCGCGAATCATCAGGCTGCCTGCGGCGAGATCCCAGGGTGCGAGGCCTGTCTCCCAGAAAGCATCCAGTCGGCCGGCTGCGACGTAGCACAGGTCGAGTGCCGCTGCCCCCGGTCGCCGCACGCCCGATGTCGTAGTGACGACCTTGCGCAGCATGTCGAGGTAGGGACCGATGGCGGTCTCGGACTGGCGGAACGGGAAACCGGTGCCGATCAGCGCGCGTTCGATATTTGTCTGGCCGCTGACGCGGATACGACGTCCGTCCAGCTGCGCACCGGCGCCGCGCGACGCAGTGAACAGTTCCTGGCGCGTCGGGTCGTAGACGACGGCGTGTTCGACGCGTCCCTTGACGCGCACGCCAATGGAGACACAGAACACAGGAAAGCCGTGCAGGAAGTTGGTGGTGCCGTCCAGCGGGTCGATGACCCAGACGGTGTCGGAATCTCCGGATGCGCCGGCCACCTCACCGGATTCCTCGCCGAGAATCGCGTGATCGGGATAGTGTTTGTGCACGACGTCGATGACCGCCTTTTCTGCCGCGTGGTCGGCTTCGCTGACATAATCGTTTCGGCCTTTGACCTCAACCTTGATCTTGTCGAGGTTGGCCTGGTATCGCATGAGCGTATTGCCGGCGCGGCGTGCGGCCATGACGGCTACGTTAAGCAGGGCGTGCATCGGGGAGATTCCGTGTTGTCAAAAGAACGTCGCGGCCTGTCGCCGCGGCGGTAGAATACCGGACTTTATTCGCCGGCGCCCCCATAAAGCAGTCTATGAGCAGTCACCCCATTCGCATCGTCCTCGTTGGAACCACACACCCGGGCAACATCGGTGCTGTCGCGCGCGCCATGAAAAACATGGGGCTCACGGAGCTCGCGCTGGTCGGTCCGCGGCACTTTCCGCACGAGGACGCCACCGCGCGGGCGTCGGGCGCTGACGACATCCTGGAAAATGCAAGCGTGCACGAATCGCTGGCGGACGCGGTGCAGGGCTGCGTTTACGTCACCGGTACCAGCGCACGTTCGCGGGCGCTGGCCTGGCCGACGCTGGAACCTCGAAACGGCGCGAAGACCCTGCTGGCGGAAGCTCGTCGCGGACCGGTGGCAGCCGTTTTCGGCCCCGAGAAGACCGGCCTCTGCAATGAAGACATGGACCTTTGCGACAGCCTGCTGACGATTCCCACGGATCCGGACTTCAGCTCGCTGAATCTCGCGATGGCCGTACAGGTCCTGACCTATGAGATTCGTTCGGCGACAGCGGAACCGTTGCCGCCGTTCGAAACCGAAGCCGAGGCCGCAACAGCCGATGAGTTGGAGTACTTCTATGCGCACCTGGAGACGGTGCTCAGGGACGTGCGGTTCCTGGATCCGGACAACCCGAGACACCTGATGCGCCGACTGCGTCGGCTGTTCATTCGAGCGAGACCGGACAAGAACGAACTGAACATCCTGCGCGGCATCCTCACCGCCATCGACCGGACCCGCGCATGACGATCTACCTTGATTACGCCGCAACGACCCCGGTCGATCCCGAGGTGGCGACGACGCTGGCTGACGCGATGGCTGATCCCTCGATGCTTGCGAACCCGTCGGCGAATCACGTTGCCGGACGGGCGAGCGAGGCACACGTTTCACAGGCAGCCAACCGGCTGGCTTCACTGCTGGGTTGCGAGGCATCGCAGATCGTCTGGACGTCGGGTGCCACGGAGGCGGACAACCTGGCGCTGCTGGGCGCGGCACGGTACCGGGCTCGTCGAGGCAGGCATATCGTCACGATGCCCACTGAGCACAAGGCGGTCAGCGATACCGCTCGTCAGCTCGAGCGAGAGGGCTTCGACGTGACGTGGCTGACGCCCGGTGCGTCAGGGCGCCTTGATCTCGCCGCGTTCGAGGACAGCCTGCGGGATGACACGCAGCTCGTGTCCATCATGCACGTCAACAACGAGACCGGGGTCATACAGGATATCGATGCCGTCGGTACGCTGTGCCGGGAGCGGGACATCCTGTTTCACGTCGACGCGGCACAGTCAGCCGGTAAGCTGACGGTCCGTTTTGCCGATCGCCCGGTTGACCTGTTGTCCGTATCGGCGCACAAAATGTACGGGCCGAAAGGCATCGGTGCACTGGTCGTGGCCGACCGACCCGGCTGTCACGTCGAGCCGATCCTGTTCGGCGGTGGTCAGCAGGGCGGTCGCCGGCCGGGGACCTTGCCGGTCCCGCTGATCGTTGCGTTTGGCGTGGCGGCCGAGCGTGCCCGGTCCTGCATGAGCGCCGATCTCGAGCTGACACGGGTGTTGCGGGATCGCCTCTGGGCGGGAATCGCCGATATTGACGGCGTCTACCTGAACGGCGACGACGACAACCACTATCCCGGCATTCTCAATGTCGGCGTCAACGGAATCGAGGGCGAGAGTCTCCTCCTGGCGCTGGAGCCGATTTGCGTTGCGACCGGATCGGCCTGCAATTCACGGGATCGCGAGCCATCGAAGGTGCTGAGGTCCATGGGTCGCAGTGATACCGAAGCGCAAAGCGCGATTCGCTTCAGCTTCGGCCGGTTCACCCGCGAAAAAGACATTGACTCAGCAGTCGAGCAATACCGGGCGGCCGTAGAGCGGCTGCGTGCGATGGTGCCGGCCGCGTGAGTGCCGACCCCTACAATGCGGAAGTTCGTCGACGTTTCTCGACGCCGACGTATTCGGGCGACGCAGAAATATCGTCGAGGCGCAGCGGGCAGGGTGTTGATATCGAGTTGTCTGCGACCCTGACGGGTGAGCGGGTCGGACAGATGCGTTTCCGCGCATACGGCTGCCCGCACACCATCGCGGCCTGCGATCTTGCCTGTGAGCAGCTCGAGGGCCAGCCGCTGTCGATGCTTGCGTCGTACTCGACCGATTCGCTTATGCGAACCCTGTCCGTGCCCGTGGAGAAAACCGGGCGTATACTGGTGCTTGAAGATGCGCTGCGAGGCCTTAACTCTCGCCTGGAATGACCATGACAATTTCACTGACCGACAATGCAGCAGACCGCGTCCGCGGTTACCTCGACAATCGTGAGAACGCGATCGGGCTCCGCCTGGGCGTGTCTGTCACCGGTTGCTCTGGTTACTCCTATGTCGTTGATTTGACAGATGAAATGAAGGAATCCGACGTGGTTTTCGAGGACAAGGGCATCAAGGTGCTGGTGGATTCCGAGGCACTGCCGCTGGTTGAGGGCACCGAGGTCGATTTCATCAAGGACGGGCTGAACGAAATGTTCCGCTTCACGAACCCGAATGCAGCCGGAGAATGCGGCTGTGGCGAGAGTTTTACCGTCTGACGCATTGCCCGGCCTGTCCGGGCTTTGTAGAATCCCCGCCACCGGCGCACCTTCGCGCCGGCTTTTGTCTTTAAATTCAATCAACTAAAGGAATAAACGCATGGCCGTTGAGCAGACGCTCTCCATCATCAAGCCTGATGGCGTTCAAAAGAACCTGATCGGTGAGATCTACAGCCGCTTCGAGAAAGCCGGACTGGAGATTGTTGCCGCCAAGATGATGCATCTCACCAAGGAGCAGGCGGAAGGCTTCTACGCCGTGCACAAGGAACGTCCCTTCTTTGCCGATCTCGTCAGCTACATGACGTCCGGCCCGGTCATGGTCCAGGCCCTGCAGGGCGAGGGCGCGATTGCCAAGAACCGCGACATCATGGGCGCCACCAACCCGGCGGACGCCGACGCCGGCACCATCCGTGCGGATTTTGCTGACAGCATCGAGGAAAACATCGTTCACGGTTCCGACGCAGCCGAGACTGCCGCTGTCGAAATCGAGTTCTTCTTTGGTGCCAACGGCGTGGTGCCGCGTACGCGCTAAGCCTCAGAACCTCGTATGACCACCGACGCTGCAAAGACCAACCTGCTGGGATTGTCCGAGGACGGGCTCAAGCAGTTCTTTGTGGCGCTCGGTGAAAAGCCATTCCGCGCCCGCCAGCTCATGCAGTGGGTGCACCAGCGCGGAGTGACCGATTTCGACGCGATGACCGATCTGTCGAAGTCGCTGCGCGAGAAGCTCGTCGCCGCCGCCGAAGTTCGCCTCCCCGAGGTGCTGTCCCAGCACGATTCGAACGATGGCACGATCAAGTGGCTGTTCGGTAGTGGCAAGGGGCAGGCGGTTGAGACTGTTTTTATCCCCGAGGCGAACCGCGGCACCCTGTGCATTTCGTCGCAGGTGGGCTGCGCGATGGATTGCTCTTTTTGCGCGACCGGGGCGCAGGGCTTCAATCGCAACCTGGATGCGGCCGAAATCATCGGCCAAGTGTTTCATGCTGTCCGCGCGCTACCGAAACGCGAGGATGGCGAAACCGTTATCAGCAATATCGTCCTCATGGGCATGGGTGAACCGCTGGCGAATTACCGCGCGGTGGTCCCGGTGCTTGAGCTGCTGATTTCCGACTACGCCTACGGCCTGTCGCGTCGCCGGGTCACCGTCAGCACGTCGGGCATCGTTCCGCACGTGGACAAGCTCGGGGATCACTGCAATGTCTCGCTGGCAGTCAGCCTGCACGCACCGAACGATGCCTTGCGTAACGAACTGGTGCCGATCAACAAGATCCACCCGATCGCCGAGCTGCTCGACAGCTGCTGGCGCTACGCCGGGAAGCACTCCAATCGTTTCATCACGTTTGAATACGTGATGCTCCGCGACGTCAACGATTCCCTGAAGCACGCTGACGAGCTCATCGCGCTGCTGCGCGGCAAACCGGCGAAGGTCAACCTGATCCCGTTCAATCCGTTCCCGGGTACGCAGTACGAGTGCTCGTCGAGCAGCACGATCTATCGCTTCCAGGAACGGTTGCGGGCGAAGAATATCGTCACGACGACGCGCAAGACGCGTGGCGACGATATTGATGCCGCATGCGGCCAGTTGGCTGGTAAAGTCAGTGACCGGGTCCGGGTTCGTCTGGGCGAGAAGAAGATCAAGGCTGTAGGTGGCGTATGAACAAGTTGACGATGGTGTTGATGCTCGTGTTGCTGTCTGGATGCGTATCCACGACCAGCGGACCACCCAAACCGACGCCGGACAAGGAAGACGCCGCTGAATTCAATTACCAGCTGGGTGCCCGGTATTACCGCAATGGCAGTTTCGAACTGGCGAGAGACCGACTCAAGCAGTCACTCGATTTCGACGATCGACGGGCGATCACGTGGTACACGCTCGCGCTGACGTATGAAGCACTGGAAAACCCGCGACTGGCGCGGGATGCCTATGAGCAGGCTGTTCGTGTAGACCCGAACAACTACGATGCACAGAACGCCTACGCGGTGTTTAACTGCCGCCAGGGCGATTTTGACTACGCCGCACGCTTTTTCGATCGGGCATCGAAGAATGAACGCAACGATCGTTCCTGGGTGACGCTGACCAATGCCGGCGTTTGCATGGTGCAAAAGCCGGATGTCGTGAAGGCCGAGCAGTACTTCCGGTCAGCACTGGACGTGCGACCGACCTACGGCGAGGCGCTGCTTCAGCTTGCGATCCTGAAGCACCGGAACGCTGACTTCCTTGGCGCCCGCGCCTTCATGGAGCGTTTTCTCAGCCGCAATGTCCCGAGCGCGGGCGTCCTGTTCCTGGCCGTACAGATCGAGACAGAGCTGGGCGACAACACGGCCCGTCGCGAGTACGCGAATCGCCTGATTCGTGAATTTCCCGAATCCGCGGAAGCACGCCGAGTGCTGGAAACCGGTTAGATGAGCGAAGAGGAATCACCGGAAACCGAAGAGCAGGGGCCGGCCTGTGGCGAGCGCCTGCGTGACGCTCGCCGCGAACAACAGATTTCGATCGACGAGATTTCGAAAGAACTGCACATTGACGAAACCAAGGTTCGCGCACTCGAAGCCAATGATTTCGACACCCTCGGGGCTCCGGTCTTTGCCAAGGGGCACTTAAGAAAATACGCGCAGCTGGTCAAGGTTGACGAAGCCGATATCCTCGCCGAGTACCACGCGCTGACACACAAGGACGGCCTGCCGCAGGTCGTACCCAATCGCCGCCGGCCGACGCTGTCCAAATCGCCAACGCCTCAGTTTGCGCTGGTGGCCGTTGTCGTGGTCATCGCGATTGCTGTGGCTGGCTACTGGTTCTTCCTGCGTACCGACGAGCCGACGGCTGTCGAGCCGGACGCAGAGCCCGTTGCAGAACCCGAGACAAGCGCCGTGGAGCTGCCCATCGAAACGACGCCCACGGTGATCGAAGCGACGAACGAGCCCGCACCCGCGCCCGTACAGGTGGTCGAAACGCAACCGCCGGTCGAAGAAACGATCAACGAGGCGGATGACCTGCTGCAGATTCGCCTGTCGTTCAGCGGGGATTGCTGGACAGAAATGACCGACAGCAGCGGCCAGCGCCTGTTTTTCGACCTCGGCCAGGCGGGAAGAACGGTTGACCTCAGCGGGGAAGCCCCGGTATCGGTGCTGCTCGGCAACGCATCGAATGTCGACATCAGTGTCAACGGCACCCGCTACGCCATCGACCCCGCCGACCGGCGTGGTGATACGGCCCGCTTTACCCTCTACCGAAACTGACCTCGAAGGCCGCAGCCGCGGCTACGGACGTAACGTGAAACCTACAGCTATACGCGGAATGAATGACATCCTGCCCGGGCAGACGGCGACCTGGCGGAAACTGGAATCAGTCCTCATCGATATCGCCCAGCGTTACGGCTACCGGGAAATCCGGCTACCGATCCTCGAGCAGACGGAGCTTTTCAGGCGCTCGATTGGTGAAGTGACGGATATCGTCGAGAAGGAGATGTACACCTTTCTCGATCGCAATGACGAGAGCCTGACACTGCGGCCGGAGGCGACCGCAGGCATGGTCCGGGCCGGCATTACCAACGGTTTGTTACATAACCAGAAGCAGAAGCTCTGGACTACCGGTCCGATGTTCCGTTACGAGAAGCCCCAGGCCGGGCGCTATCGGCAGTTCCACCAGTTCGATGTCGAGGCGCTGGGCTACGAGGGGCCTGACGTCGACGCCGAGCTCATCATAATGAGTGCCCGCATCTGGGAGGCCCTGGGTATCGACCGGCTTGAGCTGGAGATCAATTCGCTGGGCACCAGCGAGTCCCGGGCACGCTACCGCGAGGCCCTGGTGAGCTACTTTTCCGGCGTGAAAAACGAGCTGGATCAGGATAGTATTCGCCGCCTCGACAAGAACCCGTTGAGAATCCTGGACAGCAAAAACCCGGAGATGCAGGCCATTGTTGCCGGCGCGCCGGTGATGCTGGACTACCTCGACGATGAGTCGGCGGCGCATTTTGCAACATTGAAATCGCTGCTCGACTCAGCCGGTGTGGCATTTACCGTGAACCCCCGACTGGTCAGGGGACTCGATTACTACAACCGGACGGTTTTTGAGTGGGTCACGGATGCACTGGGTTCCCAGGGCGCCGTTTGTTCCGGTGGACGCTACGACGGCCTCGTCGAGAAACTCGGCGGTCGGTCGACGCCAGCCATCGGCTGGGCGATGGGCATCGAACGCTTCGTCGCCTTGTACGAGGCATGCGGCGGCGAACCCGGCAGCAATGCGTCTGACGTGTTTATCGCGGCCGTCGGAGACGATGCGCAGCGTGCTGCGTTCGGCCTGGCAGAGAGGATCCGCAGCGAGGCGCCGGACCTTCGTGTCGAGATGAATCTCGGCGGTGGCGGGTTCAAGGCGCAGATGAAGCGCGCAGACAAGAGCGAGGCGTCGATCGCCCTGGTGATCGGCGAACAGGAAGTGGCGGACGGCACGGTTGGTATCAAGCCGTTACGTAGCCGCGAAGACCAGGAAACCGTGGCGATGGATGACATCGTCACTGCATTACAGAAACGAGTGTCCCCTTAACGGGCACTGGCGGAAAGACAAATGGCAGACGAGCTTAAGACCGAAGAAGAACAGATTGAAGAGTTTCGCGCGTGGTGGTCCCAATACGGCGCTTACGTCATAGGTGGTGTTGTACTGGGCGTTGCGGCCCTGTTCGGCTGGAACACCATGGAGAGCTCACAGCTCCGCACCCAAACGGAAGCTTCGGCACTGTACGAGACGCTTGCTGACCACGTGAGCGAGGGCCGGCTTGAAGAGGCCGAAACCGTTTCCTCGCAAATCACGACAGATTATGCGAACACCGCGTACGTTGGGCAGTCAAAGCTGGCCATGGCACGTCTTTACATGGACCGGAACCGCGATGAGGACGCGGCGAACGCGCTGCGCGACCTGCTCACGCTCGACGGCTTTGATGAATTGAAGCTGGTCGGCAGCCTGCGCCTGTCCAAGATCCTGTTGTACCAGGGCAAGGCCGAAGAAGCGCTCGAGGTTGTCGCGGACCCGAAAGGACAGGCATTTGCAGCGCGCTTCGCTGAAGCACGCGGGGACGCCCTGGTGGCATTGGAGCGTTTCGCTGAAGCCCGTACCGCATACACCGAAGCTGTTGAGCAGCCGAACTCTGACCAGACAGTGGACGTCGGCTTCGTTCGCCTGAAGCTGTTCGACCTGCCGCCGGACGTTGTTGTCGATGAGGCCGTCGAGATCGCAGAGCCTTCGACTGAGGACGTCATGGAAGCCGTTGATGATGCGCCGGCTGAAGACGTGCCTCCGTCGGATGAGACGAGCGACGTTCAGGAAGAGACGACGGACTCCGAGGAACCGGCTCAATGATGACCCGATTCCTCGTCGTCGCTGGCCTGGCTCTGACGCTGTCGGCCTGCGGGATCATTGGCGGAAAGAAGGACGAGGAACTCAAGCCACTCGAACTGCAGCCAATCGACACCACGGTCAACATCAAACGTGCGTGGTCCACGACCATTGGCAAAGGTGCCGATAACCTGCGACTGTCCCTGAGCCCGTCCGGCGACGGTGAGCGCCTGTTCGTGGCCGGTTTCGACGGACGAGTTACCTCTCTGAATCCGGAAACCGGAAAAACCATCTGGCAGCAGGATATCGGCGAGGAAATTTCAGCCGGTGCCGCCTACGGTGAAGATCGCGTCGCCATTATCAGCAAGGACGGCCGGCTCATCGTGCTGGACGCTGATACCGGTGAAGAGCGCTGGCGCGCCTACATTTCCGGTGAGTCCCTGGCGAGGCCCCTGATTCGTAACGGCACCGTTGTCGTTATGACCGTCGACAACCGCCTGCGTGCCTATGGACTGTTTGACGGCAATGAGCGCTGGACGCTCGAGGAGTCCACGCCTGCGCTGACGATCCGCGGCAACGCCGCGCCGGTAGCCGTGAGCAACGCTGTCATTGCCGGCTTCGACAACGGTCGAATCATGTCGGTGGATTTGCAATCCGGCGACGTACAGTGGCAGCAGTTGTTGTCACCGCCGTCCGGACGCTCTGACCTGGAGCGCCTGTCGGACGTCGACGGCAACATTGCCGTTGTCGGACAGGACGTTTACGCGGCCGGCTACCAGGGTCGGCTGGCGGCTCTCGCCGCCGAATCCGGGCAGCCACTGTGGGCGAGGGAAATCTCCACGTCAGCGGGAGCCTACGCAGACTTCGGCAGTGTCTACACCGTGCTGGACGGTGGCGAAATCGTAGCGATGTCGCGCCGCACCGGCACCGAAACCTGGCGCCAGGAAAGCCTGCTGCGTCGCGAGCCAACGTTGCCCGTGTCGTTCATGCAGACGGTCGCCACCGCAGACCTCGAGGGCTACCTGCACTTCTTCTCGACGGTGACGGGCGAGCCGGTTGCAAGGCTGCGTCCCAGCAAGTCGGCCGTGACCAGTGCGCCGGTGGCGATCTCGAATCGCCTGTATGTGCAGGCTGATGACGGCAGCCTGACGGCCTACTTCATCCCGGAGCTGGCTCGTGATCGCAGCGCGCCAGATATCGCTGACGACGACAGCTGAGCCCTGATGCCATGCTGCCGGTTGTTGCACTTGTCGGTCGGCCGAATGTCGGCAAATCGACGCTGTTCAATCGGCTGACACGCTCTCGAGATGCACTTGTCGCCGATTACCCCGGGCTGACACGGGATCGCCAGTACGGATTCGGCAAGCTCGGGCCTGTCCCCTATATCGTTATCGACACCGGCGGAATTGCCGGCGGCGAGATTGGCATCGACGAACGCATGGCGGACCAGACCGCCCGCGCGCTGGAGGAGGCCGACGTCGCACTGGTGCTTGTCGACGGGCGCGAAGGCCTCACCGCCGCCGACGAATACGTCGCAGATCTCGCGCGTCGCAACGCAAAACGCGTATACCTGATCGTCAACAAGGCCGAGGGCCTCGACTCGGCGATTGTCGGCAGCGAATTCCACGCGCTCGGACTCGGCGAGCCGCTGGCTGTTTCAGCAGCGCACGGCGACCGCATCCAGTCCCTGATGGACACGGTGCTCGACGGATTCGAGGTCGAGGAGGAGGAAGACGATGACGACAGCAAACCGCTTCGTCTGGCCGTCGTCGGTCGTCCCAATGTCGGTAAGTCGACGCTGTCCAACCGCCTGCTGGGTGAAGAACGATTTGTCGTCTACGACCAGCCGGGCACGACGCGCGACAGTGTTGCGGTTCCCTTCGAACGCCACGACCGCAAATACCTGCTAATCGATACCGCGGGAATTCGCCGCCGGGCACGCGTTCACGAAGTCATCGAGAAGTTCAGTATCGTCAAGGCGCTGCAGGCAATCGAGCGGGCACAGGTTGTGGTTGCCGTGCTCGACGGCCAGGAAGGTGTCACCGAGCAGGACGTCAGCCTGTTGGGGCTGGTGCTCGAACGCGGCCGGGCGCTGGTCGTTGTCGTCAACAAGTGGGACGGTTTGTCACCGGACGAGCGCAAGAAAATTCGCGACGACCTGGAGCGCCGTCTGCCGTTCCTCGACTTCGCCGAGCGCATGACGATCTCGGCGTTGCACGGGACCGCCGTGGGCGATGTGCTGCCTGCCGTGGAACGTGCATTCAGTGCGGCGATGCGCGACATGTCGACGACGGAGTTGAACCGTGAACTTGAAGCCGCTCTCGTCGCACATCCCCCGCCGCTGGTGCGCGGTCGCCGTATTCGCCTGCGCTACGCTCACCAGGGTGGACGCAACCCGCCGGTCATCGTGATTCACGGCAACCAGACCGATCGTCTGCCGGAGGCGTATCGTCGTTATCTCGTCAATCGTTTCCGCAAGGCGTTCAAGCTCAAGGGCACGCCCGTGCGCCTGTCGTTCAAAACCAGCGACAACCCGTTCAAGGGCAAGCGCAATACGCTGACCCCGAGACAGGAGC
Organism: uncultured Woeseiaceae bacterium; assembly: GCA_964606915.1. Lineage (GTDB taxonomy): Bacteria > Pseudomonadota > Gammaproteobacteria > Steroidobacterales > Woeseiaceae > UBA1847. Next base: position 2,648 of record CAZSIQ010000078.1, on the reverse strand, counting down.
GCAAGCGCAAACGTATGATGAAGCACCTGAAGCGCTAGCAGAATCGGGAACACAAGGCCCATGACCGACGCTCGAAAATACCTGACGCTTGACGGCCGATTCAGCATGCACCGTGGTGGTTGTCTGGAGTCGCCGACGCTGGCGTACGAAACCTGGGGTGAGCTGAACGAGGCCAGGGACAACTGCATCATCGTATTCAGCGGCCTGTCACCGTCCGCGCATATGGCGTCATCGGCTGAAGACCCGTCGGCGGGTTGGTGGGAGGATATGGTCGGCTCCGGCTTTCCGCTCGATACCGATCGCTTTTTCATTATCTGCGTGAACTCACTGGGCAGCTGCTTCGGGTCCACCGGCGCGGCATCGATCGATCCGCAAACGGGCGAGACCTACCGGCTGCGTTTCCCCGTGCTGACGCTCGAGGATGTCGCCGAGGCGGCGTACCGCGTTGTCTGCCACCTGGGAATCGAGCAGGTGCATACCGTGGTCGGTTGCTCGATGGGCGGCATGAGCGGTCTTGCGTACTGCGTCCGCCACCCGGAAGCCGTTCGTAATTTCATTTCCGTGTCGTCGGCGGCGAGGGCCCTACCGTTCTCGATCGCGGTCCGCTCCCTGCAGCGCGAGATGATCCGCTCCGATCCGAAATGGAACCTGGGCAATTACAGCAATGACGATCCGCCGGCCGTCGGACAGCAACTGGCCCGAAAGCTCGGCATGATCACCTACCGCTCCGCCGAGGAGTGGGAAAAGCGCTTCGGCCGTGAACGCATGGCGGAGGCCGGCAGGCCGGGCGATCCCTTTACGATCGAGTTCGCCGTCGAGTCCTACCTCGAGCATCACGCCAACCGGTTCAGCGGTGGATTCGACCCGAACTGCTACCTCTACCTGTCACGCGCATCTGACCTGTTCGATCTTGCTGAACACGGCGGTTCGCTGGAGGCCGGTTTCTCGCACCTGAATCTTGAGCGAGCCCTGGTCATGGGTGTGACGACGGATATTCTCTTTCCGGTTCACCAGCAGCGCGAGCTTGCCGACGGTCTCAGCAATGTCTGTACGCAGACGCAGTTTGTCGAGCTCGACTGCATTCGCGGTCACGACTCCTTCCTCGTGGACATGGACGCCTTTCGGCCGGTGATCTGCGACTTCTTCGCGGAGTAGGTGTCAAGCGGGCTGATTATTTGCCGTCGTCGATCTTCTCGACTCGCGCTGTGAGCGAGCCCTTCGCCAGTTTCGCCTCGATGTTGTCGCCGGCTTTGACCGTTGATGCATCCCTCAGCGCCTTGCCGCTCTTTTCATCCAGCACAATGGCGTAGCCACGCTGAAGCGTTGCCAGCGGACTGACCGAATGCAGGGCGCGGGCCGACAGCGCCAGCCGATGCTGCCGGTCGGACACTAGGTTTTGTGTCGACTGCCGCAAGCGCGTGAACAGGATGTCCAGTTGCGAAGAAGATGTCTGCAGGCGCAGCGCCGGTGACTGCTGCCTGAGCCTCGCATCCAGTGACGACCAGCGTTGTCGACGCTGCATCGACAGCTCCCGGACCCGGGACTGCAGGCGCCCGGTCAGCTCGCGCAGCAGCGCACGCTGCTGCGCGAGCTTCCTGGCCGGGTTTGCGGCAACGAGGCGGCGCTGCAGCTGGTCGAGCATCTGCTCACGGTTTTCGAGCAGGCGCTGCTGGCTTCGCGACAGGCGCCGAAGGTCTGCCTCGAGGCGCTGAATCCACTCCCGGCGATCCGGTACCACGAGTTCTGCTGCGCCGGACGGCGTGGGCGCCCGCACGTCGGCCACAAAGTCGGCGATGGTGAAATCCACCTCGTGACCGACCGCGCTGACGATCGGTATCTCCGAGGCGGCCATGCAGCGCGCGAGCGCCTCGTCGTTGAAGCCCCACAAGTCTTCCAGCGAGCCGCCGCCGCGGCCGACAATGAGCACGTCGCAGTCTTGTCTGCGATTCGCGGCTTCGATCGCGGCGATCAGTTCCGGCGCCGCGGCCTCGCCCTGAACGGCGGACGGATAGATGACAACGGGCACCGAGGGGAAGCGGCGTGCCAAGACGGTCAGTATGTCGCGAATGGCGGCGCCGCTTGGCGACGTAACGACGCCGACGCGCGTCGGCAGGCGGGGCAGCGCCTGCTTGCGCTCCTCGTCGAACAGGCCTTCCTCGGCCAGCTTGTTGCGCAGCTTCTCGTACTGGCGCTTGAGAATACCCTCGCCGGCCGGTTCGACCTGCTCAACAATGAGCTGGAAATCGCCGCGCGCCTCATAAAGACTGATTTGCCCGTAGGCGAGCACCTGGTCCCCGTTCTTCAGCCCGATGGTCGGTCCGCGCTGGCGCTGGCGGAACCACGCCGCGGCCACCTGTGCGCGGCTGTCCTTGAGGCGGAAATAGACGTGACCGGAGGCCGGTCTCGCCAGGTTGGAGACTTCGCCCTCGACCCAGAGCCGGCCAATGCCGGATTCGAGCAGGCGTTTGGCTTCGCGATTCAGCTGCGAGACGGTCAGGGGGTTCGGAGAATCGTCGAAATCCATGCGCGGAGTATACGGGCGTTTACCCGCAATGACTCGACGCGTAGAATCCGCCGATTCTCTGAAGCCGGACCCCCGCCCATGCGCATAGCCAAGGAAGCACTGACCTTCGACGATGTCCTGCTGC
>CAZSIQ010000077.1:0-14490 GCA_964606915.1 uncultured Woeseiaceae bacterium | reverse complement strand
TAGAGTTAGGATCGCGCTCCCTTACGCGAGCGTCACGACGATCATCTGTCCGACGACAAGATAAACAACCTGATCTTCATGGCCGGTTTCTCGACCGTCGACAAGGTCAGCGACCTGTCTGGTCGTGGTGTCGGCATGGACGTTGTCAAGCGCAACATCGCAGACCTCGGCGGCTATGTCTCAGTGAAGTCGGAGACCGGCAAGGGCTCCAAGTTTGTCATTCACCTGCCGCTCACCCTGGCGATCCTGGACGGTCAGCTGGTTCGCGTCGGCAGCGAGTCCTACATTATTTCGCTGGTTTCCATCGTCGAGACGATCCGCGTCAAAAACTCGGAGATCAACAAGGTCGTCGGCAAGGCCGAGATGTTCAAGCTGCGCGACGAATACCTGCCGGTATTGCGCCTGCACCAGTTATTCAACACGGAATGCGACAGTGCGGAGATCGAAGACGGTCTGCTGGTGGTTGCAGAGGCCAGTGGCCAGCGCGTTGGTATTTTTGTCGACGACCTGCTCGATCAGCAGCAGGTGGTTATCAAGAGCCTGGAGGCGAATTACCGCTCCATGCAGGGCATTTCGGGTGCCACGATTCTCGGCGACGGTCATGTTGCCCTGATTATCGACGTGCCCGGCCTAATTCAGCTTTTCTACGATCGCAATTCAGAAGGGGCGGCCGCCTGAGGCCTGCGCACAGCATCCCGGATACCTGGAGAAACCCATGGCAACATCAGCTCAAGCAGTCAGTGAAGACCTCGTACACAGCGCCGAAGGTGCAGCTGCGGGCCAGTACCTGACCTTTATCCTCGCCGGCGAGGAATACGGCGTCGAAATCCTGCGCGTACAGGAGATCAAGGGCTACGACGCAGTCACCCCGATTCCGAACACGCCCGACCATGTACTCGGCGTGCTGAACCTGCGTGGGGCAATCGTCCCAATCGTCGACCTTCGCAAGCGCTTTGGCCTCGAGACCGTTGAGTTTGGCAAGACGACCGTCGTGATCGTCGTGCGTATGCAGCACGATGACCAGGAGCGCACCGTTGGACTCGTCGTCGATGCCGTTGCGGATGTCTACAGGCTGGATAACAACGAAGTGCAGCCGACACCGGAGATGGGTACAGCCATTGACACGCGCTTTGTTCGCGGCCTCGCCGTCGTCGGCGAGAACATGGTGATCCTGCTCGATATCGACAATCTCATCGACTTCCGCGACGCCGATCTTGTTGCGTCGAACGAAGAAGGCTGATTCGTCAGCAAATCCCCAACACCGGAGTAAACGCAATGCTGGGCTTTTTCGGCGGAAACGCCAACAAAGACGACACAGTCGACAAACAATACATCGCAGAGACCGAAAGCCATATGAAGGCGATCGATCGTTCCTCTGCGGTCATCGAGTTCAATCTCGACGGTACGATCATCAAGGCTAACCAGAACTTCCTCAACGCCATGGGTTATGAGCTGGAGGAGATTCAGGGTAAGCATCACAGCATGTTTGTGCCTGCGGGCTTCCGCGAGAGCCGGAAATACCAGGAGTTCTGGAACAAACTGGCGTCCGGCGAGTACGTGGAAGGCGAGTTTCTGCGTCACGACAAAGCCGGTCGTGAAGTCTGGTTACGCGCCAACTACAGCCCGGTATTCGATGCCGAAGGCAAGGTCTACAAAGTTATCAAGTTCGCCAGCGTTATCTCTGAAACGAAACGCCAGATGGCGGACTACGAGGCCCAGGTGCAGGCAATTCGGCGCTCACTGGCGGTTATTGAATTCACACCCGACGGCAACATCCTCGACGCCAACGACAACTTTCTCGGCCTCATGGGTTACATGCTGTCGGACGTCAAGGGCCAGCACCACCGGATGTTTGTTGACCCCGCTGAGCGCGATAGCGCCGAATACGCTGCATTCTGGTCGGACCTGCGCAGTGGCCAGTTCCGTTCACAGGAATTCAAACGCATCACGTCATCCGGTGACGAGGTCTGGATACAGGCGTCGTACAACCCGATCAATGATATGAACGGGAAGCTGCTGAAGATCGTCAAGTACGCTACCGACATCACTGCCCAGGTTGAGCAACGCAAGGGCCTGGAAGTCTCCATGGAAGAAGTGGCACGCGTCATGAACGAGCTTGCGAGCGGCGACCTGACCGAGCGTGTGCAGGGTGACTACCGCGGCGACTTCAAGGCGTTGAAAGAGTCGGTCAACGGCAGCCTGGACACCATGCACAACCTGATTACCGAGCTGGTGCGCACCGCCTCCAGTGTCGAGACGGGTTCACAGGAAATCTCCAAGGGCAACGCGGATCTCAGCCGCCGCAGCGAAGAGGCTGCGTCAAGCCTTGAAGAAACGGCCTCCAGCATGGAGGAGATGACGGCCACGGTTCGGCAGAACGCGGAAAATGCCGAGAAGGCGAATGACCTCGTCAAGGAAGCGAGTGAGCACGCGGAATCCGGCGGCCGAATCGTCCGCAACGCGGTTGAAGCGATGCAGGGCGTCAACGCGTCGAGCAAGAAGATCTCCGACATCATCGGCGTTATCGACGAAATCGCGTTTCAGACCAATCTTCTTGCGCTGAACGCCTCGGTCGAGGCGGCCCGAGCCGGTGACCAGGGCCGCGGTTTCGCGGTGGTCGCGAGCGAAGTTCGCAACCTCGCCGGTCGCAGCGCGACGGCGGCCAAGGAGATCAAGGACCTGATCAACGACAGCAGCCAGAAGGTCGAGGAAGGTTCGGAGCTCGTCAACCGCTCCGGCGAATCACTGTCCGACATCGTCGATGCCGTTCGCAGCGTCACCAACATCGTCGGCGAAATCGCCGCTGCCAGCCGCGAGCAGGCATCGGGTATTGATGAAGTCAACAACTCGGTGACGCAGATGGACGAGCTGACCCAGCAGAACGCGGCGCTGGTCGAGGAAATCTCGGCGGCGAGCGAGTCGCTGAAGGGTCAGGCCGAGGGCATGCAGAACATGATCGGTTTCTTCCGCACCAACCAGACGACCGGCGTTGTGTCGCCGCAAACGACTGACTGGGAGGGACCGGAGCGCCGTTCCGCCGATCGTCCCTGGACCGATGCGCCGGCAGCCAACGCAGACGAAGCCTCTGACGCCTTCGTTTCAAGCGGCACCGACGACCTTGACTGGCAGGAGTTCTAGGCCCGTCTGATTGTTCAGTCACTATCGGTTTCAAGGAAGCAAGCAATGGCAACGGCAAAGAAAAAACGCACGAGCAGGAAAAAGGCAGCGCCCAAGGCAATGGAGAGCGTTCCGATAAACCTCGAGAAGCGCGTTGTGATCGGTCGAATTGAGGATCTCAAGTCAACGCTGATCAGCGCGATGGAGACGGAACATGTCCGCTTCAACGGTTCAGCGGTCGAGGCCGTCGATACCGCGTCCCTGCAACTGCTCGTGGCCTTTTTCAACGAGCGCAGTACCAGGAAACTGCAGTGCTCCTGGGATGCCGTGTCCGATGAGTTCACTGAGCGGGCACGCGTTATCGGCCTGACGCCGTGGCTTGGCCTGGACGCGGACAATGCCGCATCTGCGAGCTGACCACCGGATGTCGGACAAGCACGACAACCCGCCGCTCGCCGCCAGCGACGAGGACAGAAACGTAGGTCGCTTCCTGCACGCATCTGCGGTCCAGATCGAGGCGGCGACCGAGGAAACACAGGGCGAGATCGACGGGCTGGCGCAGCTGGTGCTGGCGCTGGTCGGCCACGCGTCGAATATGAGCCATCGCCTGGAAGAGCTTGCGGCTGCTGATCTCGATGTCAGCACGCTCGCCGCCATGCGCGACGAGATCTCATCGCTGGATGCGGCCGCTAACAAGACCATTGCGCGGCTGCAATTCGCCGACCGTCTGCACCAGCGCTTGTCCAACGTTAAGGGAAACCTGGATGCGCTGGCGGACCTGTTGGGTGAGTCGCCGATGTCACGAACGCGTTGGGACAGTTTCCTTGCGCAGTCTCGAGCGGCATTCACGATGGAATCCGAGCGGGCGCTGTTTGACCAGATCCTTGATACGTCGCCATCCGGGGAGTCCGCGAACGAGTCACTGGGTGACAACATCGCGCTGTTCGCGCCAAGGACTGGTGGCTCCGATGCAGGCTAACGCAAGTGCCGCCAGCCAGGGTCTCGCAAAGCTGACCGACAGCGAGTTCCAGAGCATCAGCGACCTGATCTACAAGCTCGCCGGCATCAAGCTTGCCGACGGCAAGAAGGATCTTGTCTATCGGCGACTCGCCGGCCGGGTAAACGCGCTCGGCCTGGGAAGCTTCGGTGAGTACTACGACTTTCTCCTGCGCGACAACGCGGATGAGCTGCAGGGTTTCTGTGATTCGCTAACCACCAACTTCACGTCGTTTTTTCGTGAACAGCACCATTTCGACTTTCTGCAGCGGAGCTTTTTGCCCGACCTCGAAGCGAACGCCGGACGGCTGGGCAATCGTCTGCGCATCTGGTCGGCCGGCTGCTCGTCAGGTGAAGAGCCGTATTCGATCGCGATCACGCTACGCGACCATTTCAGGAGTATCGATCGCTGGGATACCCGGATCCTGGCGACCGATCTCGACACCCAGGTCATCGAAACCTGCCGCGCCGGCATCTACAACGATGAACGCCTGGAGAAGGTTCCCTCGGCCGCGCAAAAACGGTGGTTCTCACCAAACCCCGGCAAACCCGGCAGCTTCCGGGTTAAGAGCAGCCTGCAGTCCCTGATTACCTTCAAGCAGTTGAACCTGATGTCACCCTGGCCCATGAAGGGTCCATTCGACATCATCTTCTGTCGAAACGTCATCATCTATTTTGACAAGCAGACGCAGGCCCGACTGGTGGATCGGTTTGCCGACCTGCTGGCTGATGGCGGGTACCTGATCATCGGTCACTCCGAGAGCCTGCTTAACGTCTCGGACCGGTTCGAGCTGACCGGCAAGACCATTCACCGGAAGATTCGATGATGAACTCGGCGTTCGCCAGGGCTGAGCTGCCGACCGTGGTTCCCGGCTTCGAGCATATCGAGCGTCGTTTTTGCCAATCTGACGGTATGCCGGTAGCCCGGGTTTTGCCCGGCGAGTTTTACGTGTCGAACCAGCAGGAGTCGATCACAACCGTACTGGGCTCCTGCGTGTCCGCATGCATTTTCGACCCGCTGGCGGGTGTCGCCGGGATGAATCACTTCCTGCTGCCCGATGGAGGCGGTGGCGACGGTTACGGCGCGTCTGAGCGCTACGGTATCGCGGCCATGGAGTCGTTGATAAACGGCTTGCTGAAACTTGGTGGCAACAAGGAGCGCCTCGTGTTCAAGCTGTTCGGCGGGGCAAGCGTGATTGAGACCAGTTCACTTCGCGTCGGCGAGATGAACGTCGCGTTCATTCGCGAGTTCATTCAGTCGGAAAACCTGCGCGTCGTCTCCGAGGACCTCGGCGATGTGTTCCCGCGCAAGATCAAGTTTTACGTCAAGGACGGCCGCGTCCTGGTAAAGCGCCTGCGATCGATGCAGAAGCGGGCGATCGACGATATCGAGAAGAAATACAGCGACAGTATCAAGCCGCAGCAGCAAGCCGGCGAGATCGAGCTGTTTGACTGAGGAAGCGGAGGAGAGGACGTGAGCCAGTCAGAAAGGAAAATTCGTGCCATCGTCGTAGACGATTCGGTGTTGATGCGCCAGCTCATCAAGCAACTGCTTGAATCAGACCCCGATATCGAGGTCGTCGCAACTGCGATGGATCCGTATGTCGCGCGTGAGAAGATCAAGGTGTACGAGCCGGACGTCATCACGCTGGACATCGAGATGCCCAAGATGGACGGCCTGACATTCCTGAAGAACCTGATGCGACTGCACCCGATTCCGACGGTGATGATATCGACGCTGACCGAGAAGGGTGCTCGCGAGACGATGCGTGCGCTGGAGCTTGGCGCCTTTGACGCCATCGCCAAGCCGACCAGCGATGTCGAGAAGGGCCTCGAGGAGGCCGCCGATCACATCATCAATGTCGTCAAGGCAGCGGCCAGGACCCGGGTCCACTTGTTGGCACCGCGAGCCCATCGCATTGATGACGAAGAGCACGACGCCGGCAAACCGGACGACAACAGTCCTCGCAGTAAGCACGTTGTAGCGATTGGTGCATCCACGGGTGGTACCGAAGCCATCAAGGCGGTTCTGCGTGAACTTGATCCCGGTATGCCAGGTATCGTCGTTGCCCAACACATTCCACCGGTCTTCAGCGCGTCCTTCGCTGAGCGTATGCACCAGTGCACGCCGTTCAACGTGAAAGAAGCGAAAGACGGCATGCCTATTCTCGACGGTCACGTTTACGTTGCCCCGGGCGGACGTCACCTCGACGTCAAGAAGAACGGTGCCGGCTACCTGTGCCGCGTGCACGATGCTGACCCTGTTAACCGCCACCGACCGTCGGTCGATGTCCTGTTCGATTCTGTCAGCGAGCAGGTTGGCAGCGATGCGCTGGGTGTCATCCTCACCGGTATGGGGGCTGACGGCGCCAAAGGCCTGAAGAAGATTCGCGACGCCGGAGCCCCTACGATTGCACAGGATGAGGAGTCCAGCGTGGTCTGGGGTATGCCGGGCAGTGCCGTCAAGGAGGACGCGGCAGAAATGGTGCTGCCGCTGAACGAGATCGCGCAGAAGATCCGCGCCCGATTCAAGTAGCCTTTAAGACCTAGTCGACGAAGCTCTTCAGCAGTTCCGGGACGCGCGTGTTCACGTACTCCAGCGTCTTTTCGATATAGCCTTCCGGCAGGCTAAGGTCGGTCACCGCGCGGGGGTCGATCGGCGGTCCGTCTTCCGGGTCGCAGCTGTCGAGTTCTGCCAGTACTGAAATGGAGTTTGCGACGTGAACCACCAGCATCGTCTGGGTTACGTCATCGCAAACGTAGGGATCATGGTGGTGCGCGATGGAGTAGACCAGCGACGGCGGAAAGTTCCACTGCTTCGCGACCGCGGCACCGACTTCCTGGTGGTCGTAGCCAAATACGTCTTTCTCGGAGAGAAACGGCAGCATGCCGTCGGTGTCGCTCTCGCGTGATAATTCCAGGACCGTCGCTGACTTTTCCGGGCTCTGGCTGAACATGACCAGCTGGCCCACGTCATGCAGCAAGCCCGCTGTGAACAGCGAATCGGCGTTCCGGATGCGCGCCAGGCGACCAAGAAACTGTGCTGCAGTCGCGCAGCTCAGGCTGTGCTTCCAGAAGTCCTCGACGGAGATCAGCGTCGTGGGAATTCCCTCGAACGCCTTGGTGGCATAAATCCCGAACACGATGTCGCGCAGCTCGCGCATACCAACCAGAGACACGGCACGATCGATGCTGTCGATCTCGCCGGAGACGTTGAACAGGGCGCTGTTTGCCACACGCAGTACAGCGGCTGTCAGCGCGGGATCCGACAGAATGATTGAGCCTATATCCGAGGCGCTGGACTGGTCGTCCGAAATCGCTTCGTCGATCTTGAACGCAACATCCGGGAACGACACCAGTGTGGTGACGCTGGAAGCGAGTTCATCGGCTGTGGCGGCCATATCGATATCCTTACGTGTATAGTCGGTTTATCGGCGCCGAGCGCTGGCACTTGAGTTGAATTTGAGCCGCTGCATGCGGAAATGAGTAAATTTTTCAGGAAGTTATCACCTGTGAAAACGAAACACCTGTGCGCGCTTGCCGCGCTTTTTTTCTACCCGCTGCACCTGCATGCAGAGCCTGTTGACGATATCCGGAACTACCGCGAGTACAGCGACACGCTGGCGAGTGCCGGCCAGCCGTCTGCTGCGCAGATTCGTGCCGCTGCCGAAGAAGGGTTTGAACGGATCGTCGACCTGTCGTTCAACGGCGGCAACAAGGGCATTGATGATGAGGACAAGGTCGTCATCGACAGCGGCATGCGTTTCGTGCAGTTGCCCGTTAACTGGCAGTCGCCCAGCCCGGCGGACTTCACGACCTTTGCGGCCATCATGCAGTCGGAGCCCGATGCCAGGACCCTGGTTCACTGCCAGCTAAATTACCGCGCAACAGCGTTCAGCTTTCTCTACCGGGTCGCTGTACTGGGTGTGCCGCTCTCCGAGGCCGAGGAGGACATGCTCGACGTGTGGACACCGAACGACACCTGGTCCTCGTTCCTCACAGAGACGCTCGCCGGTTACGGTATCGACTATCGATGCGAGGCCTGCCGACAGGACCCGTAGCCCCCGGCGACCCGCTGCGCCCGGTGGACAAGGATAAAGCGCGATTTGACTTAAGCTGGCCGATTCCTGGAAAAGTCTGACGCCGGTCACCGACCTTGCGGACAAACACCGTTACGATTTCAGGAGACTGACAGGTGTGCTCCCGATGACGCTGGCCCATATTTCCTTTCGAACCCTGATCCTGACCGCGGTGGTCTGTCTTACCAGCGGCTGTTCCTCCGTGCAGTGGAACGATGCAGGCAGGCAGCTGGGCGCGTCGGCGGCCGAGCAGCTTTTTTCCTTCGCATTCGGCGGCAATGATGGCTTCGAAAACCTGACAGACGACGAGTTCGAACGGCAGCGTCTCGACAACGATCGATTCGATTCACTGACCCGCGAGGCCATGCTGGAATCAGATCGTACGGCGGAGCGATGGGAACGCTATGACGATATCGTGTCGCAGCACCCGGGTGAGCCTGACGTCGTCCTGGTTCAGTGACGCTGGTACCGGCCGTGACGACGAAGCGCCCCGAGCAGGCAGCGTAGTTTCCCGTTAAGCTCCGTCTCCATGACGGCTGATTCCCTCGTATGGGCAATGGCTGCCCACATCGCCTGGGTGACCCTGCTGTATGCGGCACTGACACTGGCCCGTGCGCCATCGGTCTGGGGTGTCTTTCAGCTGAGCGACGGTTCCAACCCCTGCGCGGCTGTTGAAGGCCGTATCAGCGCAAACCTGCGCAATCAGTTCGAGTGGCCGCTGCTCTTCTACGTTGTATGCCTGCTGCTCTTGATGCAGGAACCCGTTCAGGATGATGTTCAGGCCGTGTTCGCCTGGCTGTTCGTCGCTGGTCGGGTCATCCACACCGCGGTTCAGGTGCTTGGCACCAGTATTCGGTTGCGCGGCATCGTCTTCACCGTCAACTTCGTTGCCGTCCTCGCCATGTGGATTCGCTTCCTCTCGTCCTGGGGCCAGGCGTGACGGATCTCGACTGGGTCATCGTCAGCGCCTACCTCGTCGGCATGCTCGCGGTTGGCGCCTGGATCGGCCGCGGCCAGCACACGCGCAAGGACTACTACCTCGGCGGACAACGCATGCCGGCCGCGGCTCTCGCAACGTCCACCATCGCGACTCAGTGCTCGACCAACAGTCTGCTGGGCGCGCCGGCATTCGTCGGCTTTGTCGCCGGCGGCGGTATGGTCTGGCTGCAATACGAACTTGCCGTGCCGCTGGCCATGCTCGCCCTGATGTTCCTGTTTCGGCCAATGCGGGCGGGGAGCTTTATTTCCATTTACGCCTTTCTTGAAGAGAGGCTCGGCAGGGGCGCCCGGCTCATCGCCAGCGGCAGCTTCCAGGTCTTCCGTGGCGTTGCAACCGGCGTCACTGTCTACGGTGTGGCGCTGGTAGTCACACTGCTGGTCGACGTTTCCTACACGCAGGCCGTGCTGATCCTGATGGTCGCGACCATCGCCTACGATGTGCTCGGCGGTATGCGTGCGGTCGTGATCAGTGACGTTGTTCAGATCGTCCTCATCGTGCTTGCGGTTGTATTAAGCCTCGGGTTTCTGCTCGACGAGATCGGTGGACCGGCGGCGCTGCTGTCCGAGCGAACGCAGGCGCTGGACCTGTCCTGGGGCCTGTCGGGCGGCTCAAATTACGGTTTCTGGCCGATGCTGATCGGGGGCTTTTTCCTGTATACCGCCTACTACGGATGTGACCAGAGCCAGGCGCAGCGTGTCCTTGCCGCGAAAAGCCCGGAGGCAACGGAACGTGTGTTATTGCTAAACGGCCTGTTGCGATTCCCGCTGGTGCTCCTGTACTGCCTGCTCGGCCTGGCGCTGGCTGCTTACGCATTGCAGAGTGACCTGGTCCAGCAGTTGCCCGCCGGTGAGAGCGGCACACCGAATTTCAATCTCGTCTTCCCGGTCTACGTGCTCGAGACCTTTCCCGCCGGACTTGTCGGTCTCGTCATGGTCGGTATCTTCGCGGCCGCGATGTCGTCGATCGACTCGGCACTGAACTCGTTGTCTGCAGCAACGCTGGAAGACTTCGTGAACACAGGCGGTGAGATGTCGGAGCGTAAGCTGTTCATGCTCTCGAAGCTGACGACGCTGGGCTGGGGTCTCTTCGCCGTGGTCTTCTCCTACCAGGTGGAGCGCATCGCACCGACGGTTCTCGAGGCGATCAACAAGATCGGTTCCATGGCCAATGGCCCCTTGCTCGCCCTGTTTTGCATAGCACTGCTGGCACCCGCCGTTGGCCAGGCCAAGGCCATCGGTGCGTTTTTTGCCGGTCTCGCCGCGAATGCCGCGCTCTGGTGGTTTGCGCCGGGTGTGTCCTGGCTTTGGTGGAACCTCAGCGGATTCGTGGTCAGTTTCTCGCTGGCCCTGGTCGCTGGTTCCGGCGTGTTGGTGGCGCGCCCCGGGTCTGTCGCGGCGCCGTCTCGCTCCAGCGCTTTTCTGCTGGTGGGGATGACCGGTCTTATCCTGGCCGTCTGCGGGGTGTTCACCGCGCTCGCACGTTGACGACGAAGCTTCGCTACAATCGCCAGCCGCGGGCCGATGTGGCAAGGAGTCGCTAAATGGAACTGAAATTTTGTACGTGGCAGGAAGTCGAACGCTATCTCGAATCGAGCCGGGCGATCGTCCTGCCAATCGGTTCGACAGAACAGCATGGGCCTAACGGCCTGATCGGCACCGACGCCTTGTGTCCGGAAGCGCTGGCCATCGAATTGGGCAAGCAGGCCGGTGCCCTGGTTGCCCCGACGATTTCGGTCGGTATGGCACAACACCACCTGGGCTTTCCGGGGTCCATCACGCTCCGGCCCTCGACGCTGTTGCTCGTCCTCCAGGACACGGTGAACTCACTGATCCAGCACGGCTTCACGCGCTTCTATTTCCTGAACGGCCATGGCGGCAATATCGCAACCGTCAACGCGGCGTTTTCAGAGATCTACGCGCAGTCGAGCCTCGGCATGGCCCCGGACAAGTACATCGATGTTCGCTGCGTGCTCAGAAACTGGTGGGAAGCCAAAGGTGTCATGGCCCTCAGCCGGGAGCTATTCGGTGATGCTGACGGCAGTCACGCGACCTGCGGTGAGGTTTCACTTACGCAGTATGCGTACCCGCACAGTATCAAGTCGGCCGAGATGGACCCACCGATTGCGCCGAACGGCCCGATCTACGACGCCGCCGACTACCGGCGTCGCTTTGCCGATGGCCGTATCGGTTCGAATCCGTCACTGGCTAATCCGGACGCCGGCAAGAAGCTCTTCGACCTGGCGCTGCGTGGGCTGGTGTCGGACTACACACGATTCGCGGAGAGCCACGCCTAGGCCATTGGCTTCGACAGGGCGGGGCAGAGAATGGTCTACAAGCTTCTCGCAGATCTCGTGTTTCTCGTTCACCTGGCGTTTGTGCTGTTCGTGGTGTTTGGTGCCGTCGCGGTTTGGTACCGGCCCCGTTTGGCGTGGCTGCATGTACCGGCCGCGGCCTGGGGCGCGCTGATCGAGTTCGCTGGCTGGATCTGTCCGCTGACTCCGTGGGAGCAGTCGCTGCGAGCGCTTGCAGGCGAGCAGGGCTTTACCGGTGGATTCGTTGAGCACTACCTCGTGCCCGTTGTTTATCCGGCGGGACTCACGCGGGAAATCCAGATCGTTCTCGGGGTGCTCGTGTTGACGATCAACAGCGTCGCGTATTTTCTCATCCTGCGAAAGTTGCGAGCAGTCCGGAAGGACGGCTGAATTCCGATGCCTGATGCACTCTTGTTTGTTGCCATGCTGACGGCCGTCTTTCTGCTGGTGACCTGCATAGTGTTCGCACGACTGAGGCCTACGTACAGTCATTGGGAACACACGATCAGCGAACTGGGTGCCGTTGATTCGCCACACGGTCACCTCGTTTCTTACGGTGTTTTTCTACCCGTCGGGGTCAGCCTCGCACTCGTCGCACTGCTGTCGGTGGCGGCACATCCGCCGATTGCGGCCCTGGCCGCTGCTATCTCCGTGGGTTATGTGGTCGGCGCCGTCTTCCCTTGCGACGCGGGGTCGCCGATGATCGGATCGACCCGGCAGCAGCTACACAATCTTGGGGGTGCGGCCGAGTATTTGGGTGGCACTCTGTCGCTTTTCGCGATTGCCGAGGATTACGGGCCGCTGTTTCGTGTTGCCGGCTTTGTCGTTGGCGTCTCCACGGTGGTCCTGATATTTGAGAGTCCCGTGCGAGGACTCGCCCAGCGCATTGCCGAGGCCTGCCTTTTCATCGGGCTGGCCTTCGCACTCGCAACCTGCCGGTGACAAGCAGCCCGTCACGGCGCGTGAGCGGGCCGCCGTGTCATGTCTGCTATTCTCTTCGTCGGCGTGAGGCTTACGGTCAGCGGCCCGGTGCCAGGATCAGCTATGGCAAAAGGTGAGTGCAGTTGCGGAAGTGTGGCGTTTGACGTGGACGCCGACCTCTCGGATGTTTTCGTCTGCCACTGTTCTCTGTGTCAACGCTCCAGCGGCGGCAACGGTGTGCACGTCGTGATTGTCGATCGCGACGCATTTCGCTGGGTCCGCGGAGAAGAGCACATCCAGTCATGGAGCAACCCGTCGGCGGACTGGACGAACTGGTTTTGTAGACTCTGCGGCTCCCGATTGCCCGGCGTCAATGACGCACGGCGCCTGTTCATTCCTGCTGGCCTGCTCACAGAGGGCAATGACAAGCTCGCCGTGGCGCACCATATCTGGGTAGGGTCGCGTGCAACCTGGGATGAGATAGGGGACTGCGGCAAGCAGCACGACGCAGAGTTCTCCGGCTAATGGCGCGACTGTGCGTTCTGCAAATATCCAGTTAACAACAACCCTTCGAGGCCGTCATGGACGAACCAGTCAACGTTTTTAATGAGCCGCTCGAGGTTTGCGGCAAGGACCCGGTAACGGGCTTCTTTCGTGATGGATGCTGCAATACCAACGATCAGGATCGAGGATCACACACGGTGTGTGCTGTCGTTACCGAGGAATTCCTCGAGTACTCCCGCGAGCAGGGTAACGACCTGGTCACGCCTCGACCCGAGTTCGGATTTCCAGGCCTGAAATCCGGCGACCGCTGGTGTCTGTGCGCCAGTCGCTGGTCCGAGGCCGAGCGTCACGGCGCCGCGCCGAAGGTCTATCTCAGGGCGACGCACCAACGGGCACTTGAGCGCGTGCCGCTGGAGAAACTTAAGCCCCACGCGCTGGATCTTGAATGAGCGGGGAGGACCTTCCGCCAAGCCAATCCCTACTGCCCGGTAGCGCCGTTGAGATTGAAGATGTCCCTGAAGATTTTCCACGAGCCATCGGCGTCCTGCACCAGAACGATGAGGTATTTGCCGTCAAGTGTTGTAGCTTCACCGCCGGCTTTAGGCAGCAGACTCGCTTGAAAAACGCCACGCGCGAATGCGAGCTGCCCGTCCCGATGTACTTCGTCCACAGTCATCGAAAGGTCCCAGTTGAACTGTTCAAATTGCGGCTTAAGCCTGTCCCTTAGATTGGACTTGCCAAACACAGCGGGCTCGCTGGGAGGCATCTGCACACCATCATTCGACCAGTAGGCAAGCCACCTTTCCAGATCGCCGTCATTAATCGCCTCAGTGATGTTCAACATCATCTTTTCCACTTCGGTGACAATGCCTTCAGGGTCATCTCTGTCCGATGAAGTCGCGTTCAGCGGAAAGAGCAATGCACCAAAGAGTGCCAATAACCATGCTTTCTGACCCATACAGTTCTCCATCAAGTCGGACTTGTAACTACCTATACTGATCGGAGTATAGGTACTGATCGCAGGAATTACTGGGTGAGTTCGGGTGATCGGCAAAAAGCGGAAGGTAACCTGATCTTCCTCGTATAGTCGCTATGCTCATGATTGAAGGCGCAAAGAGGAGAGTTGGTGGGCCCGCCAGGACTCGAACCCAATCCGCCTCAACAGATCATCACTGTTCAGTAGCCGATTGCGGATTGATCTTTAGTGCTTTCCCACTTAAGTGGCAGGACCCGGCTGAGCTATGCGTGGAGAGTTGGTGGGCCCGCCAGGACTCGAACCCAATCCGCCTCCACAGATCATCACTGTGCAGGAGCTGATTGCGGATTGATCTTTAGCGCTGACGGACTGGAGTGGCGATACTCGTTTTGAACGAGCGGAGAGAGGTGGAGGGCCCGCCAGGACTCGAACCCAATCCGCCTCAACAGATCATCACTGTTCAGTAGCCGATTGCGGATTGATCTTTAGTGCTTTCCCACTTAAGTGGCAGGACCCGGCTGAGCTATGCGTGGAGAGTTGGTGGGCCCGCCAGGACTCGAACCTGGGACCAAGGGATTCACTGAAC
>CAZSIQ010000076.1:0-14550 GCA_964606915.1 uncultured Woeseiaceae bacterium | reverse complement strand
GCATAACTCGCTGATTTACGGGGGCCTCATGGCTCGAATCGATGCGTTCCTGAAGCTCGGTCTCGCACAGGGCTGCTCTGATGTGCATCTCGCCGTTGGCATACCGCCAATGTTGCGGATGAACGGCGACCTGATGCCGATCAAGTTCCGCGAACTGTCAGACACGGAGCTGGAAACCTACATCCGTGAAGTGCTCACGACGCGCCAGATAGAAACGCTGGAGAGCGGACGTGACCTGGACTTTTCCTACGTCAGCGAGGACGGCGGACGCTTTCGTGTCAACGTCTTTCGCAAGGTCACCGGCATGGGCGCCGTATTCCGGCACATTCCCAGCGAGGTGCCGTCGCTCGAACAGCTCAACATGCCGCCCGTACTGACCGATTTCTGCGATTATCACCAGGGCATGGTGCTGGTCACGGGTTCTACCGGAACCGGCAAGTCGACGACGCTTGCTGCGATGATCAATCACCTCAACCAGACGCGGAACCTGAACATCATCAGCCTCGAGGACCCGATCGAATTCGTCCATCCGAGCAAGAACAGCCAGGTCATCCAGCGCGAAGTGGGCACGCACGTTGGCAGCTTCGCCGATGGCGTCCGCGCCTCGATGCGTGAGGACCCTGACGTTATTCTCGTCGGCGAGCTCCGCGACGCGGAGACCATCATGATGGCGATGACCGCCGCGGAAACCGGTCACCTGGTGCTCGGTACGCTGCACACAACCGGCGCCGTGAAGACGATTGACCGAATCATCGACGCCCTGCCCGGCGAACTTCGTGAGCAGACCAAGGCCTTCCTGTCCATGAGCCTGAAGGCGGTGGTCACACAGGTGCTCGTCAAGACTGTCGACGGCCGGGGCCGCAAGGCGATACTCGAGATCCTCGTTAACAACCGGGCCATCTCCAAACTGATCACGACGGACCAGACGCACCAGATTCCGTCCCAGCTTCAAACGGGCGGTGACGCCGGCATGCAGATGATGGACACAGCGCTGCTGGAGGCGATCCAGGCAAAAGAGATCGATCCGGACGACGCATTCCGGTTCGCAAACGACAAGCGCAAGTTCCAGCGTTTTGTAACCGACACGAGTATGTTCTCGGCGCTCGAGACCACCAACATGAACAAGGTCGACTAGGGCATGGCGAAAATTAATCGGTATCTCGAAGAAGCGCTGAAGCAGCGGGCGTCAGACCTGCACTTCGTCTCAGGCGATCCGGTTCGCGCCCGTGTTCACGGTGAGCTGCAGGTCCTGATGGATGAGCAATTGACCACCGAGCACGTCGGCGAGTGCATGAGCGAGATCATGGACGGCAAGACCAAGGCGCACTTCGACCAGCACGATTCGGCCGATTTCGCGCACGAGATTCCCGGCCTGTCTCGCTTTCGTGTCAACGTGTTCCGGCACCTCAACGGCATCGGCGCGATCCTTCGGGCGATCCCGTCCGAGGCACTGACGCTCGACGAACTCGACATGCCAAAAGTCGTTCACGACATGTGCCTCAATACCCAGGGCATGATCCTCGTCACGGGCAAAACCGGTTCCGGCAAATCCACTACGCTTGCCGCCATGATTGACGCGATCAACAAGCGCCTCAAGGGCCATATCCTGACCATCGAAGACCCGGTCGAGTTTGTGCACAAGTCGCAGGGCAGCCTGATGTCGCAGCGCGAGGTGGGTGTCCACAGTGAGAGTTTCGCGCACGCGCTGCACTCGGCCCTGCGTGAGGATCCGGACGTGATCCTGGTCGGCGAAATGCGCGATCTCGAGACCATCAGCATCGCGGTCACCGCGGCCGAGATGGGTATCCTCGTAATGGGCACACTGCACACCAACGGCGCAGCGCAGACCGTGGATCGCATCGTCAACTCGTTCCCTGCGGACAAGCAAAGCCACATCCGCACGATGATCTCGACCTCGCTGAGAGGCGTCATCTCACAACAGCTGCTGCCAACCAAACACAAGCCCGGACGAATCGCCGCCCTGGAAATCATGATCAACACGCCGGCGGTCGCCAACCTGATCCGCCAGGGCAAGCTCGACCAGCTTGAAACGGCGATGCAGTCGGGCGGCTCGGCGGGCATGCAGACGATGGACAACGCGCTGATGGACCTCGTCGACAAGCGCTGGGTATCGGGCAAGGAGGCCTACCAGCAGGCCAACAACAAGTCGAAGTTCGCGCAGGTCAAAGACCAGTCCTGACCGACGCGCAACCGTGGCATAATCCCGGCCTTTGCGCCGCAGCCAGGCTATGACAGACAAGCCACGTAAAATCCTCGTCACCAGTGCGTTGCCGTACGCGAACGGCTCCCCGCACATGGGGCACCTCGTCGAATACCTGCAGACCGACATGTGGGTGCGCTTCCAGAAGCTGCGCGGTCACACCTGCACTTACGTATGTGCCAGCGACGCCCACGGCACGCCGATCATGATCAAGGCGCGTGAGCAGGGCATTACGCCTGAGGCCCTGACCGAGGCTTACGGCCGTGAATTTGAGCGAGACTTCGCCGATTTCGGCGTGGAATTCGACAACTACCACACCACGCATTCACCGGAAAACGAAGCGCTGACGGTCGAGATGTACGAGGCGCTGCGTGAACGCGGTGACATCTACACGAAGACGATTGAGCAGGCGTATGACGAGAAGGAAGGCATGTTCCTGCCTGACCGATTCGTTCGCGGCACCTGTCCCGTGTGCAAAACCGAAGACCAGTACGGTGACTCCTGCGAGAACTGTGGCTCGACCTACTCACCTGCTGACCTGATAAACCCGGTTTCGGTGCTGTCCGGCACGACGCCCGTGAAGCGCGAGTCGGAACACTACTTTTTCCGCCTCAGCGAATACGAAGATCGCCTGCGTGCGTGGATGGACGAGGCCAGCCTCGACCGCAACGTGGTGGCCAAGCTGAACGAGTGGTTCGATGCCGGCCTGCAGGACTGGGACATATCGCGTGACGCGCCCTACTTCGGCTTCCGCATACCGGGTACCGACGACAAGTATTTTTACGTCTGGCTGGATGCGCCCGTCGGCTACCCGGCCAGTTTTCGCAATCTGTGTGAGCGCCGTGACGATCTCGATTTCGATGAGTACTGGCGGCCGGGACACGATACCGAGCTGTATCACTTCATTGGCAAGGACATCATGTATTTCCACACGCTGTTCTGGCCTGCCGTGCTTGAGGGCTCCGGGTTTCGCACACCGACCAGCGTGTTCGCGCACGGTTTCCTGACCGTCAACGGCAAGAAGATGTCGAAGTCTCGCGGCACCTTTATCAAGGCACGCACCTACCTCGATCACCTGGACCCGTCCTGGCTGCGTTACTACTACGCTGCCAAACTTGGCCCGACCATCGAGGACATCGACCTGAATCTCGAGGACTTCGTCGCCCGCGTGAACTCGGACCTGGTCGGCAAGCTGGTGAACATCGCAAGCCGCTGCGCCGGATTCATCAACAAGCGATTTGACGGCCAACTCGCCGAGTCCCTGGCCGAGCCGGAACTGTTTGCCCGGGTAGCCGATGCGTCCGAAACGATCGCCGGGCACTACGAGTCGCGAGAGTATTCGAAAGCCATGCGAGTGATCATGTCGCTGGCCGATGAGGCGAATCGCTACATTGACGAACACAAGCCCTGGGTAATGATCAAGGACGAATCGCGCCTGGATGACGTGCAGGCGGTGTGCACACAGGGACTCAACCTGTTCCGCAGCCTGATGATTTACCTGTCACCCGTTCTGCCGGTCGTCGCCGACAAGAGCCGCGCCTTCCTCGATGAAGACCGGTGGCACTGGGCGGACGCCGGTACGGCGAAGCTGGGCACCCGGATCAATAAATTTGTACCGCTGCTGACACGTGTCGAGGCAGCCCAGGTAGAAAAGATGGTGGAAAACTCCAAAGACGCGCCGACAACAGACGCAAAACCCGAAACAGCCGACGACGAGCACATTTCGATCGACGACTTCATGAAGGTCGACCTGCGCATCGCCAGAATTGACAAGGCAGAGCCGGTCGAGGGCGCCGACAAGCTGTTGGCACTGACACTGGACGTTGGCGAGCTTGGCAGCCGGCAGGTTTTTGCGGGCATCAAGGCGGCGTATGAGCCGTCGAGCCTCGTCGGACGACATGTGGTCGTCGTTGCCAACCTCGCGCCGCGAAAGATGCGTTTCGGCGTATCGGAAGGCATGGTGCTGGCCGCAGGCCCCGGCGGAGAGGATATCTTCCTGCTGTCACCGGATGAGGGTGCCAAACCGGGGATGCGCGTAAAGTGAACCCGGCCGCCCGGTCCTAGTACAATAAGACCCTGTCCTGACGCAGGGATTTCATGAGCGAACTGTTCGTCATTCTGGTCGGCACGGTCCTGGTCAACAATTTTGTGCTGGTCCGTTTCCTCGGCCTGTGCCCTTTCATGGGGGTCTCCGGGAACCTCGAGGCGGCGGCTGCCATGTCTCTTGCAACGGCCTTCGTTCTCACCCTGTCTTCGGCAACCGCCTACCTGCTGTATACCTGGTTGCTCGTGCCGCTGGAGGCGGAATACCTGCAGACGCTGGGCTTCATCCTGGTCATCGCTGCCAGCGTGCAATTCACCGAAATCATGGTCAGGCGCATCAGTCCCGCACTGGATCGCGTCCTGGGTATCTACATACCGCTGATCGCCACCAACTGCGCAGTACTGGGCGTAGCCCTGCTAAACGTGCAGGCATCAGAGAGTTTCCTTGAGTCCGTTGTTTTCGGCTTCGGTGCCGCAGCCGGGTTTGCACTGGTGCTCGTCCTGTTTGCGGCCATTCGGGAACGCCTCGATGCGGCAGACGTTCCGGTGCCCTTTCGAGGCGCCGCGATCGCGCTGATGACTGCCGGCATCATGTCGCTGGCGTTTATGGGTTTCGCCGGGATGGCGCGGCCATGATACTCATCTCCGTTATCGCGCTCAGCGCCCTGGCGCTGGTTGCAGGCTTCGCGCTCAGCATCGTGTCAGACCGCTTGCCGGCCGGCGAGGAAGAACTGGTCGACAAGGTGAACGACCTTCTGCCGCAGACGCAGTGCGCACAGTGCGGTTACCCGGGCTGCCGACCGTACGCTCGCGCGGTGGTTGACGACGGTGTCGCCATTAACCTGTGCCCTCCCGGCGGCGAGGCCACGGTCGAACGCCTGGCTGAACTACTCGGACGCAAGGTCATACCGCTGCAGCAGGCAGCGCCGGAGACGCGTACGGTTGCGATCATTGACGAGGCGCTTTGCATCGGCTGCCTGCACTGCCGTAACGCCTGCCCGGTCGACGCCATCATCGGCGCCAACCAGTTGATGCACACGGTTATTGAAGCCGAGTGCACCGGCTGCGAGCTGTGTGTTGCGCCCTGCCCGGTCGATTGCATCACGATGGCGGTACCGGCATGACGGCAGCAACCTTCGATCTCGGCAAGCTGCACGGTGGACTTCGGCTGGATGCCAACAAGGCCCAGGCAACCGGAGGTGACATCGTTGACATCCCCATCCCGAAGCAGCTGGTTATTCCGCTGAAGCAGCACGTCGGCGAAGAATCCCAGCCGGTGGTTGGCATTGGCGAACGGGTGCTTCGCGGACAACTGATCGCCGAATGCGTGGGCAAACTCGGCGCACCGGTACACGCGTCGTCATCGGGGACGTTGGTCTCGATAGAACCGTGGCCGGTCACTCGCCGTTTCGGCGAAAAGGCCCTGTGCATGATCATCGAGACGGACGGACTCGACGAAGAAATCGAGCACGAGTCCTTCCCGGATTACGACACCCTGGCGCCGGCTGAGCTGCTGGAGCGTATCGTCAGTGGCGGTATCGTCGGCCTCGGCGGTGCCGTGTTCCCGACCGCCCAGAAACTGATGCAGGCCGGCGGCTGCGAGATGGACATGCTGATCCTGAACGCCGTGGAATGCGAGCCGTACATCAGCTGCGACGATATGCTGATGCGCGAACGGGCCGCCGAGGTGATTTCCGGCGCACAGATTCTCCTGCATGCGCTTGGCATCGACCAATGCCTTATCGGGATCGAAAGCGACAAGCCGGCCGCCATTGAGGCCCTGTTGACCGTACTCGGCGAGTCCGGCGACGAACGCATTCTGGTCAAGCAAGTGCCGACGGTTTACCCGTCGGGCGGAGAAGACCAGCTGGTTCAGTTGATTGCCAACCGGGAAGTACCCAGCGGTGGCCTGCCGACGGATATCGGTTGCCTGGTACAAAACGTTGGAACGGCCGCAGCCGTGCATGACTGGATTATCGATGGCCGGCCGCTTACGAGCCGTATAACAACGATTACCGGTAATGGCGTGGCGTCGCCGATGAACGTTCGAGCAAGACTCGGCACACCGGTGGCCAAACTCGCACCGCACGCCGGTGGTTATACCGAGCAGGCAGAACTCCTGATTATCGGCGGACCCATGACCGGAAAATCGGTCTCCACCGACGACGTACCGGTGGTCAAGGCGACCAACTGCGTACTGGTCATGTCGGAACAGCCGTCTGCCGGCAAGGAACTACCCTGTATACGTTGCGGTGAGTGTGCCGCCGCATGTCCGGTGCAGCTTATGCCCCAGCAGCTGTTCTGGTACGCCTGCGCTGATGATGAGCCGAAGTTGCGTGATTTCGGCCTGACGGACTGCATCGAATGCGGCTGCTGTGATCTTGTCTGCCCAAGCCACATCCCCCTGACCTTCGACTTTCGCATGGCGAAAGCGCGCATTCGCGAGCAGGCCGACGAGAAGGCGCGTGCGGAGCGGGCTCGACGCCGATTCGAAGCCCGAAACGAACGACTCGCGCGCGAACGTGACGCGCGCAACGAGGAGTTGCAGGAACAGAAGGCGCAGGCGAAAAAGGCCGGGCGCGATGCCATCGCTGAAATTCTCGCGCGCAAGCGTGGCAAGGACAAAGAGTCGTGAAGTTCAAGCGGCTGGAAGCCCCCTACCTTCGTGCCGACAACACCGTCAGCATGATGATGCTGCAGGTGCTTCTGGCCCTCGTACCCGCAACCGTGGCCTACGTCTGGTTCTTCGGCCCGGGCCTGCTGATCAACATGCTGATCGCCTGCCTGTTTTGCGTGGGTTTCGAAGCCATGATGGTGCATCTGCGTGGTCGCAGGGTCGACGATGCCCTGTCCGACTACACGGCGATTATCACCGCTGTACTGATCGCGTTCGCATTGCCGCCACTGACGCCCTGGTGGGTTACCGGCACCGCCTGCCTGTTTGCGATCGTCATCGCGAAACACCTGTACGGCGGCATCGGCTTCAATGTGTTCAACCCGGCCATGGTCGGCTACGTCGTGGTGCTTGTGGCTTTCCCTCAATACATGAATCTCTGGCTGCCGCCGCGCATCGGGGACATGGACTACGAAACCCTGTCGCTGATGCAGACACTCGCCTACACGATGACAGGAAACCTGCCGATGCCGTTCGATGACATCAGCCGGGCGACGCCGCTGGACATGGTGCAGGCTGGCCTCAAGCAGATGCGCACCGTCGAGGAAATGCGTGCATTGCCACTGATGGGTGACTTCGGTGGTCGTGGCTGGGAGTGGATCGGCAACTACATCGCGCTCGGTGGCATCTGGCTGCTGATACGACGCGTGATTCGCTGGCATATCCCGGTCGCCGTCATCGCCGGCGTGCTGGTACCGGCAACGATCGCGTTCCTCATTGATCCGGGCAGTCACGCGGGACCGGGGTTTCACCTGTTCAGCGGCGCAACGCTGTTGTGCGCCTTCTTTATCGCTACCGACCCGGTTTCGGCAGCCGCCAGCCCGAAAGGGCGACTGATCTACGGTTTCGGCATCGGCGTGCTGATCTACGCCATCCGGCAATGGGGTGCCTACGCCGATGGCGCTGCTTTCGCTGTGCTGTTGATGAACATGGCGGTACCCGCGATCGATGCGATGACCAAAACGCGCATCGTTGGTCACGAACGGGCCCGCTCATGAATCGCGCACTCCGAAACGGCGTGACACTCGCCGTGATTGCCGGCGTCTGCACGTCACTGGTTGCAGGGACGTTCTACTTCACCGAACAGCGTATTGAAGACAATCGACAGGCCTGGCTGGAACGCAGCCTGAAACCGGCCCTCGCAGGACTGATGTACGACAGCGACGTCACCGAGTCAGTTGTTGTGCTTGAACCGCCGCACGACCTGCCCGGTAATGACCCTGCCTTGATTTACCGTGTCTACTCCGGCGACGAACCGGTTGCGGCCTTGTTTGCGGTCACGGCGCGCGATGGTTATTCCGGGCCGATACGAGTGCTGGTCGGTGTTGAACTGGACGGCCGCATTTCGGGCGTCCGGATTCTCGAGCACCGGGAAACACCGGGGCTCGGTGACGGTATCGAACACGACAAGTCCGACTGGGATCGTCAATTTCTCGGCCGCTCGCTGTCTGATCCGTCGATCGAACGCTGGGCCATTCGCCGCGACGGCGGCATCTTCGATCAACTGAGTGGCGCATCGGTGACACCGAGGGCCGTCATCTCGGCCGTCCGCGATACCCTTGTCTGGTTCGAGGCGAACCGCGAGCAGGTGTTCGCCATGCAGGAGACTGAGCTTTGAGCAGCTTGCGCGATCGCTTCGTCGAAGGCCTTTGGCGGGACAACCCGGGGCTCGTGCAGCTGCTGGGACTGTGCCCCTTGCTGGCCGTCACCGGGACGTTCGTCAACGGCCTGGGCCTCGGACTTGCGACACTGTTGGTTCTTTGTGCATCGAATCTGCTCGTTTCGATGACACGTCGCTTCCTGAATCCGGATATACGCATTCCGATCTACGTGCTGATCATCGCCAGTCTTGTCACCTGCGTTGAGTTACTGTTCAAGGCATTCGCCCCGGAACTGGATCGGACGCTGGGCATCTTCATTCCGCTGATCGTCACCAACTGCGCGATCGTTGCTCGCGCCGAGGTTTATGCCTCGCGCAACGGTATTGTCGACAGCCTGATCGACGGCTTCGTCATGGGACTGGGCTTCGCATTGCTGCTGGTTGCCCTCGGGATGTTCCGGGAATTTCTCGGCCACGGGACAATGTTCGCCAACCTGCACCTGCTGTTCGGTGGTGAGCCCGTACCGGGCATTCGCATCAGCGACGGCGGCTGGTTACTGGCTATCCTGCCGCCCGGGGCGTTCTTTAGTCTTGGTCTTGCCGTGGCAGCAAAGACGGCCCTCGACAACCGGCGCAGCGTGAAGGACGGCGGACGCGCGCCTTTGCGCAGCGGCCGCGGCTAAAACGACGAGCTCCATGAACAAACAAAAACGTATTGCCATCTTCTCGACGCTTCGCGATCTCAACCCGAACCCACAGACCGAGCTGAACTACGACACACCGTTCCAGCTTCTGATCTCCGTGATCCTGTCGGCACAGGCGACCGATGTTGGCGTCAACAAGGCAACCGACAAGCTCTACCGAGATGCGCCCGACGCAGCGTCCATCCTCGCGCTCGGCGTGGACGGTCTGAAGCACTACATAAAGACGATCGGCCTGTTCAACAGCAAGGCCGAGAACGTGATCAAGACCTGTCGCATTCTCGTCGACGACTACGATGGGCAGGTGCCGCAGGACCAGGCGGCGCTCGAAGCCCTGCCCGGGGTCGGACGAAAGACGGCCAATGTCGTCATGAACACGGCTTTCGGTGTGCCAACGATCGCCGTGGATACGCACATTTTCCGGGTCTCCAACCGGACCGGAATCGCCTGGGGCAAAACGCCGCTTGAGGTAGAAAAGCGGCTGCTGCGACTTGTGCCGGAAGAATTCAAACTCGACGCGCATCACTGGCTGATCCTGCACGGCCGCTACATCTGCAAGGCCAGGAAGCCCGTGTGCGTTGAATGTCCTATCATTGAGTGGTGTGAATACCGTCGCAAGGAGCTTGCATGATCTTCAGCCAGGATCGTGACACGCTGCGCAGGATGTATGCCGACGCCTGGCAAAAGGAAACGCAGGGCAAACCGATGTCTGCGCTTGAGTCGCAGATTGCTTCAGTGATCGCAGAACACCCCGAGTACCACAGCGCGCTGGACTCGAAACGGCTGGAGCAGGACTACCTGCCCGAACAGGGCCGCACCAATCCCTTCCTGCACATGGGCCTGCACCTTGCCATTCGCGAACAGGTTGCAACCGATCGGCCAACCGGTATCCGCGCTGTTCACACGAGCCTGTGCAACAAGCACGGCGACGAACATGCCGCCGAACACATCATGATCGACGCGCTGGCCGAGACGTTGTGGGAAGCGCAAGGACAACAGCCGGACGAGGGACGCTATATCGAGCGCCTGCGCGCACTCTAGCGCTCCTCAGTCCGTGTAATAAACACCGACCCTGCTGGGTCTGTTGCAGTAACGTTGGAAGGAGACCATCCGTGACGCACACATCAGGACAGTACCCGGTAGAGGGCGCAGGACTCGGACTGCGTCGCGCCCTGCTCGACAAGTTCATGGCCGAACCCCCCGGTGACGTTGACTTCATGGAGGTCGCCCCGGAGAACTGGATTCATGTCGGCGGCATTCTCGGCAAGAAGCTGCGCTTTTTTACGGAGCGCTATCCGTTCGTCGCCCACGGTCTGTCCCTGAATATCGGCTCGCCGGCACCGCTGGATGAGCAACTGGTTCGTGACGTCAAGGACTTCATGAAAGAGCACGGTATCCGCCAGTACTCGGATCACCTGAGTTTCACTGGCGATGACGGCCAGCTGTACGACCTGATGCCGATTCCGTTCACCGAGGACGCCGTAAAGTACGTCGCAGAACGCGTTCGTCGCGTGCAGGACATCCTCGAACAACGCATGGCGCTGGAAAACGTGTCCTTCTACGCGCCGACTGATGAAGGCATGGGTGAACTCGAGTTTCTGCTCGCCGTGCTCGAGGAGTCCGACTGTGACCTGATGCTCGACATAAACAACATTGTCGTCAACAGCATCAATCACAAGTACGACGCCAGCGCATTCCTGAAACGTATGCCGGCCGAGAAGATTCGCTACTTTCACATCGCGGGGCATCACGTCGAGGCGGAAGATCTTCGTGTCGACACGCACGGAGCGCCGATTGACGAACAGTCCTGGGCGCTGCTCGCCGAGGCCTATGCGCATTTCGGTCCTGTACCTACGCTGCTGGAACGTGACTTCAACTTCCCGCCGATCGATGAGTTGATCGATGAAGTGCGCAGGATTCGCGAGTACCAGGACGCCGCGAAACCGGCGGAGGCTGCCAATGGCTAAGCGTCCCGCATTTCAGGAAACGCAGTACGCGTTCGCAGCGCACCTGCGCGACCCGGAGAATGTCGCGGCACCCGAGGGTATCGAGAACCGTCGCATGCAGATTTATCGCGAGTTGTTTTTCAACAACCTGCGCAACCTGCTCGCACGGACCTACCCTGTCCTCAAGCGCCTCCATAACGACCAGCACTGGAACCGCTTCATTCGCGGCTTTATGCAGAAGCACGAAGCACACACGCCATATTTCCTGCAGCTGCCGTCCGAATTCCTGGCTTTCCTGCAGAACGAATACGAAGCGGGCGACGATGATTACCCGTTCCTCGTTGAACTCGCGCATTACGAGTACATCGAGCTCGCTTTATCGGTCTCGGACGCCGAGAACGACCTCGCCGGCATCGATCCGAACGGCGACCTCTTGTCCGGTGTTCCGGTGAAGTCAGAGCTTGCCTGGGTTTACGCCTACAGTTTCCCGGTGCATCGCATCGCCAGCGACTTCATCCCCACAGAACCGGACGCACAGCCGCATTACCTCGCGGTCGTTCGTAATCATGAAGACAAGGTCAGATTCCACGAGCTGAATCCCGTGACCGCCGGGCTGCTGAACGCGATCGAGCAAAACGACAGCGGCAAGACCGGGGAGCAGCTGCTTCGAGAATTGGCAGCAACGATCGGTTTTGGCGATACCGACCAATTTCTTGAGCACGGCCGTGCCGCGCTCAATGAATTCCAAACCAAAGAAATCATTCTCGGCGCCCGCGCGCCCGACTGAGGAGTCAACAATGAACAAGCTACTGGAACTATGGGGTCGTGTGACCTCAGGATGCAACACAGCCGGAGAGTGGGCTGGCCTGCTGATTATTCGCCTGCTGATGGCCTACGAATTCTCCAGCGCCGGCTTCCGCAAGCTGGGCGCGTCCGACACCTTGTGGGGCGACGTACCGGGCTGGTTCGTGCGCAACATGGCCAACGCACCGTTTCCGTTCGCGCAGCTGCCGGCGGAGTTCAACTGGTTCCTGGTCACCTGGGCAGAGATTCTCGGCGGCCTCGCGTTGTTTGTCGGCCTGTTTACGAGATTCTGGTCATTCAGCCTCGTGATCGTGACCATCGTTGCCATTTTCAGCACGCACTGGCCCGCGGAGTGGAGTAGCCTCTCGGAACTGTGGGAGGGTTATCGCATCACGGCTCAGGACGGCTCCGGTAACTACCGCGTGCCGCTGCTGTTCCTGGCCATGCTGATACCGCTGGTCCTGATTGGACCGGGACGCCTCAGTGTTGACAGGATCATCGCGAGCTACGTATACAAAAAGTAGATCGATAAACCGCGCCGCTGTATCTGCGGCGCGGTTCCAGGGGAGATCGGGGATATGATGCAGGAAACACTGACTTACGCGAAAAGCGTGTTCGACTGGCTGGCGACGTTTTTCGTTATTGCTGTCGGGCTGGCCGCACTGACCTTTATCGTCTTCTACGTCATCGACGTGACGCAGACCAAGCACACGGTGCGGCGTAACTTTCCGGTCATCGGACGCTTTCGCTACTTCTTCGAACACCTTGGTGAGTTTTTCCGGCAGTACTTCTTCGCAGGTGACCGCGAGGAGATGCCGTTCAACCGAGCTCAGCGCAGCTGGGTCTATCGTGCCGCGAAGGGGGTCGACCACACCATCGCCTTTGGTTCCAGCCTGAACCTCAAGGTACCGGGAACGGCGATATTCGTGAACTGCCCCTACCCGACGCTCGAAGAGGACTCCGTCAAACCGAAACCGATGATCATCGGCCCGTACGCAAGAACTCCGTACGAGGCCAAGTCGATCTTCAATGTTTCCGGCATGAGTTACGGCGCCCTGTCGGGACCGGCCGTGCTTGCCCTGTCCAAGGGCTCGAAGATGGCGGGCAACTGGATGAATACCGGCGAAGGCGCGATCTCGCCTTACCATCTCGAGGGTGGTTGCGACATCGTCTTCCAGATCGGCACCGCGAAGTACGGAATACGCGATGACGAGGGCAACCTCGATTGGGACAAACTGAAGGAAGTCGGTGAGATCGACCAGGTCAGGATGGTAGAGCTCAAGCTGAGCCAGGGTGCGAAGCCCGGCAAGGGCGGCATTCTCCCCGGCGAAAAGGTCACGCCCGATATCGCGAAGGTCCGCGGCATTCCGGTCGGCGAAGACTCGATCAGTCCGAACCGTCATCCCGAAGTGAACAGCGCCGCCGATCTGCTCGACATGATCAATCGGGTTCGCGACGTGTCGGGAAGACCGACCGGTTTCAAGTCGGTCATTGGTGCCTATGGCTGGCTGGATGAGCTGTTCGAACTGATCAAGGAACGCGGCATTGAGACGGCGCCGGACTTCATCACGGTAGACAGCGGCGACGGTGGCACCGGCGCCGCGCCGATGAGCCTGATGGACAACTGCGGACTGACGATACGTGAATCACTGCCACTGGTGGTCGACAAGCTGGTCGAGCACGGACTTCGCGACCGCATCAAGGTGATTGCCAGCGGCAAACTGATCAACCCCGCCGAAGTCGCGTGGGCCATGTGCGTTGGCGCGGACTTCGTAAACTCGGCGCGTGGCTATATGTTTGCGCTGGGCTGTATCCAGGCACTGCAGTGCAACAAGAACACCTGCCCGACGGGCATCACGACGCACGACAAGCGCCTGCAGCGTGGCCTGGTACCGGCCGACAAGGCCGAGCGTGTGCGCAAGTACACCGAAACGATGCTGAAGGAAGTCGGCATCATCGCGCACTCCTGCGGCGTGGACTCACCGCGGGGTCTAAAACGATTCCACTGTCGGATCGTGCAGGACGACGGGCGTTCCATTCCGCTGAATGAGCTTTACCCGGACAAGGAACCCCGGGTCGGCGAACAAGCCGCTTAAGAGCGCTCGCGGCCCTCGAACTCAGCCGGCGGCAGGCGCCGCCTGCACAAGGATGACAGCGAGTGACGCGAGCACGATCAGTGTCACTCGCAGTCGCATACCGTAGTAGTAATCGGTCGTCAGGTCCGCGCGTCGCAACCCGAGGTCGATGAACAGAAGGTAGGCGAAGGCCAGCATCAGGACGACAATCGTGATCACGGTACCGGTCAGCAGAAACGCAAAAAACGCGGCGAGCACGATACCGTTACTGCTGATGAACAGGTTGGCCGGACAACGCTCACGCTTGTAGAGATAGGTTCCCCAGTGACTGCCCGCAACAAAACTGGCAATAGCCAGGCCATAGACCTGTGCAACCCGGTCGAGCCGCCCGACGTTGGGTAGTGTGTCGATTCCGAACAGCGGCAGGAGTGCACACGCAATAAACGGCAACGCACCTGCGTAAGTCAGCAGTGTGTACAGTCGGTT
>CAZSIQ010000075.1:0-14631 GCA_964606915.1 uncultured Woeseiaceae bacterium | reverse complement strand
ACATGACGATGGTGCTGGCCAGGATACCCAGCACGATCTGCGCGAAGATGCTGGTGATGAAATAGGCCGGACCGTAGCCCTGCTCAGTGCGGAACACGACGCGATCGACGAAGTGACCGACGATGCGCGAGAAGAACACGACAAAGGTGTTCACGACGCCCTGTACCAAGGCGAGTGTGACCATGTCGCCGTTGGCAACGTGAGACACCTCGTGGGCGAGCACGGCTTCCACTTCGTCCTGCTTCATGCCGTTCAGCAAGCCGGTGCTGACCGCGACCAGCGCAGCATCCTTGCGCATGCCGGTGGCGAACGCGTTCATGTCGGGCGAGTCGTAGATAGCCACTTCCGGCGTTTTGATGCCCGCCCGCTGGGACTGCTGCTCAACCGTGCGTACCAGCCAGGATTCAATATTGTTCGCCGGCTGTTCGATGACGCGAGCGCCCGTCGAGCGCTTCGCTATCCACTTCGACATGGCGAGCGAAATGAACGAGCCAACAAAACCGATAACGGCAGAGAAGACCAGCAGCTGGCCGTAATCGATGCCAACGTTTTGGTCATCCAGGTAATTCTGTACGCCGAGCACCTGTAAAACGATGCTTAAGACGATAAGTATCGCGATGTTGGTCGCGAGGAAAAGCGCTACGCGCTTGAACATGAGTCAGTGCTCCGTGGTTTCCTGAGGGACAGATTTTGAGGTATTCGGACGGATTTCAAGCATCCGGTCTTCCGTATAGACCCTTCGGAAAAACCGATATTTGTAACAAGGTTATTCAGTGGGTGCCGCGAACGACGACAGCCCGAGTCTCTACGGAGACTCGGGCCCGTTCAGGTTGCTGCAAGTGGAGACGGGAAGTGTCCCGCCCTGCCATTAGTCGTTAGCCGCTTTCTTCTGCTCGAAGTAGTCGCCGCTGTTGGCCGCGTCGAGACGGAAGAAGTCCACGAGCTGGCGTAACTGGTTAGCCTGCTGACCGGTCGACTGGCTGGCGGTCGCGGCTTCAGACACCATGCCGGCGATGTTTTGTGTCGCCTGTTCCATCGAACCCATCGCGCTGTTGACCTGGTTGATGCCGTCCGACTGTTCGTTGGTCGAACGGGAAATCGACTCCATGGCATCGACCATATCCGCCACCGCAGACACCACCGTGGTGAGCGACTGGCCGGCACGATCGACATAGGACGATCCGTCGGCAACGCGTGACACGCTCTCTTCGATGAGCTCCTTGATTTCCTTAGCCGCGGTTGCGCAGCGTCCGGCCAGGCCGCGGACCTCGGTCGCGACCACGGCAAAGCCGCGGCCCTTATCGCCGGCGCGGGCCGCTTCAACCGCCGCGTTGAGTGCCAGCAGGTTGGTCTGGAAGGCAATCTCGTCAATGACATCGATGATGCTGACAATCTGCTGGCTGGACGCATTAATCGCGCCCATAGCTTCGACCGCCTGCAGCGAGACGTCGCGCGTCGAGGCAACCTGCTCACGAATCCCGTTGGCGGAGTGCCCGGCCTCGCCCGCCTGCGACGCCGTCGATTTAACGTTGCTGGCCATTTCCATCATCGCGGCCGCCGTTTCCTCGATACCTGCGACCTGTTCCTGTGTGCGGTCCGTCAGCGACTGGTTGGTCATCGCAAGCTGATTGGACGTCTGACTGAGCGTCTCGGCGCTGCTCTTGATCTCGTTTACTGCGTCTCGCAGCCGATGGATCGTGGCGTTGGTGCTGTCTTTCAGAATGCTGAACTGACCCTGGTACTGGCCCGTCACCGATTTCGACAGGTCACCCTCGGCCAGGCCGCTGAGGACATCGACCGCTTCCTGCATCGCCGTCGATACCGTGTCGAGCATTTCGTTGATACCGACACACAGCGTACTGTAGAAGCCGGTCTTGCCGGACAGGTCGGCTCGCCTGTCGAGCTCACCCTGGCGGGCCGCGTCAACAATTACCTGGACCTCGTGCTGGATATTGGTCTGCTGGGTGATGTCTTCCCATTCGAAGATGCTGCCGAGACGGACACCACGCTCGTTGACGACCGGGTTGGCCGTAACGTTGAGAATGAAGGTGCCGAGCGACAGTTCGTAGTTTTCGGTTCCGTCGAGTGCATCGATGTCCACGCTCTGACCACAGGCGTTGAACATATCGAAGACGCTTGCCCCCTTGAGGCTGGCTTCGTTGAAATGCACGCCACGGTTTTCAAAATCGTTGTGCAGCCGTGAGAACAAAAGCTGTGCAGCCTCGTTGCTCTCGACGACAGTTCCCGAGGTATCGACGATCAACAACCCGGTGTTCGCATTGCGCAGCGCTTCGCCCACAACGACCTGGTCGTTGATCATGTCGAGCAGCGTGTTGACGACATGCGCGTACTCGTTGGCTGCTTCGAGTTGCTGGCTGGTGTCCTTGGTTCGGATCACGTTGTCCAGGACGTTCAGGACAGACTTGGTGTTCTCCGTGGTCATGATCGAATCGACGAACTGTCGAGTCAGCGTCATGATGACGTAGCCCAGGAAGCCGGCTTCGAAGATCACGAACGCGGCGTGCAGGAACACGATGTTCCAGCCGAAGCCGTAGTTGAATACGAGTAACTCGGTTCCACCCAGCGTGAATCCGATCTGCTGGCAGTAGTTGAAGATGATGTGATGAGAGGCGATTGTGACGACGGCGGCAAGCAGCGGCAGGAAACTCTTGTAGCGCGTCATCAGGGCCAGTGCGGCGAAGATGTGAAAGTGCATCTCGATGCGGCCCATGTTCTGCTGGATGTACAACGCCGAGAACAACATGAAGCAGGAGGCGATGATCATGCTGCTGTACGGCGTACCGCTCAGGAACTTGTAGGCGGCGTAAGCCAGCCCGCAGATAACGCCACCAACAACGAAACCGGCCATGTAAGTCCCGTAGGCAAAGCCCATGACCGTCGATGCGACGACCCAGTGCACCAACAGGAAACGGAACAGCAGCAGGTCAGACTCCTGCTTGTCCTTCTCAATAGCCGATTCAACAGCCGGATTACCGTTGAGTCCCAAAAGCGATTTATAGGTTTCTTGCAACACGTTGTTAACTCCTGCCGGGTCCTTTCAGCACGTCGCGCAGGTGCGCGACGAATTTTTCATGCGACGGCATCGTCTGGTAGACGCTTCTCAGCATCCACTGGCCGCCGTCACGCTCGTACAAAAAGATGTTTGCCTTGTGGTCGGAAACCCCTGCCAGGGTGTCGTCGGCCATCAGGCCCATTTGTTCATACAGGCTGTACCGTTCGTCTGCGGTCACGGAGTAGCCGATGAACTCGGGATTGAAGCCCTGCGCGTAGTCCTCGGATACCGACGACGGCGTGTGCAGCAACACGTTCAGGAACGCCACAGCGAGCCGCTCATCGTTGACCTCGCGGTAGGCCCGGTCGAGAAACATCAGAGTCGTCGGGCAGGTCTGGCCGCAGCCGGGAAATCCCGCGAACACCACCAGCCAGTCCTTGCCATCGACCTGGAATGCGCTGTCGGTAAACGGCAGCTCGACACGACTGCCCACGTCCCGTGTCATAACCGGAATCAGGCCAACAGAAGAAATCACCGCTACAAAGAGCAGAATGCCGACGATGTGAGTTTGAGCACGCAAGACGGTTCCAGGAAACAAACAATCCCGGGGTAGGGTTTCGGCGTTTACTTATATAACTTAAGCACCCTGTCCGGTTTTTTGTGTCGCAAGCCGCATTATTGGTGTTCGGCTTCGGGGTTTTCCTGATGACAAACCGGAAGCGGCCCGCCTCAGTCGGGGCTGACCTGTCTACGAGGACGTAAACGATGAAAATTGCCGGGGTGCCTGAACCGTTCAATCTGCCGTTGAGACTCGCCATCGAGGACGGCGTACTCGACGCCGTCGGGGTTCAGTACATCGACTATCCCGGCGGCACCGGTGCGATGACCGCGGCGCTGGCGACGGGCGAGATCGACGCCGCTATTTTGCTGACCGAGGGGGGCGTTTACGACATAGCCCGCGGCGGTGACAATCGTTTGATTAAGGTATTTGTAGACAGCCCGCTGGTCTGGGGCATACACGTCGCCGCAGGCAGTTCGCTGACCGACGTG
Organism: uncultured Woeseiaceae bacterium; assembly: GCA_964606915.1. GTDB lineage: Bacteria > Pseudomonadota > Gammaproteobacteria > Steroidobacterales > Woeseiaceae > UBA1847. The sequence goes on along the minus strand of CAZSIQ010000075.1, from coordinate 10,568 downwards.
ACCGAAGGCACACGGGTCGCCATCAGCCGCTACGGCTCCGGCTCGCACCTGATCGCCATCGTCGACGCGATCGAACGCGGCTTCGACACGAGCGCCATGTCCTTCGTCGTCGTCGACAACATTGACGGCGCCCGCAAGGCACTGGCCGCAGGAGATGCAGATCTCTTCCTGTGGGAAAAACACATGACGCAACCGCTCGTGGACAGTGGCGAGTTCCGACGTATCGGTGAGCGCGCTGTACCGTGGCCAGCGTTTTGCGTGTCTGTTCGACGAACGTTTGGCCACGAACAGGCCGACGCGCTTCGCAAGGTATTCGACACGACGTGGCGCTACTCAGAGATGCTGCTGGCGCGCGAAGACAGGGTCTCGCTGGTCAGCGGGGGCTATGACATCGCCGAAACGGACGCGGAGCGCTGGCTGTCGACGGTTCGCTGGCACGAAGGGTTTGACAGGCCGGACGACGCGCTGGAAAGGGTCATGCAGGCGCTCGTTGCGCAGGGTTCGCTGAACGAGGGTTATGCCAATTTCGACGATCTTTGGCTGCGCATCTGACCTATACTTACCGTATACGACGCCAGGGACGTCGACAAACAACAACCAGGGGATACGACATGTCAGCAAGACTGTTGGGCACGATCCTCATCGCTCTCGCGATGAGCGTTTCTGCTGTCGCCGCGGACGACAAGGACAGCAAGAAAGAAGAGAAGACCATCGACTACGCGTCGATGTCCACGCCGAAGCTGCGCAAGCATATGGACAAGGCAGCCGAGGATTTCTACGACGCATTCAACGAACTCAACGATGAAGACGACTTCATGGTGCGCTGCGACTACGTTCGCCCGACAGGTTCACGTCGGAAGCTTCACCAGTGCACAGCGAAGTTCATCGAAAAGGCCCAGACCGAACACGCCGAACGCAACTGGAAGAACAAGCTCGAGGTATCCGGCAACAACGTCGAAACCGAACTGGAATCGAAGGGTGTCGAGTTTGACAAGAAGATCACGACGCTGGTTAACGAAAACCCGGAACTCGCACAGAAACTGTCTCACTACAACTCGCTGGTGACGATGGTCGCGGAACGCAGCAAGAAATAGCGATCCCGGGGGCGTCGGCAGACGCCCCCGGCATTGTCCCTGTTAGCCGGCGACCCGCACGTCGATATCCAGCGACGTCGTCGCCGTCAGTGAATTGGTGATCAGGCAGACCTGCTCGGCCTTCTCGAGCAGCTTCGTTGCCTTCACCTCGCTGGTGCCGTCCGGCACTTCCAGTACCACGCGCTCATTCATCTCGGTGAAGCGAGTGACCCCGTCGACCTTGTCGAGTACAGCGTCGACATCGCAACTCAGCGAATTCCATTCGAGTTTCGACGCCCGCGCGATGGCTCGAAAGCTGAGCACAAAACAGTCCGCGACCGCGGCAGCCAGCAGGGTCTCGGGCGACCACAGGTCGCCGGGGCCGCCAAATTCGGCCGGCGGCGCCGACTCGAGGCTCTCAAGGCCCGGGCTGCCGAGTGAGACATTGGCGCTCGCAGACGCGGTCGCCGTGACGGTGTAGTTATGGGGGTAGTCCTGCATAGCTGGCTCCTGTTTTAAAGTGACTGACGTCGTGTCGCGACATCAGGAATCGGTTTGCCCCCGTGTCTACTCGTCGCTGTCGATTGCCTTCACCACGAAGGCACCACGAAGGTCCCCCGCTTTGTAGCCGGTTGCACGGTCGTCCGGGTAACGGGCGGCCAGGGCCTCAGCGACGGGCGCCGCCAGTTGTTTGCCGTGGCAGGCAAGACAGGGACCGGCAACGGTAATGGGCTGCATCCACAGGAAGTTCTCACCCCGCTCGACGTGAACCGGCAGCTCGGCGGACGGGGTTCCGCTGGTAACGGCGGCCTTCCAGGCAACGAGCACGGCCATCTCCTGCCGATCCGGTGCCTTCGCCGGGTTTCGCGACTTCAGGCTGGCACGACCAACATCCAGCTCATAACGCGCCGAAATCTCCGCTGCTATTTTCGGCGCCTCGACCGCACAAACGTCAATCGCGGCGACTGGTCCGTCCGCCTGCATCGTGGAGACGAGGCGTTGTTTGAGCTGGCTACCCAATGCTGCCGCTGCTTCCGCCGCGCGGGTTTCAATCTGCGAGGCCACCGACACCTCGTCAGCAGCGGGCAGGTTGCTGGCGATCAGCAGCAGACCCGTGATCAGCAGTCGGTTGGCAGTACGAGGCATGTTTACGGCTCTCCTGGTTGACCCTGGCAGCCTAGCCGGAGCGGGCGACGCCTGACATCGTGGAGGACCGAAACGCTGTCGTTCGGTGCTCGCAACGGGGACTTACTCGGCGTCAAACGGCTCGAAGCCGTCCAGCAAAGCCGCCAGCGCCGGCGACTCGAATCGACGCTTCACCGTTATCGCGTAAAAACTCTCGAACACATTGGGCAATCGCATGTACTCGACGAGAATGCCGTCGCGGAGCTCGTCATTCACAACGACCGTCGGCAACACCGCGTAGGCACCGCTGTCGCGAGCCAGCAGTCGCAGCATCGCCATGTCGTTGGCCTCGGCCTCCACCGCCGGCGTAAATTGCGCCTGGGTGCAAAACGCCTCGAATGCACGACGAATTTCGTTGTCCTGCGTCGGCAGCACCCAGCGACTCGCGTCGTAGCCAGCGGGAAACGCTCCCCCGGGTTTCTTGTCCGGCGGACCGACAATAGACACCGGTTGCCGGGCGAGTAGCTGGCTTTGCCAGATCTGTTCGTCACCGCCGCGCACATCAGCGTTGGTCAGCGCTACGTCAAGCTGGTGACGCACGAGACCGTCAAGCAGGTTCTCGAGGCGATCAGACTGCAGGCTGAAACGAATCATCGGGTCTGCCAGCCACGGCATGATCAGCCTGTCGATGAAGTTTCGAGACAGCGTCGTCAGCATGCCAATACGCAGGCGCTGTTGTTCACGCTCCTCGCCGCGCTTTAAGAAAGCCTCGAGTTCCTCGCCGGTCTTGAAGATGTCGTTGGCGTAGTCCAGCACGCGCCGCCCGACGTCGGTAAGTTCAAGACGTCGACCCTGGCGATCGAACAGGGCTGCGCCGGTGGATTCCTCCAGCTGTCGAATCTGTGATGACAGGGCCGACTGGGCGACGTGCAGGTCCTCGGCGACCTTGGTCAGCTTGCCCTCGGTGGCGACGCGCCAGAAATAATAGAGGTGGTGGTAGTTCAGTCGGGCCATGTCCGCAACGCTCGTTTCTAATAATTCTTTTTTTCAGAACGAAAAATAACAATATATCTATTTTACAGCTATCTAGCCAATGCTGATACTGCGGCTCCGTTGCTGTTGCCCGAAGCCTTTCCTATGACTCTCAGCCTGTCTGCTGCCGGACTTCTGCCGCTGGCTCCGCCGGCCCTGTTCCTGATCGCCGCCTTGCTCGTTGCCGCCCGACGTGAGCGCGCCGTGATCTGGGTCAACGCAACCGCGCTCGTCGCGGCTGTGACGACCGCGACGTGGTTCTTCGCAGCCGGGGACAGCTGGCAGGCTCATGCGCTCGTCAGTCCGGCGCCCGCCAGTCATCTCGTCGCCGTCCTGATTACGCTGCTGGGACTGGTGATTTCAAGCTTCTCGAGGAACTACCTCGCCGGCGAGCCACGCGCCCGTGACTACTTCGTGTTGCTGCAGCTCACGCTGGCATCGGTCGCGCTGGTCGTGCTCACCGACCACCTGTTGCTGCTGTTCGCTGCATGGGTCGGCATCAGCCTCGGACTGCACCAGCTGCTGCTGTTCTACCCGGAACGTCCTCGAGCGGCACTCGCTGCGCACAAGAAATTCCTCTTTGCCCGGCTCGCCGAAAGCACGCTGCTGGCCGCCGTGCTGATCCTCTACAGCGTGCACGGTACGTGGCAGATCAGCGGAATCGTCGCCGCGTATGCAGCACCTGGCGCATCGCTCGGAACCGCGGAGCACATCGCGGCGATGCTTCTCGCCGTGACGGCTCTGATCAAGTGCGCGCAGCTACCGGTCCACGGCTGGCTCATCCAGGTCGTCGAAGCTCCGACGCCGGTATCAGCACTGCTGCACGCCGGCATCATCAATCTCGGCGGCTACCTGCTAATCCTGTTCGCGCCGTTGCTGAACCTCGCCGCACCGGCCGCGTGGCTGTTGCTGGTCGTTGCGGGCCTCACCACCGTTCTTGCCAGCCTGATCATGACCACGCGCATCAGCATCAAGGTGAAACTCGCCTGGTCGACATCCGCGCAAATGGGTTTGATGCTGATTGAGTGTGCGCTCGGACTGTACGAACTCGCCCTGCTGCACCTGCTGGCACACGGCTGCTACAAGGCCTACCTGTTCCTGAACGCGGGCTCTGCGGTCGAACAACATCTCGAGCGCAAACTGGCGCCGCGGAAGCTTGCGAAGCCCTTTGCCTGGGGCGTGGCTGTGCTGATCGTCGCCCCGACCGTTGCGGCGGCCGCCTGGTTCGTGGCACCCGGCGGCCCGATCAGCCCGTGGCTGTTGCTGGCGGCAATGCTGGTACTCGGCCTCACTGAACGTACGAACGCCGCAACGGGTCGATTGCCGGCCGCGAGCCTCGCGCTCACCCTGATCCTGTTTGTTGCGTACGTCAGCCAGAAGCTTGCCGTGGGTGAGGCCGTACCAGACGCTGTCCCGGCCACCGGTCTGGGCGCCGATATCTGGGTGCTTGGCCTGATCGCCTTCATGTCGATGGGCTGGTACTTCCTGCGTCGCAACACGTCTCATCGCCCGCTGGCCCGGCGCCTGAACGCCTGGTTGTTTGCGGGCCTGTTTCTCGATGAATGGGTTTCTCGCATGACACTGCGCCTTTGGCCGCTGCGCCTGCCGGTGCGCATGCGGCCAAAACGACTCGCCGAACTCGGCGGGGAGGCCAAGTAACATGAACGCCGTATCAGACGCCGTCGTCGCCGAGCTGCCGTCGCTGGACGCGGACATCCACGACGCCTACGCAACAGCCTGCGGACTGGTTGCCCCGACCTGGCCGCTGGACCAGCTGATTGCGGTTAACCCCTTCTGGGAGCTTCGCGACCACACGGCTGCGGAGGTTGCCGCACGCATATCGGCGCTGGTGCATGGCCACATGCTGATGTCGCCGTCGTTTTACGCAGAACTTGAGGACTCGCTGATCAGCGAACGACACCTCGACGCGGCGGCCAGCGAGCTTGGCGTCGAACGCCGTCCTGCGGCATCGCTTGCCGACAGCGAGGAATCCCCGGCGAACTGGCACAACGTCAGCGACCTGCTCGACAGCAGTCGCGACCGCCTGCATGAGGTCGCCTGGCGCGACGAGATCATCCACCAGATCAGCCAGTTCTGTGCCGCCGCGTTGAAAGACCGCGGCGACGACGCGGCCAGCAATGCCAGGGGCACCCTGTACAAGGCCTGGCTTGACTCGGTTCAGCACGACATCGGCATCCCGATCCTGATGGGCGAACGAAAACTCGGCCGGCAATTTGAACAGCTTCCGGAAGACCCGGATACGTTGATCGCCGAGGCGACCGCGGAAATCGGTGTGCCCGCGGCGGCCGCGGAACTGTACGCACACGCACTGCTGCTGGATGTGAATGGCTGGGCTTCCTGGATTGCCTATCGCCGCTGGCAGGCGCGCCTGCAGGATCGGCATGAGGATCTCTCCTGGGACCTGCTGGCGATCCGTATGGGCTGGGAACTCGTGCTGTGGCGACACGTCGCGGCGACCGATACGGCGAACGCCAAACGCCTTGGCCTGCTGTGGCAACGCCAGGTTGCGGCACCCGACCTCATGTTGAAAGAACATGCAACGTCGCAGAAACAGGCCTGGCTCTGGCAGCGCGCCGAAGAACTCGCGTTCCAGGAGCACGTTGCAAGCCTGCTCCACAACGACGGTGCTCTCAGCGATCAGACTGCGGCGCCCGAACTGCAGGCCGCCTTCTGCATCGACGTCCGCTCGGAAGTGTATCGCCGCCATCTTGAAGCCTGTCACCCGGGCATCCAGACGCTGGGCTTCGCCGGCTTTTTCGGCCTGCCACTCGAATACCGTCCGAAAGGAACCGACTTGAGCCGGCCGCAACTGCCGGGCCTGCTTGCACCGGCCATTCAAGTGTCGGAAGAAACGGATGCGGGGCTTCCCGAGTCCGTCGAGCGTCGTGCGCGCTGGCGTGACCTCGGCGATGCGCCCCCGGCCATGTTCGGGCTCGTTGAAGCCAGCGGCCCCTGGTATGCCGCCAAGTTGTTCAAGAACGCCTTCTTCCCGGCCGAGAGAAAGCACCCGGTCAACTCGCTGCACCCGGATGCCAGGCTGATCCTGACTCGCGACGGCGAAGGACTCGGCATTGAGGAGCGAACCGATCTTGCAGCCGGGGTGCTTCACGCAATGGGCCTCGAACGTGACTTCGCGCCAATCGTCATGCTCATCGGCCACGGCAGCACCTCGCGCAACAACCCGCACGCTGCCGGTCTCGACTGCGGTGCCTGCGGAGGCCAGACCGGTGAGCTGAACAGCCGGGCGCTGGCCGACCTGCTCAACGACGTCGAGGTTCGCAACGGCCTGGCGGCGCGCGGTGTCGACATCCCGACCGGGACGCGGTTCGTTGCCGCACTGCACAACACAACGACAGACGATATCTCCACCTATTGTGGCGACGAAGCGCTACCGGCGGACGTACGGCAGTGGCTGGACAACGCGTCTGAGTCGACCCGCGAGGAACGCGCCATGAAGCTGGACCTGCCGGGCGACGCGGATCGTTCCGAAGCACTCGCGAAGCGCTCGCGCGACTGGTCGCAGGTCCGGCCGGAATGGGGCCTGGCCGGCAATGCGGCGTTTATTGCGGCGCCGCGTCGTCAAACCGCCGGACGCAGCCTGGAGGGTCGGTCCTTCCTGCACGACTACGACTGGCGCAACGACGACGACAGAAGCGTGCTCGAACTGATCATGACGGCACCAATGGTGGTCGCCCACTGGATCAACATGCAGTACAACGCCAGCGTGGCCGACAACGTTCGCTACGGCAGCGGCAATAAGGTGTTGCACAACGTTGTTGGCGGCAACATCGGCGTTTTCGAAGGCAACGGCGGCGACCTTCGGATCGGCCTGCCGCTGCAGTCTGTGCATGACGGCGAGCGCTGGATGCATACCCCGCTGCGGCTGTCGGCTTATATCGCGGCGCCCGCGGATGCCATCCAGTCCATCTATGAAAAGCACGATGTCGTTCGCCAGCTCGTCGACAATGATTGGCTGTTCCTGTTCCGGCTCGACGATGACGGCCGTGCCACACAGCTGTACCGCGATCGCTGGACCGACCAGACCGCGGAGGTGGCGTGATGCGCAAGTTCCGCAACATCCTGGTCTATGCCGAGTCCGCCACGGCCGAGAGCCTGGAAGGTGTCATCGAACTGGCTCGCGAACACGAGGCGGCGTTGAGTGTCTGCGATGTGATCGATCCGCCGCCGGCCGTTCCGGATCCGGACGGCGTGCTCGCTCACCTGAAGACCGTCAGCATGCAGCTGGCCTACGAGCGTCTGAGTGCCCTGTGCGCACCGTACTCCCGGCAGATCGCCATCGACTACACGGTGTTGACCGGCACACCGTTCCTCGCCGTCACCGAGCAGGTGATGATGCAGGACTTCGACCTGGTCGTGCACATCAGCGACACCGGCAAGCACGGCGGTCTCAACCCGACCGGTATGCACCTGGTCCGCAAGTGTCCCTGTCCGGTCTGGAGTTTGCCGGGCGTGCCTGTATTCCGGCCGCGAAACATCGTGTTGGCGGTTGACCGCAATCTCGGTGACAGCAGTGCGCGGACCTCGGCGATGGCACTCGCGCAGGCGTCGATGGCGGCATCTGTCGCTGCGGGTGACGCCATACGGCTGCATGTTGTCCATGCCTGGCAGCCGTTCGCAGAAGGGCTGCTCGAACACGCGCGCAGCGGCTTGTCGGAGGCCGAAATCGAGGCCTGCGTGCTTGCTCAGGATGACGATCACCAGCAGTGGCTGGGCGAACTCGGCGACAAGCTGCGACAGGAAGCGCCGGGCTGCTCGGTGGAGACCTACCTGCGTCGCGGCGAAGTCACGGACGTCGTACCGGAACTCGCGCGGGAAACCGGTGCGGAACTGATTGTGATGGGCACCATCGGCACGTCAGATGTACCGGGTGTCCTTATCGGCACGAGTGCCGAAGGCATCCTGTCGACCACCCGGATTCCGGTGCTTGCGCTGAAGCCGCTCGGCTTCAAGTCGCCGCTGCGATTCGAGGCGCTGAACCGACTGACGGCGGTCGTCGAGTCCGCAATGGCGCAGCAGAAGGCCAGGGCCTCATGAGCACGACTCGATCCCGCGTTATTCAGTTCCGCAGCCGAAAAACCGAGCCTGCGTCTTTGCGGGTAGCCGACGACGCTCGTGCACCGGACATTGGCCGGTCTGCTGAGCCTGCCTCTGTTGACACAGAGACAGCGCGAGAGCTGCAGGCGCAGCTCGCAAATGAAACCTGTGGCGAGGAAACCTGGAAACTGCTGTCGAGAGCCGAGCAGCTTCCCGCGCGCTCGATTGATCTCGAGATCGTGTTCCAGGCGCTGACGCGACTGACACAGTCCGAGTCGGTATTCCTGCGCGGTGCAGCCTACCGCTGGCTGGCCGGCCTGCATCAGAAGGACCTGCGTTTTGAAATGCGCGCCAAGCGACTGCTGTTCCTGGCGCTGGAAAACGAGACCGGGCCTGCCTTGCTACGCGTGACTGAATTGCTGCGTCGCTGCTAGACCCGGATTCTGTCGCTACCCGTCTGCGAACTACTGCCAGCCGGCTCGATCGTAGACCTTGACCGCCTCCGCCTGGTGAATGCCGAGTTCGGCCGCATTCAGCGAATCTGCCGTAAACGTTCCCAGCGACTGAAGCGCGTCGGAACCGGCCATGCCCTCGACCGCCGGGTACTCATGATTGCCGTCGGCGAAGTACTTCTGCGCCGCTTCGGACGTCAGGTACTCGAGGAAGCGAATCGCGTTCTCGCGGTTTGGCGCCGTCTTGATCACGCCAGCGCCACTGATGTTGACGTGTGTACCGGTGCTGTCCTGGTTCGGGAAGATGATGCCGATGCTGTCGACGATGGCGTTGTCCTCGACATTCTCTGACGCGGCGAGGCGGGCGATGTAGTAGGTATTCGCAACACCAACCCCGCATTCACCACTGGCGACGGCGCGAACCTGGCCGGTGTCGTTGCTTTGCGGCTCGCGCGCAAAGTTGGCGACCACACCGCGGGCCCATTCTTCGGCCGCTTCACTGCCGTAACGGGAAACCAGGCTCGCCATCAGCGAGATGTTGTAGATGTTGCCGGACGACCGAATGCAGACCTTGCCCTGCAGCGACGGGTCGGCGAGATCCTGGTAGTCATTGAGTCCATCCGGCTTGCCCGCCGCCTTGTTGTAAACGATCACTCGCGCGCGCGTGGACAGGCCGAACCACAGACCGTCCGGATGCCGCAGGTTGTCGGGTATGCGCTCGTTCAGCACGTCGGATTCGACGGCACTGAATATGCCGGCTTGTTCAGCGCGCCACAGGCGTCCGGCATCAACGGTTACCAGTAGGTCCGCAGGACTGAACTCACCCTCGGTGTTGATGCGTGCGATCAGCTCGTCAGCACCGGCCTCGATTCGATTGATCGTGATACCGGTCGCCGCGGTGAAATCCTCGTACAGGGCGATGTCGGTGTCGTAGTGTCGGGACGAGTAGACGTTCACAACACCCGCGGACGGCTCGTCGGCCACAGGGGATTCGGTTTCAGTAGCATTGTCGCCGCCGCAGGCGGCAAGCAGGAGTGCGGCGGCGGCGCCGAGAAGAACACGTACGGACATGGGATTCACACTTTATATAGGGTCATGGGAGGTTATTGCGAATGATTAGCATTCGCAACTAAATATTCACAGGTCGGCGTCCGGAAACACACGCTGCAGCAGCGGCGCGACGGACACCCGATCCCCGGGTTTCAGCGAATGCGGCCGGGAGACGCGGACCATGATGATCGAGTCGTCGTCACCACGCACCCCGACCAGGTCGTCAGCGCCGGCGACACGCAGCTCGGTCACCAGGTGACCATCGCTGTCGCCGGTCGCCGTCAGCCCGTCCGGGCGGACCAGCAGGTCGACCGGGCCGTCCGCCAGGTCCGACACCGCCAGGCACTCAGAGCGCCACGACCCGAACGGCGTCTCGACGACGTCGCCCGATTTCTTCGCGCTGATGTGCTGCGCCTGTCCGTACATGCGCGCGACGCTCGGGTGCTGCGGATGATCAAACAGGTCGCGTGGAGAGCCGCTCTGGACAACCTTGCCGTCGTCCATCGCCACCACGGTATCGGCCAGCTCGGTGATGTCGTCGCTGTCATGCGTGACGAACACGGCGACGGTACCGAGCTCTCCAACCAGCCGGCGCGTGGCTTCACGAAGTTGCCGGCGCAGTGCCTGGTCGAGGTTGGCATAGGGCTCGTCGAACAGCAGGACTTTGGGCCGCGGTGCGAGCGCACGGGCCAGGGCAACCCGCTGTCGCTGCCCGCCGGACAACTCGTGCGGATAGCGATCTTCCAGCCCGACAAGGTCC
>CAZSIQ010000074.1:0-14784 GCA_964606915.1 uncultured Woeseiaceae bacterium | reverse complement strand
CGTACACCTGATTTCGAATCAGGCCCGTTCGACCACTCCGGCACCTCTCCTGGTCTTTGTCTCTTTGTTCAACTGGCGCTTCGCGCCTGTACACCTGATTGGACTCGTATCGGCTCTCGCCGATTCTCGGGCTTCGCCCGCCTGCGGCGTCCAAACGCTGCGCGTTTAGTCGAATCAGGCCCGTTCGACCACTCCGGCACCTCTCCCGAGTGGGAGGCGGATTCTATTCATCCTCCTGCCCGCTGACAAGCGAGAGCGCCTGTCCGGAGTTTTTTTTCCACACTCGCAGCGTCAGCGGCCAACGAATCAAAACCTCGCGATCCGGGTCACCCCAGGCTGACTGCAACTCGTCAGCAACGAGCAGTAGCGGGTTCCGACCTTTCACCTCCTCGTAGCGCTTGCCGGCGGACCACGTCGACAGGTAGCCCGCCAGATGGCGGAGATCCCATGACGCCTGCATGGCGAAGTTCGGGACATCCAACTCGTCGAAGTCAAATTCGATACTGCCGTAGCCCTCCTCGACCATGCGACGCTCATGTGTCCAGAAGTCGCCCAGAATGTCCTCGTAGAGACGGTGGATGACCTTGTCGATCTCGGGCTCCGAGGTCAGCACCGCGTAACTCCAGACGGCCAGCAGACCACCCGGCTTCAGGACACGATCAACCTCTTTCTCGAACGCTTCAAGATCGAACCAGTGAAGCGCCTGGCCGACAGTAACCAGGTCGACGGAATGATCTTCCAGACTGCTGTTTTCAGCGAGTTCCTGCCTGTAGTCGATGTTGTCGCGCTGCTCGGCCGCATCGAGCTGGGCCTGGCTGCCGTCGGTTGCTGTCACCGATTCAAAACAGGCCGCTAGCATGGTCGCCGCCTGTCCGCTCCCGGTCGCACAATCCCATGCCAGCGTATGCCCGGGCGTACCCGCGGCAAGGAAATCAAACAGGCCGGTCGGATAACCGGGTCGGAAACTGCTGTAATTCGACGCCACGCCGGAGAAGTAGTCCTTGAAGCTCATGCGGTTTCTGACTCATCGTGAATGTAGTTGTTCGGAATAAATCGCGGCGTGCACAGCGCGAGAAACACCAGGTCATCCTGACCGGTATTCCGAATCCTCTGCGTCGCGTTCGGCGGAATCAACACCACGTCGCCGACGCCGACATCCGTCGTTTCAAGTCCTTCGATATCCACACTGCCCTGGCCACTCAGTATGACGTAACGCTCGGCGGTGTCCCTTACGCGGTGGAATGCGGTGGTAATGCCGGGTTCAACACGGGCACGGGCAATTGACAGGGTCTCGTCATGACTGGAGTTAGACAGCTCCAGAATATGGCAACGCTCATCCGTGTAGTACTCTTGCGCCTCGTCGATTTGAATCACGAGTGGGTTCATCGAGTGACGTTCCTTCTCCGGCGTTGCCCCGGAGTCTACCAGCCCGATACCCTCTCATGACATCTGGAGCCTGATGCGATGCACAATCACCGATTCCTGAACCTGGTCCGCCGACTGGCGGTCCTGACAGCCGTCCTTTTCTCAATGGCGCCCGCTATCCATGCCGACGGTCACGGCGATGAGGCGTCTGGCGGTGGAACGGTCCTGATCACGGGCGCAAATCGTGGCCTCGGACTCGAGTTCGCCAGGCAGTACGCGGAAGACGGCTGGACCGTTATCGGTACTGCACGCTCACCGGGGCGCGCCGACGCATTGAATGCGCTGGACGTTGAAGTGCTTCAGCTGGATGTGACTGACCAGGCCAGCATCGAATCACTCGTCGATACACTTGAAGGTCGTGGCATTGACCTCCTGATCAACAACGCCGGCATCTTTCCACGCGTCGGCAAGATTGACGAAGTGTCTATCGATGACTATTCACGCACGCTGATGGTCAACACGGTTGGACCGATGCGCATCACCCAGGCACTGATGCCCAACTTGCGTAGTGGTAACCAGAAGAAGATCGTCAACATCACCAGCCAGCTGGCCAGTATCGAGCTGAACACCGGCGGGAATTTCTACGGCTACCGGGAAAGCAAGGCGGCGCTCAACATGTTCACACGAACGCTGGCACAGGAACTCGGTCCGGAGGGATTTACATGCCTGACGCTGCACCCGGGTTGGGTACGCACGGACATGGGCGGTGAACAGGCCCCGTTGTCGCCGGAGCAATCCGTCACCGGCATGCGAAACGTCATTGACAACATGACGAACGAAGACAACGGTGTATACCGCGGTCACCACGGCGACATCGTGCCGTGGTAAAGCTCCGTTCAGTCGATGCTGGCCTGGGAACGATGGTACCGGGAGACGATATCCGGGTCCGGTGAAATGTGCGTCCGGGGCTCTTCCTTGCCGGCGTAGTCCAGCGTGGCAAGGACGTGTCGAATGCTCTCCAACCGGGCGCACTTCTTGTCGTTTGCCTTGACGATAATCCAGGGCGCGTAAGACGTATGCGTCTTGCTGAACATCTCCTCCTTGTACTTGGAGTAAACGTCCCAGTGCTCCTGCGCCTGCTCGTCGACCGGTGAGATCTTCCACTGCTTCAACGGATCAACGCGGCGAGACTGGAATCGCTCCGCCTGTACGTCCTTGGAGATAGAGAACCAGAACTTCACCAGCTCGAGGTTATCCTCGTACAGCATGTGCTCAAACTCCGGCACCTGCTGCATGAATATCTTGTACTGGTTGGGCGTGCAGAAGTTCATGACCGGCTCGACCACTGCGCGGTTGTACCAACTGCGGTCGAAGAACACGATCTCGCCGGGGTTCGGTAACTGCTCGACGTAGCGCTGGAAATACCACTGGCCTTTTTGCAATTCGGTCGGTTTTGGAAGCGCGACAACTCTCGCCGTACGAGGATTCAGGTGCTCAATGAACCGACGGATGCTGCCACCCTTGCCAGCAGCGTCGCGTCCCTCGAAGATAATGGCGACACGACGCCCCTCCAGCTGGACCGAACGCTGCAGTTTCACCAGTTCGATCTGCAGTTTTTCAAGTTCCTGCTCGTAGCGGAGCTTGACCAGCGCCTTCTTGACACTGATCTTCTTGGAATCAAGGAGTTTCAGAAGACCTTTCTTGGAATTGACGGCATCGAGATCGTCCTCTGACAGACGGGCCGATTTCTTGAACGTCTTGCTGACGATCTTTTCTCGCTTCGTCGGTTTACGTTTCGACTGCTCCCGTGAAAGATCAGCCACGTTGCTCGGCGCCTCATCCACGGCGTCAATTTCACCGGCAACCTGCCCTTCCGGACTGAAATCTTCCATTGTCTCTCTCCTGCATAACGCCCTTCGAGAGCGTCTTTCGGTTCTTATCTTTCTGTATTTTAGGGAAATTTCCACACATTAGCGTTCGTACTTTCCCCTAGTTCATTGCATGTTTCCCGGGGTACGGCCGGAGTGCCGTTGCCTAAGTACCGAGATCCAATGCAACCACACCGTCGATTGCGGCGTAGGCAGAAAGAACTGCGCCTTCCTGCCAGCCCTGCAGGATGCTCAGGTGTTCACCCGCGAAAAAGATGTTGTCGTCGGCCGTCAGCAAAACTGAAGCGCTTGACGCACCCCAGCCACCGAGCTGGAACGGCACTTTTTGCCAAGCCACGCTGATTCCGTGCAGGGCTTCACCACTGATTTGCGGGTGGATGGTCGACGCCTGGGCGACAACACGGTCGATACGCGCCTGTGGCGACAGGCCGGTAAACGTGTCACCGGCTGACCCGCCAAAAATATAGGCGCCGATCAGAACGCCGTTGGCCCGGTGGTAGCCGTGGCAGGGATACCAGATCTGCGTGATGTCCTGCTGGGTCCACGTGATGCCGCCATAGAGGTTGTGATCGCGCTCCCAGAATCTCGACGACTGGAAAGCGGCACGAACGGCCGATGTGTACTGGAAGCTGGCGATCTCGGAACGGTGTGCCGAGGAAAAGTCATTGGCAATACCTGCCAGTACCGGTGCCGGAATCGTCACGATGCAATAGTCTGTCTCCAGCGAGACCGGGTTGCCCGTCCGGTCCTCGTAGACCACACGCGCACCTGCCGTTGTTTTGCGGATCTCCGTGACTCTCGCTTCGTAGACCAGTTGACTGTTGACACGGGTCTCGAAGGCGCGGGCAATCCGGTCCATTCCTCCCACCGGCTGCAGCATGGTGGGCTGTTGGTTGAGTCCGTGAGAGAAAGACAGGCGTTGCTCCCAGAAGAAATCCGCAAGCAGCTGCTGCAATTCGCGGATCGACAGCAACTCACCCCGCGACCGGCTGCCGGTGTTCTTATGACCGGGAAATCCTGCTCGTGACGTGCCGCGGTAAACGTTGCTCGCATCGAGGTCGCCGAACTGACGCAGCATCGAAAGCAGATTGGCCTTGTCGGCTTCCGTGAGCTCCTGGTCAAGTGCGTTCTGGTTGATGGCGGTGGAAAGCAGTTCTGCGATGCCTCCGCGAGAGTCGGCCAGCAGCGTTCTCGCGACCTGTGGCTCACCGCCAAACCGGTTCGGTGAATGCAGCCAGGCGGCACGGTTGTCATTCGTAAAGGTCTCCAACGCAACGCCGAACTCGCGGCAGTACCCGAGCAAGAGCTCATGATGGTGTGCAATGCGTGATGGCCCGGCATTGAAGTACAGGTCGTCGTCGATATCGAACTGGCATACCTGCGAGGAGTCGACCTCGTTCACCACATCGCCCGAGCGCAACGTCTTTACCCGTCCGCCAGCCGAGGCCTGCGCCTCAAGAATGGTGCACGAATAGCCCAGTTTGCCCATTTCGAAAGCGGCTACCATGCCGGCAATTCCGCCACCGAGAATCGCAACGGTCTTTCCGGCCCCTACGTTGGCAGGCCAGTCTTCAGGTCGGGGTGATGGCGGTCTCGCGACGGGCGGTGGCGGGCTGGGTGACGGCGACGCTGGAGAAGCCGCCGACGATGAGCCACAGGCGGCTATCGTTGTACTGATCCCCATCGCCGCCATCGTACGCAGCATCGCGGTGCCGCCGACCGCTTTTCCGACAGCCAGAAGAAAATCGCGCCTCGCAACGCGCTTGGTGTTCCCGGACATAGCACTCCCCCTGCTGTGACCCGCTAGTCTTTGACAAGCGAGACAGCAATCAGTTTAGTCCTGTGGGAGGACGCTTTTCGACCTGTCTGTCCCGAAGGACGACAGGATGCCGGAATTACAGTGTGTCCAGCGAACGACGGAGCGCCGCCGCAAGGTCTTTCATCGGGAACGGTTTTTTCAGCAGTATCCGGTCCTCGCCAAGGACATTGCGATCAACAGCGACCTCCTCCGAGTAACCCGACATGAACACGATCGGAATCTCCGGATGCAGGGACAACACCTCGCCTGCAAACTCAGGCCCGCTGACCTCGCTGCCGATCACGATGTCAGTCAGAAGAATGTCGAACGGCGTTTCATCGTCGAGGATTTCCCTGGCGTGTCCGGCGTCGGACGCTACCAGGGTTTTGTAGCCGATGGTCTCGGCCATCTTTGCCACCATCCGGAGGACCGCCGGGTCATCTTCGAGTATCAGGATGGTTTCACCCTGCGGTGCGGCGCAGTGCGTCTGGCGTTCGCTCGCAGGCAATTCAGGCTTGCTGTCGGACCTGGGAAGGAACAGCCTGATTGTCGTGCCGACGCCCTGATCACTATCGATTGTCAGGTGACCGCGCGTTTGCTTGATAAAACCATAGACCATGGAAAGGCCGAGTCCGCTGCCGTGCCTCTCTCCCTTGGTGGTGAAAAAGGGCTCGACACAACGCTTCAACTCCATGGGCGTCATACCCCTGCCATCATCCCTGACGGCGAATACAACATAGTCTCCTGTGACTGCATCGCCGTCGAGATCATATAGGCCATCGTCATTGCTTAACTGCTGGTTCTCGCAGCTGAGAACGATGGAGCCGCCACGAGGCATCGCATCGCGGGCGTTGATAGCGAGATTCAGCAGCGCATTCTCCAGCTGCCCGGGGTCTACAACACACGGCCACAGCGACGGGGAAACACGCGTGTCGATGGTAATGGTCTCCCCAAGTGTCCGGTCCATCATCAGGCTGAGTTCAGCGACCAGTTCACCGGGGTCCACGAGCTTTGGGTCCAGCGACTGACGTCGAGAGAACGCCAGCAACCGGGATGTCAGTTCAGCACCACGCTGGCTAGCCGACAGGATCGCCTGTGTCAGTGATTGATCGACGCCACCCTGCCTGGAGAGCAACTCGGCATTGCCCTGTATGACGCCCAGCAGGTTGTTGAAGTCGTGAGCGATGCCACCGGTCAGGTTGCCGACCGCTTCGATCCGCTGCGCCTGGTGGAGCTTCTCTTCGAGTCGCACCCTTTCGGTAATGTCCTGCACGGTCGCCATCAGGAGACCGCCTCCCGGGGCTTCCGCGACCTCGGCAATTTCGTGAATGGTCCGGCAAACACCGTCCGGACAATTCAGTCGGTACGTCGTATCAAACTCGGCGCCTTCTCGAAGTGCTTCCTCCGTCTCCCGACGAATGCGGTCGAGGTCATCCGGATGTACCGATACGCCGTAGTGTGTCGCCGAGTTCCGGCGCTCGCTCTCCGGAATCCCTAAGACCCGGAAGGTCTCTTCGGACCAGTTCTTCCTGTCACCGGCGCGATCGATTTCCCAACTACCCAGACGCGCCATACGTTGCGCGTTCTTCAGTCTCTGCTCGTTCTCGCGCAGGGCGAACTCGATACGCTTGCCCTTGGTGATGTCCTGGCAGGTACCGATCTCCTGGACGACCTTTCCATGTGCATTCTTGATTGGCCGTCCGATTTCCCGGATGAAGCGGGTCTCACCACTGGGAATGATGATGCGGTATTCGAGCTCGAAATTCTCGCCTTTGCGCAGCGCCCGGAACGCCGCATTCACCGCTTCGCGATCGTCGGGGTGTGCGAGGCCTTGGAGGGTCGACGAGCGAGCCATGTAGTCAGCCACGGACATGCCGTGGATTCGGGCATGCTCCTCTGAGCAGAACAGGCAACGGTCTGCTACCGCATCCCAGACGTAGTGTCCGAGCTTCGCGATACTGGCGGCCTGCTGGAGCCGGGACTCGGTGTCCTTCAGTTCTTCAGCGGCAGTGCTTCCTTGTTTGCCGGTGTCTTTCAATCGTGCGTTTCGCCTGGCGGCGATTTCCTGCTTGTCGATTAACTAACTATCGTTTGTCGTCGAGCATGACTTTAACGCGAAGCAGCCTGATTGGTAGCAACCGACGTATTGCTTGTCGAAATCTGTGATGTGCGGCCCAAAACGGCCGTTTTCACTCAGCATTACCCCGATGCCGCAACAGGTAATACACGAGCAGACCGGACAGGATCGCGCCAATTCCAAAGAGACCTTCAACCGGCCTGTTCACCAGCACGAACCAGAGCGTCCAGCCCATCAACGCAAGATAAATCAGCGGCGGCAGCGGAAACAGGAAGGTCCGATACGGTCGCGAAAGACCCGGTTGCCGCCAGCGCAGTACGAACACTCCGAGCACAGTTGCGAAACTGCTCAGGGCCAGCGTGAAACCGGCAAACAACAAAACTGATTCGAAACTCGAGGTGAGGATAAACAGACAGGCAAGCCCGGACTGGATGTAGATGGCCGTATTGGGAATGCCGTCGTCGTTTACCCTTGCAGCCAGCCTAAGGGCGTGGAAATCCTGGCCCATAACCTGGAGCACCCTGGGGCCGGCCATCAACATCGCACTGACCGTCGATATCAGCAGCATCGCCAGCACGAGGCCTGCGAATCGTCCACCGACCTCGCCGAAAGACGCCTTCGCTGCGATCAGTCCGACTTCAACCTGGCCCTGGAGATCAGCGACCGGTGCGGCGTAAAGAAAAATGAAGTTCAACGCGACGTACAGCAGGGTAACCACCAGCGTACCGGTCAGCAGGATCAGGGGCAGCGTTCGCTGCGGGTTTTCCAGCTCACTGGAGAGATAGGTGGCTGCGTTCCAGCCGGTATACGCATAGCTGACATAGATCAGCGAGACGGCGAAGGCGCCGCCGGTGATGAGTGTGCCGTCGCCCTCTGCGGGCAGGAAGCGAACCGGTTGGACTTCGTCGACAAGCAGGTAGGCGAGAACGCAGAAACCGACAATGACGATCACCTTGAGAACGGTAAACACGACCTGCACCCCGCCACTGCTGCTGCGCTTACCGGCATGTACCAGCGTCAGGCCCACCACCAGTACGACCGCAATGGCGCGTTCAAGCCAGATCGACGGCGGCGTGTCGAGGATAGACGTGGCGTAGGCAGCAAATGTCATCGCGGCCAGGGCCGAAGGACCGGCGAAGCCGATGGTCACGGACACCCAGCCGGCGACGAATCCGACCGCCGGATGATAAATCTGCGACAGCAGGTTGTACTCTCCTCCGGAGCGCGGAAACGCCGCGCCGAGCTCGGCGTAGGTCATCGCACCCGACAGCGCAATCAGGCCGCCAAGACTCCAAAGCAAGAGAATGACGAAACCGGACTGGATATCGAGTAGCTGGAATCCCAGGCTGGTGAATACACCAGTACCGACCATGTTGGCGATGACAATCGCCGTGATCGTCGGGAATCGGAATTTGTCGTTGGACATGGAGACGTTCGTTATGGGTTTTGTGGATTATTGCGGGCTTGGCTGGTGAGGTCTAACGGCTTGCCGTAAAGTGTCTGCCGTCTTTCGTTCGGAAGTCGAACAAACTGATGAACCACGGGCCTTCATGAATACCGCTGACAACGGCCGCAGCGAGTCAAAAACCCCATGGCCGGTTCTCTATTCGCTGATTGGTCTCTCACTGATCGTCACGGCTTTCGGCGTCCGGGCCTGGCTGACGCTGGACATGGAACTCATCCAGCATGATGACGCGATAAGCCTCATGGCGGCAACCGGGCACCAGGGCGAATACGCTGAGCAGGCGGACAGTCTCGCCGGTCGCTGGCTGACGATCGACCAGTTCCGACGCTATGTTTCCATCGAAGACGCGCCGGCGTTTGCGACGATCAGGGATGACCTGATCAGTGAAGATATTCACCCACCCTTCTATTTCTGGGTATTGCATCTCTGGATGCTGCTCCTGCCGTTGCTGAAAACCGCCGGCCCCTTCCTGAACATTGTCATCCTCACGGCAACGTCTGTGGTCCTGTTCCATGCGGCGAAGCTACTGCAGCAATCAACGCCTGCCGCGGTCGCCGTGGTGGCTGTATTCGCAGCATCACCCATGGCAATCGACATATCGCTGATCACAAGGCAGTACGAATTGTGGATGCTCTGGTCTGTCTCGATCCTGTACCTGGGCATGCAGTTTGTCATGCAACCCGACGGGCCGAGCCGCCCACAGGTCGTCGCGTTCGCGCTGGTCCTGCTGCTGGGGATGCTCACCCATTACTATTTCGCCTTTTCCGCGTTGGCTGTCTACCTGGGTTGCCTGCTGTATCACCGGAGCATCGGACGCGACACGCTGAAGTGGATGCTCATAGCCGCAGCGGTGTCCGCGAGCGTCTTCTTCCTGACGCTGCCCGACATCATGGAGCAACTGCGACAACAACAGGATCAGAGTCACGACTTCAGTGTCAGTGAGATCCCGTCAAGGCTGATCACCGTAGTGCGAGCCCTGTTCCAGTTCGCGGGCTGGCGACCGGGCTGGCCTGTCTGGCCGATTGTCGTCATCACTTACGCCGCTGTTGCTTACGGCGTCCTGGCCTGGATCCGCCATCGCCGCAACGCGGACACCGGTCCGAAGCAATTGACGCCGGAGCGCCTGTTCTGGATAGGCCTCGGTGTCAGTTTCCTCGCCATCGTCCTGTTGTATGCGCTGCAGTTTTCACCGAAACAAGGCATGGGCTCGCGCTACCTGGCCGGCATCGCACCTCTGCTGGCGCTGGCCGTCGGTCTCCTGGTTCGAAGAGCGACCCGCTTGCATACCGTTGCGCTACTGGCGCTGGCCGGCCTGCTGCTTGGAAATATCCTGTCGTACAACCTTCGAACGGACAGCAGCGAGTCGGCCATCGCCCACGTTTCCGGGGCGCAACGTCTCGTGGTCGACAACATCGCCCGGGGCATCCTGTTCCCCCTGGTCGTGGAAGCATCTGACGACGCACAGGTGTTTGCGGCATGGCGTATCGACCTGATCAGGAATCCGGAAGCCTGGATTGACGAGCTTCGCGACGGCGATGTACTCCTCGTCAGCAACGAGTACAAGAACAAGCCACTGGAACCGAACTTCCTGCTTGGGCTGGTCGCGCAGAAGTATGAAATCCGGCAACTGAACAGCATTCTCTGGCTGGTGACCGGTGACAGGGAGCCAGGGCAGCCGGACGACACCAGCTGACGGAAAAACGCCCCGTAAACGGGGCGTGATCGATTCGGGGCGCGCTGTTCGCCTCAGGCGAGTGCTTCGCGAACGCGGTCCGGCGTCAGAGGCTGGTGACGTATGCGTCGCCCCGTCAGCGCGTAGAACGCGTTGGCGATCGCGGGCACGACCAGTGGGTTACCCGCTTCACCGATTTGCGTCGGCTTTTCGTTGTTTTCAGCAATATACACATCGATCCTGGGCGACTTGTCGTTGCGCAGAATGTTGTAGTCGTAAAAGTTCTCCTGGTCCACCTGGCCGTTGGTGATGCTGACACGCTCGTAGAGCGCGCTGCTGACGCCCCAGAGCACACCACCTTCGATCTGGTTGTGGGCATTGTCCGGTGAAATGATCTGCCCTGCGTCCACGGCAATCCAGACATGGTGAACACGGATGGCGCCCGTCGATTCGTTGACGGAAATCTCGGCGATACCGGCAGACTGCGTGTCGCCGTATCCCGCGAATGCGAACCCGCGGGCACGCCCCTCGGTCACTGGCACATCCGCCGCCATCGTTTCAACCTTGTCAATCAGCGCTGTTCCGCGTGGGTTGTCTTTCATAATCGCGCGACGAAAGTCGAGCGGATCGGCCTCGGCCTTTGCCGCAACCTCGTCGATAAAGGCTTCCGCTGCAAAACTGGTATAGGACGCACCGATTCCGCGCCAGGGGAGAATGCGTGCGTGCCGCTCCGTCTTGACATGCTCTGCCAGGAAGTCGGGGATACTGTAGAACTTACTCTCGGCTCCGCGCATCGTGATGATGTCGTTGGGCGCAACCTGCTGCCAGCGAATCGGGTTGAAATACTCGATCACTGAAGGCGTTGCCACCCGGTGATGCCAGGACGAGAGCACTCCGTCTGCATTGACACCGGCCTTCAGGGTTTGCGCGGCGGCCGGGCGGAACGCACCAAACTTGATGTCGTCAGTGCGCGACCAGACGACCTTCACAGGCTTCTTCGCCGCCTTCGAGCACAGCAATGCGTCGCGGACGTAGTTCTGCATCAGCTCGGTACGTCGACCGAAACCGCCACCCATGGTCATCATGTTTAATCGAACGCGATCCGGCGTAGTGCCGAGCACCTCGGTTACCGTGCGAGTGGTCCAGCTCTGGGTCTGCGTTCCAACCCAGACCTCGGCACCTTTTCCGTCAGCATCGACACTGGCAACCGCTGCCATGGGTTCGATCTGTGCGTGATAGGCGTAGTCGGATGTGTAGGTGGCTTCGAACGTCGTATCGGCTTTAGACAACGCCGCTTTCGCATCGCCTGCTGAGCGCCATGCAGCACCCGGCTCATCACTTTCGGCCGCTTGCTGGTACGCATCCAACGTGTCCGCACTGCTGTATTGGCGAAACGGCGAGCTCTCGGTCCAGGTCACGTCCAACGCGGCACGGCCTGCAAATGACGCGTGCATGGTTTTCGCCACAACGGCGACCCCGTCAGGCAGCGTTATGACGTCCAGTACGTCCCGCGTCGATCGAGTTGCCTCATCATCGATCGATACGACGGTCTCACCCTCCACGGGGCTTCGCAGCACGGTGGCATACAGCATGCCGGGTACGCGCACATCGATAGCGTACTCGGCCTTACCGGTGGACTTTGCGGGGATGTCTCGACGCGGCACGCTTTTACCAATCAGCGTGTATGCATCATGGGATTTGAGCACCGCCGGTACGGCGAGGCTTGTCTCCGCGAATCCGGGCAGCGCAACAATGTCGCCGTAGGACATGCTGCGTCCGGAGGTCGCGTGTTCCACGCGGTTATCCCGGGTCGTCAGTGCTTCCATGGCGATACCCCACTCATCGGCAACCCGCTGGCGCATCATGTCTCGCAGAGTGGCACCGGCTTGCCGGAGCACGTCGAAGTAGCCGTAGATGGCCGAGCTGCCGGCGGTGTAGAGCACATGGCCGAACGCCGGGTTTCCGAAGCGACGATCATCCTCGTTCAACTGGTGTATGGATACCCGGTCCCAGTCCGCGTCCAGTTCATCGGCCAGGATCTGGGGAAGCCCGGTTTCACTGCCCTGCCCCATCTCCGTCGAGGGAAACAGGATATGAACCGTGTTGTCCGGTTTGATCTCCACCCAGCCGGCGAAGATGTCCTTGCTGCCCTGGTCACTGGCGTAAGCCTCAAAGCGGACTCCGCCGGCAGCGAGCGCGACCGCCACCGCCGCACCGGACTTGAAAAACAGCCGCCTCGAGAGTGTCGCCGAACCGCTCATGACGAAATCTCGTCGGACGCACGCTGGACCGCCTTGACGATCCGGTTGTACGTGCTGCAACGGCAAAGGTTGGAGCTCATCCAGGTGCGGATCTCGTCTTCTGACGGGCTCGGGTTGACGTCCAGCAAAGCCGCCGCGCGCATGATCTGGCCGGACTGGCAGTAGCCACATTGCGGGACCTGCTCCTCAACCCAGGCTTTCTGCAGCGGATGGTCGCCGTTTTCGCTGAGCCCCTCGATCGTCTTGATATTCCGGCCTGCGACCGTTGCAAGCGTGACCTGGCAGGAGAACATCGGAGCGCCCTCCATGTGGATCATGCACGCGCCACACTGGGCGGCACCGCAGCCGTACTTGGTTCCGGTCAGACCGAGTTCTTCGCGCAGGTACATGAGCAACAGGGTTGCGGGATCGGCGTCTGTTTCGACGCGTTCGCCGTTTAAAGTGAAGCTGATCATCGTCGGGTGTCCTCCGCGTCTGCGGGCAATAAATTCATAGGCAAAATAGTAGGACCTGGACGTGACAAAAAGCGGGCTTGTCGCCGTTTGTTACGTCTTATTACGAGTGTGGGTCGGAACAGGGACAGTGTCGCTGAAATCACCGGGATCTGTGACGGCCGAATGAGCGGCGGGTCACCTGTCCGTTTGGGTAGTTGGGATGGGGGCTGGTTTTTTCAGACACGGCTCTCTCCCTTCGCCGCGCCTTGCCAGAGACGAAAACGGCCCCATGAGGGGCCGCTTTCGACTCTGGCGGAGAGGGGGGGATTCGAACCCCCGGTACGGTATCACCGTACACTCGCTTTCCAGGCGAGCACCTTAAACCACTCAGCCACCTCTCCGAATTTTGTTTGTCTCTCCGGGGGGATTGATTCGATCCTCCCTGGGGTCGGCTCTCACCGCTTCGCGGCGCCCTGCGGGCGTCCAAAACGCAATGCGTTTTGTCGAACCCCCGGTACGGTATCACCGTACACTCGCTTGTCCTTAGCGAGCACCTTAAACCACTCAGCCACCTCTCCGAATTGTTTGCACCGAATTGAGGTTTACTGCCCCTCTTCTTCGGATTCCTTTTTCTCCTGTTCTTCCCGCTTTCTGCGAACCTGTTCCAGGTAACGTGGCGGGATGTCGAGACAGGGTTCGCCTGCTTGCCGTGGCTTTGCGGCGGCGGCGGATGGTACAGGCATTTCACGCGACAGGTCCAGTTGGTCAAAACCTTCCGGGGCCACGACGCGCTCCGATGGCTGGGCCTGCTGGTAGAGCGCGGGCTTGTCGCAGCTCAGGTCAACGTAACTGCTGCAGCCCGAAAGCATCACAGCGAAAAAAACGAGAGGGAGTGTCTTACGCATTCGTCTACTTCACTTCTATGCCGGCGTTGCTCATCGCTCGCAACACGGCGTCATGGTGTTCACTGCCGAGCTCTGTCAGCGGCAGCCGGATCGCCGGATCGATCAGGCCCATCTTTGAGACGGCCCATTTCACCGGTATCGGATTGGATTCAAGGAACAGCGCCGAGTTCAGTGGCTGGAGTTTCTCGTCGACTTCGGCGGCAGCGTCGCTGTCACCCCGTGCCGCCAGGTCGCACAGGGAGGCCATCAGGGCCGGTGCAACGTTGCCGGTAACGGTAACGACGCCGTGACCACCCGCCTGCATGAACGGCAGCACGGTGAAATCGTCGCCACTGTAGTAGTGAAAGTCGCCGGAGACCAGGGCCTGGATCTCTTTGAGCCGGGATACCTCGCCAGTCGCTTCCTTGATACCGAAGATGTTCTCATGCGATGCGAGTCTCGCCACGGTCTCGGGCAGCAGGTCAGCAACCGTGCGGCCCGGCACGTTGTACAGCATGACCGGCTTTTCGGCGGCGTCAGCGACGGTCGAAAAGTGCTGAAACAGGCCTTCCTGCATCGGCTTGTTGTAGTAAGGAACCACCACCAGGTAGGCATCGAGGCCGGAACCTGCGACGGACCGGGCGAGGTCGACGGTCTGTGACGTCGAGTTGGAGCCCACACCGGCGATGACAGGCAGCCTGCCGTCTGCGAGTTCCACGGCGCGGTGAACCAGCGCTACGTGCTCCTCTTTGGCCAGGGTAGCGGATTCGCCCGTGGTGCCGGCAATGACCAGCCCGTCGGTGCCGTTTTCGACGTGAAAATCGACCAGACGCTTTAAAGCGGCGTCATCGACCCGATTATCAGTATCGAACGGGGTCACCAACGCGACCAAGCTACCGTTAAACAAAGGATTTACTCGCCAAAAATAAGGCGGCGATG
>CAZSIQ010000073.1:0-14788 GCA_964606915.1 uncultured Woeseiaceae bacterium | reverse complement strand
ACGCCTGCGATATCGGCAATGTCTCGAGATGTGGGATTCTCGACTTTGACCTGTTTCATACTCCCCCGAGCATGTCCTTACATTCCAGCTGTTTCGGGGTCGCGGGACGCTGGTAAAGCCTTGATTTTGCGCTCCGGCAGCCCCCCGCTGCGCCGGCAGGCCGCGATCCGCTGCGGCCATTTGCGAATACCTTAGCCTAAGGTTTGCGCTCAAGTCGACAAATTGCTGGTCAGGGCCTGCTTGGTTTTCGCGAGCTTATCGGCCGCAGGGCGGCCAAGTACGAGGGCTGTCGCCACCTGCAGGACGTCAAGAACCGCCAGTTGTGCGAGCCTGGAATTCATCGGTGTGTAGACGCCGGTGTCCTCGTGGAAGCTGCACGAGATCGAGAGACTGGCGGCTCTGCCGAGGCCGGTTTCGGGGTCGGTGATGGCGATAACCGCTCCGCCCAGCCGTCGAATGCTGGTGGCCGCATTCTCCATGGCCGACCATCGTCCGCTGTTGGATGTGATCACGAAAACGTCACCCGGACCTGCAATCGACGCCGACTGGCGAATACTGGGGACGTCCGTCAGGGCGGAGCAGGGAATGCCGAGACGGAAGAACTTGTGGCAGGCGTCGGCGGATACGTGACCGGATCCACCGACGCCGGCAAACACGATCTGGCGTGCGCCGGCCAGCAGGTTCGCGGCATGCTGGATGTCGGCCGACTGCAGCCACTGCCGTTGTTCAAGCAGTGTCCGAACAGCGGAGTCGATGATTTTGGTGGCGACATCGGCAGGCCGGTCGTCCTCGTTGACGTCGCGATGGACGAAGCGACCCGGACGGCTGAGATCCTCGGTGAGGCGCAGCGCCAGTTCGCGAAAACCCGCGAGGCCGACGTGGCGGCAAAAGCGGATAACGGTGGGCTGGCTTGTTCCGCATTCGTCCGCGACCTGCGCAAGCGTCGCTTCCGCCGCGCGTCTCGGGTGCTCGAGCACCCACCGGGCGACCCGCGATTCAGCGGGACTCAGCTGGTCAATGGATTTTTCGATTCGCCCGAGCATGTAGTAAAATTACACAAATAGCTCCATGAAATCGAATTCAATGCTCGTTATTTCCGTATTCAGCTAGTAAAATTTCAGGATCAAGGAGTCTGAATATGGCGAATTTTGTACCGGTCGATGAGTTCGACCTGGTGATATTTGGTGGCACCGGCGACCTCGCGATGCGCAAACTGCTGCCCGCGTTGTACCACCGTGACCGTGACGGCCAGTTTGTTGACGACAGCCGGATCATCGGTGCCAGCCGTAGTGAACTTTCACGCGACGAGTACCTGTCACGCGTCGAAGACGCGCTGCGCGCGAATCTCGGCGAAGGCGAGTTCGACGAACAGCAATGGCAGACCTTCTCGGCGCGCATTCACTACGTGCATGTCGATGCGTCCAACCATGATGGATGGCACGCGCTGTGCGACATCCTGCTGGGCCACGAAAACAAGGTCCGCGTCGCCTACCTCGCAACTGCGCCCTCGCTGTTCGGTTCGTTTGCACACGGCCTGCACGCCAATGGCCTGATCACCGAAAAGAGCCGAATCGTTCTCGAAAAGCCGTTGGGTCATGACCATGATTCGGCGAAAGAGATTAACGAGGCGATCGGCCAGTGCTTCCCCGAGGATCGCGTTTACCGAATCGATCATTACCTCGGCAAGGAAACGGTCCAGAATCTCCTGGCACTGCGTTTCGGTAATTCGTTGTTCGAACCGCTGTGGCGTCGAGGGGCCATTGACCACGTTCAGATTACCGTCGCGGAAGATCTGGGTGTTGGCAATCGCGTGGAGTTCTACGACAAGGTCGGGACGTTGCGCGACATGGTGCAGAATCACATCATCCAGCTGGTCTGCCTCGTCGCGATGGAGGCACCAAGCAGCCTGCATCACGACGCCGTGCGCGATGAGAAGATGAAGGTGTTGCGCGCGCTGAAACCGATAACGCCCGAGTTTGTCCGTGAAAACACGGTCCGCGGTCAGTACAAGGCCGGCGCAATTAACGGCAGCACGGTGTCCGGCTATCTCGACGAACTCGACGGTTCAAAGAGTGAAACGGAGACCTTCGTAGCGCTAAAGCTCGAAATCGAAAACTGGCGCTGGTCCAACGTGCCGTTCTATCTCCGCAGCGGCAAGCGCCTGAAGGAGAAGCATTCCGAGATCGTTGTGCAATTCCAGGACGTTCCGCACTCGATCTTTCCGGAGCAGGAGTACAACGTGCAGCCGAACAGGCTGAGTATTCGCCTGCAGCCCGACGAAGGCGTAAACCTCTCGGTCATGGCCAAAGAGCCGGGCCCGGGCGGGTTTGACCTGAAGCCCGTATCCCTCGATTTGAGTTTCGAGGAGACATTCGGCGTGCGCTACCCGGATGCCTACGAGCGGCTACTGATGGAAGTGCTGCGCGGCAATCCTGCGCTGTTCATGCGGCGCGACGAGGTCGAGGCCGCCTGGCACTACATTGATTCCATCATCGATGCCTGGGACCAGACGCGGCACAAGGTAGACTCGTACGTGGCCGGTACGTGGGGACCGGCAGCTTCGTCGCTGTTGCTCGATCGCGACGGACGCTCATGGCACGCGAACGACTAGAAGAAGAACACCATGGAAATATTCAAGTTTGACAGCCGGGACGATGCGTCTGTAGCGGCTGCGGAGGCGCTCGTTGGTTCCATCAATCGTCGCCTCGACCTGCAGGCGCGCGCCTCGATGATCATCACCGGCGGCAGCTCGCCTGGAAAATGCTACGAGGAAATGCGCGAAGCGCCCATCGACTGGCAACGTGTCGACCTCGTACTCAGCGACGAGCGCTGGGTTCCGGCTGGCCACGACGACAGCAATGAAAAACAGGCGCGGGAAACCCTGCTGATCGGCAACGCGGCGTCGGCGAACCTCGTCAGCGTGTATCGCGAGGGCGAGAGTCTCGAGGAGCGCGTGGATTCGCTGGATGCAGACCTGAAACTGCTGCCGATTCCGTTCGCTGCGGCACTGCTCGGCATGGGGTCCGACGGCCATTTCGCGTCGTTGTTTCCGGATGCCGACAATCTTGAAGACGGACTGGACAAACAACGTGCCCATTTCTGTTTGCCGGTCGACACCGCGGCCAGCCCGTATCGACGCCTGAGCCTGAGCCTGTCGGCCATCGCTAGAAGCGACTTCGTCCTGTTGCTGATATTCGGTCAGGACAAGCTGGACGTCATCAATGCGGCCATCGACGGGGACTCGCAGTTTCCCGTCGCCAGTCTTTTGCGCCAGAAGCAGGCGCCGGTTCACGTTTTCTGGGCCCCCTGAACCCGGAGGAGTTCATGCACGCAACTATTGAACGCGTTACCGCGCGGATTATCGAAAAGAGCCTGGATTCCCGTAAGGCCTACCTCGCACGGATTCGATCGGCTGCTGATGACGGGCCGAACCGGAAAGCCCTGTCGTGTTCGAACCTGGCGCACGGTATGGCAGCGAGCGCCGTTGCGGACAAGAAGAAACTGTCCGGTCGTGATGTGCCGAACATCGCGATCGTCTCTGCGTACAACGACATGCTCAGCGCGCACCAGCCGTTTGAAGCTTATCCGTCGATCATCAAGGCGCAAGCAACCGAGCTGGGCGCCGTGGCGCAGTTCGCCGGTGGCGTACCCGCGATGTGCGACGGCGTTACGCAGGGCCAGGACGGCATGGACCTGTCGCTGTTCAGTCGCGACGTGATCGCAATGGGTACCGCTGTTGCCCTGTCGCACAACATGTTCGACGCGACGCTGTGTCTGGGTATCTGCGACAAGATTGTTCCCGGCATGGTCATCGGCGCGCTGGCCTTCGGTCACCTGCCGACGATTTTTGTTCCGGCCGGCCCGATGGTTTCCGGTCTGTCGAACAAGGAGAAAGCCCGGGTTCGTGAAGAGTATGCGGCGGGCAAGGTCGGGCGGGATGAGCTGCTGGCCTCGGAATCCGGTGCGTATCACGCGCCCGGTACGTGCACCTTCTACGGCACCGCGAACAGTAACCAGATGCTCATGGAATTCATGGGGCTGCAGTTACCGGGTGGTTCGTTTGTCAATCCGGGTACTGACCTGCGTGACGCTCTGACCCGCGACGCCGTTGAACGCGTCCTCGAGATCACGCATCTCGGCGACAACTACATCCCGGTCGGCGAGGTTGTTGATGAGAAGGCCGTCATCAACGGCATTATCGGCCTGCTGGCAACCGGTGGTTCGACCAACCACACGATA
Source organism: uncultured Woeseiaceae bacterium (assembly GCA_964606915.1). Lineage (GTDB taxonomy): Bacteria > Pseudomonadota > Gammaproteobacteria > Steroidobacterales > Woeseiaceae > UBA1847. The sequence continues at coordinate 10,549 of CAZSIQ010000073.1, read as the reverse complement.
CACCTCGTCGCTATCGCCAAGGCCGCCGGCGTTGTTATCGACTGGCAGGATTTTGACGAACTGTCGCGTGTCGTACCGTTACTCGCTCGCGTCTATCCAAACGGTATTGCGGACGTAAACCACTTCCATGCTGCCGGCGGTCTCGGTTTCGTCATGCGCGAGCTGCTCGATGCCGGGCTGATGCATGAGGACGTAAAGACGCTGATGGGCGAGGGCATGCGGAAGTTCTGTGTTGAGCCGACGCTCGAAAGCGGCGGAATCGAGTTTCGCGATGTGCCGACAGAATCGCTGGATCTCGATATCGTTCGTCCCGCGACCGAGCCGTTTGACGACGAAGGCGGGCTGCGGCTTGTGCAGGGTAATGTCGGTCGCGCGATGGTCAAGGTGTCTGCGGTTGCTGAGGAGCATCGCGCGATCAAGGCGCCGGCACGGGTGTTCCACACCCAGGCCGACTTCGCCGACGCATTCAACGCAGGCGAGCTCGAGCGTGATTTTGTGGCGGTACTGACTTTCCAGGGGCCGCGCGCCAACGGCATGCCGGAGCTGCACAAGCTGACACCGTATCTCGGCGTTTTGCAGAATCGCGGCTTCAAAGTCGCACTGCTGACCGACGGTCGGATGTCTGGCGCGTCGGGCAAGGTGCTTGCCGCGATACAGGTTGTACCCGAAGCACTGGAGAACGGCAGCATTGGCCTGATTCGCGATGATGACATGATCAGCATCGATGCCGAGGCCGGCGTCCTGCACGTGGACCCGGCGGTAGCGCTGGACGCTCGCGAGCTAGAAGTGCCGGATCTCGTCAAGAGTCATTACGGTATGGGGCGCGAACTGTTCGCGAACTTCAGGAACGGCTGCAGCACGGCGGAAACGGGTGGCAGCATTTTCACGGAGGGTCTGTCGTGACCGATATCCTTGGCGGCGCCCGAGTCGTACCCGTCGTTGTTATCGATGAGCTTGAAAAAGCGGTTCCGCTTGCCGAGACGCTGGTGGCATCCGGTATTTCTGTCATCGAAGTGACGTTGCGAACAGACGCAGCGATGGCGGCTATCGGTGCTATTGCCAAAGCTGTTCCCGACATGGTGACTGGCGCGGGCAGTGTACGCACGCCCGACCAGATGCAGGCGGTCGTCGATGCCGGTGCGCGGTTCACGGTGTGTCCGGGCGCCACCGAGCGGTTGGTTGACGCCGCAGAACAGAGTGGCGTCCCGTTCTTCCCGGGCGGCGCGACGCCGAGCGAGATGTTGCGTCTCTATGAGCTTGGCTTTTCCACACAGAAATTCTTCCCGGCCGAAGTCGCGGGCGGTATCCCGATGCTCAAGGCGGTGTCCGGTCCCTTGCCCGAGGTACGATTCATGCCGACCGGCGGGATCTCGGTGGAACGTGCTGTCGATTATCTTGCGTTGCCCAACGTGGCCTGTGTCGGAGGCTCCTGGATTACGCCCAAAAACCTGCTCGCGGACGGCGACTTCGACGGCATCGGCAAACTGGCGGCCGCGGCAGCCGCCCTCGGGAACCAGATCGAATGACGACACTGCTGATCGGCGATATCGGTGGCACCAACGCGCGCTTCGCGCTCGCTGATACGACGACGCCTGGCTTCGGCAGCGACCTCACGCTGAAGTGCGAGGATTACGACTCCGCGTATGTCGCGATCCGTCATTACCTGACCGAGGTTGACGCTGACCAGCCAGACGTCATCTGCCTCGCGGCCGCCGGGCCGATCGTCAATCGCAGTGTTCGCTTCACGAACAACCACTGGATTATCTCGGCCGACGGCCTGGCCCAGGAGTTCGACATCAGCCGAGTCCGCCTGTTAAACGACTTCGAGGCCATCGCGTACTCTATGCCGTTTATTAACCAGGACGACCTGCTGCCGATCGGGCTGCCGCTGCCGAAGCCGCTCGACAAGAACGAGTTCACGATAGGCATCGTCGGCCCCGGAACGGGGCTGGGCTCCGTCGGCCTGAAATGCGTCAACGGCCAGTACCTGCCGCTTCCCAGTGAGTCCAGCCACGGCGGTTTTGCGCCGGAGACGGCGGTACAGCTCGAAGTCCTTAAAGTGCTGCGCGAACGATTCGATCGGGTATCAACCGAGCGTCTTGTCTCGGGACCGGGTATTGAAAATCTCTACTGGGCGCTGACGCATGTCCACGAAGAGCCGCGCGTCCAGAAGTCACCCGCCGACATTTTTGCCGCTGCGATAGACAACTCCGATCCGATGGCTGTCGAAGCCGTGCAGCTTTTCTTCGAGGTACTCGGTCAGTTCGCCGGTGACTTCACACTGTCACTAAGCGCGTATGACGGTGTCTACATTGGCGGCGGCATTGCGCAACGTTACCCTGAAATCGTCGTCAACAGCCTGTTCCGCACCGGTTTCGAACGTAAGGGACGATATCGTGCCCAGCTGGAGCGCGTACCGACACAACTCATCATGTACACGCAGCCCGGCCTGCTGGGCGCGGCCTACGTCGCAATAACGCTGCTGGACGACTGATCAGGTTCTCGGGGTGGCCGTGATGCCTTCCGGGTGTCGAGGAAACTCACTGGCATCGATCGTGTCGAGGTAGCCGTGCCACGCGGCGAAACCGATGAGCGGTACGATAACGACCAGTCCCACAAACGCTGTCGCTATGCCGAGTGCGAGCAAAACGACAATCAGTGTCAGCCAGACAAACATCGTCGGCAGGTTTCTGAGCACCGCGTTCACCGAGCTTACGATCGCCGTCACGCTATCCACGTCGCGATGCATGATCATGGGCAGGCTGAATGCACTGGCCGAAAACGTGATGGCCGCGAATACCGCGCCGACCGATGTCCCGAACGCATAGAACGCCACGTAGTCGGCGGTGCTCGCTCCGGCATCGGTCGGGAAGAAAACGGTGACCATCACTGCAGCTCGTGCCCAGACAAGGAACACGACAAGCAACACCAGCGCGAAAACCATTTCATTGCCAAAGTGGCGGAGGAATGCGGCGCGCAGACTTCGCAAGAGCAGCGGCGGTTGCCCGCGTTCAAGCTGGGCGCTGATGGCATACAGTCCGATGCAGCACAGTGGCGCCATGAAGACGAACCCTCCCAGCATGGCAAACATGAACCACTGACTGCCCTGGAACCAGGCGAGCAGCGTGACGACCGCCGTCAGTACCGCGACCGTTCCACCGTAGACCAGGCTCTGCCGCGGCGCCGCCACGAGGTCACGAAATCCGCGGGCAAGCCAGTGGAACGGCGCCAGCAGCTCCAGTGTCCGGCAGGGCGCGGCAAACGGCATTTCCTCGCGGTCGATCTCCGTAGCCATTCAGTCAGTGTCCTCCGCTGGCATGCACACTGCACTACGGTGTTCTACGTATCGTCCGTGAGTAGCGACTCATAGAGTTGCAGTGTCCTGGTGACCGTGTCCTCGTTTCGAAAATCCTCGCCGATGCGCCGTCTCGCGGCTTCGCCCATGGCCACGCGGGCTTCGGAATTTCGAAACAGGAATGTGACTGCGTCGGCAATCGCCTGCGGGTCCTTGATCGGGACGAGTAATCCGCTCTTGCCCGCCTCAATGAGTTCCGGGCTGCCGCCGCTGTCGGTGACGATGGGCGGTACGCGATACGCCATTGCCTCGATGACCGAGCGAGGTAAGCCCTCCCGTTTCGTCGACGGCAGGCAGAATACGTCGCAGGTTGCGGAGACGGCCGGCGCATCCTCGCGAAAGCCCACGCGATGAATCCTGTCGCTGGCACGACTCGCCGCGATCTGGCGGTCAAGCTTGCTGGCCGCCATGTTGCCCACCAGCACCAGGTGAGCAGGGACATCGTCTGGCAGCAGATCCATCGCGGCCACGAGGTATTCGACGCCCTTGCGAGGCCGGTAACTCGCCGTGCAGCCGACAACGAAGGCATTGTCCGGAATACCCAGCTCGCGGCGCGCTACCGGTTCGTCCTGGTACCAGTCCAGCTTGTGTCCCTTGTGAATCGTTACGGGGCGACTTTCCGGCATGCGCAGAAACGATGGCTGCATCGCAAGGAAGTAGCGGCGAATGGCATCGCATACGCAGATGATGCGGTCGATCCTCGGGTTCAGGTAGCGCATCCAGGACATCGGGTCGAGGAAGCTCACATTGCCCACGATGCCCCGGTAGCAGATCACCTTGACCGGCAGGCGCTTGCAGGCAGCCAGGCCGTTGGTCACGGCCCGGCTGTTGAAGGTGTGCAGGATGTCATAGCCGCCGCGCTCGAGTTCTGTCCGAAGGGCCTGCTGCCCTGGCTTGTCGAAGTTCTTCCGCAGCGGGATATCGACGACCGGGACACCCGCGCTCACAAGGCGCTGGTGATTCGGGCTCGATTCAGGGCAGACAACGGTAATCGCGACGCCGCGGCTGTGAAGACCAATGAAGGACTCGGTAGTTGGTCGGTCAGCGCCCTCTGTAACCGCGAGTACACGTATCGTCATGCGCAAACCGTAGCACAGCTCGAGTCCCGGTATCTCGGGTCTGGAGCGCCTGTCGAATCAGTGTTTTAAACATAATCGGGCCCAACTCCCGGTGGAAATCTGCCGGTGTCTGTCAACCATTCATCAAGCATCGCGTTGTACCTAGCGACAACGGACTATTTTCTGATTGACAGGGAGTCGTAACATGAAAATCCAGATCGCAATACTTTCATTGCTGCTGAGCGGCGCCGCCATGGCGCAGGACGCCGGTGACCGAATCGAAGAGCGCCTCGACAACCGCGGTGACCGAATCGAGCAGCGTCTCGACAACAAGGGTGATCGCATCGATGCACGTCTCGACGAGCGCGGCGATCACCGTGACGAACGTCTCGACAACAAGGGCGACCGGATCGATAACCGTCTCGACCGTCGTGCGGACGTTGCCGAGGCTAACGGGCGTGAGGACCTGTCCAAAGCGCTGGATCGAAAAGGCGACCGCATCGACCGTCAGCTCGACAATCGTGGCGACCGTGCCAATCGTCGTCTCGACAACAAGGGTGACCGGATCAATAACCGCATGGACAACCGTGGCGAGGCAAGAAACCGACAGCTTGATCGTCGGGGCGAGCGCATCAATCGTCGCCGATAGGTTTTTCCCCCGGGACGACCATTCCCCGATTACGTCCCGCTAGCCAATCCCCCCCAAGGGTTGCTGCTGCCGGCATCGCAAGGTGCCGGCTTTTTTTATGCCCGCCATACCGGTACGCTGACGCCAGGGTTCGCCAAGGCTGCACAACAATGACAAAAAGCCGCTTCCAGATTGATTCGCTGGTACTGATTTTCTCATTCATCGTGATTGCGCAGCTGTTGAGCTACGTGCTGCCGCAGGGCAAGTTTGAGCGCGAGCCCTACCCGGATAACCCGAACCGGGAAATGGTTGTCGCCGGCACCTATGAGCGCGCCAGCGGCGACGCCGAAATTACGATGAAGCCCTGGTACTTCCTGGAGGCAATACCCGAGGGCTTCGGCGCCGCGCAGGAGATCATCTTCCTCGTCTTTCTCGTTGGCGGCGTGATCGCTGTGCTTCGTCGCACCGGGGCGATCGATGCGGCCCTGCATCGAGCGGTTGCTGCTCTGGGCGGCAGTCCATGGATACTGATCGCGGGCTGTCTTGTGATCTTCAGCTTCGGTGCGTTTTCGGTTGGGATGGGTGAGGAATACGTGCCGCTGATACCGATCATCGTGTCGATGTCATTGGCCATGCGCATGGACGCGATCGTCGCGATGGGTATGGTCTGGGTGCCTTACGGAATCGGTTGGGCGACGGCGGGCTTCAACCCGTTCGGCGTACTGATCGCACAGAACATCGCCGGCGTTCCCCTGACCTCCGGCATGGGTTTTCGCATCGTCATACTGCTGGTCTTCCTGGCCATCGCGTTTCACCACCTCTATGCCTATGCGATGCGCGTCAAACGTGACCCGTCCCAAAGCCTGGTCGCGCATGTTGACTACAGCACGGGCTTCGAAGCACCGGACGATGTTCGCCTGACGCCCCAGCGGGTGGCCGTACTCCTCGTGTTCCTGGCCGGGATCGTGGGTTTCCTGGTGGGCGTAAAGCTCTACGGCTGGTACATCACCGAGCTGCTCGCCGTGTTTCTTGCCGTGGGTCTCGTTGCTGCGATCATTGCACGGATTCCCGCTGGCGAGACCAGCCGCACGTTCATCGACGGCGCCGCCGACATGACGGCCGCGGCGTTGCTGATCGGTTTCGCCAGGACGATTGAAGTGGTCCTGTCAGACGGACAGATCATGGACACGGTCGTCTACGGTATCGCCAGCCTGCTCGAGAACACCGGGCCGGAGGTATCGGCCCTCGGCATGTTGCTCGTACAGACGGTGTGTAACCTGTTTATTCCGTCCGGCTCCGGCCAGGCCTTCGTAACGATGCCGATCATGAGCCCGCTCGCAACGCTGACGGACGTGCCGCAGCAAACCGCGGTGCTTGCCTACCAGTTCGGTGATGGCCTCACCAACATGATTGTGCCGACCAGCGCGCTGGTCATGGGCGCCCTGGCGCTTGGGCGCATTCCCTACACGGCGTGGGTGAAGTTCGTGGGTCCGCTGTTAGTGAAGCTGTTTGCGGTCGGCGCGGTGTTCCTCGTTGCGTCGATTCACCTCGCAGACGCGGTGGGCTTCAGCGGCGTCTAAAACGATAAACGCCGTCGTCTTCGAATCGCTCAAGCTGTCCGTCGTCCACCAGGTAGTGCAGGTGCGCGAGCGCCTCGCCGGTGGCAATGATCATGTTGTCGGGTCCGACCTTGCTCTTGAACAGGGCAGGGAATACATCGACGGCACGCCGGGGTTCGCTGCAGAGCTCCAGCAATTTACCCAGTCCCTCCTCGTGTTCCTGAATGAGCGCATCCAGGCGTGCGTGCGCCCCCTTAAACGGTTTGCCGTGTGCAGGTAACACGAGCACGTCCTCGTCCAGCTCGGTCTTCAGTCGCCGCAGCGATGCGAACCATCGTGCCAGCGGGTTGGCGTCCGGCTCGGTCGGGTAGACGCCAACGTTGGATGAGATCGTGGGCAGTAACTGGTCTCCGGCGATCAGGACATTGCGGTCGCGGTCGTACAGGCAGGCATGCTCCGGCGAATGTCCCTTGCCGATGACAACGGACCAGCGCCGGTCACCGATCTCGATGATGTCATCGTCCTCGATACGGTGATACGCCTCCGGCAGGCGTGAGACATAGCGACCGAAGAAGCCGAAAACGTTGCGATACGACTGCAGTGCTTCATCGGTGAAACCGGCCATGCGATAGAAGCGAATACCTTCCTCCGGTGCTTCACGCCCGGTGTCAGCGACCAGCAGGCGGCAAAGCATGTACTCCTCGCGGGTCATCCAAAGATCGCAATCGTGCTCGCGTGTCAGCCATCCCGCACAGCCGACATGGTCCGGGTGCAGGTGCGTACAGATCACGCGTTGCACGGGTCGAGTCGCGAACAGATCCTGGCGTAATGCGCGCCAGGCCTCCTTCGCCTCGTCCGTGTACATACCCGTGTCAACCACGGTCCAGCCGTCGCCGTCGGCAAGCACCCAGAGGTTGATGTGGTTCAGGCGTATGGGCAGCGGCATACGCAGCCAGTGCAGCCCGCTATCCAGTTCACGGGCGCTGCCAGGTTCGGGGATGAAGTCGAAGGCGTAGTCGATCATTCGGCGGCTGCCAATCCAAACCGCGAGCATACGCGACTCACCGGGTCATTTCTGTCGCCGGTGCGGGCGCGCGGCTGATCCGCTTTCGGCATATAATCGCGGCGGATTCCGCAGGCCTGGACGTCAATGCTTGAGCAGATGAGTAACATGCACCCGCTGGTGGTGCCGGTGCTGGGTTTTCTCGGCCTGATCCTGGTCGCGATCGTCGTCGACCTTGTCGCGATCCGGGTCCTGACGAGTGCAGCGCGGGCGTTTGCTCGTCGCTCGCGAACCACGTGGGACGACGCACTTGTTTCCAACAATGTCATCGGTCGTTCAGTGCAGATCCTGCCGGCGATGATTGTCTACTCCGGCGTCGGTTTCCTGCCGGACATGCCCGATTCGTTCATCGCGCTTTTCCAGAACGTCGCGATGGGCTACATCATCCTGATGCTGACACTGGCGCTGAACGCCGCGCTCGGTGCCGGCAACGACATCTACGAAACCTACCCGATTGCCCGGCAGCGTCCGCTGAAGGGCTTCGTCCAGCTGGCGCAGATTGTTGTCTGGATTCTCGGCGGCGTCATGATCGTCGCCGCGGTCATGGATCGTTCGCCGTTGCTGCTGCTCAGCGGCTTCGGCGCCATGACAGCGATCCTGCTGCTGGTATTCAAGGACACGATCCTGTCGCTGGTGGCCAGTGTGCAGTTAACCGCTCAGGACATGGTGCGAGTCGGTGACTGGATCGAAATGCCGCAGTTCGGCGCAGACGGCGACGTGGTCGATGTCCAACTGCACACCGTCAAGGTGCAGAATTTCGACAAGACTATAACGACCATTCCAACGCACCGCCTGATTTCGGATTCCTTCAGGAACTGGCGCGGCATGTCGCAGTCCGGCGGTCGTCGAATCAAGCGGGCCCTGATGATCGACAAGTCGTCGATCCGGTTCCAGACCGACGAGGAAGTCGCGCACTTCAAGCGGTTTCGCCTGCTCAATGAGTACATCACGTTGAAGGAGGACGCGCTGGCGGCGTCCAACGCCCGGCTCGGAAGCGAACAGGCCAACATGGTTAACCGCCGGCGCCTGACCAACATCGGCACGTTTCGGGCCTACGTGGTGAACTACCTCAAGGACCGCGATGACATTCGCACCGATATGACCCTGCTGGTACGCCAGCTCGCGCCCGGACCGGAAGGTGTGCCGCTGGAGATCTACTGCTTTACGAACACGACAGCCTGGGGCGAGTACGAAAACATCCAGGGCGATATCTTCGATCACCTGATGTCGATCGTGGATGAATTCGGCCTGAAGCTCTACCAGCAGCCGGCCGGGTCGGACCTGTCGGGGTTGTTGCGCGGTGACTGATCATCCGCGGCATGCGTTGCCGGATGCCTACGAGTACGTGGACCTGTCGGACGGTGTCACGCATTTCCGGTGCGATGGACCGGAAGACGGGCCGACGGTGCTGATGCTGCACGGTGCCACGGTACCCGCCTGGGAGTTCGATCGCTTCGTACCCTACGCTGTGGACGATGGACTTCGGTGCATCCGCCTGGATCTCTACGGACATGGCTACTCGGATCGGCCCGATGTGCCACACGACTACGCGCTGTTCGTTCGCCAGGTCAGGGAGTTCATCGACAGTCTCGGCATAGACGGACCGATGGCGTTGCTCGGTCACTCACTGGGTTCCGTGGTTGCTGCCCGGGTATCGCTCGAAGCGCCGGACCGCTTCCGGAGTCTCGTGATGGCAGCGCCCATGTGGCGGTTCATGAAACCCGGATGGCCGTCGTTAATGCTTGGCCTTCCCGGGATTGGCGAGTTCCTGGTGCACAGCTACGCCGTACCGATGCTCAGGCGTCGGCGCGCTCGGCGCTACCGTGACATCGAAGACGGACGATTCGTTCGGTATTTCGAACAACAGCTCGCGCTGCCGGGGTTTGGACGCTCGCTGCTCTCACTGATTCGCTGTGATTCGCTGGGCAGCCAGGGCGGGGTTTACGAAGCGCTGCAGAAGGCTGACGTGCCCGTCCTGTTCGTTCGTGGTGATGAGGATACGATCGTCACGGACAGTGCTTTTCGTGAGATCCTTCGTTCAACCCCTCGCGCTGACGTTGCGCGCCTGGAGGGAACCGCACATGCGATGTTATTAACACATCCGGAAATTGTCGCCTCCGTGGTTGTTCCCTACCTAAAGCGCTCGCTAATTTAAGCACTTACATGATTATTAAAGAATCAGCTGCACCCGCCGCTACTGACACCATGGACGACAGCAATCACATTGGTGACACCGTTCGCCTGCCGCGGCCGAAAATTGAGACCAACGAGCTTGGTCACAATGTGTGGACAGCGGATTTCGACGATTGCGAGCTGGAACTTGAGTCTCCGGACGTCGCTACCGACCCTTATAACAACCTCAAGTTTGAAGACTACTAGGTCGGGCTGATTCAGCGCTGCCCATTGTGCTGGTTGGCGGGTCTGCGTTTCTGCAATTTTGACTTCAATGCGTCGTTGGTCTGTTTTGAGACTGTCGCTACGTTCATCTCGATGGTGGCCCGAGACAGATTGGGGTGAATCTGGCTAGCGAAGACACTATTACCATCAGAGGCTGCGCTCGGATCTGAAACGGCACTTTTGTCGATGTTCACTACGTTCGATTCTGTGCCGGCCCGAGACGTGTTTAGGTGCGTCTCGCTAGCGAAGACACTACTACCGTTAGTGGCTGCGCCTGGATCTGAAACAGCACCTTTCTCGAGAGGTGGCGCAATTTCAAAAGCCTCGCTTGACTTGCAGGCGTAAACTCAAGCTTTGCGTGCTGTGCCCGCGGGGTGTCGGTGCAGCCTCAACACGCCGAGCTAGACTTAATGAACACGACAACAGGAAATGCCGCTGTGGACCTTCCCGAGCGCCAGAACTCTTACGACTACGATGAACTGATCACCT
>CAZSIQ010000072.1:0-15260 GCA_964606915.1 uncultured Woeseiaceae bacterium | reverse complement strand
CACATCTGGATGGATACGCATTCCTTATCTGGACGTACGGGCGGCAAGGCCGCTTAACCAATAACAAACCGGGACCAAAACAGTGACACAAACCGCTGAGTACAACGATACCGTTGTTCGCCAGTTTGCGATCATGACTGTTGTCTGGGGTGTCGTCGGCATGCTTGTCGGCCTTGTCATCGCAGCACAGTTAATCTGGCCACAACTCAACTTCGACCTCCCCTTCCTGACCTACGCAAGACTTCGGCCGCTGCATACCAACGCCGTGATTTTTGCGTTTGGTGGTTCGGCGCTGTTCGCGACATCGTATTACGTCGTGCAACGCACCTGCCATGTCCGCCTCGCGTTCAGCAAGCTGGCATCCTTTACGTTCTGGGGCTGGCAGACCGTCATTCTGCTGGCGGCGATTACGCTGCCGCTGGGGATTACCCAGGGTAAGGAATACGCTGAACTGGAATGGCCGATCGACCTTTTGATCGCCATTGTCTGGGTGGCCTATGCGATCGTGTTCTTCACGACCGTCGGACAACGACGTGTGAAGCACATCTACGTCGCCAACTGGTTCTATGGCGCGTTCATCATCACCGTCGCGATCCTGCACATCTTCAACAACCTGGCTGTACCGGTCTCGCTGTTCAAGTCCTACCAGATCTATACCGGTGTCGTCGACGCAATGATGCAGTGGTGGTACGGCCACAACGCCGTCGGGTTCTTCCTGACCGCCGGCTTCCTCGGCATGATGTACTACTTCGTGCCGAAACAGGCCGGCCGACCGATCTACTCCTACCGCCTGTCGATCGTGCATTTCTGGTCGCTGATTGCGATCTACATGTGGGCCGGCCCTCATCACCTGCACTACACGTCACTGCCTGACTGGGCACAGACGCTCGGCATGGTGTTCTCACTGATCCTGCTGGCTCCGAGCTGGGGCGGCATGATCAACGGCATCATGACGCTGTCCGGTGCCTGGCATAAGCTGCGTACTGACCCGATCCTGAAGTTCATGATCGTGTCCCTGTCCTTCTACGGCATGTCGACCTTCGAAGGTCCGATGATGTCGATCAAGACGGTCAACGCACTGTCGCACTACACGGACTGGACCATCGGCCACGTGCACTCCGGCGCGCTAGGCTGGGTCGCCATGATGACCATCGGCGCACTGTACTCGCTGATACCGCGACTCTGGAACCGGGAAAGTATGTACAGCACCCGGCTTATCGACGTGCATTTCTGGACCTCGACCATTGGTGTCGTCCTGTACGCGGTATCGATGTGGGTCGCCGGCATCACGCAGGGCCTGATGTGGCGCGCTGTAAACGCCGACGGCACGCTGACCTACTCCTTCATCGAGTCACTGAAAGCGACGTACCCGTACTACGGCCTGCGCCTGCTCGGTGGCCTGCTGTTCTTCAGCGGCATGCTGATCATGGTCTACAACGTCTACAAGACAGTCACGGAACGCCGGCCTGAACCGGTGCCCGTCATGGATCCGTCTCAGGGAGCAAACGCATGAGACACGAAACTATCGAAAAAAGCGTCAACCTCATGATGGTGCTGATCGTTCTCGCGGTCAGCGTCGGGGGCCTCGTTGAACTGGTGCCGCTGATGCTCAATGGCGAGGTGACCGAGCCGGCCGAGAACATCGAGCCGTATTCGCCGGTTCATCTCGCAGGTCGCGACATCTACGTTCGCGAGGGTTGCTACAACTGCCACTCGCAGCAGGTCCGTCCCTTCCGCAGCGAGACCGAACGTTACGGCCCGTACTCGATCGCCGGTGAGTCCGTTTACGACCGGCCGTTCCAGTTCGGTTCGAAACGCACCGGCCCGGACCTCGCTCGTGTCGGTGGTCGCTACAGCGACGACTGGCAGCGCCTGCATCTCATGGACCCGCGTGCGCTGGTTCCGGAGTCCAACATGCCGGCCTATCCATGGCTTGCCGAGAACATGGTCGATGCTGACCTGACCGTGAAGAAACTCGGCGTCCTGAAGCTGCTGGGCGACCCGTACACCGATGAGCAGATCGCCAACGCGGCGGCCGAGCTCGAGGGGGTCACCGAGATGGACGCGCTGGTGGCCTACCTGCAGGGTCTCGGCACCAACCGCAGCAACCGGAGGTAACGTGAATGGATATCAATGATTTTCGCGGCCTCTCGACGGCGCTGATCTTCATTGCCTTCATCGGCATAACGATCTGGGCCTACAGCAAGTCGGCTAAAAAGGATTTCGAGGAATGCGCAAAGCTTCCTCTCGAAGACGATAACGGGGAGATAATCTGATGGCGAGTTTCTGGCATTGGTTTATTGCAGCAAGCACCGTCCTGTTCACGATCTGGTGTGTCTGGCTCGTATTCTGGTCGGGCAAACAGGGACCGACCCAGAAAGGCGACGAAGAGCTCGTCGGCCACACCTGGGACGGTGACCTCGAAGAGTGGAACAACCCGGCGCCGCGCTGGTGGAAGTACCTGTACTTCATCACGATCGGTTTCGCGCTCTATTACATGGTCGCCTATCCGGGCCTCGGATCGTTCGACGGTGTGCTTGGCTGGTCGCAGTACGACCAGTACGAGCAGGAAATGGCGGCGGCGAACGCGAAGTACACGCCGATTTACGAGAAGTTCGCGGCGATGCCGTTCGACGAGCTGCAGGCCAACGACGAGGCACATAGCCTCGGCGGCAGCCTGTACGCGAGCTACTGCACCACCTGTCACGGGTCTGACGCGAGGGGCGCCTCGGGCTTCCCGAACCTGACCGACGCAGACTGGCAGTGGGGCAACACCGAACAGTCGGTGATCGCTTCGATCGGCAACGGCCGCAACGGCATCATGCCGGCACTCGGACCCGCACTCGGCGGTGATGCGGGCGTCGACAACATGATCAGCTATGTCCGCAGCTTGTCCGGCCTGGAAGAAGCCGGCTCGGGCGCCAGCGCGCAGCCGATGTTTGTCGCCCTGTGCAGCGCATGTCACGGCGCGGACGGTAAGGGCGTCCAGGCGCTCGGCGGTCCGAACCTGACCGACGATATCTGGCTGTACGGCAGCACCGAGGCGTCTATGCGGACGACGCTCATGGAAGGCCGCAACGGTGTTATGCCGGCCCACCGCAACCTGCTCGGCGAAGCGCGCCTGCGAATTCTCGCGGCGTACGTCGCCAGCCTGCCCGAACGACGGGGGCAGTAAGCCGTGATCTCTGAAGAGTACCGTGGTGCCCGGCAATGGAGCCGCAATCAGCAGGCGCTTGCCACCGTTGTTTGGGTCTCCTTCCTGAGCGCTGCCGTCGGCACCATGGTGTTCTTCGCACTGTTCGACCCTGTCGTGATCTGGTCGGACCTCGGCCGCGAGGTGTCCCGGGAAACCGGTTACGCGCTCGGCTTCTTTTTCTTCTGGGGCCTGAGCCTGGCCACGTCCGGCCTGACCGCCTGGCTGGTTCGTACGGCCCCCAAACGTGATGCAGAGCGTCGTTCATGAGCGCAAACGAAGAACAGGTCATCCAGTTATTTGAGGCTGCAAAGAAGGTCTACCCTCGCGAGATCAATGGACGTTTTACGTCGCTGAGCAAACTCGCGACCGTCGTCCTTCTCGGCCTGTTTTACGGTGTGCCCTGGCTGGTGTGGGACGGCCGCCAGGCCTTCCTGTTCGATCTGCCGGCGAGGAAGTTCCACCTGCTCGGCCTGACACTGTGGCCGCAGGACTTTCCGTACCTGGCACTGTTGCTGATCATCGCGGCACTGTCCCTGTTCTTCTTCACGGCGCTGGCCGGTCGACTCTGGTGCGGTTTTGCGTGCCCGCAAACCGTCTGGACGGAAGCCTTCATCTGGATGGAGCAGTGGACGGAAGGCACGCGCTCACAGCGCATGAAGCTCGACAAGGCGCCGTTGAGCTTCACCAAGCTGCGCAAGAAAGCCAGCAAGCAGTTTCTCTGGATTACGTTCTCGTTATGGACCGGGCTGACTTTCGTCGGCTACTTCACACCGATCCGGCCGTTGGTCACTGACGCGGCGACGCTGTCGATCACGGGTTGGTCGCTGTTCTGGACCCTGTTCTACGGCTTTGCCACCTACGGCAACGCCGGCTACATGCGCGAACAGGTCTGCAAATACATGTGTCCGTACGCGCGTTTCCAGAGCGCGATGTTCGACAAGGATACGCTGATCATCTCCTACGACGAGAAACGTGGCGAGCCGCGCGGCGGTCGCAGCCGCAAGGCGGAACGGGGGTCCAACGGGCTCGGTGACTGCATCGACTGCCAGCTCTGTGTGCAGGTCTGCCCGACCGGCATCGACAGCCGTAACGGCCTGCAGTACGAGTGCATCGCCTGTGCCGCCTGCGTCGACGCCTGCGACTCGATCATGGACAAGATGAACTACCCGCGTGGGCTTGTCCGCTACACGACGCATAACGCCGTGCACGGGAATGAAACGCATATCATTCGCCCGCGTATGCTTGTCTATGCCGCACTACTGACCATCCTCGTCGCAGGCCTCGTTACCTCCATGGTCACGAGAACACCGATCATTCTCGACGTGATTCGTGACCGCAACTCGCTATACCGCGAAGTCAGCGGCGACATGATTGAGAATACCTACACCCTGAAGGTGATCAACCAGCGCAACGAGGAACGCGCCTACCGGATCGAGGTTGCCGGTATCGAAGGCCTGTCCGCAGACAACCTGCCGGACCCCGTTATCGTCGAAGCCGGCAGCGTGCTGTCGCTGCCGGTCACGCTGCGCGCGCCGCGTGACGAGGCTCGTGGCGTTAGCGAGGTCGAATTCCGCATCACCGATATCAACGAAATTTCCGACAGTCTTGTCGAAGACAGCCGCTTTGTCGGCCCCTTCTAGAGAGCATTGAATCAATGACAACAGACGCCTTGAAAGTCGAAGCAGTCGAATCCGTTACCCCCTGGTACCGCCAGTTCTGGCCGTGGTTCATCATGTCCATTCCGGCTGCGACGGTGGTCGCCTGCATGTACACGATCAGCCTCGCGCTCAGCACGTCTGACTCGCTGGTGCTGAAGCCGGTCACAGGCATCGACGTTCTGACGGCGCAGCACCTCACGGCCGAAAAACGCGCTGTGGAGCTGGGCATGGATGCAGCGATCACACTGCAACGCGACAGCGGCATCATCACGGTGACGGTCAATGCGCTGCCGGAGGCGGACCGGCTGCAGGTGATGGAACTGAAATTCTCTCACCCCACCGTATCGTCGCTGGACCGTCGGGTTCTTCTGTCGCCGGCGCCGTCCGCGGATGGCGTTGCGACCTTCACAGGCGAGGCCGATAGCGCACTGACGGACCGCTGGTACGTCGTGCTCGAACAATCGGACGCCTGGCGACTCACGGGCACGTGGACCGGTAGCGCCGAGGCGCGCCTGGCCCCGCGCGGCGCCGAGTGAGCCGCTGAGTGATAACGGTTCCCTGCTACCACTGTGGACAGCCGACGTTTGACGGTAGCCCCACGGTATCGGTTGATGGTGTCCTCAAGCCCGTCTGCTGCTCCGGTTGCAAGGCGGTCTACGAACTGATCCAGGACAACGGCATGGGACACTACTACCAGGACAGACAGCAACCGCCGGCCGAGAGCGCCGCGGACACACGCCGCGTCGATGCGCGGCCGTTCCGGTCGGGCATCCGTCGTGCAGACCGTAACCACGCCTCGCTCGAGCTGTACGTTGAGGGCATGTACTGCTCTGCGTGCAGCAGCCTTGTCGAGAAAACACTGACCGCGATGGATGGCGTGGACAAGGCACATGTCGACCCGCTGACGCACCGGCTGACCGTCGAGTGGCAGCCCGCACAAGTAGACGTTGGCGACGTGCTGGATGCCATCACGAGCGTCGGTTACCAGCCGAAACCGATGACCGACGATAGCGACGAGGTGTCTCCCGAACGTGCCGAACAGCGCGCGTCGCTGAAGCGACTCATCGTTGCGTCGCTCGGCATGATGCAGGTCATGATGTTTGCCATTGGCCTGTACGCCGGCGATGCACAGGGTATCGACGCGCGCATGGAGTATTTCCTGCGTCTCGTCTCGCTGGCTGTCACAACACCGGTTGTCGCCTACGCGGCGAGGCCGTTTTTCGTTGGCGCCCTGCGAGGCGTAGCCTCGGGACGCCCGGGCATGGATCTGCCGGTGGCGCTGGCTATCGGCCTCGCCTACCTTGGCTCGATCTACTCGACGTTCACGCACGGCACCGAAGTCTGGTTCGACTCGGTCACGATGTTTGTCTTCTTCCTTACGCTGGGCCGGCACTTCGAGCTGCGCGCCCGGGCACGCGCCACGGAGAAGGCCGACGCACTGCGACCGCAGCTGCCGAACATCGCCACCGTCATCCGCGATGACAAGCAGGTTGATATCCGGATCGACGATGTGCGCATTGACGACATTCTCGTGCTGATGCCGGGTGACCAGGCGCCGGTCGACGGCGTGTTGCTCGAAGGCTCGACGAGTGTCGACGAATCGGTTCTGACCGGCGAATCACATCCGCAGACCCGTCGGGCCGGTGAAGAAATCTCGGCCGGCAGCATCAACCTCGATACCAGCGTCCAGGTCCGCGTCCTGCGCACCGGCCAGGGCACGGTCCTTGGTAGCATCCAGCAACTCGCACGCTCCGCACAGCTGGAACGGCCGCAGATGGTGCAAACGGCCGACCGCATCGCCAGCTATTTCATCAGTGCGATCCTGGTGCTCGCCACCGGTGTCGCGATCGTATGGAGCCAGCTCGATCCGTCGCGAGCCTTCGTCGTCACGCTGACGGTACTGGTCGTGACCTGCCCCTGCGCTCTGGCACTCGCAACGCCGACGGCGTTTGCCGCCGTGCACAGTTGGCTCAGCACAGCTGGCCTGTTGTTAAAGAACGCCGATGCGGTCGAGGCGCTGGCCCGCGCTAATCGCGTGGTATTCGACAAGACCGGCACACTAACCCTCGGGCAACCGACGATTTCCGAGGTGCACGTCATCGACGATCGACTGGACGAGGACTCCGCACTGCAGATCGCCGCAGCACTCGAGCGCAACAGTCGACACCCGCTGGCGCGTGCATTTGCGGACGTGGAAAGCCCGGGTAACGCCAGCAGCGTCCGCGCCGTTCCGGGCCACGGTGTCGAAGGCGTCGTGGACGGAAAGCAATGGCAACTTGGTACACGTGAGCTCGTCAGTGGCGAAATCGACACCGAACGCCGTAGTGTCTGCCTCGGCCGTGGCGGCGAATGCCTGGCCGAATTCACGTTGGCCGATCCGCTGCGCATCGATGCGAAGCGCGTCGTCGAATCCCTTAGAGAACGCGGCTTCGAGATCAGCCTGTTGAGCGGGGACGGCGAAGCCGCTGTCCGTGATGCGGCCGCCGAACTCGGTATCGCTGACTGGCAGGCGGCGATGACGCCGGAAGACAAGCTCGGGCGCATCCGCCAGTGGCAGGCTGACGGCGAGAAAGTCGTCATGGTTGGCGACGGTATCAACGACGCGCCGGTGATCGGCGGGGCGGATGCCTCGATAGCGCCGTCACATGCCGCTGACGTGGCGCAGACCCGGGCCGACGTCATCATGCTCGGCAGTCGCCTCGAACCTGTCGCAACGGCCCTGAAGGCGTCTGGCGCAACCTTAAGGATCGTTCGCCAGAACATCGCATGGGCGATCCTCTACAACGCACTTGCACTGCCGGCGGCGGCCGCCGGCCTGGTGCCGACCTGGCTGGCGGCGATTGGCATGAGCGCCAGTTCGCTGCTGGTCGTCATGAACTCACTGAGGCTGAGTCGATGAGTATCCTGTATATCCTGATCCCGATTGGTCTGCTCCTGATTGCATTCGCTGCGGGGATCTTCTTCTGGGCGGTCGGAAACGGCCAGTTCGATGACCTCGAAGAGCCTGCAATGAGCATCTTCGACGACGGAGAAGTTCGCGAGTGAGCCCGGAGATTGCAGTCGCCGCCCTTGTTGCCGGCCTGATGGGCAGCGCCCACTGTGTCGGCATGTGCGGCGGACTGTCGGGCCTTTTTGCGACGCATGCCGCTGCGAAGTCCACGCGCCAGTCCCTCGGCCGAGCTGTGACCTACAACGCGGGTCGGCTGTTAAGTTACGCCCTGCTGGGTGCGGCTGTCGCCGCGCTCGGTGGCGGTCTGCTCGCGGAGGCACCAGCACTGGCCATGCCCATGCGGATCGCAGCGGGCGTACTCGTCATCCTCATGGGCCTGCAGATTGCGTTTGGCCTGCAGTTGCTGAAACCCGTCGAACGTGTCGGCAGCAGCGTCTGGAATCTCATCGCGCCGCTGGCCAATCGCCTGCTGCCGCTGGACTCCTCAACAAAATCGCTCGGTCTCGGGCTGCTGTGGGGCCTGCTGCCCTGCGGACTGGTCTATTCGATGCTGGCTGTTGCGCTGGCCAGCAGCGAGCCGGTCACCGGCGCTGTAGCAATGCTCGCCTTCGGCATCGGCACGACGCCCGCGATGTTGCTGACCGGTATGAGCGCGTATCGCGTTTCCGGCTTCATACGTAACAAGCGTGTCGCTGCCGGTGGCCTGCTGGTCGCCATTGGCTTACTGACCGTCGCGATGCCCACCTGGCATGCCATGGCCCCGGCTCAGGGCGACCACTCGCATCATCACGGGCATCACCACGCCGCACACTCAACAGAGCGCTCATAAAAAAAGCCCCGCGAACAAACGTTCGCGGGGCTTGTTTAAGAAACCGGGGTTTCTTACTTGGCTGCCGTCAGGCCGCCATCACCACAGTCGTTCGCAAGAAAGTCAATCATCGACTCGTACAGATCGATCTTGTGGTGGTAGAAGAGCGTGTTGGAGAAGTGGTCCGCACCCTCAAGCCACTTGAACTGGAAGTTCTTGTTGTGCTTTTCCAGTTCCTTGACGTAACGCTCAGCATGCTCGGGTGGTACGCGCTGGTCGACATCACCGTGGATCATCAGGAGCGGTACATTGACCTTCTCGACTTCCTCGATCGGCGAGACACTGTCGTCCCAGAAACGCAGCTGCTCGGTCTTCTGAGCGCCACGCAGGCGGTACCGGTAGTAGTTCACCTGCATGTTGTTGTCGGTCACCGCAGCGCCGGCGATGACACACTGGTAGATCTGCGGCGTGCGTGCTGCCGCCACGAGTGCGGCGTAACCGCCATAGGACCAGCCGAACATCGCCATGCGATCGGGGTCGGCAAGACCCTGCTCGACAAGGTACATGGCGCCATCATCCTTGTCGTCCTGCATGATGCCGCCACCCTGGCCGCCGTTGACGAACGCAGACTTGTAGAATTCCTGGCCGTAGTTCAGCGAGCCGCGGTACTGCGGCTGCAACACCATGTAGCCGTTGTTCGCGAGCATCTGTGACCACTCGTCGTACAGAACAAACTCATCAACGAACGGACCACCGTGCGGCATGACCACCAGCGGGTACGGCGGCTTGCCGTTCGGCACGGTCACGTAGCCCGGAACCGTGGCGCCGTCGCGCGCCTTCCACGTGACGTACTTGACGTCGGCGAGATTCTCGGACGACAGCAGCGGCTGACGGCTGCCAACGACCTGGAGCTGGCCATTCTTCAGCAGGTAGAAGGTCCCCGGGTCACGAGGACCAATATTGTTGATCACCATCGTGTTGCCATCGCGCGAACGGGACGTAATGCGCGTGTAGTGCGCATTCGGGATGACTTCGTTCAGCTGCTGGTAAATCGCACCTTCGATCTCGTCGAAGTAATTGAAGTAGTAGTTGTCGGTGAAGTAGCTGACACCGACGATGCTGTCCGGGTTGGTCCAGGTGTTGCTGTGATAGCGCACACCGGCGACGTCGACATCATTACGACGGTAGACCAGCTCATCGAACTTCTTGTTTTCGATGTCAAAAGACCAGAGACCGACCTTGTCGTGTCCGTTATTTGCCAGAACCAGTGCATGATTGGGCTTGTATTCGTCCATGCCGACGAAGTTCAGGGACTCGAACGAATCCTCGCTCTGGCGGAGAACCTCAACCCACTTCTTGGTGCCTTTCGGCCGGTAGTAGGTGATGAACTCACCATTGGCAACATCAAAACCACGCGCGCCGAGCGGATTGCCCTCGCCGTCGAAGTCGATGTTACCCAGTGAAATCTTGCCGCGAATCAGCAGTTTTTTCGTACCGTTGTCCAGGTTGAATTCCCAGTAGGCACGCGGACGGAACGCCGATGACAGGCCCGCCCCGGCATCACCGCCTTCACTGAAGGACAGGATGACCTTGTTCGGTTCGTTGACTAGGAGGTTCTCGATGGAGGGATTTTGCTCCTTGAACGACTTGATCTTGCGCTTCTCGACGTCGACGAGCGCGATCTTGCCCTCGTAGACACCCTGGTTGAAGCCGTCGATCCTGTCGCGAACCTTCTGTCGAAGCGACATGACCATTTTCCGATCACTCACCCAGTAAAAGCCCTGGATCTCCATCGGGTCGGCACTGATCCGGTACGGATCCTTGCTCAGGTCATTGGTGTCATAGACCTCGATGATCGGGCGCGCATTCTTCGAGGCGATAGTGCGCATCGCAACGCGTTCGCCGTCTGGCGAGAGGGTGACGTTACTGTTAACCGAGCGAAGTGCCCAGTATTCCAGCGGATAGGGTTCCTGCTGCTGTGCAAAGCCCTCAGTCGAGAGCAGTGTGAGCAGGGCCACGCTTGTAAGTTGCAACCACTTTTTCATCGAGTACCCCGTTACATCGATTGTCAAAGGAAAAAAAAGCCTGCAGGGATTAACCCTGCAGGCTTTGTATAAAGGCTAAGGCCTTAGAACGTCAAGTTGTCGAAGGACGCGGTGACGTTAAAGAAGTACTGGCGACCGTTAATGTCGTAGCCAGCACCAAACGGCGTGTTGTAAGCCGAGAACTGAGCCGTTCCGTCGACCAGCGGCGGGAACTCGTTCAGGACGTTACGTGCGCCAACACCAACCGTCCAGACGTCGCCGTAGTAGAAGAACGACATGTCGTGACGGAAGTAGTTGTCAGCTTCGCCAACCGGGCGGCAATCCACGTCGCCATTTTCGGCGCCGAGGCAGGTCCGGTAACCGGTGTCGATGCTGCCGAACGGCAGAGCGTCACGGGTGTCCGGATCGATCGCAACCGAACCGAGGTAACGCGTCGACCACGTGAAGCGGAAGTCGCTGACGTCAGCACGGAAAATCGCGGTGCCTTCCCACTCCGGCAGACCGAACTGGCCGAGATCGCTGTCGGTCTCGATGTTGCCGGAGACAACGTCGGTGATCGCGTCAGAGAACTGCAGCTTGCGGTTGAAGTTGAAGTCAGCCGAGATGTCGACCGGGCGGTTGAACACTTCAACCGGCACGTCGAGCGCCAGGTTCAGGTCAACACCACGGGTCTGCAGCGAGTCGCGGTTCAGGAAGCGCTGTCGAACTTCGTCGATCAGGCCGGTGCCCTGGTTCTCACGCGAGATGTTGGAGCAGAACACACTGTCGAATTCCGCATCCGTGTAGCACGCGTTGATCGAACCCTGAGAGGCCTGCGTTACGATTTCGTCAATGATGTCGATCTCGTAGTAGGTCGCGCCCAGCGTGATGCCGACATCTTCCATGAAGTCGATGTCGTTGAAGATGTTGACGTCCCAGGAGAAACCAGCCGTCCAGGAATCGGACTGCTCTTCGTCGAGGCGCGTTGAACCAACGCCGCGAAGGATTTCAACCGAGTAGGCGTTGGTCGTCGCACCACTCGCGATAACACCAACCGTCTCCGGATCTACACCCAGGCGACGGCAGTTCTCGAGTACGACGTCCGTACGCGTGTCGTTGTCACGGTTGTAGTTGAAGCCACCACCCGGCGCCAGCTCGATAGCGGCATCCGGCGGTACACAGGGATCGCTCAGCGTCAGGAAGCCTGACTGACCCTGCAGGAAGTTCTCACGCAGGTTCGGCGCACGGTAGGACGTACCAACCGTACCGCGAAGCAGCAGGTTGTCGACCGGACGCCAGCCCAGCTTGGCTGAGTACGTCCAGGCACCACCGTAGAACTCGTCTTTCGTGTGACGTGTCGACAGGTTGACCGTCAGTTCCTTGAATGCCTGGCGGTTAGCCAGCAGCGGAACTTCCACTTCAGCGAAGTACTCTTCGGTGTCCTTCTCGCCGATGGCGCCAAGGTCACGGAAGAAGCCGAACAGCAGGCCGTCAGCCGCTACGTCGTTCGGGATCGAGTCGATGCGGTCGTTACGGTACTCGTAACCGATAGCCATGCCCACCGGGCCGGCCGGCAGTTCGAAGATGTCACCGGAAGCGATAGCCGTGATGAAGGTCTGCTCGTACTCGGTGTCGAACAGGCGATCCGAGAACAGGTAGTTGCGCTCAGCCTGCGTTGCGAAATCGTTCTGCAGGATGTTCTCGAACAGGCTGTCGGCGAACAGGTCGACCGGCAGGCAGTTCTCGATGTTACCCGGCTGGATGTTCGGGAACGCTTCGCCCGTGCGCGGATCAACCGTCAGGTCAGCTTCGCAAGGCGTTTCGGTGCTGGAGTACCAGCCCAGAGCCAGGTCGAGGCGCTGCTCGTTGATGCCCGGACGACGGGACTTACCTTCAGACTGCGTGTTAACCAGTGCAACGTCGAACGACCAGTTGTTGACCGGGCCGAAGTTGATGGCCGGCAGGTCACCCTTGATACCAGCAACGAAACGCATCTGCTCGACTTCGGTGAAGACGTCAGAGCGGTCGCCACGGATAGCGACCTGCGACTCAAGCGGCAGCGGACCCTGCGGGCCGACGAACAGGCCGAACAGGCCCGGCGTGCACTGCGCCTGCGTGAAGCCGAAGCTGGCACACAGACCGGCGTAGAACTCGCCGAAGTCTTCGACGTAGTTCGGGTTGTTCAGCAGGCTGTCGAATGCGAGGCCACAGTCAACACCGCGTACGCCATTCGGGTTACACGGGTTGAACGGGTTGTTCGCCGGAACTTCCGGGAAGATCGAGGCGCCCAGGTTCAGCGCGTAGGTTTCGCGCTTGGAGTAGGTCGTCTCGAAGTACGGCGTCAGGTTCATCGCACCGTCAAAGGTGTACTCACCGTAAGCCATGAAGCTCGTCTGGTCGTTCTCCGGCAGCAGGTGGCTGGCCGCGTCTTCGTTGGTGATGAAGTAATCAACGAAGTCGACGTCCGGCACGTTGTCGCCGTTCGCGTCGACAACAACGCTGAACAGCGTTGCTTCCGACAGGTTCGGGATACCGGTATTGGTGATGCCCGGCGTCCAGTAGATGGAACCGAACAGGCCGTTGTTACCGAACGCACGCTGTGCACCGAACGCGATGACGCATTCCGTTGCCTTCATACCGAACTGTTCGCGGTAGAAGATGTTGGTCGTGCGGATCTCACCGTCCGTCGTTTCTTCGCGGTTGGTTTCACAACCGGAAGACCACGGGCGGTTCTGGCGTTCGACGGCTTCAGACGTTGCGAACTCGGCGGCGACACCGATGAAGCCGCGGTCGAAGTTGGCGCCCCACGCAGCTGCGAAGGTGTTCGTGATGCCGTTGTCGTACTGGGGAACGTTGGTGAACGCTTCCAGCTCGAGACCATCGAAGTCTTTACGCAGGATAGCGTTGGCAACGCCCGACAGTGCGTCGGAACCGTAAACAGAAGAAGCACCGTCCAGCAGGATCTCGTACTGCGAGATCAGCAGACGCGGTACGACGTTCAGGTCAGGTGAGGTCGGCGCGCCTTCTACACCTGCCGGTGCCAGGCGGCGACCGTTCAGGAGTACCAGCGTACGCGACGAACCGAGACCGCGAAGGTCAATCGTCGATGCACCCGGGCCGTTATCGAGTACGAAACCCTGGAAGGTCGTATCGATCTGCTGGCCGTTGGCTGCCGGTGAATCCTGCAGGATCGTGCTCGGGTCAATGGCACCGACATTACGCGATACCTGAGTCGAGATGATCTGCAGGGGTGAAATACTTGAGTAGGTGTCTCGCTTGATTCGCGAACCGGTAACAATTACCTCTTCTGTCGCTTCGATCTCTTCCTCTTCCTCGGTGTCTTCGTTGTCCTGAGCGAAGACCTGAGGAGAAAGTACAAGAGCCGCAGAGACAAAAATGCCGCCAAGCAAATTACGCCACGGCGACGATTCTGGTCTTTCCGTCATGGTTATTCCCCATATGCCAGTTTTTCTATTGGTAGCCGCTCACTTAGCGTTGACGTAACTGGTTGGCTACCTGCCTCGTTCCGGATGCCCCGCACCGGGACGCTTTTGTAGTGTTATTGCGCCCGCTTAATTTGTTCGGATTGGACAGCCCTGTTGCAGCAGAGCTACACATCGGTCGCTGGATACTAGCAACGGTCCAAGACCCTGTCTACGCCCACTGCGTTATATGTTGCATACCCGCAACAAATAATTGTTTCTGCGTGTAACTTGATGGCCTAAGGGCCCAGAATTCAGGCAAATGCCCGGAAAAACAGCCGCAACGATGCGACGACCAGGAATGCTGCAAACAGCCGATTGAGCAGCTTTTCGTCCAGGCTGTGCGCAATCCGGGCGCCGATTGGCGCGGAAACCACAGTTACGGGCGCAATGGCGGCGAAGCCCACCAGGCTGACAAAACCGAGGTTTCCGGCCGGCAACCGCGGATCACCCCACCCCGCTGCCACAAGACCCAGTGTGCCGGGAACGGCGATCACCAGCCCGAACAACGCCGCGGTACCAATGGCCTTGTGAATTGGCTGGTTGAACAGCCGCAGCGTCATTACCGACATGACGCCACCGCCAATGCCCATCAGCGTCGAAATACTGCCAATCGAGATCGGAATTCCCCAGATCAGCGGGTTGCGAGGAATATCCCGGGTGATGGCTGTCTTGCCAAAACCGAACAAGGTCCGCGCCGCGACAAACATCGCGGTGACGGCAAACACCAGCGCAAGTATCGAGGAGTCGACTCGTGAGGCAATCCAGGCGCCGAGCAACGCACCGACGAGCACCAGCAGCGCCCAGCGGCGGACGATATCCACATCGACGGCGTCGCGCTTGCGATGCGCGCGGGCCGATGAGATCGACGTCGGGATAATGGTCGCCAGCGACGTCGCAACCGCCACGTGCATGCGAATAGCGGGATCAACACCGAGGAAGCCGAGCGTCGCCTCCAGCACCGGCACGATGACAATGCCCCCGCCAATGCCGAAAAGGCCCGCCATGACACCCGCCACGCCGCCCGTGACGATCATCGCCACGACGAGCAGGAGCCAGGAACCGATGTCCACCTAGATGCTTGTCAGCACGTCGTGGTGGCGACGCAGGTGCTCTTCGATAAAGGTCGAGATGAAGTAGTA
>CAZSIQ010000071.1:0-15464 GCA_964606915.1 uncultured Woeseiaceae bacterium | reverse complement strand
AGAAAGCATTCGAGAACGGTGAAGTTGTCGAGGGAATCATCAACGGCCGCGTCAAGGGCGGATTCACCGTTGAGATCGACAACGTTCGCGCGTTCCTTCCGGGTTCGCTGGTCGATGTACGGCCGGTTCGCGATCCGGGCTACCTCGAAGGCAAGAGCCTCGAATTCAAGGTGATCAAGCTCGACCAGCGTCGCAACAACGTCGTTGTATCGCGTCGTGCGGTTGTCGAGCAGGAGAACTCGGAAGAGCGGCAGCAGCTGCTCGAAGAGCTGCAGGAAGGCAACACCGTCAAGGGTATCGTCAAGAACCTCACCGATTACGGTGCGTTCGTCGACCTCGGCGGCATCGATGGCCTGCTGCACATCACCGACATGGCGTGGAAGCGCGTCAAGCACCCGTCCGAAGTCGTCAACGTTGGCGACGAAATCGACGTCAAGATCCTCAAGTTCGACCGCGAGCGCCAGCGCGTTTCGCTCGGCATGAAGCAGCTGGGTGACGATCCGTGGAAGGCGCTTGGCCGTCGTTACCCGACGAGCACCCGCCTGTTCGGTAAGGTCACCAACATTGCCGACTACGGCTGCTTCGTTGAGATCGAAGACGGAGTCGAAGGCCTGGTTCACGTCTCTGAAATGGACTGGACCAACAAGAACGTCAACCCGTCACGCATCGTACAGGTGGGTGAGGAAGTTGAAGTCATGGTTCTCGAAATCGACGAAGAGCGTCGTCGCATCTCGCTGGGTATCAAGCAGTGCAAGAGCAACCCGTGGGCTGAGTTCGCGGCTACCTTCAACCGCAACGACAAGGTTTCCGGCCAGATCAAGTCGATCACCGACTTCGGTATCTTCATCGGTCTGGACGGCGGCATCGACGGTCTTGTGCACCTGTCCGACATCTCCTGGGACCTCCCGGGCGAAGAGGCGGTTCGCAACTACTCGAAGGGCCAGGAAATCGAAGCGGCAGTCCTCGCTATTGACGCCGAGCGCGAGCGAATCTCGCTGGGCATCAAGCAGCTTGAAAAGGACCCGTTCTCGGGCTGGCTTGCCGATCATCCGAAGAACAGCATCGTCAAAGGTACGGTTATCGAAGTCGAGCCGCGCGGCGCGACGATCGATCTCGGCGACGGTGTCATCGGCTCGCTGCGTGCCTCCGAACTGGCCATGGGCCGCGTAGAAGATGCGCGCACCATGCTCAAGGTTGGCGAGGAAGTCGAAGCCAAGTTCACCAACGTTGATCGCAAGAACCGCTCCATCCAGCTGTCTATCAAGGCGAAGGAAGTGCACGAGGAGCAGGAAGCCATCAGCAACTACAAGTCTGAAGCTGGAACGGCCCCGGTCGGCACCACACTGGGCGAGCTGCTGAAGGAAAAAATGTCCGGTGACGGCAAATAAGTGAAAAAAGTGTAGCCCGGGCCGTCCGGTCCGGGCTATATTTGTTAATATAATCTGTAAGTTACGGCCGCCAAACGAACAATGACAAAATCGGAATTGATCGAAGCGATTTCTCGTAAGCAAAAGCACCTTCCTGCGAAGGACGTCGAGCTCGCCGTAAAACACCTGCTCGACCTGATGAGTGATTCACTGGCTCGCGGCGAGCGAATTGAGATTCGTGGCTTTGGCAGTTTCTCGCTGCATTTCCGCCCTCCGCGGATAGGCCGTAATCCCAAGACCGGTGAAGCCGTCGCGCTGTCCGGCAAATACGTCCCACACTTCAAGCCCGGTAAAGATCTCCGAGACCGGGTGAACGAGAGCCGCCAGTTCCCGATCAAGAACTGATCTCCGTATGTTCAAGCGCCTCGCTCTTGCCGTCGTCGTCCTTTTTGTCGTCGTCGCGGTGTTCACGTTTACCGCAAGAAATACCGGCAGTGTCGAGCTTGACCTCGCATTTGACGTCGTAGAGCTGTCCATACCGACGGCCGTGATCGCCGTGTTCGTCATCGGCTGGTTGTTCGGCGTGGTTACCATGGGTCTCTACGCCCTGAAGCTGGTCAACGAGCGCCGCGGCCTTCGTCGCTCCCTGCGCGATACCGAGAGCGAAGTCAGTTCGCTCCGCAACCTGCCGCTGTCTGATGCCGACTGAAAGTACTTTTCTGCTGGCAGGCTTGTTTATCCTGCTGGCGGTGGCCGGCTGGGCAATGGGCCGCTTCGGTGAACAGGACACCGTCGAGCCGGTTGAACCGCTCAATATTGACTATTTAAAGGGCCTGAACTTCCTGCTGAACGAGCAGACCGACCAGGCGCTCGAGCATTTCCTCAAGATGGTCCGTGTCGACGACAAGACCATCGAGACGCACTTCGCGCTCGGCAGCCTGTTCCGGCGCCGCGGTGAAGTCGACCGTGCGATTCGCATACACCAGAACATCATGGCGCGGCCGGACCTGGCCGCGGAGCAGCGCGACCAGGCGCTGTATTCGCTGGCAAAGGACTACAACCATGCTGGTTTGCTGGATCGCGCCGAGAAACTGTTTGCCAAGCTTGCAGAAGGTTCGCGCTACCAGGTGCAGGCGCTGGAGGTGCTGTGCCGAATCTACGAGCAGGAGAAAGAGTGGGAGAAGGCCATTTCCGCTGGTCAGCGGCTGGAAACGCTCGGAGGCCGCTCACTCGCGTTGCAGATCGCACACTACTACTGCGAGCTGGCCGAGGCGGCTGCCGCGAAAGGCAACTTCACGGCGGCCCGCAGCTACGTCAAGAAGGCGCAGACCGGCAGGCCCCGAACCCTGCGCGGTGCTTTGACTCGCGCGCACATCGCGCGTGACATGGAAGACAACAAGACAGCGCTGAAACTCTACAACCGAATTATCGACGAAAGCACGTACCTCATTGCTGAAACCCTGCCGGAGATGGTCGCCATCTACGAGCGCGAGGACGCCGTTGCCGATCTCGAGAAGGCGCTGCGTGCATTGCTGAACAAACAGCCGGAGATGAACGACCTGGTCGCCTACACGGCGATCGTCAACGATATCGGCGGCATACCGGCGATCGACGAGTGCGTTGAGCGCTACATGCAGAACGAACCAACGCTGGGCGAGTTCGTAGACCTGCAGCAGATGCTGGATGGCGATGCGGACGAAGAGACCTTCGCTCGCATCCGCAAGGCGCTCAGCAAACTCGCATCTTCGACGCCGCGCTACCAGTGCCAGGAGTGCGGGTTCTCCAGTCAGCGCCTGCTTTGGCAGTGCCCCAGCTGCCGCCAGTGGGAGACCCAGCGGCCCGCATCCCGTGTCCAGTTCGACACGGTCTTACAGCACAGCCTTACTCCTCGTTGAGGCGGTATCCCTTACCGGTCTACAGCACAGCCTTACTCCTCGTTGAGGCGGTATCCCTTACCGGTCTACGGCACAGCCTGACGGCTCGCTGAATCCGGTTTCTCACCGTTCCGCCGACATTTATCGCGCGCACACAGCAGTCGGATTCTCTACCGTTTCGCTGTCGCCACGTGGGCGACCTGAAACGGAGGAAATACCATGCACTGGATGCACAAAGCCTGGCTGTCGGCGATAAGCCTGCTGCCGGCCATTGCCCTGGCGGGGCCCGTCAACGTCAACACGGCAGACGCCGAAACCATCGCGCAGGAACTTAAAGGCATCGGCCTTTCAAAAGCCGAAGCCATCGTTGAGTACCGGGAGAAATATGGCCCGTTCAAGACTGCCGATGACCTGGCGCTGGTTCGCGGAATTGGCGAGCGTACCGTCGAGAAGATCAAGGCGGATGTGCTCGTCAAGGATCGCGGCAAGTAACGGGAGCAGCGATCGCCAACACGTCGCCCCATGATGGGGCGACTTTTGCGGCCGTCATTGGCTATGATGCGCGCTGGATTTATCAGGGAGATTGCCAGTGAAAGTCAGAGCCGCCGTCTTTCCCGTCGCAGGACGAGGAACCCGATTCCTTCCCGCGACGAAAGCCAGCCCCAAGGAAATGTTGCCCATCGTCGACAAGCCGCTGATCCAGTACGCAGTGGAAGAGGCGATTGAGGCGGGGGCCGAAAAGCTGGTCTTCGTGACCGGCGCGTCCAAACGAGCCATTGAGGATCATTTCGACGCGGATCCTGAGCTGGAGCAGGCGCTCGCCAAGCCGGGCAAGGAAGAATTGCTGAAGTCGATCCAGGACATCGTCCCCAAAGGGGTCACCTGCATCTACATCCGCCAGGGCGAACCGCTGGGGCTCGGCCACGCGGTGTTGTGTGCACGGCCGGCGGTCGGCGACGAGCCGTTTTTTGTTCATCTCGCCGATGACCTGATTGCGAGTCATGTGCCTGCCCTGAAGCAAATGGCCGACGAGCGCGAAAAGCACGGCGGCAGCGTCATTGCTTGCGAGCGCGTCCCGATGGAGGACACGCACGCCTACGGCATCGTTTCCATTGATGAAGACGACAACAATCGCATTCACGGCATCGTTGAAAAGCCTCGCCCGGCCAATGCGCCGTCCAACCTGGCGGTGGTCGGACGCTACCTGCTTGATGGTGCGATTTTCGACAAGCTGGAAAACACGGGTCGTGGGGCCGGTGGCGAAATCCAGCTAACCGATGCGATTGCGGATCTTTTAGGGGAAAGTCCGGTGTATGCCTACGACTTTGACGGCGTGCGATTCGACTGCGGCAGCAAGCTCGGTTACCTGAAGGCCACGGTGGCCTACGGGTTGAATCACCCGTCGACGGGCGAAGCGTTCAAGGAACACCTGACCGCCCTGATCAACTCCTGAGGAGGAAGCCGATCTCGCGGCCGGTTTCCCGGCAGACGGACATCACCTGGTAATTCTCGCGGCGCAGGGCTTCGATGTAATCGGCCGTGCGCTGCAGGCCGTTTTCCATGAAGCGGTGGTGAAACTCGATGAGCAGCTGGCGCGGTCGAATCGGCGAGGCGAGCAGGGCATCGATCACGTCGTACTCCGCTCCTTCGATGTCCATCTTCAGCAGGTCGATCCGGGTGTGCCCAAGTTTCTCGGCGATTGACGGAATGGTCAGTGCCGGTAGTGAAATGCCGACGTCGGCGGACGCCGCCTCGGGCTGCAGCGTGAACATCTTGTCGGACAGGGAACCGTCGGCCTTTACCCGCGGATAAAGTGTCAGGGTGCCGTCTTCGCCGGCGGCTGCCCACGCGTGGAAATGGAACTGATCAGGCAGCTCGCTGGATTCGATATAGCACCTGCAATCCGGTGTCGGATCGAAGGCATAGACACTGCAACCGGTACGCTCGATCACGCCAAGGTCGAAATCGATGTAGTCACCAATACCAAGCGAGTAGACCACGCTGCCCACATCCAGCAGCCCGCAGTCGTAATCCCAGCCGCCGTCATTGACACAGTCAACGTCGACGTCGGTTCGGACATCCAGCTCCTTGCCGGCGAGCCGCTTAAGCTTGACCTTCAGCCGCTGAAAACCCGGCGACTTTTCGATTTTCTTCCAGGTCTTGTTGGCCATGGATCGATCAAACAGTGAATCCGCGGACAACGGTATCGGATTTACCGGCGTGATGTTGGTGAATGTGGCCCAGATTTCGAAACGACTCTAAAGATCAATCCGCAATCAGCTGCGAACTGTCGAACACGTTATGTAGGCGGATTGCCCCGACCCGGACTCGAACCCAATCGGCCCGCCAATGAGGTTACAAGAACGCAAGTGTTAGGTGCCGATTGATCTTTAGCAGGTAACCCGGTTCGAAATGGAAGGACGGACCTGTGAGTTCGTCTCGGTGATCCAAACGCGAAAGGGCAGCCGAATGGCTGCCCTTTTGTGTTTGGCTCCCCGACCCGGACTCGAACCCAATTCGCCTACCAGAAGGTCACAAGAACGCAGGCAGTGATCGCGAATTGATCTTTAGCAAGTAACGGCGTCCGCCAGGGAAAGCCGGACCTGTGAGTTCGTTGCGGGGCCCCAAACGACGAAGGCCTCGCTTTAGCGAGGCCTTCTGGCGTTTGGCTCCCCGATCCGGACTCGAACCCAATCGGCCCGCCAAGAGGTGACAAGAACGCACGTGGCAGGTGCCGATTGATCTTTAGCAGGTAACCCGGTTCGAAAGGGAAGGACGGACCAGTGAGTTTGGCCGGGGTCCCAAATTGAAAAGGGCGGCCATTTGGCCGCCCTTTGCGATTTGGCTCCCCGACCCGGACTCGAACCAGGGACCAATTGATTAACAGTCAATCGCTCTACCAACTGAGCTATCGGGGAATAGTTTCCGGGTTTTCAGGCCCCGGCGAGGCGGTAATACTAGTCACGAACCGCCGTAAGTCAAGCAACAATCGCCTTTTTTAGGCGACTCAGCGCTTCGCGAAGTTCCTCCATTGATGTGGCGAAGGAAAGACGCAGGTAACCCGGTGCTCCGAAGGCGCTGCCGGGAACTGTCACGAGGCGGACTTTCTCGATCAGCATCTCTGCAAATTCCGCGTCCGTGCTGTAGCCGAGCTGCTCAAGTGCCCCCGAAATTCGCGGAAACGCATAGAACGTTCCCTCACCGGGACGACACTCGAAACCGTCGATGTCGTTGAGAGCCTGCACCACGAAATCATGGCGTTCCCGGTAGGCTGCACACATCTCCCGTACCGGCGTCTGGTCGCCGGACAGGGCTTCCACCGACGCTGCCTGCGACACGCTGCCGGCATTCGATGTGCACTGGCTCTGGACAGTACGAACGGCACGGATCGCCTCATCCGGGCCAGCCACGTAGCCAATGCGCCAGCCCGTCATCGCGTACGCCTTTGAGACACCGTTGATGGTCAGCGTGCGGTCATACAGATCCGGGCAGGCGGCAGCGAAACTGGTGTAGGGTTCGTCGGCCCAATAAATGTGTTCGTAGATCTCATCAGAGAGCACGGCAAGCGTCGGGTAGTTCGCGATAACGGCACCCAGCGCGACCAGCTCTTCCTTTGTGTAGGCACTGCCGGTCGGGTTGCTCGGACTGTTCAGGAAGACGATCCGGGTCTTGTCGGTCAACGCGGCGTCGAGCTGCTGCGGCGTCATCTTGAAACCGTCGTCGATGCTGGTTGAGACGATGACCGGATCGGCGCCCGCCAGCCGGACCATGTCCGGATACGACACCCAGTACGGGGCAGGGACGATGGCCTCGTCGCCGGACTCCAGCAGGCCCATGCAGGCGCTGAACAGGCACTGTTTAGCGCCATTGCTGACGACAATCTGCGAAGGCGCGTAGTCGAGGCCGTTTTCGTTTTTGAATTTGTCGATGATCGCCTGTTTCAGGGCGGCGGTTCCGTCGAGCGCGGTGTACTTGGTGTCGCCAATATCGATAGCATGGCGGGCAGCGTTCTTGATCGCCTCCGGCGTGTCAAAATCCGGTTCCCCGGCGGCCATGCTGACGACGTCGTGCCCCTCCGCCTGTAACGCTTTGGCTCGCGCGAGAAGCATGGCGGTGGCAGACGGTTTGACGCGGGCCATTCGGCTGGAAACTGCTACACTCACGCTCTTTTTTTCCTGACGACCAGACTCCTCTCGATGGTACGTGATTCAAACCAAGCCACAAAGCACGCTGACGACGCCCAGCTCCTGACGCTGGTCTCCGACTACCAGCCGTCGGGCGACCAGACCTCGGCGATTGCGGGACTGACCGAAGGCCTGAAAGACGGACTGGCCCGCCAGGTCCTGCTCGGCGTGACGGGCTCGGGGAAGACGTTCACGATGGCGAACGTCATTGCCGACCTGCAGCGTCCGGCGATCATTCTTGCGCCGAACAAAACACTGGCGGCGCAGCTGTACGGGGAGATGCGAGAGTTCTTCCCGAACAACTCCGTCGAGTATTTCGTGTCGTACTACGACTATTACCAGCCCGAAGCGTATGTGCCTGCGTCGGACACGTTCATCGAGAAGGACGCGTCGATCAACGAGCACATCGAGCAGATGCGGCTGTCGGCGACCAAGGCCCTGATCGAACGCCCGGACGCAATCATCGTCGCGACCGTGTCGGCCATCTATGGCCTGGGCGATCCCGAAGCCTACTTCAGCATGGTGCTGCACCTGTCGCGCGGCGAACAGATTGACCAGCGCAGCATTCTGCGTCGACTGGCCGAGATGCAGTACACGCGAAACGAGATGGAGTTGTCGCAGGGCAACTACCGGGTCCGGGGAGACGTGATCGACGTATTTCCGGCCGAATCCGAGCGTGACGCAGTTCGTATTGAGTTATTCGACGACGAGATCGAGTCGCTGGCGCATTTCGATCCGCTGACGGGCGAGGTCACGAGGCGGGTTCCGAGGCTGACCATCTTCCCGAAAACGCATTACGTAACGCCGCGCGAGCGCCTGCTGGAAGCCTGCGAACATATCAAAGTCGAGCTCAAGGATCGCCTCACGTGGTTTCGCGAGCACGACAAGCTCCTGGAGGCGCAGCGACTCGAACAGCGCACGATGTTCGACCTTGAGATGATCCGCGAACTCGGCTACTGCTCAGGCATCGAGAACTACTCGCGATACCTCTCGGGTCGAGCGGACGGCGAACCACCGCCGTGCCTGTTTGACTACGTGCCGCCTAACGCTATCCTGATCATCGACGAGAGCCACGTGACCGTTCCGCAGCTTGGCGGCATGTACCGCGGTGACAGAAGCCGCAAGGAGACGCTGGTCTCCCACGGATTCCGGCTGCCGTCGGCATTGGATAACCGGCCGCTGCGCTTTGACGAATTCGAGAGCCTGTCGCCGCAGACGGTGTACGTATCCGCGACCCCGGGCGATTACGAGCTCGACCGCAAGGACAACGTGGTCGAACAGGTCGTGCGGCCGACCGGGCTTGTCGACCCGGTGGTTGATGTCAGGCCCGCCTCGACCCAGGTTGACGATGCCCTGTCGGAAATACACAAGCGCGTCGCAGCCGGGGAACGCGTGCTGATTACGACGCTGACCAAGCGCATGGCAGAGGACCTGACGGACTACCTCGCCGAGCACGGCGTCAAGGTCCGCTACCTGCATTCCGACATTGGTACCGTCGAGCGCACCGAGATCATCCGCGACCTGCGGCTCGGCACCTTCGACGTGCTGGTGGGTATTAACCTGCTGCGCGAGGGCCTGGATATGCCGGAAGTCTCGCTGGTCGCCATCCTGGATGCTGACAAGGAAGGCTTCCTGCGTTCCGATCGATCCCTGATCCAGACGATCGGCCGCGCGGCGCGCAACGTCAACGGAACGGCCATCCTGTATGCCGACAAGGTGACCGGCTCGATGCAGCGCGCGATCGACGAAACCAGTCGTCGACGCGAAAAGCAGGTCGCGCACAACGAGAAACACGGCATCCAGCCGGCTTCAATCCGCAAGAATGTCGCCGATGTCATGGAAGCGGCGTATCCGTCGCCGAAGGGCGGCAGGCGCAAGGCGGCGGATCCAGGCGCGAAATACGATGCAATGTCGCCGGAACAGATGATGCGCGAAGCGAACAAGCTGGAAAAAGCCATGCTGAAGGCGGCCAGAAACCTCGAATTTGAGGAGGCTGCGAAGCTCCGGGACGAGATCAAGATGCTGCGTGAGAAGAGCATGGGCCTCTCGGAGGCGTCCTAAGGCCCGCGGGGCTTGCGCAAGTGCTTTGCGTTCAGTACATTACGCGCCCCTCGGGTGACCCCTGAGGGGCCAAAATCTGAATCGGGCGATTAGCTCAGGGGCGGTAGGCGAAACTGCCGTACTTCCTGGGCTCGTTAGTTGAATCAGGGCGATTAGCTCAGGGGCGGTAGGCGAAACTACCGTACTTCCTGGGCTCGTTAGTTGAATCAGGGCGATTAGCTCAGGGGTAGAGCGCCACGTTGACATCGTGGAGGTCGGTGGTTCGAAACCACCATCGCCCACCAGGTTCAGAAGGTTCTCGGTGATCAGGCAGGCTTTTGCCCGCCGCTAAAGATCAATCCGCGATCCGCGATAGCAGAAATACGAGTTCGGTAGGCGAATTGGGGTCGACAAAATGCGCCAGCGTTTTGGACACCAGAAGGGCGCCGCGAAGCGGTGAAAATCGCCCTGAGGCGATTCGAATCCAACCCCCATCGCCCACAAGACTCCCTTAAACTCGGAATCATGTTGCAAACGGGCAACAAAACCCTGTTTCTTTTGGAAAATTAGGGTGTTCCGTAGTTGTGGAATCCGATACGAGTGATTTAGAATCGCGTTCCCGCCGATACGTGGCGGGACAGTGATTGGTTTCCGGAGGGTTTAGGGATCGCAGTATCAAAGCGCGTAAGGCGCAATGAAGAAATTGACGTTGCAAAAGTCCGGGTCATTGACCAGGAAGGCGAGCAACGGGGTGTTATGTCAGTGCCGCAGGCCATTGACCTGGCTAAGGAAGAAGGTCTCGACCTGGTCGAGGTAGCGCCCACAGCAGATCCACCGGTTTGCCGGATCATGGATTTCGGCAAATACCTGTTTGAGCAGAAGAAGAAAGCGCAGGCAGGTAAAGCAAAACAGAAGCAGGTTCACGTCAAGGAAATCAAGTTTCGACCGGGTACGGACGAAGGTGATTACCAGATCAAGCTGAAGAAGCTTGTTCAGTTCCTCGAAAGCGGGGACAAGACGAAAGTGACCTTACGATTCAGGGGTCGGGAGATGGCGCACCAGCAACTCGGTGCTCAGCTGCTGGCCAGGGTCAGAGATGACCTGGAAGAACTCGGTACTGTCGAGCAGATGCCTTCGATGGAAGGAAGGCAGATGGTCATGGTGATAGCGCCGAAGAAACACTAGACCGGAAACGGTCTTTGTCCCCGCCTGCCGCGGCCGATTCGGTACGTTGCATGGCTAATTAAGTGGAGACGACAACATGTCGAAGATGAAAACCAACCGGGGCGCGGCCAAGCGCTTCCGCCGGACGGGGAAGGGTGGCTTCAAGCGAGCCCAGTCCCACCTCAATCACATTCTCACGAAGAAGAAGTCGAAGCGTAAGCGTCAGCTGGGTCTCACCCAGCAGGTGGCTGATGCCGATGTGAAAAGCGTGCGCCGCATGCTGCCGTATTCGTAAGGAGATTGAGTCATGGCAAGAGTAAAACGTGGCGTAGTCGCCAAAGCGAAGCACAAGAAAATCCTCGGCAAGGCCAAGGGTTACTACGGCGCTCGCAGTAAACTGTTCAAGACCGCCAAGCAGGCGGTTATCAAGGCCGGCCAGTACGAGTACCGTGACCGCCGCCAGCGCAAGCGCCAGTTCCGCGCTCTGTGGATCACGCGTATCAACGCAGCGGCACGCCTGCACGGCCTGTCGTACAGCCGCCTGATCGATGGCCTGAACAAGGCCAACGTGGACGTCGACCGCAAGGTGCTTGCCGATATCGCGGTTCACGATCCCGCGGCATTTGGAGCTATTGCCGAGCAGGCGAAAGCCGGCCTGGCGAACGCCAGCTAATTCGTCCGATCCCTTCGGACGATAGCCCATGCAGGCACTGACCGAGCTTGTAGAGACCGCGGCGTCGAAGATCGACGCCGCGACGTCTCTTGCGGAACTCGATGACATCCGGGTCTCCTACCTCGGAAAGAAAGGCGAGATCACGGCGCAGCTGAAAACACTTGGCGCGCTGTCCGCAGAGGAGCGCCCGGCTGCCGGGCAGAAAATCAACGAAGCCAAACAGGCGGTGCAGGGACACCTGAACGCCCGTCGCGAAGCGCTGGAGTCTGCCGCACTTGCGGAGAAGCTGGCGGCCGACGCCGTGGACGTCACGCTGCCGGGACGAGGCTCTGCCATTGGCGGCCGTCACCCTGTTACGCGTGCACGGCTTCGCATTGAGCAGATCTTCCAGAACGCCGGTTTTGGCGTGCGCTCAGGGCCTGAAATCGAGGATGATTTCCACAATTTCACGGCGCTGAACATCCCGGACAATCACCCGGCCCGTGCCATGCACGACACGTTCTACTTCCCGGGCGGCCACCTGCTGCGGACCCACACATCGCCGGTCCAGATCCGTTCGATGGTCAAGGAAGGCGTGCCTATCCGGGTTATCGCGCCCGGGCGTGTCTACCGATGCGATTCGGACCAAACGCACACGCCGATGTTTCACCAGGTTGAAGGGCTCGTTATCGACCGCGGTGTCAGCTTTGCCAACCTGAAGGCCGTGTTGCACCAGTTCGTCGAACGTTTTTTCGAGCGTGATGCGGAACTGCGTTTTCGTCCCTCGTACTTCCCGTTCACGGAGCCTTCCGCCGAGGTGGATGTGCTGTGGGGCGAGGACAAGTGGCTCGAAATCCTGGGCTGCGGCATGGTGCATCCCAACGTGCTGGAGAGCGCGGGCATCGATTCAGAGGAGTTCACCGGCTATGCCTTCGGCATGGGCGTCGAGCGTCTGGCCATGCTGCGCTACGGCGTGACCGATCTCCGGACCTTCTTCGAAAACGACCTGCGTTTCCTGCGCCAGTTCCGGTAGGCCCCTATGAAGATTGCAGAATCCTGGCTCAGGGAATGGGTAAATCCCGAACTCGATACGCAAGGCCTGTCGCACCAGTTAACCATGCTTGGTCACGAAGTCGACGGTGTCGACAGCGAAGGTGCGGGCCTGGACGGTGTCACCATTGGCGAAATCCAGAGCTTCGAGAAGCACCCTGATGCCGATCGCCTGAACGTCTGCCAGGTATCGACCGGCAACGAGGTGCTCGAAATCGTTTGCGGTGCACCCAACGTCCGCGTCGGTATGAAAAGCCCGCTGGCGACTCCGGGCGTCACGCTGCCCAATGGCCTTACACTGAAGCAGACGAAAATTCGCGGTGTCGTGTCGAACGGCATGCTGTGTTCCGCCGTCGAACTCGGGCTCGGTGAAGAATCCGATGGCATCATGGACCTGCCGGTCGATGCGCCCGTCGGTGCGGCCTTTGCCGATTACCTGAACCTGCCGGACGCGGTCATTGATGTTGACCTCACCCCCAATCGCGGCGACTGCTTCTGCATTCTGGGTATCGCTCGAGATGTATCTGCGGTAACCGGCTCAGAGCTCTCATCGTCTGACGTGGCACCGGTTGATGCATCGATCAGTGATACGCACGACGTCGTCGTTGGCGACTCGTCGCACTGTCCAAGTTTCGGTGGCCGCGTCATTCGCGGTATTGACCCGTCCGCACAATCGCCGCTGTGGATGACCGAGAAGCTGCGTCGCGCCGGTTTGCGACCGATCCATCCGGTGGTGGATGTCACCAACTACGTCATGCTGGAGCTCGGGCAGCCGTGCCACGCGTACGACCTTGACCTGATCCAGGGCGCGATTGCGCCTCGCCTGGCGAAGGCCGGTGAGTCCGTCCAACTCCTGGATGAAAAGACGGTCGAGCTTAACGACGACACCCTGGTGATTTCTGACGACAGCGGCGCTATCGGGCTGGCGGGAATCATGGGTGGCCTCAGCACGGCCGTAACGGATAAGACCGTCAATGTGTTCTTCGAAGCCGCTTTCTGGCCGCAGGACGTGATGGCAGGGCGTGCTCGGTCCTACGGTATGCATACCGATGCCTCGCTTCGCTTCGAGCGTGGTGTCGACCCGACGGGGCAGGTCCGCGCGGTCGAGCGCGCGACGGCACTGATTCTTGAGATCTGCGGAGGCGATGCGGGCCCAACGGTCCACACAGTCGTCGAATCTGCGTTGCCGACGCGACCGGCCGTATCGCTGCGCCGCTCCAGGCTTGAGGCTCTGCTCGGCGTCGCTGTCGATGACAGCCGCGTTCAGGCCATCCTGGAAGGACTGCAAATCGATGTGACGGCAACCGAGACCGGCTGGGACGCCGTACCGCCCAGCCATCGCTTCGACCTGACGATCGAGGCAGACCTTATCGAGGAGATCGCGCGTATTCACGGATACGACGCGATACCGGAAGCAACGGCGATTGCTTTGAACCCGCTCGCGACGTCGACAGAGACCGCGGTCAGCCTGGACAACGTCGCTGACGCCCTGGTGGCCAGGGATTACCAGGAAGCCATTACCTACAGCTTCGTGGAAGCAGAACTTGACGCGTTGTTCGCGGGCCAGGCGTCCGGCCTGGAGCTTGCAAACCCGATCTCGTCAGAAATGTCGGTCATGCGCGCATCCTTGTTGCCCGGACTGATGCAGGCGGTGGTGTCCAACCTGGCGCGCCAGCAGGACAGGGTACGCCTGTTCGAGATTGGCAAGTCATTCCACGGCACGGATGAACGGCCCGTTGAAGTCATGCGAGTTGCCGGTGTTGTCGCCGGATCGCGGCTGCCGGAACAGTGGTCGGGCCGCAGCGCGCCGGTGGACTTTTTTGACATAAAGTCGGACATCGAAGCCATCCTGGGCCTGACCGGCCACGGTGGCGAATTCAGTTTCGCACATGGCGAGCACCCGGCCCTGCAGCCCGGACAGACAGCGTCGATTCACTTGGACGGTGACGCCGTCGGTATCGTCGGAAAGCTGCACCCGACGGCGGCCAAACAGCTTGGCCTCAAGAGTGCGGCCTTTGCGTTCGAGCTGGACGCCGATAAGGCCTTTGCCTCGGCAGCACCGAAAGCTGAAACCATCTCTCGTTACCCGGCAATCCGCCGCGACATCGCGGTTGTCGTCGACGAAAAACTGCCGGTCGCAGACTTGATCAGCACTGTCCGTTCCGCCTCTCCCGCGCTGATCAGGAGTGTCAGAATTTTTGACATTTATCGCGGCGAGGGAATAGAACCCGGGCTAAAAAGCGTCGCAATTGGCTTGATTTTGCAGGAAACATCGCGCACTCTAACTGACGACGATGCGGACTCCGCAACAGCTCTGGCAGTGCAAAAACTGCAACAAGAATACGCAGCTGAATTGAGAGATTAGATTCATGGCACTGACCAAAGCAGACATGGCGGAATCGTTGTTTAACGAGCTTGGTTTGAACAAGCGTGAAGCTCGCGAACTCGTCGATATGTACTTCGAAGAACTGCGGGCGTCTCTCGCAGTTGGGGAACAAGTGAAGCTTTCCGGATTCGGAAACTTCGATCTTCGGGACAAAAAAGAACGCCCCGGCCGTAACCCGAAAACCGGTGAAGAGATTCCCATCTCTGCACGTCGTGTTGTCACGTTCCGGCCAGGCCAAAAACTAAAAGCCCGAGTGGAAGCCTATGCTGGAAGCGGGGAATAACGACGAACTGCCGCCAATTCCTGGTAAGCGCTACTTCACCATTGGTGAGGTCAGCGATCTGTGTGCAGTTAAACCTCATGTACTGAGGTATTGGGAACAGGAGTTCCCACAGCTCAAGCCCGTGAAGCGGCGGGGCAACCGGCGCTATTACCAGCGCCAGGATGTCCTCATCATTCGCCAGATTCGAAGCCTGTTGTATGACGAAGGCTTCACCATCGGCGGAGCTCGCCAGCGCCTGACAGGCGACGAAGCCA
The DNA here is from genome assembly GCA_964606915.1 of uncultured Woeseiaceae bacterium. Classification (GTDB taxonomy): domain Bacteria; phylum Pseudomonadota; class Gammaproteobacteria; order Steroidobacterales; family Woeseiaceae; genus UBA1847. Next base: position 210 of record CAZSIQ010000071.1, on the reverse strand, counting down.
AGACAGATGTCACCCAAAGTCAGCAGATTATCAAGCAGTTACGCCTGGAACTTGAACAAGTTCTGAAGATACTGCGCCGCTGATCTATCCAAGTTCTTTCCCGGCAAGTATCATTGCCGCCCAGTTTACGGTCGGGGCGTAGCGCAGCCTGGTAGCGCACCACAATGGGGTTGTGGGGGTCGGAGGTTCAAATCCTCTCGCCCCGACCAA
>CAZSIQ010000070.1:0-15736 GCA_964606915.1 uncultured Woeseiaceae bacterium | reverse complement strand
AGATGACTTCTGCATCAAACCAGTATTCATAGAACGCTATGGAGGCGTCTAGATCTGCCGCGAATAGATGAACATGTTGGAGATGGAAACGATGCTCAGGGTCAGCGTATGGGTAGATCCAATCGGGACTCGCTTTATCCACGAAACTTACCTAACTTGGTCGACCTAAGGGTGTGACAAACTGGCATCTAGTCGGACTCCTATTCGTGAGGTGCGGGTTGTTATTTCAGTCTACACAGAGAAGTTTCAAAAAAGTAATGGCGGCTCCTAGTCGACAACGGTCATTGGCGTTGTACGCGGTGAGAGATTTAGTAAGGGGGTATGCTGAGCGAATGAAGCCAGACACGCCCTACTTGACTATCAGAGAAGTCTCCACAAGCTGCCAGAGCCTGAGTTGCGCCGGTTCGACCGAACCGAGCAGACGGGAGAGGCTACGCCCGAGCCGCAGGACTTCTACGTGGAAGAGGGGACGTGGGAAAACGTTCAGAACCGACACGCGAATCGTAGATGCGCGGCGCAAGACGCAACATGAGAACCTTTGGCCGAGAACACGTTTTGACCCTCATCACAAACTCACTCCTCTACGGCGTGCGCAGTAAGCACTCGATCAACGTTCCGTTGCGCTACGAGCCACGCAACAATGATCGAGTTAAGATATGCGAATACGAGCAATCCCACTTTGTTTAGGTAGGTGGTCATCACCATACCTTCAGTACTCACTGCCTGATCCAGTGATGCCTTGGCGTTAAGTAGATTGATGAACGCCCACCATAATGCTTCTTCTGCTGTGTTGATCGTTGACTCGTGTCTTCCTTCGAATTCCAGGATAAACGCAGAACAGAGCGTGAAGCTGAAGAACACGATAAGGAATACCGACCAGGTTAGAGTGTCGAGGCGGCTCGCCTTCAGAGATGAGAACAGTATTCTGAAGGATCTTATGGCGCGTAGGTAGCGCAAGATCCTAACTACCCTGGTAACGCGTCCCCAACGTAACGGATCAATCGCTGGGATTGATGAAACGAAATCGATCCACCCCCACTTGAGGAAGGCACGTTTCGATTCAGCCCGGTAGAGATTCAAGAAGAAGTCACTCAGAAAGACGATGCAGATTGCTAGATCGATGTACTGCAGTACCCGCCGTACCTCTGGGTTTTCAATAAAGAATGCTTCTGCGCAAAGCACGATGAGTACGTAGACGCTGAGCCCCGCCAGTGTCAGCTGGTAGAGGGCTGATCCTCTCTCTTGCATTGCATCCCCCTGATTACTGGAAAGATGCACAGAAATTAGCGTAGTAGCATTGGTGGATGCTAGCTTGGGGGAGTGCGCGCGTTTGGTGTTTTGACTCTCCACCAATCTGGATTTGGAGCGGCTGAGGAGTGTCGGGTTCCGTACCGTCGCTGACCCTCAATCCCCTCCGAGATTGGACGGAATTGATCGTCGGACCGCAGATTTGGCGCCGTTTATTGTTCATCCCATTGATCATATTTTTCCATTCCGACAATTTATTAGCGTTAATCCAACGCTCCATGATTTCTCCACTATCTTGCTAAGCCGCTGATCGGCGGAAGAAAAGCGCTCTCATAACGTGAGTATGTTTGTTAACGCGGAACATACGAACTGTTTGGGTGTTGTCGTCGAGACGACTTTCTGGATACCTTATCTACGTCAGCTGCTCATCGGCGTGACACCAACCAGGAGAGAATCATGCGACACCCGAGGATCGCGACGCTCTTGTGCGCGCTAACAATTTCGTCAGCAAGCGCACACGCGAACGACTGCTTTAGCTATCGAATTCTAGATACAGCAGGCACCGACAAGACCCAGGTTCGAAATCAGGACGGCACGGTGGCGAAAAGTCAGCTGGAGGCAATTCTGAATCGGCTTGGCGGAGGTGGCTGGGAGTTGGCAAGCCAACACGAGCTCCGATTGTTTCGAGAGGGTACGGATTCCAAACCAGGCTTAATGGTTGCGACGCTTTATCCAAACGTTGCGCTTTTCAAGAAGCGGATTGCCTGCCCCGAAGGCCAGTAAAGGAGTTCACTTTGTGATTAAAGCAATTTTGGGCTCGACTGTTCTGATTGCCTCGCTAGCGGTGTCTCAGGCAGCACATTCGTATGATAGCTCGACAACCAAGAACGTTGATTCTGTCCAAGCGAAATATGACTCGGCTGGGCTTCAATCCTTCATTCTCGATGGCGGTGCGCCGAGTGGGTGCGGAGACGACCAGATCGTTGCAACGTCAACAACGCCCGACGAATCTCTGGAAGCTGCACTTGCGATCGCGCTCGCAGCATACGCATCTGGCAAGCGACTAAAGGTCTACTACAACAACAACAGTTCCGGATCTTGTCGTTGGGAATACCTGCGAATCGTCGACTGAGTGGAGGAACCGCGTTGAAGCGATCAATTCCAATGATAGCCCTTTGTGTTGCGTTATCTCCGGTCGCGCACGGCTACGATCACATCGTCGTAGACACAATCAAATATGTCCAAGTAAAGAACGACCAAGCTGGTGTGAACTCGTTCGAGCTTACTACGACACCAGGAAACTGTACTGATCCACAGTTCGTTCCGGTTGCCGGGGTAACTGATGGTGCACGCAAAGCGACGCTCTCAATACTCTTAACCGCTTTCGTTGGCGGAAAAGAGGTGCGGGTCGCGTACAACGTGGATGGAAACGATTGTCGATGGGAGAACGTCCGGATCTTGGATTGACCCCGCGAATACAGGAATGAAGATGAGAGTGAGACGCTTGCGTGATAGGACGATGGTAACTGGAGCGGCTATTCGAAAGGAAAGCGTCCTGTGTTGAGCAAGCAAAAATGCGGGGGTGTCGTCCCTGTTGCCGCTTCCGGGAACGTCAAGCGAGCCAATAGTTTGCGCGCTACAAGGTCGATCCGGCCATGGATCGAGAACAAGTCCAGGACAGCATTTTCGTTTCTTCGAAATGCACAAGTCATAGCCTTCGTATTTTTCTCTCTCACAACCATCAACGCGTGGAGTGTCGAGTTCACTCAGGCGAAGTTTGAAGCCTATGTGGGCGATGCGGGTACTGACGGGATCGACGATATATACCTTAAACGCCGGCCGGATATCGTAGTCGTCGCTGCGCCCACAACGTTTCCTGTGGCCATCCCAAAGACTGGCTCTTACCTCTTGACTGGCAACGCGGATGGCACGTTCAACGCACCAGCGCTCGACGATAACGTGGATTTGAGCGGGCTTACGAAAATAAGTGACCTATCATCAGGAGACTTCGATGGCGACGGCGTTTCGGATCTCGCATTCGTAATTGACGGAGACACTTCGCTAATAGCGTTGGGCTGGGTGGAAGGCGAACCTGCGCGAATCCCTGGCCTTTTATCTAGCATTGATCAAATCGAATCGGTTGAGCAGCCCGTACCGGCATCGCTTTCCGGCGGAATGCCCTACAACGAACTCGTGTCACCGAAGGGTGAGGCGCGGATACTGATTCCAATTCAGCTTCCCCCAGGCGTGAACAATTTGCGTCCTGATCTATCTCTCACTTACAACAGCATCCCTCAAGTTCCGTATAGCAACACAAACGCGCTATTAGCCGGTGGATGGACGCTTTCGGGCCTACCATCGATCGCGCGCTGTAGACTCGGTGTCGCGGGCTCCGCAAATGTAGATCTCTCGAGTAGTGACCAGCTCTGTCTGGATGGTGAACGCTTGATTGCCGTATCCGGCGGCTACTGGAGTGACACCGCTGAGTATCGACTCGAGAACAACAATTACACGAAGGTTCTCGCAAAAGGAATTGGGTTGGCGAATCGGTATTTCGAAGTCTACTCACCAAACGGCCAATCGATGGTGATTGGAGATTCAGAGCATTCGACTGTCAAAGTAAGCGGAACCATATACACCTGGGGGGTATCAAGCGTTACGGATGATTATGGCAACTCGCTATCGGTAAGTTACGAAGAAGACCTAACTCACAAGACCAACTATCCGGTAGAGATCTCATACGATGGCGTTGTTGTTGACTTGGATTATAGGTACCGCATAACCCGTGTTGATGCGGACGTAGGGACAGAAACCATTAGTCGTTCGGTTGCTCTCAATCGAGTAACGATATTAGTCAATGGCAACAAGACGCGGGACTATCGCGTTTCATTCTCCGAGTTCGTACACGATCCTGGACTTCCTGTAACCGGCCCTTTCTACGACTACCTACCAACTGAAATCCAGCATTGCGGTTTCACGAGCTCTGGCGCCGCTTATGCGTGTCAGGAACCTATCGAATTGAGTTGGGAGAAGACGGTCGTTGGAATTGGGCCGACCTATCGTATCAGCGACCTTGAAGACGGCCGTGGCGCGTTAGTTGAATTTGACTATGAAAACGTTGCCGGTTTTCCTCAAACGCCGGCAAGCGCAGTCGATCTGCGGGATGACCCCAATTGCCCAGCCACGTTTTGTGACTATCACGTCAGTGGACCAACAGAATCAACACTTGGTCATTCCGCGCTTACTGGCCGTTGGGTGGTTTCAGAGCGACGGCGCTCCGACGGGCTCGGAGGATTGCGGCGCACGACGTTTCAGTACGATGGTCCCGTGTTGATGGACATGACTAACCGGGGATTCGCTGGGTTTCCTGCGACCGCAGTAACTCAGCATGACGTACCGGCATACGTCTCTGGAACCATGCAAAACACAGATATCACGACCTATCGAAAACACCGACTCGATCTCCCCAACCGTGGGGCGATTGCCGCGCGTCAGGTCGTTTCTAGTGAAGCCGGGCTGACAAGCAAGGAAGAGTTCGGATTTGGATACTCGACGTACCCGAGTTTCTCGTCGATAAAACGTAGCACCCTCGAAAGCCACGTTAAGTGGGTATACGTGAACGGTGGGCTAGCCTCTGCCCAGCACGAGCAGGTTACAAACTGCTTCAAGGTGAAGATTGGGTCATCTTGCGGGCTCGTTCAAGTTGAATATCCGACGTACGTTGAAATGACGACAACCGTTGGAACAGGTCTTACAAATCCAAGCTTCTCCCCATCAACATGGGGTGACGTGCCGGTTCGCTCGATAACAGGCGCGCTTCAGACAGTTACGAATCGCGTCGATTTCGAAAACGATACAGGTAACTGGATTATTGGCTTCACGTCTGAACGGGAAACCACTTTTTCGAAGACGGGCCATACAAGTGTTTCGCGAGGATCGTCCATATCCCGTGATGGTACGCACGCGAAGATCAAGTCGATAACCATGTTCCCGGGCGACGCAAACCTCGAATACAAGACCACGTACGCCTTCAATGGAGATGGAAACCCCACTTCTCTCGAGTTGTCAGGCGCTGGCTTTGTCACTGCTACGACGACAATGGGTAGCTACCTGAACAAACGCTACCAACAGACCGTCACAGATGCGGAAGGCGAGGCTTACGCGTTCACGTACGATGAACGTTTCGGACTACCCAGCACGTCAGAGGACCCAGAGGGGCTCACGACAACCCGGTTATACGATGAAATCGGTCGAGTCATTTCAACGAGTCGGCCCGACGGCTCAGTGCAGATCTCCGAATACGATGATTGCGCCGTGGATTGTACGCACATTACCTGGGCGGATGCTGCGGAGCGAATCACGACCACCGAAACGCATATGTCAGTTCAGTTGTCTCCTACGGAGCGTATTTACCCGGACAGTTTAGGCAGGGAGGTACTTCGGGAAACCGAAGCTTTCGACAGTTCGAACGGATGGATATCCACTCAAACGCGGTATGACCACGCTGGTCGCGTGACTAAGGTGTCGGAGCCATACCATTCGGTTGGCGGCACAGTCTATTTCGATACGTTTGATTACGAAGCCCATGGACGAAGTGCTCGTGAATCTCAGGCTGATGGCGGCTACGTGACTCACAGCTATTCAGCAACTGGCGGCGAAACCACTATCACTTCCGTACGCCGTGTCGTGACGAGTACAGCACCAGTAGGGCAGCAGGAGGAGGACCAAACGCGGGTTTCGAAATTCAATGCTCTGGGGCAACTCATCACCAGCGAGGAAGCGGTCGGGTCAGCGGATGAAATTGAGACGGTGTACACGTACGACGTCGCTGGCAACCTCGACACAGTCTCAGTTGAAGGTAAACAGGTGGCGGATATGGACTACGACGCCGCCGGAAACCGTACTCAACTTGTGGGCCCCAACATCGGAACTGTTACCTACGAATTTGATGGTGCCGGCCGCGTGATTCTGCAAACGGATGCAAAGGGGCAAGACACCGCGTACCTATTCGACAAACTCGGGCGACCCACCAGCGAAGTCTACGATCAAGGTGGAAGCGGCGAATTCACACGCTCTTGGGATTGGGACGCATTGAACGCCTACGGCGCGTTGAAGTCGCGAACCGGACCGGGATTCACGGAAACTTACCTCTATGACAGTGCAGGTAGGCTGTCGACAGCGACAACAACCATCGGCGTTTCTGCTTGGCCTGGCGCGAGTAGCTACACCACGACCTACAACTATAGCAACGCTCGTCTTGATTCAACGACATATCCTTCATCGTTAGAGGTTGACTACGAGTACAACGCTCGTGGCTATCTAACTCGCACTCTGGACGGTTCTACAGTCCTCGAAGAAACGACAGAGTTGAATGCGTTTGGAGTAGCGACAGGTTCTGACTATGGAAACGGCCTTGAGACCGCCCGCTCGGTTGATCCGCTCTCGGGGCGAATCACCGAAATTTCGACCGGTACTTCGCTGTTGCCGCAGTCAATTCAAGACCTCGAATTCGAGTGGCGCACCAACAGTTCACTCTACAAACGCGTTGATCTTGGCGCCGCGGGTAGCGCCGATGATAAAACAGAAACATTTGACTATGACGGACTAAACCGAATCGTTGCGTCTAACGCTACGCTCCCAGGCGGTTCGCGCACAAAGACCTTTGATGCGGATGCGTTCAGCAACCTCACACTCAAAACGAGCTCTGTCACTGGTGATTCGGACGTCACAAACTACCAATACAACGACTCTACAAAGCCCCATCGTCTGTCTGAAGTAGATATCGATGGGGTCAACAACGACCTTCTCTACGACGCGAATGGGAATATCTCCGAATATGACGCTGCCAGCGGGGACGATACGTTTCTCGACTACGACGCAGCGGATCACGTTACGACGATTACGCTTGGATCAACCCGATCTGACGTTTCGCCCACGGCGCGAGATTCGTTCTGGTACGGACCGGACGGCCAACGCTTTCTAAAGAAGTCTACCTGGGATGACAGTGGAACCCAGAAAACATCCTGGACGCTGTATTTGATGGGTGGGGTTTTTACAGAAGTAAGGCCTGAGCATGACTCTTCGATTGACTATTTCCAGCGCACCCAAGTAACCGATTCGGTTCTGCATCGACGCGCGAAGACGAGTGGCGGTTCTATTACTAGCAAAGTCGAGTACTTGCATCGAGATCACCTTGGCAGTGTCACGGTGATTACGGATGACACTGGTGCCGTACTGCACGAGATGTCGTATGACCCGTACGGTGGAAGGCGGGACGCAGATTGGTCAGCGGATATCAGCGTTAGCGATCTCGCCTTGTTGATCGATGGCAACGAGACGAACACCGACCGCGGGTTCACGGACCATGAGATGCTCGATCGGACGGGCTTTATTCACATGAATGGGCGTGTCTTCGACGCACGTATCGGCCGATTTGTTCAGCCTGATCCCTATGTTCAGTTTCCGACATACGGCCCAAGCTATAACAGATACGCATACGTGCTCAACGATCCTCTGTCGTACACAGATCCAACCGGTTTTGAGCGGATTGGCTTGGATCTAAATTTGACTATGTCGGTAGTCGGATTTGCCAACAACCAGATCCGCTTCCATGTCGCGATTACGGCTGCCAACGCGCACAGTTTTCCGACGGTCGCGGCATACTGGCGAGAGACAACCGACGACTGGGTTAATGACACTGTAGAAAGCTCGGCACATACCGCTTTCTGTATGGAGAACATACATGTGTGTGCGGTTGGTGCGGCGGTGTCTATCGCGGTTTACGAAGTATTCATCGTTGATGTCATTGTCATCGGGGATATCGTCCGAGATGGCGCTTGGGGCCAGCTGCCAGAACGTGTCTTTAAGACAGTATTTAAGCCCGCGAAGATCTTTGATCGCCTGCCCGGCTCACTTAGGGGTGGAAGGAATGGGAGATGCTGTTTTGTCGCAGGCACACTGGTACTAACAGAAGACGGACTAAAGAACATTGAGGAGGTCGAGCTAGGCGATAGGCTTTGGGCGAAGGATGTTGAAACTGGTGAGCAAGAATGGAAGGAAGTCACCCGAGTATTTATCGAGTCAGAACGCCCGATATACGAAATAACGCTCGTTTCCGATACTGGTGAAGTAGAGAGTCTCGAAACTACAGATGACCATCCTTTCTTCGTTGTCGGGAAGGGATGGCGGACAACGATTCAGCTGCAAGTCGGTCAGCTTCTGGAGGCGGACCTTCGGGGTCCGATGCGCATTCAGTCAGTGGTTGATTCTCAGCGTACCGATCTGACCTTCAATTTCACGATAGCAGACTTTGCTACATACTACGTGACCGCGCAGAGGGTATTGGTTCACAATTGCCCGGTAGACGACAAAGATGTCCCAAACAATGGGCTCAGCTCGAATGCGGCGCGACGGGAAGCGATGCGGCAGGAAGGAATTCCGACAAGTCAGCAACCGGTTTCGCAATCCGCAAATGCTTCCGGCAAAGAATATACGTACGAAGTGCCAGCACCCGGCGGTGGCACCCGACTCAAGTCGGTTCAACAGCAGACGCTTGACCGAAGTCATCCAGGCCAGTCGCATTGGGAAGCAGGCGCCGTAAAGTCAGACCCCCTGACAGGGCAGGTAAGACTTAACGAACATGGCCGACCAAAGTTGACGAATGACAAATCAAAGGTTGACTACCCATGAATGACCTACCCACGCGACTAACACGAAATTCGATGATCGACGCGTATCTACTGCAGCTTCAAGAGCTTTCGGGAAAGCTGGTTACAGAAAGTGACCTTTCATCGGTAGGGGAGGTAGAGAAGATAAAGGCGGGCACCGAGACGTTAGCTTCCCAAGCGAAAACAGTGCTCAACTTGAAACTCAGTGATCTTTACAGCCGACGATTTTCTGACTACATCAGTAGATTGAGAGACGCGAATCCAGGCACTGTCTACATCTGGCTGCATGCGACAAATTCTTGTGGGGTTCTATCAGTGCCATCAATTGCGGACATCAACTTCACGTTTGCCCACGAAAAGATACCGGAAGGAGTCATCGTTCTCTTGGCTGCCGATTTTGGCGGTCGAGTACTATTGGATTTCGATGCTGATGCTGTCGAAATAGAAGTACAGGGCGACTCGTGGAGCGACGTAAAGTTCTAGCGCTCGGAGATAAGTCCCAAACAGTACACCCAAAAAAACTAAAGACACCACTCTGATCCTAGATTTTTGGGCGGAGATTCAAATCAGCCCTTCAGGGTACGAGAGAACCCCTTCAGCGTTTACAGGACACGCTATTTCCCGGAGGTGGCGTCATTAAGGGGTGGCCCCTGGACTCCGGAATTCGAAGCAATTTTCGAGAAAGCGGAAATGGATCTTAACGATGCCCTCAACAAAGTCCGCGTGGTTGGTCAGCCTATCATCAAGCTGTCTACGATCGGCTAATCAAAGCCACGGATGGGTTGAGCGGCAGCGCGTACAAGCAAGCACTTCCGCGCGAGTCGCGAACAATCGGTCAAGAGTTAGCCACTCCAGGATCGTTGTTGAACAAGATGGTGGTAAAGCCGTGAGCAGTCTATATCGCATTCTGAACGACCACTCCATCGATGATCGATGGCATTTGCGGGCGCCGCAGACCGATGACGGGCTAGTACTGGACGCGCGTGATTTTCTTTCCTGCCATCGGTACGAGGGCCCGATACCGTTGCAAGTACGACTACGACGCACTGGCGCACCCCTACAATTTTCCTTCGGCGATTTTGACATGCCGGTCGTCAGTACTGGTGTGCGAGATGCGTTAGCAAGCATCAGCCAGGATGGCGTTCAGTTCGTTCCAATTGCAATTGAGGGCACTAGCGAAACCTACTGGATTTTAAAGGTACTTGGATGTCACAAGTGCATCGACGAACAGCGTTCAGAATTCATGACGTGGACACCAGAAGACGGACGACCGGACAAGATCGGACAAGATCGGACAATATAGAATGTTCACGAAATTAGTCGTGAACGAGGAGGAGGCCGCCGGTGCGCAAATCTTCAGAATCGATGGGTGGCGGACAGCGCTGATCGTGTCCGAGGGCGTTAAGCAGACTTTGGAACAAGGAGATTGCCAAGGGATTCGATTTGAGTCGGTAACCTAGTGTTCCAAATGCGGGAGACAGCACGATATGTCGACAGCGAACGAGTCGGGAGTCCCCGACCAGATAGACCGTTCTCCTACAACAGATTCCTGCGATTCGAATCCGGACGGGCATTAGCGATTTTTAAAACGGTGCGCCGTGGGGAGACAGCTTAGTTAGGGCTCCTGGGATGTGGAAATAGCCGACGAAAGCACCGCCGCTGCGATCACGCCAGCCCACCCAAGCGCGCAGTGTAAGCCCACCCAGGCGAATGGAACAGCAATGAAAGCGACCACTATGACCGCTTCTTCACTTTCCTCTCCGCCTTTTCGCAGAGGTAGTTCAAGTACTTCAAAGCCGCTTCCTGCTGCGCCCGAGTCTTGAGGAGCTTTACGACACCAGGCACAAAAGATACACGGGTAGACATTGAGACAATCGAGGGGATGGCCTTCGTTCCTTAACAAAATACTATTAGGAACTTTGAAGTCATGGAAACGTATAGATGATGATGGAATAACGTTCGCTACTTGTCACTTTGGGTGCCTTATACGAGCGAAACAACAAGGCATGCTATGCCAAAGCGCTTTATGGACGGGCTAGCACTCTTGAACGGTTCGATTCCAAAATATACCACGGCTCGAGAGAGCTTTATGAACAGCTTTCAGACGTAAAGTGTGATGTGATAATTGATGAAGTGTTGGCAGCCGATAGTCGTTCACAATCATGTTTTCGGCGCTAAGGACCTCTGGATCAGAGTAAGTCTGTCAGTTGCTTCGCCACTTGAGAAGTAGCCGTATAGATATTTCCTGATGCAAGTGTTGCGTAACTCGTTAGGGGCTGAGTCGGTGTGATTCGACGTAGCGATTTGCCGGTAGGGAGATATTGCAAGCCAGCGTTGCAAATTCTGTTGAGTCGGTTTGCGCGACCGCAACGTCGGCACGACCGCTAATCTGGTCCGGCTGCCCGCTGTAGTAGAACACGTTCTGACCATCCCTTCCGTGGAGTGTCCATTGACTAGATTTCCCGCTGTTATTCGGAGAGTTTCGCGTTGCGCGCAGAAATTTCCGATTGTTATAGTTCCACCTGCAACCAAGACTCCAGGTTTTCGAACTTTTCGCTAGATCCACGAAAAAATCCGGGGCGGTGCGTTGCTTCCTCCGCGTGTTATGCTCCTCGGTTGTTTGTGTTAGGTGCTGCTATGAGGGTAAGGATGTGGGGAAGCGTTTGAGTGTTACCTAACCTATTGACTTAGTGGCGGTTAGACTAGCTGCTGCGTTTCATGCGGTCCGATATGACTCGTACTGTTTCTACGTGGCTTCGTTTGCGCGCGGACTTCATTGAGATTCTCGTCGAGCCGGTGGTTGGTTTGTCCGGAGCATTTCTTGTTCTCACGGAAGCTTGGCTTGACTGATCTTATGCGCCGACACAGCAGGTTGCCCCGAAATCAATAAAATTCTTGCCTATGTTGTTGCCGCAATTACGACATATCACATTGTCGCGATTACAGCACTGTATACATCGTCATACTTGAACGTAGCCTCCTACTATACGCACCCGCCCTTCATGGGGAATATCGAGGTCAGGAGGCTACCAGTTCTTTTTGGCGACTCTATTGCTCGAACAATCTTGCTTTCCAAAGAGGCTGAAGCAAGAGATTTGATTGAAGGTGGGCAAATTAGTCTTGCTTCTGTAATTTCTAGTTATCAACAAAATACGTTCTTGTCGCCAACTGAATCCAAGGCTCGTGCTCTGTATATCGCCGAGCGATTCTTGCAAGCAGGCTACGATCTCGGGGTCTGCGAACAAGGAGATCAGAGCACGACTCGATTACTTATTGATTGGGGTGTCTATGATCAAGAAGTTGGTGAGTTTCTTTCCAAGCACCGTCGCGGGGATCAAACAGACTGCGCTGAACGCTAATGAGCGCTATCTGACGCGTGGCGCTAGACTTTTGGGTTGGCACCGACGTATTTACTCTGGCACTTTGTTCTGACCCCGATCCTCCCAACGGGCTAAGGGTCCCAGAGATTTGGACCCGTTCTTCTCTCTAAACACTGTTGCAACTGCAGCCGCCGCGTGGGCGTGTGGTCCTTGTGCGATTGGGATAGCCGGGTTGGAGCGCATTCAACCTATGCACAGACGGGCGATTTAGGGCTGGCTCTGATTTAGAGCGTGATCGCAGGTGTTAGTGCAGCAGCCTTACCACGATTGGGCTCATGTGCAGTTAGAATGGGTGTCTCAGATTTACTTAGTCCTGGTGCAAACCACTAGAGTGGAATCTGACGCTGGTCTAGGGCTGAAGGCGCTAAACAACGCAGCCCATGATGTTACGGAACCGAGATGATGAAAGTTACTATTCTAGTAGTCGTTATGTCTGCAACTTGCGTTGTTCTATTTGGTGCCGCTAACTCCGATGCTGGTGGAACCGTTGAAGAAGCTGTTCAAACAGCCTCAACGCTTGCGTTGGAAAGTGCACTTTTCCGCGGAGAATTTGATGGCTACTTTTTTCAGAACAAAGTTTCTGAAGCAAAAGAATATGTAGACTTTTACCTTGAGCGCCGTGGTATTCGCTCCAGGCTCTCGGCGTGTGCCTGACTAGCCATGAGCGGCTGCCTCGATTTCTCTCCGTTTCTCGACCATGAGTGGACGGATCTCGTCTATCTCCGTGCCGACCATGAGGTGTTCGACGATTTCCTCGTCTACATCATTGCCACGTTCTCGTGCTTCAAGTAATTCTGTCGCGCCTCCTCAACTAAGGCACAGCCATAACGATCACTTTTGGTGCTGCGTGCTCCGCGTGGGAAGGTGTGAGCTGGGATTGTCGTCATCAACACTTCACGTTGCATTCCGACGCACGCGCTTTCCAGAATCCGGTAGATTATTGAGATTCAGTCGTCGCGAAAGTTCGATAGGCTGGGCACCCGCCATCTTCATCGTTCAGGCGGTGAAGCGATTTTCTATCTGGGAGATTCTCGGGCGTCTTGATGTTCCATACCCAGCCCAGCCTCCTCATTCCGCAGATGAGCCACCATCCCGGATCAGGCTGGTCCCAGTCGAGTCCGATCTTGGCTGAGCCCGGAAATGCATGATGGTTGTTGTGCCAGCTTTCTCCCATAGAAAGTAGGGCAGCTATTGGGACATCTCGCCCCTGAATACCAGCATCCATTACCATCCACCGCATCGGGCCTTCGCTATGGGCGTAGTATCCAACTAGCCAATGACCCACTACGCTGATGGATACCCTGACGGCTATTCCCCAAACTACCCAAGAAATACCCCCAATCGCATAGAGCAAGAGCGCCAGTGGGAGTTGCTGCCACATCCAGTATCGCTCCAACCACGCGTATATTCGGTTTGATTTGAGTCGAGGTTCCAATTCGAACTCAGGGGGGTGTTTCAACACCACATCGCAGTGGAGCTGCCAAAACGCGTCCTTCCAGATGGGCGAGTTGTGACATAGATAGGGGTGACATTCTTTCTTGCGTTGCGCCCAATCTCGAAGATCGTGTTGCCTGATCATACCGACCGGCCCTGCCATCCCGACGAGAACACCCAAGTAGACGAGTAGATACTCCAGCGGTGTCGCGCAGTCGAAACTTCGATGAATCAGGAGACGGTGCATCCCAACGGAGTGGCCTGCACACAACGTGAATCCTGTCAGGAACAGAAACACCCAGAATGCGCTCCAGGAGAAGTACAGCGGCCCAAGCGCAATGGCAGCAATGGTCATGGAGCTGATCCACAGCGACTTGCCTGGCTTCCACTCGACATATCCCTTGGTGGCGGAGCTACCATCCGCTTCGAGTATTCGATCTGATCCCGTCGACCAATCCATAGCAGTTATCCCCAATGAGGACTTCCTGAGACTCGCCTGATTATGGACTCCATATGGGTCATATCAAATTCAACCGGTTCCACCAGGTGGCAGACGGCCACCAACGACCCGTTGCACACCAGAGCATCAAGCAAATATGCTCCAGAAATGAGTGAAGCATTCAGGCGAATCGGGGATTTTTCCTGCGTTTGGGGTGAAAGCCTTTGTTGGGACGATAGACAAGAGCGGTTGTACTTCGTTGACTGTGCAACAAGAAAACTGTTCTGGCTTGAGGGAGCCGAACCTCCATTCTACGAGTTGCAACTTGATTCCCTGCCCACAGGAATTGGTCTTGCTGAAGATGGGCGTGTGTTGATTGCGCTCGATGACGGTCTCAAGCTCGTTGATGTGAATCGAGCGATAAGTGAATTGATTGCGCCATATCCCGATGGTCTAGGCGGTCGAGCAAATGACGGAACCGTCGACCCATGGGGCAATTTCATAACAGGAACGTTGAGAGCTGAGACCTGCAAAGGATCCACCTGGGCTTTTTCATCCAAAGCCGGGTGGTTGAAACTAGATGGCGGGATAACCAATGCAAATGGCCATGTTTCAATTGCAGGAGAGCAAGGTAACAGACTCGTTTTTGCGGATTCTCCCGCGCAGCTTCTCTGGTCGTACGACGCGCTACCCGATCAGACTACCTACGGACCAAGAAAGGTCTACGCGAATACTCGCGAACTCAACGGCTTTCCTGATGGCGCCTGTCAAACGGCGGATGGTTCCGTGCTCAGTTGCATTATCCGCGGGGGCAAACTTGCACTGTTCGCCGAAAACGGTTTACGGCACAGCTTCAGCGCCGGTTCCGAGCAGCCAAGCGACGTTGCGTTCGCAGGCGCTAGATTGGATCGGTTGTTTGTCGTTTCGATTCAAATTGATTTCGGGCACGGGAAGCCAAACTCGACGTTGGCAGGTTCCTTAGTAGAGATCGAAGGAACCGGTTTAACGGGCATGCCAGAAAACCGGTTTCTGATTTGAGCGTCTGGTTCCGACCCTCAGCGGTCGTTTAGCAAGGGTGCTATTCCACTTCTTGCACTAGCGCTAATACGAATCGGATAAAGAACAGCGTAGCCACTGTAATCGTTCCGCTAAGCGCGAACATGTATGCCACTGATAACCATTCGGGCTTGAAAGTGAGCGAGTAACCCTGGAGGCCTACACCGGCCAAAGCCCATCCAATGCATAGAACTGACAGCAAGCGAGAAGGAGAAACGTCAGGCGTGCTAAGGAGACTACGGACAAGCACGAATACGATTCCTGCCGTCAGTAAAGAAAAAGCGATTGCGCAGTAATAGAGAGGCAAACCAGTCAACGGGGCTAACGAGCCGAAACAAGCGCTACCACTAACAATGAGTAGCGCCCTTAGACGGAACTTTATGAAGGTTCGATTTTTTTGAGAAACACTACCCAACGCGGAAGCCAAACCCGAAAAGCCGAGGAGAGCAATGGAAACTTCTGCGAATATGCTAAGGTCTGGAAGTTGCAAAGTCTTGTGAGCCTCAAAGCCC
>CAZSIQ010000069.1:0-16935 GCA_964606915.1 uncultured Woeseiaceae bacterium | reverse complement strand
ATGCCGGCGGTCGGGCTCGGCATCTGGAAGATCGCGCCCGAAGACACAGCACGTTCGGTCTACGAGGCCATCGAGGTCGGCTATCGACATATCGATACGGCCTGCGATTACGGCAACGAAGTTGAGGCCGGTGAAGGCATCGCCAAGGCCATCGCCGACGGCTTGTGCACGCGCGAAGAGCTCTGGGTTACCTCCAAGCTGTGGAACACGTTCCACCGCCCGGAGCACGTCAAGGAGGCCTGCGAGAAGAGCCTGAAGGATCTCGGCCTCGACTATCTCGACCTCTACCTGATCCATTTCCCGATCGCGCTCAAGCACGTGCCGATCGAGGAACGGTATCCGCCGGAGTGGCTTTTCGACCCGAACGAAGAGAAGCCACACATGCATCTCGACAAGGTGCCCCTGTCGCAGACCTGGGGCGCCATGGAGCAGCTGGTGAAGGCCGAACTTGTTCATCACATCGGCGTCTGCAACTACAACTCCGGCCTGCTTAACGACCTGATGGCGTATGCAACGATCCGGCCGGCAATGCTGCAGATTGAGAGTCATCCCTTCCTGACCCAGGAAAAGCTCATTCGCCTGGCCGGGTACTACGACATCGCTGTTACTGCGTTCTCGCCGCTGGGTGCGCTGTCGTATGTTGAACTGGACATGGCAAGCAACCAGGACACGGTGCTGACAGCCGATGTTGTCAAAGCCGCCGCAGAGCGCACGGGCAAAACTCCCGCGCAGGTCGTGCTTCGCTGGGGCGTGCAGCGCGGCACGTCCATCATTCCGAAGACGACGAGGAAAGAGCGCCTGGCAGAAAACCTCGACATCTTCGACTTCGAACTCAGTGACGACGAGATGGCAGCGATTTCCGGTCTGAACCAGAACCGTCGATTCAACGATCCCGGTGTCTTCGCCGAGCAGGCGTTCGGCACGTTCTACCCCATTTACGACTAAACACAGCAGGAGGCACCGACATGTCGGCGCTTGTAACCCGAAACCCGGCCGTCGATGGCCAGCAACACTATGAGGAAGTCTTTCCGTACGTCTACGCCCTGGAAACGGAAGGGGCATCACTCGCCGACGCCACGGCGTGGGCGAGCGAAAACTCGTCAAGGCTGGTGCAGGAACTGGGCAAACACGGTGCCATCCTGTTTCGCGGCTTCCCGATAGACGGCGCAGAGGACTTCGACGCGTTCATCCGCGCCTTTGGCCTCGACAGCTTCACCTACGAGGAGTCGCTGTCGAACGCCGTGCGAATCAACAAGACCGACCTCGTCTTCACGGCCAATGAAGCGCCGCCCGAGGTGTCGATCTTCCTGCATCATGAGATGGCACAGACGCCGCTGTTTCCCTCCCGGCTGTTTTTCTGCTGCGAGATTGCTGCGGAGAAGAACGGGCAGACGCCGTTGTGTCGCTCTGATGTAGTTCTCGAACACCTTCGTCGCGACGTACCAGGCTTTGTCGGCGACCTCGAACGACTGGGCGTGAAGTACTCCAACACCATGCCGGCGAACGACGATCCGGAGTCCGGCCAGGGCCGCAGCTGGAGAAGCACCCTGAGCGTCGACTCGCGCGAAGCCGCTGAATCTCGGCTGGACCAGCTTGGCTACAGCTACCAGTGGCTTGAGGACGGCGCGCTCCGGGCGACGACGCCGGCTCTGCCGGCGGTTCGTGAACTGACCGACGGGCGCAAGGTGTTCTTTAACCAGTTGATCGCTGCATTCCGCGGCTGGAAGGATGCCGAGAAGGACCCGACCAGCGTGATCAGCTACGGCGATGGCTCACCGATCGATGTTGACGGTATGGCGAGGGCTATTGAACTGGGCGACGAGTACATCTTTGACCTGGCCTGGCAGGCCGGCGATGTCGCGTTGGTCGACAATTTTCTCGTCATGCACGGCCGTCGACCGTTTGAGGGATCACGACGGGTGCTGGTGAGCCTGGTCGCTGATGACGGCACACGGCTGGCCGCATAACCGCCAGTCAAGACAACCTAAACGCCTGTCCGGAATCCGCGATCAGAAGTCAGCGTGAAAAACCCGCTGCTTTAGCGTGTCCCTCAGGTACTCCGCCATAGCTCGCTGCCGTGCGGTGCGCAGTCGTCCGGCAGCGTAGATCACATTCACCGGAATCCGGGTGACCTCGAAATCATTCAGCACCCGTACCAGTCGACCGTATCGCAGCGCGTCGTCGACCTGGTAGGACAGAAACTGTCCAAACCCGGCGCCCTGTTCGCAGGCCGTAATGGACGCTGCAATCTGGTTGCAGCTGACCGCGCCGCTCACCTTGACGGTTTTTGCCTTGCCCTGTTCCGAGAATGTCCAGCTGCTGGCGCGCGAGAGGTTCTGTAATCGAACGCACGGCAGGCTGCGGAGCGCCTGCGGTGTCGCCGGTGTACCGGTCCGCTCCAGCAAGCCGGGACTGGCACAGACCACGCGTCGCAGCTCGCCGACTTTCAGTGCGACGAGCTCGGAGTCCGGCAGCTGCCCGATGCGCAGGGCAAGGTCGATGCCCTCGTCAACCAGGTCGACGTTGCGATCGATAAACATCAGGTCAGCAGAGACACCGGGGTTCTGTTCCAGGAATTCAAGGACAACCGGCGCAACGTGCATCTGGCCGAACTGAATCGGCGCCGTGATCCGGAGCAGGCCCGACAGGTTGTCGCGCTCCTGTCCCAATGCTCGCTCAGCCTCGTCTACATCGGCGAGTATCTGCCGACACCGCTGCAGGTAATCCGTACCTTCAGGCGTGAGCGACATCCTTCGCGTGGTGCGCTGCAGGAGCCGCACACCCAGGTACGCCTCCAGCGCGGCCAGCGCGCGCACGACCGCAGGTTGGGAGCGATCCAGTGCTTCCGCACCCGCCGTCAGGCTTCCACCGTCAACGATGGCAACAAAGGTCTGCATAGCGGATAACCGGTCCACTTATTACTCCACTTTTTGCAGCAATCTTATTATTTGTAGTCTATTTATTCAAAGATTGCGCTGGATCAGACTGCTCCTCGACACATTCAATCGTTAAGGAGCAGCACCATGAGCAAGACACAAGGCGCACATCATGTAGGACTGACCGTTCCCGATCTCGCAGAAGCGCGCAGCTTTTTCATTGAAGCGCTGGGCTTCGAACAGGTGGGTGAAGTCCCGGACTATCCGGCCGTTTTCGTCAGCGACGGCACGGTTATGATCACGTTGTGGCGGGCCGAGAACCCGGCAACGGCCATTGCATTCGACCGCCGTCAAAACATTGGCCTTCATCACCTTGCGTTACGCGTTGAGTCGCCGGAAGCGCTCAGTGATCTCGCCGCTGAACTGGGGGCGCGCGACGATACAGACATCGAATTCGAACCCGAAGGCCTGGGCTCTTCCGGGCTGCGTCACATGATGTGTCGTATTCCGGGAAACATTCGCCTCGAACTGATCGCGGCCTGAGGAACAGATCATGATGACCGCGACCGAGTCTCCCTTCCACGTCGGCGAACAGGCCGTGCAACACCGCCTGGGCGTGCGTGAGCAGATTGAACCCTGGGCCAGGAAAGTTGTGCGTCCGTGGATGCCAGACCAGCACCGGGACTTCTATTCGCAACTGCCCTTCGTCGTCGTTTCAGCCAGGGACAAGCGCGGTCGGCCGTGGATCACGCTGCTCGCCGGAGAGCCCGGGTTCATACAGTCGCCTGACGACTCTGTGCTGCATATCCACAGCCGGGTTCTTCCAGGCGACGCGCTGGAAGATGCCATGCCCTCAGGCCTCGACGTCGGACTGCTCGGTATCGAGCTCGATACCCGGCGCCGTAACCGGGTTAACGGAAGAATCACCCGGGAAGCAGGCGACAAGATCGTATTCGAGGTGGACCAGGCATTCGGCAACTGCCCGCAGTACATCACCGAGCGCACCTGGTATCCCGTGGACGTGGATCCGGCATCGGCGACGGTGGCACGCGGATCGACGCTCAGCCCCGCGCAGGTTTCATGGATCCAGCAGGCAGACACCTTCTTTATCGGTAGCGGCTACGACGACGGCAGTGACGCGGCGAGTAACGGCATGGATGCGTCTCACCGCGGCGGGCCTCCCGGTTTCGTGAAAGTCGACGGCGAAGACCGCCTCGTGTTTCCGGACTACGCAGGCAACAATCACTTCAACACCATCGGCAACCTCGTCATGGACTCACGCGTCGCGCTGTTGTTCGTCGACTTTGAAGGCGGCGGTCTGCTGCAGGTCACGGGACGTGCAGAGATAGACTGGGACTCTGCCGCTGTCGCGGAGCACGCCGGTGCCAAGCGTCTCGTCAACATCCAGGTTGATGAAGTCGTTGAACTGCAGAACGTACTGCCTGTTCGCTTCCTTGAGCCAAAGGGCCTCGTTCGAGAGATCCGGGTGGTCGATAGACGACGCGAGTCCGACGATGTCGTGTCCTTCACGTTCGAGTCACGGGACGGCGGCGATCTGCCCGATTTCGAAGCCGGCCAGCACCTGCCGATCGAGCTGGCTATCGTCGGCTACGACACGCCGGTGTCCCGCACGTATTCGTTATCGAACAGCCCGGGCAGTGGCCAGTACCGGATCAGCGTCAAGCGTGAGCCCGAAGGACTGGTCTCCCGGTTGCTGCACGATGCGATCGACGTGGGTGCTGTGATCAACAGTCGCTCGCCGGCCGGAGATTTTATTCTCGGGCACCACGACCGGCCGGTTGTTTTGATCAGTGCCGGAATCGGTGTCACGCCAATGCTCAGTATGCTCTACGAACTGACGCATGACGCCTCTAACCGATCCGTCACCTTTCTTCATGGCGCACGCGACGGACACCATCACCCCTTTGCCGGCGAAGTCTCGACGATCGCTGGCGAGCACGCCAACGTTCGCGTGGTCAACGCGTACAGCCAGCCACTCCCGGAGGATGTCATGGGACAGGACTTTGACTATAAAGGCCGGATCGACGCGGACGTGGTCCGCAACACGGTGCCGGAGCTTGATGCCGAGTACTTTATTTGTGGGCCATCGCCGTTTCTGACGTCCATGGTCGACCTGCTGTCAGAGCTCGGTGTCCACGACAGCCAGGTCCACATTGAGGAATTCTGACGACGCTACGGCAGTCGTTCGAACACCGTGGCACAACCGTCAAACTCATTGAACGCGGGATGCCAGCGCCAGACGTCGTTGGCCCTGCGCCAGCGGCGATGGAAGAAGTACATCAGGCATTCGCCGTCAGCCGTTTTCACCAGGAAGGTGTCGTGTTCGTTAACGTCACGAAAGGGCGGGAAGCGGTCGCCCTCGCCCCAGTTCCTGCCGCGCTCGCGGGCCGCGAAGGCTACCCAGAAGTCGCGCGGCGACAGCCAGCGTTCGCCGACGGCGTCCCAGGCAAGAAAGCCATCATCCATTCGATGGATTTGCCCGTCGCGGGTCCCGTCGGCAGGTGTATCCGCAAGAGCAGGGGCGGCGAGCAGCAGAATCAAAAGCAGGTGTTTCATTGTGTGGTCTCCCTTTCCTCATTAGACAGGGCGGCCGGGAGGAACATTACAGCGCGCATTAAAAAACCCTCCCCGGTTGCCCGGGAAGGGTATGTCGAGTCCGGGTTGTTAGCGCTTACTCAGACTTGGGCTTCGGCTTGGCTGCACCGTTGCCGGTCAGCCCGGACGTCAGGCCGTTAAGGTCGCTGCCGTCCATACCGATCTCGTCGAGAATCGAATCGACCAGCGGCGCCTGTGCACGGTACTTCAGGGCACTGGAGACCAGCTGGTCCGCCATGCTGCCCTGGTGAGCAACCGCTTCGCCGTTGCTCCCGACCGGCGCGCCATTCAGGCCATCCACCTGGATGATCTTGATGTCGTCGATCTGCTGCATCGGCTTCGCGCTTTCGGCGATGATGGCCGGCAGTTTCTCGAGCATCTCGAGGCGGACCTTCATATTGATGATCTCCTCGGACAGCAGGTTCGCGGCCTCGTTAAGCGCACGCTCACCCTCGGCGTTGACCTCGTAGGTCTTCGCAGCGGCCGCGGCGCGCAGCATCTCGGCGTCGGAAGCACCCTTCGCCTCGATACGATCTTTGGCAGCCTCGGCCTCGGCGAGCGTCTGCACAGCAATGGCCTTGTCTTCGGCGGCCTGCTTCTCGGCGTCGGCCGCGACCGTAATCGAGATCGCGTCCTTCTCCGCCGCCTGGCGTGCCTGGACCAGCTCAACCTGCTTGTCACGTTCGGCGGTCTCGACCTGTCGAACCGTGCGAACGACCTCTTCTTCCTTGACGGCCAGGGCGCGAGCCTTGTCGGCTTCTGCCTGGGCGATCGACTCTTCCTTGGACTTCTCGGCGACCGCGATCGCGCGCTCCTGCTCGGCGAGTTCAACCGACTTGGCCTTTTCGACCTCACGCTCCTTCAGCAGGCGCTCTTTCTCGATACGCTCTTCCTCAACCGAACGCTCGGCAAGAATGCTGGCCATATCGACCTCACGCTGCGATGTGATCTTCGCCTCTTCAGACTCGCGCAGCTTCTCGGCCTGCTCGGCGGCAATGGCTGCGGCCTGTGACGCCCGGCGAATTTCGATTTCGCGCTGCTGTGCCAGCCTCGCGTACTCTTCTTCCCTGCCGATCTCGAGCTTCTCCCGCTCCGCTTCCAGGTTCTTGGTCTGGATCTGGACGGCGGTGTCCTGCTCGATGTCGTTACGCTTTTTACGACGCGACTCGATCGCTTCCGTCAGCTTGGTCAGACCCTCGGCGTCGAACGCGTTTTGCGGGTTGAAATGCTCGAAGCCCGTCTGGTCGAGGCCGGTCAATGACACAGACTCGAGCTCCAGGCCGTTCTTCAGCAAGTCTTCCGAAACCACCTGCTGCACTTTCTGTACGAAGTCGACACGCTTCTCGTGCAGTTCTTCCATCGCCATCTCGGCGGCAACGGCACGCAGGGCGTCAACGAACTTACCTTCAACCAGTTGCTTCAGCTGCTCCGGGTGCATGGTCTTCAGGCCCAGCGTCTGAGCGGCTGCCGCAATTGCTTCTTCGGTCGGCTTGGCGCGCACGTAGAACTCGGCCGTTACGTCGACACGCATGCGGTCGCGGGTAATCAGCGCCTGTTCGTTGGAGCGCTTCACCTCGAGCCGGAGTGTGTTCATGTTGACCGGAATAATCTCGTGCAGCACCGGCAGCACCATGGCACCGCCATTGATGATGACGGATTGCCCGCGGAAACCCGTCCTGACGAACGATACTTCCTTCGAGGCGCGGTGATACAGGCGCGACAGGATCAGGCCCAGCGCGATCAGGGCAACGAGTACAACGACGGTGATTACACCGATTTGCACCATGTCCATCCCTGCTCCTCCCAGTAAATTATCTCTGTTCATTTATTCCTCCCTCAGTCCCGGGCTGTCGCTGACAATGCCGCGAAAGACGGCGCCCAGGTTTTCTGTTAACAGCACACTGCTGCCCTGCGAAAAACTCACGTCGGCCGAGTCCGGTTCGACCATGATGTAATGCGAATAGCCATGTTCATCGACGACCTTGGCCTCGGCCGGGGATCCGGCTTTCGCCTCTCCCAGCGTGATGACCGCGGTACGACCGATAAAAGTGTCCGATGACACGGCGTCGGTCTCATCGCTCGGCATGATCATCGACAGCGCCCCTGCTCCAACCCGTACTACGGGCAGCGACACGAACAGGACAGGCGCCGCAGCAAACCACGCGGGCAGGTAAAAACCCGTGATGCCCTTGACCATGGACTGCATGACGAGGCCGATCAGGCCGAACGCCGTCAGGAACACAATCAGGATCATCAGGATTGGCACCTTGCCGACGTGCAGCCACCCAAGCAGCTTGGTGAAGACCGAGCCCCCGGTGCCCTCAATGCCGAAATCGACATCCATGTCCGGTAGCATCGCATCCAGCGTTTCCGACAAGCCGGCACCCAGCACCAGGGCTGCTCCCTCGGCGATCGCGATTGCGAACATGACGAGGAGTGCAACCGTGAACGGTGCGTTGTTGCCTGATGTCAGGAGTTCAATCATCGTTAGCTGTCACCTTTAGCTTTGGCGAGGCGTTCTGCAATCGCTGACTTCCGTGCCAGCTCATCCAGCTCCGCCAGGTCTTTTGCGCTCTTGCGGTCTTCCGGCGTTGACATGCCCGGCACGCCACTCGCACGGTTCATGACACGATCGAAAGCCGCTGTTGCCTTGTCGACTTTACCGTCAACGGATGAACCGCTGGCAGCGCCGTTGCTCATCGCCGGTGACTCCGCCTTTGCAGAGCGGAACGTGACGAGCTCTTCTTCCATTTCACGACGTCGCGCTTTCAGTGCCGCGATGTATTTCTCGAGCTCGGCCTCGTTCGCCTTGCCGTCCTCGATCGCCGCCTCAAGCACCGGGATCTTCGCCTCGATGTCCATCTGGTGGGCGATCGCGGATTCCGCCAGGTCATCACGACCTTCAGCTACCGCTAACTCGACCTTCTTGCCAAGTTCGGTGTGCTTGTTGGTCTCATCCGCCAGGCGCTTGCTCGCGTGATGCGTACCGGCGATGACTTCGCCCAGTTCCGCACGCACTTCATCAATAGCACTGTCGACCTCACGGATGGCTTCCTCCATGACGGTTTCAGGGCTTGCTCCCTCGACTGCATCGACCATGGCGTTGAAACCGCCACTGATCAGCCGACTTACTCGTCTTGCCATTGTTTCTGCCATTGCTCTCCTCCTCCTAATTGTCCTTTCTTCTTACTGTGTCTATGACGCGGGCCAGTTCCAGCACCGGTTCGATCGACTTGTCGAGCGCCCGGCCGTCGTACAACGGCGCGGTGCGGGTTACTGCCAGCTGTAATACTGAAGTCATCAATACGACGACCCGCTGCACGATGGCTGCTTCGATCTCAACCAGCTGCTTTTTGTCCAGCTCGGTACTCCGGCCATTCGAGGCCAGTAAATACGCGAGGCACTCCGGTGCCCATTCCTCGAGACGTGTTACCAGCTCTGAATGCATACGCTGTTCGTTCTCGCTCTGTCGCACGATGCGTGCCGACGGAGCGACAAGGTCCTGCACAAGCTTCAGCGAGCCCGCGTAATCCTCGGTGCCTCGGTGTCGCTGACGCGCCTCATCGATGATCGCCCGCAGCTTGTCACTGGGGGTCACCGCGTTCTCAACCTTCAATGTGGCGAGAAATTCGGCTTCCTGGTCGGTGAGTCGAACACCGATCTGCTTTGTTCTGTTAGGCATTTGATCACATTTGTTGTCATTTGCTCTTCAAGTGTTAACAAACGTTACCAAACATAAACGCTGAGCGCAAGTGGTTTCGGCGGCACCCGTTGGCCGCCGTTCCGGTGACTCCCTCGCAGATTGGGGTTATTCGTCGGCAGCGCCGCCGTCGTCCTTGCGAGACGCCCGCAGGGACGGGTTACGGCTCATCGCGTGGGTGCGCAGCTTCGCGATATACACGTCGATATTGTGGTCGGCGACAAGCTTGTTGAAAGCGCGGAACGTCTTGCGGCCGATCATTCGCACCCACAGGCTCAAGCGATCGAACGTACTGAGGTTGTAGCGAAGCCGGGCCTCGGACTCGACGCCAACCAGGTAGCTGAGGTAGCCCGGATGCCGGTAGCGGGTCATCGACTCGAGAAAGGCCTCGAGCTTTTCGTCGAGCTGCCCGGAAAACAGGAGCTTCTCGAGGAGGGTGACCGACTTGGCGACCAGACGCAGCAGCCTGAGAAGCAGCACCGTGAACCAGCCAAGCCAGGGGTTGGGCAGTCTCGGTACGATATCGAGCTCATTGATGATTTCGTAGACCGGTGTCTTCAGCCCGTTCTGGAACTCCACGGCACCGACGGGGGGTGCGCCGAAGGTGTAGCAGGCACCATTAACCCCGGTGGCGTGAAAACGCGTGTACGCGATGCCCAGCGCGCCACCCAGCGAGTGTCCGCAGACGATCAGCTGGTCATAGGCGACACCTTCAAGCACCCGGTTGATGTCTGTATCAACCAGCTTAAGCGCGTCGTGATATCCCTGGTGCATGTCGAAGGACTGGCCGGCGACCTCGACGGTGATCAGTCGCGCACTGATGTCGGTCTTGATGTCCTTGAACTCCGTAGGCTCCGTGCCCCGAAACGCCAGGTAGGCAACCACCTTCTCCCCGGAGTCCCCACGCTGTATTCGCCGCTTGCAGAGGAAGGCCTGCGTACCGTGCTTGTTGAAGGTCTCGATCAGCTCGAATCCACCGACCTCGAGGATCTTCGCCAATGCGACCCTTGAGTCCATCGTCACTTCCGGCGCACCGGCCAGCATCGTCTTCAGGCGTGAGCTAAGCAGGTCAATTTTGTCGGACTCACCGAACACATCGCGTGCCGTATCGATAATCGCGTCGACGGTGTGGCCACCCTCAAACCGGAAGTAAGCGATCTTCGAGAGTTCGGCGCAGACGTAGGCCTGGCGATCACTGAATGCGGCGCGTTCTGTGGGCGCTTTGAGGAGGTCAGGCTCGGAGAAGTAGTTGCTCATTGCGGATTAACCAGGCCCTTCGCTTTCATGAACTGTTGCTCCAGTCGCTGTTTGTATCCCTTGTACTCGTTCTTCTTTTCGCCGATGAAATTCATCAGGTCGATGCTCAGGAACACAGCGGCACCGTCGTACGGACCATCGGAATCGTCGTGCCAGGTAACGCCGAGTCGAAACTGGTTGTAGTTCAGGGCAACACCGATACCGGGCTCACGATCGGCGGGAAACGACGCAATGATCGATGCGCCGTACCAGCTCGTGTAGTCGTCGGAGTATTTAACGAAGCCGATCGGTTCAACCAGCAGGGTTGCATCAAGATCACCGTCGGTGTCGGAATCGACATGTGCAAGCACGCCGGCCGACGGGTGGAATACGGAAAGCGCCCAGCCCGGTGGACCATTGGCGATGCTGTCGTCAGTCAGGAACCAGCTATTGACGGCTGCCTCCCAGGGAAACATGGGATAGCCTTCGAACAGGTATCGGTCGTACTCGACTTCCAGTGCTTCGAACTCCTGCGCGAAAGCACCCATCGGCCCCTGCAGAAGTTCCGTCTTCGACCGCTTCATGAGCTCGACAAACAGCGCGAATTCCGCCCGCGCGTTTTCCATCTCGGGGCCACCGGCGCAGGGGGACTGAGACGCTTCTGCGGGAAGCCGGACCGAATAACTTCCGCCGAACGCCTCCGTCAGGTCCTCGAGGTTTTCGAGGTCGTCGCCCAGCTTCGGCACCACATCCCAGTCACCAGGTAGTAACAGTCCCTCTTTTGCGGCCACCAGTCGCAACCTTGCGGTGTTGGCGAAACCTGTCGGCCATTCCGGGGCCGCGGTCTCCAGCTCGCTCTCCAGTGCGACGTAGAGCTTGCTCCAGCTGACCTCATCGAAGGCTTCCTTGCCTCTGAGACCCCGGAAAGCTTCCCACCCGAATACGTCGAGATCAGACAATTCGACACCGCACACCCGGGTGACACTCTGCGCCCAAGCGGCTGGAGCGGAGACAAGCAGGCAAAGGAAAAGAAGACTGTTTTTCAGGAACCTAGACACCGAGCATCTCCTTTATCTTCTCGAACGCATCGATGGCGTCATCGATTCCATCGAGATCGCCGCCCTTGACCTTGTCGTACGCGGCTTTGAAGGGGCCCGCCAGTGCGGACGGCTTGTACTTGTTCTTGAACGAACCGACAGCCTTGACGTCCTGCGCCGTGGGCCGGTACGGATTGACGTACATCGTCAGCAGGCGCAGATGCAGATTCGGGTCGGCGACATAGTGGGATGCACTGTGTATCCACGCGACGATGTCGGAGAGACCGTTCAGGTCGTTATTCGGAATAAAGTGCTTCGGACTGAGATCGGTCAGGCCGCCGGCCAGCGGCCAGTCAGGTGGAACCTTGAAATTGGTCGCTTTCGAAACGCCGTCCGCAACATGGTTGGCGTTGATATAGGTCTTGGTATATGCACCGTTCTCGGACGCCGTGCCCGGCCTGACGATGGTGGTCTCGGGACTGCTATTGGCATGGATCAGACCAGAGGTATTGGACAGCATCGTTACCGATTCAAACGTGAAAAACGTGGGCGAGAATGGATTGGATGTATTGAATGCGTCCTGCAGGTCGGCCAGCGCATTCAGTATCGCCTCCTGCTCGGCGCGTGTTCCTGGGTCGGTCTCCGCCGCATATCGCGCCTGCAGGCCATTGATCCAGGTTTCATTACCCAGGTGACTCAGCGCATCCTGAGCTACCGCCGTACCCAGGGAGTGAGCAAGGATGTGATAGTCAGGCGCGAAGTCGCCGGAGGTCGCCGTGGCGACGACCTTGTCGACGATCTGTCGAATAACCCTGAGCGAAACCCGTTGCTGGAAGAGTTTGAATCCCCAGTACAGGACCACATCAGCGGCGAAGGTCTTTGCCCACTCGTCGTCATCGAGTCCCTGCATGAAGTTGAGAACGTCGGCGACCTTGTCCGGCAATACGGGAATGCTGCCGACGAGGCCATCGGCCTGCGACGCCCAGTTGCTCATGATCCGCTGGAACACGTCGTCGTAGAGAATCGGCACGAACTCGACGTGCGAATCGATCGAGTGATTCTGGAAGAACGAATAGTCCTTCGCCGCTTCCTTCAACGCATGAACTGCACCGGTCTCTTCCGACAACCAATCCTTGTCGTACTTACCGATACCGTGAAGAACGAACACGATGTCTTTAGCCATCGGGATACCTCCCCAGTGTTTTCTGGTTGGTGTTGTGCTCCCTTTCGTCGCCGTTTCAGCGACACTGACACGGTCGCTCCTTCGCCGTGTTTCTTCTGTTTTAACGTTCGAACGGTCTCTCGGGCGGCATTGGCTTTAGAGCTGGTTGTGAGCGCGTACCCCCACTGTACGCGATAGTGCCGCCAGGAATTCTTTATATGCGACTATGGTGCCACAAGTATCAGTCTAGATCAGTGCTCACAAGGCGCAATGCTGAGCTATGCTTGCGGAACGTTTTTTTGAGAGTCATCGCATGGCCGCTGTCGAATCCGAAATGCTCCCGCTGGGAACGCCCGCACCCCCGTTTTCGCTGCCCGATCCGGACGGCAACATCTTCCAGCTGGCGACCGGTGCGCCGGCAACCCTGGTGATGTTCATCTGCAATCACTGCCCCTTCGTCAAGCACATCGGTGAGGAGCTGGCGCGGATCGGCTCGGACTATGGACAAAAGGGCGTGGCGATCTACGCCATCAGCAGTAACGACATCGTCAACTACCCGGCCGACGCACCGGATCGCATGCTCGAAGAGGCCGAACGCCTCGGCTACACCTTCCCGTACCTGTTTGACGAAGACCAGTCCGTCGCGAAAGCGTACCGGGCCGCCTGTACACCGGACTTCTTTGTTTTTGACGACAGGCTGGAGCTCGCCTACCGCGGGCAGCTCGACGACAGTCGCCCGTCGAACGGAATCCCCGTGGACGGGAGCGACCTGCGTGCTTCGCTGGACAGTGTACTCGCGGGCCATGCGCCAACGCCGGACCAGAAGCCAAGCATCGGCTGCAATATCAAGTGGATTGCCGGCAATGAGCCGGACTACTTCTAAAACGCCTTAGCCAACATTCGCCCGGCAGCCCAGCTATGGACTCGACAGCCCTGGACGCGCTTCAGATTCAACTCGATCCGGCGGGCCAGATAGCGCTGGCGGTCTCGCTGATGGTTATCATGTTCAGCATTTCGATGGGTTTGAGGGCCAGCGATTTCAGCATTGTGCGGACCGAACCCCGCGTGTATTTCGGCGGCGTGCTGGCCCAGATCCTCGGCCTGCCGATACTGACGCTCGGGCTGTTGCACCTGCTGTCGCCGGTTCCATCAATCGCTCTCGGCATGATTGTGGTCGCCTGCTGTCCGGGCGGTACAACATCCAACCTGCTGGCCTATCTCGCCCGTGGCAATGTCGCCTACTCCGTGTCCCTGACAGCAACATCCAGTGTGCTTGCAGCGTTTATGACGCCGGTATCGATTCTGTTCTGGTCGAACCAGTACGGACCGACGGCGGAGCTTTTGCAGACCATCGACGTCAGCCCGGTCGCCTTCCTGACGCAGACCATGATCCTGCTGGGCCTGCCGCTGGCGGCGGGCATGATCCTTGCGGCACGAGCACCCGACGTCGCCAGCCGACTGAAAACATTTACCGCGCCGGTGGGTACGCTTGTCCTGGTCGGCGTCATCATCTACGGCGCCTTCCAGTTCATTCCCATACTCGCACCGGCAATGGGCCTGCTGTTCGGTATCGCCATCTTCCACAACGCCTCCGCCTTCGTGCTGGGGTTCGCAACGGCGTTGGCCGTGCGGGCTGACCCGCCCACGCGACGCTCGCTGACCATCGAGGTAGGTATCCAGAATTCGGGACTCGCGATCGTGATCCTGATCGGACAGCTAAAAGGCCTGGGCGGTGCCGCCGCGATTGCGGCGACCTGGGGGCTCTGGCACCTGATCGCGGGTGCCACAATCGTAATACTATTGCGAACGCTGGATCGCAGGGGGGCGACGTAATGGCTTTCGACATTGTCATCAGGGGTGGAAAAGTCTTCGACGGATCGGGCGAAGACGCTCGCAGTGCAGACATTGGTATTCGTGACGGACTGATCGCTGACATCGGCAGCGGTCTTGCCGGCAAGGAAACCATCGACGCCGACGGCGCCACTGTCACACCCGGTTTCATTGACCTGCACACGCACTACGACGGCCAGGTCAGCTGGGACGAGGAACTGCGCCCGTCCGTCAACTTCGGGGTCACAACAGCGATCCTCGGCAACTGCGGTGTCGGCTTCGCACCGGTGCATCGCGGCGACGAAGATGCGCTCGTCCGCCTCATGGAAGGTGTTGAGGACATTCCCGGCACGGCGCTGCACGAAGGCATCAACTGGGGCTGGGAATCGTTCCCGGAATACATGGATGCCATTGACCGGCTTCCACACACCATCGATTTCGGTGTGATGGCGGTTCACGATCCGCTGCGCATGTACGTCATGCGTGAACGCGCGGGGTGTGATGAGCTGGCGACGCCGGACGACATCCAGAAAATGCACGACCTCGTCGCCGAAGCGATGGACGCCGGTGCTGCCGGGTTCTCGACCGGTCGCTCAGACGTGCATCGGACCTCCGACGGTGACTGGACGCCGTCGAGCGAAGCGTCACTCGACGAACTCGCCGGGATCGCATCGGCACTGAAAGGTCGACAGCGGGGTGTGTTGCAGGCTGTCAGTGACTTCAACCTCGAACGCGAGGGCGATCATTTCGAACACGAGTTCCGCGCCATGGAAACGTTCGCACGCGCCGGCGGCGGACGCCCCTGCTCGATGTCGCTGATGCAGCGCGACCTCGCGCCGAACCAGTGGCGAAAAATCCTGCAGGAGACCGAGCGCCTGAATGCCGACGGTGTCGACTTCCGCGTTCAGGTAGCCCCGCGGGCCATTGGCGTATTCAACGGCCTGCAGTGCACTTTCCACCCGGTGCTGGCACAGCCCGCCTACCTCGCCATTCGCGACAAGTCGCTCCAGGAACGCGTAGCCATCATGCGCGACCCGGCGTTCAAGGAGCGCTGCCTCGCCGATCCGCCCATGCAGCTGTCCGGGCCCGGCTCGCCGGTGCCGCCGATCGTCGATCGCATCATCGGCGATATCGACAACGTTGCCTTCAAGCTGTTCCGGCTCGGCGCCGAACCGGACTACGAACAAAGCGCCGAACAGTCACTCGGCGCCGAGGCGAAACGCGAAGGCGTGCCGATCATGGACAAGCTCTACGACGTTTGCCTCGAGCTTGACGGTCGGCAGCTGATCTATTTCCCGATCTACAACTACGTCAACTTCAACTACGACGACGTGCACGAAATGCTGACGCACCCGAACGCGATGCTGGGACTGTCCGACGGCGGCGCTCATGTCGGCACGATCTGCGACGCGAGCTTTCCTGCCTATTTTCTCGCCCACTGGACGCGTGACCGCGATCGCGGCCGCATCGACCTGGCGCGTGCGGTGCAGATGCTGACGGCCGACCCGGCCGATTACCTGGGACTGACCGATCGTGGCCGCATCCAGGTCGGCCAGCGGGCGGACATCAACATCATCGATTACGACGCACTCGCTCTCGACGCGCCGGCGATGATCCAGGACCTGCCGGCGGGCGGCCAGCGCCTGATGCAGGAAGCGCGCGGCTTTATGAAGACACTGGTGCGCGGCGAGACCGTCATCGACCGGGACACGGTAACCGCGGCCCGGCCGGGACGGCTGGTTCGATTCAACTAGGGCCGGCTACTCCGGCGCCGGGTAGCGCGCGAACCAGGCGAGGATATTGTCGACCTTGGCAATCAGGTGCGACGGGCGGCGCGCGATGCCGTGCGAGGCTTCCGGAATCCGAATCAGCGCCGTGTCCACCTTGCGCAGCTTCAGCGCCTGGTAGTACTGCTCGGATTCCGGCATGGGCGTGCGGAAGTCTTCCTCGCCGGTCAGCAGTGCCGTCGGTGTCGAGACATTGCCAACGAGCGACAGTGGCGAGCGTTCCCAGTACGCCATCGGGTCTTCCCAGGGCATCGCCGGGAACCAGTAGCGAGTGAAATAGTGCGACGCATCGGCGGTCAGCGCGAAGCTCGCCCAGTTGATCACCGGCTTCGCAACGACCGCCGCCCTGAATCGATCGGTTTTGCCGACGATCCAGGCCGTCAGCACCCCGCCACCGGAACCGCCGGTCACATACAGCGCATCCTCGTCCACGAAGCCTCGCTCGAGAACCGCATCGACGCCCGCCATCAGGTCATCGTAGTCCTGCGACGGGTAGTTGTGATGAATCTCCAGTGCAAACTCCCGACCGTAACTCGTCGAGCCGCGCGGGTTGGCGTACAACACCACGTAACCCGCCGAAGCAAACAGCTGCACCTCGGCCGAGAAATGCGGGCCGTAGGCCGTATGCGGACCGCCGTGAATTTCGAGAATGAACGGGTACTGCTTTTCCGGATCAAAATCCGGCGGCGTT
>CAZSIQ010000068.1:0-16962 GCA_964606915.1 uncultured Woeseiaceae bacterium | reverse complement strand
CCTGGCATTTCGAAAAAGACACCGCAGAGCGGCTGCTATGCAAACAGTTCGGCACTCGCGACCTGAAGGGTTTCGGCTGCGAGCGGCTTGATGCGGGTGTCGCGGCGGCCGGCGCGCTGCTGCAATACGTCACCGACACGCAAAAAGCCGCACTGCCGCACCTGCAGTCCATCCGCGTCGAACGGCTCGATGACGCGGTGCTGATGGACGCTGCAACGCAGCGCAACCTCGAACTCGACAGCTCGCTGACCGGCAACGACACGCACACGCTTGCCGGCGTCATCGACCGCTGCCGGAGCGCGATGGGCAGCCGCCTGCTGCGCCGCTGGCTGAAGCGGCCGCTGCGCGACCATACCCGGCTCAAAGGCCGTTACCAGGCCATCGAAGCCCTGCAGCTCGGGGCGACAATCGATCAACTGCAGGACGAGCTTGCCGGCATCGGCGACATGGAACGCATCCTGTCGCGCGTGGCCCTCAAAACCGCGCGCCCGCGCGACCTCGCGCAATTACGTGACACGCTCGCCCGCCTGCCCGCCGTGCGCGGGATTCTTGCCGGGCTGGATTCGCCGCTGCTCATCGAGCTTCGCGGCCAGTGTGACGAGCACGCCGAGGAGTTCGAGTTACTGACACGCGCCGTTGTCGAGCAACCTCCGATGGTCGTGCGCGACGGCGGCGTCATCGCGGCAGGCTTTGACGCCGAGCTCGACGAACTCAAGGGGATCGCGGACAACGCGGACCAGTACCTGGTCGATCTCGAGCAGCGTGAGCGTGAACGCACCGGCATCAGCACCCTGAAGCTCGGCTACAACCGCGTGCACGGCTATTACATCGAAATCTCCAAGGCGCAGTCGGACAAGGCGCCGGTCGACTACGTTCGCCGCCAGACGCTGAAGGCCGCCGAGCGCTACATCACGCCGGAACTGAAGAGTTTCGAGGACAAGGTCTTGAGTGCGCGGGAGCGCGCGCTGGCCCGCGAGAAAAGTCTCTACGAGGACCTGCTCGATCGGCTGCAACAGACCATCGGAGTGCTGCAGATGACGGCGGCAGCGCTCGCAGAGACCGACGTGCTGACCTGTTTCGCCGAACGAAGCCTGAATCTCGGATTCAGCAAGCCCGAACTCAGTGCATCGCCGTGCATCCGCATCGAGGCCGGGCGCCACCCGGTCGTGGAACAGGTCATCGATGCGCCGTTCGTGCCCAATGACCTCGCGCTGGATGAGACGACACGACTGCTGGTCATCACCGGCCCGAACATGGGTGGTAAGTCGACCTACATGCGTCAGACCGCGTTGATTGTCATCCTCGCGCACATCGGGTGTTTCGTACCGGCGGGGAAACTCGTCGTCGGTCCGGTTGATCGCGTGTTCACCCGCATCGGTGCCTCCGACGATCTGGCCGGCGGTCGCTCGACCTTCATGGTGGAGATGACCGAGACGGCGACGATCCTGAACAATGCGACCGAAGAAAGTCTCGTCCTCATGGACGAGATCGGACGCGGTACCAGCACCTTCGACGGGCTGTCGCTGGCGTGGGCCGCCGCTCACCATATGGGTGAGAAGGCAAGGTCGTTTACGCTGTTTGCCACCCACTACTTCGAACTGACGGCATTGGCCGACGAGCTGGACACCTGTGAGAACGCGCACCTTGATGCGACTGAACACGCCGGCAACCTCGTGTTCCTGCACTCGGTGAAGCCCGGGCCGGCACACATGAGCTACGGGCTGCAGGTCGCGGCGCTTGCCGGGGTGCCGAAGCCGGTCATTCGTCGCGCCAACGAGTACCTGAAAACGCTCGAGGCGGAACAGCGGCGTGAAGGCGCCCAGGCGCAGCTGGACCTGGTTGTCTCGGAGCCGGTCGTGAATGACGACCTGCAGGATGCGGTCGATGACCTCGACCCGGATTCTCTGTCGCCGCGAGAAGCGCTGGATGCGCTCTACAGACTCAAGGAACTGTCGAAGGACTAGGCGCGGAGGAACTCACCGCGTTTCAAAAACGCCGCCGCCTGGTCGGCAACATCACGCGAAATCAGCATGCCCATGTGGCTGACTTTAAGCTCGATGTGATCGGCGGCGCCGGCGAGACGGGTTTCGCTGATGGCGACCGTGCCGTCACTGCCCTCGCTGAACATGCCGGTCAGGCGACCGATTCCGACGGGGATGTTGCCCGCAATAATGCCAACGTCGTAGCGCTCGCAGACGTCGCCGGACCAGTCGTTTGCCGTGCTCCGGAGCGTACCTTCCGGCAGGGTCTTGCCGATGATTGTGCCGGCCCAGTCCACCTTCTGCAGGAACTCGGCAGCTCGGGATCCGGCCAGCGGCGAGCCCATGCACACCAATCGGCCACCGAGATTGACATCTCCCCGCGCCAGCATGCGCAGGCTCACCACGCCGCCGAGGCTGTGCGCAACGATGTGGCTGTTTTCCAGTTTTTCCTGGCGGATGAAATCGGCCAGGCGCTCCGCGTTTTCGTCCAGCGTGCCGCTGACAGACGGGTAGGAGAACAGCTGCGCCTGCATGCCGTACTCGTTTTCGAAGTGGCGCTTGATCAGCACCATGCCGGTGCCGTGCGACCAGAAGCCGTGCACGCAGATTACGGTCTCAATCGAGCTCATTGACGATTCGTCTTCGACAGCACTCGCTCACTCGGTGCGCGGCGCGCGCAGGCGAATGCCGGTCTCCTTGAGCTGCTCGGCAGACACCTCGCCCGGCACGTCCGTCAGTGGATCGTGTGCGGACTGCGTCTTCGGGAAGGCGATAACGTCGCGAATGCTGTCGGCACCGGCCATCAGCATGACGATGCGATCCAGGCCGAAGGCGATGCCGCCGTGCGGCGGTGCACCGTATTCGAGCGCTCGCAGCAGGAAGCCAAATTTTTCCTGGGCTTCTTCCTTGCTGATGTCCAGCAGGTCAAAGACCGCGGCCTGGATATCCTGGTTGTGGATACGGATAGAGCCGCCACCGATCTCCGAGCCGTTCAGCACCATGTCGTAGGCGCGTGACAGGGCTTCGCCCGGTTTGGCGCGCAGTGCGTCGGCATCATTGACGGACGGTGCGGTGAACGGGTGATGCAGTGCGGTCCAGCGCTTGCTTGTCTTGTCCTTTTCAAACATCGGGAAATCGACAACCCAGAGCGGGGCCCAGCCGTCGGCGACGATGCCGCGGTCGTGGCCAAGCTTCACGCGCAGCGCGCCAAGGGCGTCATTGACGACATGCGCCTTGTCGGCACCGAAGAAGACGAGATCACCTGTTTGTGCGCCGGTGCGTTCGAGGATGCCCTCGACCGCTGAGTCCGGCAGGAATTTGAGAATCGGCGACTGCAGTCCGTCGCGACCGGCTGCCACGTCGTTCACCTTGATGTAGGCGAGACCCCTGGCGCCGTAGCGGCCAACGTAGGCTGTGTAGTCATCGATCTCTTTACGCGTCAGCTCGATGCCGTCCGGCACACGCAGGGCTGCGACGCGGCCTTCGGGATCCGCGGCGGGACCGGCGAAGACCTTGAATTCGACGTCGCCCATCAGGTCGGCGACTTCGACGAGTTCGAGATCAATGCGCAGGTCCGGCTTGTCGGAACCAAAACGGTCCATCGCTTCTGCGTACGGCATACGCGGGAACGGGTTCGGCAGGTCAACATCCAGCACGGTCTTGAACAGCTGGCGGACCAGGCCTTCCATCGCGCCGGTGACCTCTGCCTCGTCGACAAAGCTCATCTCGATATCGAGCTGCGTGAACTCCGGCTGGCGATCGGCGCGCAGGTCCTCGTCGCGGAAGCAGCGAACGATCTGGTAGTAGCGATCGAGGCCGGACATCATCAGGAGCTGTTTGAAGATCTGCGGTGACTGCGGCAGCGCGAAGAACTTGCCCGGGTGCGTGCGGCTCGGAACGATGTAATCACGCGCGCCTTCCGGGGTTGCCCGCGTCAGCATCGGCGTCTCGACATCGACGAAACCTTCTCCGTCGAGGAAGTTGCGCATGGCCATGGTCACCTGGTGACGCAGGCGCAGGTTGCCCAGCATGTCTTCGCGACGCAGGTCGAGGTAGCGGTAGGTCAGACGCAATTCCTCGTTGACGTGCTCGTCGTGATGGAACGGCGGCGTCTCGGAGCGATTCAGCACCGTCAGCTCGTGAGCGAGGACTTCGATGTGGCCCGTCGTCATGTTCGGGTTGATCGTGCCTTCCGGGCGCTCGCGGACAACACCTGTCACCTGCAGGACAAATTCGCTGCGGATACGCTCAGCTTCGGCGAAGATCTCTGCACGATCTGGGTCAAATACGACCTGGAGCAGGCCTTCGCGATCGCGAAGATCGACGAATATCACGCCGCCGTGATCTCGGCGACGGTGGACCCAGCCGCAAACCTGGATGGTTTCGCCAATCAGCGACTGGTCAATTTGTCCGCAGTAATGAGAGCGCATGAAGTGGTGCCGGTGTGTCGAAAAGGCGCGTAGGGTACGGTGTGGACCGCAGCCACGCAAGCGGGTTTACAGCGTCAGGCAGACGCCTTTTTGGCCGAGGATTCCCCGGACTTTTTGCTGTCGCCGCCCGAGTCCTTCTTGCCACCTGACTTGTCCGCCGAATCCGACTTGCCGTCGGCCAGGTTACGCTTGTTGTCGGTCTTGAAGTCCGTCTCGTACCAGCCGCCGCCCTTGAGGCGAAAGCGAGGCGCCGACAGCTGGCGCTTCAGCGCCGGCTGGCCGCAGGCCGGACAATCGGTCAACGGATCGTCAGACATCTTCTGCAGCGCGTCGAGCTCATGGCCGCAGCTCTGGCAGCGGTATCCGTAAATAGGCATTTTTCTTCCGTGCTCCTGGAAAAAGCCGCCGAATTATACTGAATCCAGGCTAGGCCGCATTCTGGAATTCCAGCCGGTCGTCGGCCACGCCAACGTCGATGACGTCGCCGGGGCCGAATTTGCCCTGCAGAATCTCCTGCGCCAGCGGGTTCTCGACCTGCTGCTGGATAGCGCGCTTCAACGGCCTCGCGCCGTACACCGGATCGAAACCGGCGTCGGCCAGCTTGTCCCGTGCCGCATCCGACAGGCGGATACTGATCTCGCGATCCGCCAGGCGCGCGTGCAGGTACTGCAACTGGATATCGACGATCTTTCGAATGTGCTCGCGACCCAGCGGATGGAAGACCACCACGTCGTCGATACGGTTGATGAACTCGGGCCGGAAATGCGCACCGACAACGTCCATGACCGCGGACTTCATCGCGTCGTAGTTTTCCTCGCCCGCAAGTTCCTGGATGTGCTGCGAGCCGAGGTTCGACGTCATGACAATGACCGTGTTGCGGAAATCGACCGTGCGGCCCTGGCCGTCGGTCAGTCGTCCGTCATCGAGCACCTGCAGCAGCACGTTGAACACGTCCGGGTGAGCCTTCTCGACCTCATCGAGCAGGATCACCGAGTACGGGCGACGCCGTACAGCCTCGGTCAGGTAACCGCCTTCTTCGTAGCCAACGTAACCGGGAGGTGCACCGATCAGGCGGGCAACCGAATGCTTTTCCATGAACTCCGACATGTCGAGACGCACCATCGCGTCATCTGTGTCGAACATGAAATTGGCGAGTGCCTTGGTCAGCTCGGTCTTGCCGACCCCTGTGGGGCCCAGGAACAGGAACGAACCAATCGGCCGGCGCGGGTCAGACAGGCCGGCGCGTGAGCGACGAATCGCGTTCGCCACCACGGTGACGGCTTCGTCCTGGCCGACGACGCGCTGCTGCACGACCGACTCCATGGCCAGCAGCTTCTCCTTTTCGCCCTCGAGCATCTTGGAGACCGGGATGCCGGTCCACTTGGACACGATCTCGGCGACCTCCTCCTCGGTGACGTTGTTTCTCAGCAGCGTCATCTCGCGGTCTTCAGCCTGCATCGCATCCTCAAGCTGCTTCTCGAGCTCGGGAATCCGGCCGTACTGAAGCTCGGACATGCGCGCAAGGTCATTGGCGCGATGCGCCGTCTCGAGTTCGAGCCGGGCCCGCTCCAGTTCTTCCTTGATGTGCGTTGCGCCCTGCAGCGCAGCTTTCTCGGCTTTCCAGACTTCTTCGAGATCCGAGAACTCACGTTCGAGTTCAGCGAGTTGCGCCTCCAGGTCACCGAGGCGTTTCTTTGACGCATCGTCGGACTCTTTATTGAGCGCTTCACGCTCGATCTTGAGCTGGATGATCTTGCGCTCAAGGCGGTCCATAGCCTCGGGCTTCGAGTCGATTTCAATGCGAATACGGGACGCCGCTTCGTCGACGAGGTCGATCGCCTTGTCCGGCAGCTGGCGATCGCTGATGTAGCGATGCGACAGCGTTGCGGCGGCAACGATGGCCGGATCGGTTATCTCGACGCCGTGATGCACCTCGTAGCGTTCTTTCAGGCCACGCAGGATCGCGATGGTGTCCTCAACGGTCGGTTCATCAACCAGCACCTTCTGGAAACGGCGCTCCAGTGCAGCGTCTTTTTCGACGTACTGGCGGTACTCGTCGAGCGTCGTGGCACCAACGCAGTGCAGTTCGCCGCGGGCAAGCGCGGGCTTCAGCATGTTGCCGGCGTCCATCGAGCCTTCGGCTTTCCCGGCGCCAACCATCGTGTGCAATTCATCGATGAACAGGATGATCTGGCCTTCCTGTTTCGCGAGGTCGTTGAGCACCGCCTTCAGGCGCTCCTCGAACTCACCGCGGAATTTTGCACCGGCGATCAGCGCGCCCATGTCGAGCGACAGGATGCGCTTGCCGCGCAGCCCTTCGGGCACTTCGTTATTGACGATGCGCTGCGCGAGGCCCTCGAGGATTGCGGTCTTGCCCACGCCCGGCTCACCAATCAGTACCGGGTTGTTCTTGGTGCGTCGCTGCAGGATCTGGATCGTGCGACGAATCTCCTCGTCACGACCAATGATCGGGTCGAGCTTGCCCTGCTCGGCGCGCTCGGTCAGGTCGATGGTGTACTTCTCGAGCGCCTGGCGCGTGTCCTCGGCGTTCGGGTCGTTCACCTGCTGGCCACCACGGAGATCATCGATCGCATTCTCCACGGCACCACGCACGATACCGGCGGCATCGAACACGGCCTTGATCGGCGACGAATCGTCCATCGCCGCGAGCACAAACAGCTCGCTTGAGATGTACTGGTCGTCGCGCTTCTGCGCGAGCTTGTCAGTCAGGTTGAACAGCTTGCCGAGATCGTTGCTCAGGTGGACCTCGCCGCCGGAACCTTCGACGCGAGGCAGGCGATCGATCGCATCACCCAGCTGCGAGCGCAGCATATTGACGTTGCCACCCGCCTTCGTGAGCAGGCCGCGGACGCTACCGCCCTGCTGGTCAAGCAGCGCGACCAATACGTGGGCCGGCTCGATGAACTGGTGGTCCTGGCCGACGGCCATTGACTGCGCATCGGCGAGCGCCAGCTGGAATTTGCTGGTCAGTTTATCGGTACGCATGGGAATCCCCGAAAATCTAGAACTGACCAATACATAGCGCTGGATGCGCTGTTTTCAAGGATCTACGGGCACCTGGCGGTAACTACGTACGCGGAATCTGGATCACCGTGGCCATGCGCCCGCAGCGCGGGTTACGCCGGTGCGAATAGAAGCGCGTGTCGTCGGCATAAGTACACAAGCCGCCGCCATGCACCTCGGCGACACCGGCGGCGAGCAACAGGTGACGCGCGATCGCATAGAGGTCGGCCTGGTAGCGTTCGCGCTTGTTCATCTCGAAACACCCTGCCAGCGCCGGGTCTACATCGAGGAAAGCTTCGCGGACTTCGACCCCCACTTCGAAATTTGGCTGTGAGATTGCGGGGCCAAGCCATGCGTACAGTTCACCTGCTTCGGATGTCATCGCTTGCACTGTCTTCTCAAGGATACCGGCAGCCAGTCCACGCCAGCCGCCGTGTGCAGCCGCTACTTCCGTGCCTTCCCGGTTGCAGAACAAAACCGGCAGGCAGTCCGCGGTCATGACCACGAGCGGCACACCCGGTTCCGATGTGAGGCTCGCATCAGATCGGGGCACCTTGGCGGGAGCCGAATCGAAACGCGTGACGTCGTTTCCGTGGACCTGTTCCAGCCACCGCGGTTCGGCGCCGAGTCGCAGCGACTCTGACAGCCTCTCACGGTTCGCTGTGACCGCTGCCGGGTCGTCGTCCACGTGTGCGCCAAGATTGAGTGACGCGTAGCCGGCCTCGCTGACGCCGCCCTCGCGTGTCGTCGAACCGGCAACGACGTGACCCGGTGCGTTCCAGTCGGCCTCTATCCAGCCAATCACGCGCGTGCGTCCGTGCGGAGTGTTTCCAGCAGTGTTTGCAGGTCGTCCGGCAGCGGTGCCTTCACATCGACCTCGTCGCCGGTCATCGGATGCTCGAACGCGAGGCGAACCGCGTGCAGCGCCTGGCGGCGAAACTGCCGCAGCGCATCGATCAGCGGTTCACTCGCCCCCTTCGGCAAAGCGAGGCGACCGCCGTAAACCGGGTCGCCGAGCAGCGCGTGCCGGCGCCAGGCAAAGTGCACACGGATCTGGTGAGTGCGACCGGATTCGAGCTTGACGTCCACCAGCGTATGCGCCCGAAAGCGCTCCGCCACGGTGTAGTGCGTGACCGCTTCGCGGCCGTTGTCCTGCACCGACATGCGCGTACGGTCGACCGGGTGGCGAGCAATCGGCGCATCGATCGTGCCGCCGCCGGTGAGGACACCGTTGACGACCGCCTGGTAGCGCCGCGAAATATCCCGGTCGGCGAGCAGCCGCGTCAGCGCCGTATGAGCCTCAAGCGTTTTACCAACCAGCAACAAGCCGCTTGTTTCCTTGTCCAGCCGATGCACGATGCCCGCCCGCGGCAGGTTTTCGAGTCCGGGATGGTGCGCCAGCAGGCCGTTCATCAGGGTCCCGCCGGGGTTGCCGGCCCCCGGATGCACGACCAGTCCGGCCGGTTTGTTCACGATCAGCAGATGGTCATCTTCGAATGCGATGTCCAGAGTCATCGACTCCGGTGCAGACCGAACCTGGACGTCTTCGACAGCCTCCAGCTGCACGGTTTCGCCGCCGTGGACCGGGTCCCGGGGCTTCCACTTCTCGCCATCGACCAGCACGGCGCCGTCCAGCAGCCAGCTCTTCAGGCGACTCCGCGAATACTGGGGAAACATGGCGGCCAGCGCCTGGTCCAGCCGTTTTCCGGCCAGCGCCTCGGGGACTGTCAGGGTTTCCGAACTCATTGGCCGCTCGCGGGTCTGAATTTCGGCAGGTATACTCGCCGACTTTGTCGAAACCGGGCAGCCGCCAGGAACGGCAGTTTCACCCGGCTAATCGTGAAAAAACGCATGACAGATAGTGTAATGGATAAAGTAATTCGCAGCTCCCGCAGCGCCGCGGCCCTGGTCGCCGCCCTGCTTCTTGTCGCCTGTGCCTCCGACGAAGGACCCCGTACGGCGATCCAGGATCTGCAGGACGGTTATGAAATGGCCCAGGAAGCCGCCCTTCGCGGCAATCACCGTCGTGCCATCCAGATTTATGAGCTGATCCAGGCACGTTATCCGTTCAGCGAGCTCGCCAAGCAGGTACAGCTCGAGCTCATGTACTCCTACTTCAAGAGTGGCCAGCGCGAACTCGCTGTAGAAGCTGCCGACACGTTCATGCGTGAGAACCCGATCGACCAGCGTGTCGACTACGCGCTGTACATCAAGGGCCTCGCCTACTTCGAAGCGGACCCCGGCCTGCTCGAGAAAGTGTTCAAACGCGACATCAACCGTCGCCCGCCGCG
This sequence comes from uncultured Woeseiaceae bacterium, assembly GCA_964606915.1. Taxonomy (GTDB): domain Bacteria; phylum Pseudomonadota; class Gammaproteobacteria; order Steroidobacterales; family Woeseiaceae; genus UBA1847. Next base: position 7,236 of record CAZSIQ010000068.1, on the reverse strand, counting down.
CGATGCGCAACTTGCCTATTCGACGCTGCGACGGCTCATCGAACGCTACCCGGCGAGCGATTACGCGCCAGACGCTCATCAGCGACTCGTCTACCTGAAGAACCGCCTGTGCGCCTATGAAAACAGTGTCGCGGACTACTACCTGCGTCGTGGTGCCTACGTTGCGGCATTGAACCGCGCGAAAAACGCACTCGAGGAATACAACGGTGCCGACACGACCCAGCAGTCGCTGGAGATCATGGCGGCGGCCTACGAGAACCTGGGTATGACCGACCTGGCGGCGGATACGCGCCAGGTACTTGCTGCGAACTTCCCCGGCAGTTAAGCCGGGGGACTACCGAGGGAATCGGTAGTGCGACGTGATGGGATACCGCCAGTCACGTCCGAATGCCCTGCCACTGATCCGAACACCCGGCGGCGCCTGCCGGCGCTTGTACTCATTGCGCTTGACCATCTGCAGCACGCGAATCACCGTTTCGCGATCGTAGCCGCGCTCGACGATCCCGGCGACTGACAGGTCTTCCTCGATAAACGCTTCGAGGATCGGGTCGAGCGTGTCGTAATCCGGGAGTGAGTCCGTGTCCTTCTGATCCGGCCGCAGTTCCGCGGACGGTGGACGCGTAATGACGCGCTCCGGAATCGCCGGCGACAGCGTATTGCGATAACGAGCGAGCCTGTACACCAGTGACTTGCTGCAGTCCTTGATCGGCGCGAAGCCGCCGGCCATGTCGCCATACAGAGTCGCGTAACCGACAGCCATCTCGCTCTTGTTGCCGGTGGTCAGCAACATGCGCCCGGTTTTGTTCGAGATCGACATCAGCAGCAGGCCGCGACATCGAGACTGGATGTTCTCCTCGGTGACGTCCTCATCGCGACCGGCGAACACGTCGGCGAGCTGCCGGACGGTGGCATCGTAGATGGGCGCAATGGGTATCACGTCGTACTGGACACCCAGAAGCTGCGCCTGCTCCGCCGAGTCTTCGCGACTCATGTCTGACGTGTAATGGAAGGGCATCTGCACGGCACGCACCTTGTCGGCACCGAGTGCGTCGCAGGCAATCGCCACGACGAGGGCCGAATCGATGCCGCCGGACAGGCCGATAATGACACCGGGAAAGCCGTGCTTGTCGACGTAGTCGCGGGTGCCGGTGACCAGTGCTTCGTAGATCCTGGGCTCATCTTCGCCGATCGGCTCGAGGCAGTCGGATTCGATGCCGACCGCCGTACCATCCTTGCTCACTGTCACGAGCTCCAGACTCTCTCGGAAAGACGTAGCCCGAAAACAAACCTCACCGTCGCCGGTCATCGCGAACGACCCGCCGTCGAAAACCAGCTCGTCCTGTCCGCCGACCATGTTGGCGTAGATCAGCGGCAGCCCCGTCTCGGCGATGCGTGCGCGTGCCGTTTCTTCACGGTTCACCTGGCTTTTGATCTCAAACGGCGAACCGTTGATGGAAATGGCGACATGGGCGCCGGCATCTTTGAGGTCCCGCATCGGCTCCGGGCCCCAGATGTCCTCGCAAACCGTCAGTCCAAGCTTCAGGCCGCCGAGTTCGAAGACGGCCGCATCGCTGCCCGGTGTGAAATAGCGTTCTTCATCAAACACCGCGTAGTTCGGCAGTCGACGCTTGCGGTAATGACACCGCAGCCGCGAGTCGTGGAAAACGCTGCAGCTGTTATAAATAGTGTCGTCGGCGTATTCCGGGTAGCCAACGAGGATCGCAATGTCCGGAACGGCGGTCGCGAGTCGCTCAACCGCTTCCGCAACGTCAGCCTTGAGCCCGGCATGCAGCAGCAGGTCCTCCGGCGGATAGCCGCAGACCGATAATTCCGGGAAGACAACGAGATCAGCGGACAGTTCGTCGCGCGCACGCACGGCGACCTCGACAATACGATCCGTGTTGCCGCGCACGTCCCCGACGACGAGGTCGAGCTGTGCAACGGCAACGTTCAAGGATTCAGACAAGGCTTTGCCTCGCGGTTGCTAGATGATCTCCATCATCTTGCTGCCCAGCTCCGCCGGCGACCGCACGGTCGCAACGCCAGCCGCCTCAAGCGCTTCGAACTTGGCGTCCGCAGTACCCTTGCCGCCCGCCACGATCGCGCCCGCGTGGCCCATGCGCTTGCCCGGCGGTGCCGTGACGCCGGCGATGTAGGCAACCACCGGCTTGGTGACGTTTGCCTTGATGTACTCGGCAGCGGCCTCTTCATCGGTACCACCGATCTCACCCACCATGATCACGCCGTCGGTGTCCGGGTCCGCCTGGAACAGCTCCAGGCAGTCGATGAAGTTCATGCCGCGAACCGGGTCGCCGCCGATGCCGACACAGGTGCTCTGGCCAAGGCCGTTCTGCGTCGTCTGGTAGACGGCTTCGTAGGTCAGCGTGCCCGAGCGAGACACGACGCCAATGCGGCCCTTCTTGTGAATGAAGCCCGGCATGATGCCGATCTTGCATTCGTCGGGCGTAATGATGCCCGGGCAGTTCGGCCCGATCAGGCGGCAGTCGTAGTCGCGCAGAGCCGACTTGACGCGCACCATGTCGAGGACCGGGATGCCTTCGGTGATGCAGACGACCAGCTTGACGCCTGAGTCGGCGGCTTCGAGGATCGCATCGGCCGCGAACGGCGCGGGTACATAGATCATGCTGACATCGGCACCGGTCTCGGCAACGGCGTCGCGCATCGTGTTGTACACAGGCAGGTCGAGGTGCGTTTCACCACCGCGTCCCGGCGTGACGCCCGCGACGACCTTGGTGCCGTAAGCCAGGCACTGCTCGGTGTGGAAGGAGCCCTGGTTGCCGGTCAGGCCCTGGCAGATGATTTTGCTGTCTTTGTTTACAAGAATACTCATGGTCGTCTCGCCTTAAGCTACTGCCGCAACGGCTTTCTTGGCCGCGTCGGTCAGGTCGTCCGCCGCGATGATGTCCAGTCCGCTGTCGGCCAGCATGGCGCGACCCTGCTCGACGTTGGTGCCTTCGAGCCGGACAATGACGGGGACCTCAACGCCCACTTCCTTGACCGCGGTGATGATGCCCTCGGCAATCAGGTCGCAGCGCACGATGCCGCCAAAGATATTGACGAGGATCGCCTCGACAGACTCGTTGGACAGGATCAGCTTGAACGCAATCGCGACACGTTCGGCCGTCGCGCCGCCACCGACGTCGAGGAAGTTGGCCGGATCACCGCCGTGCAGCTTGATCAGGTCCATCGTGGCCATGGCCAGTCCGGCGCCGTTGACCATGCAGGCGATGTTGCCATCGAGCGATACGTAGTTCAGACGTGTGCTCTTCCGATCTAGTCCGGCGCCGTTGACCATGCAGGCGATGTTGCCATCGAGCGATACGTAGTTCAGGTCGTGTTCGGCCGCCTGGCTTTCGCGCGCGTCTTCCTGCGACTCATCGCGCAATGCGACCAGCGCCGGCTGCCGGTACAGCGCGTTGCTCTCGATACCGATCTTGGCGTCCAGCGCGATGACGTCACCGCCCTTGGTCGTGATCAGCGGATTGACCTCGACAAGTGCTGCGTCGGATTCCTGGTAGAGTTTGTAGAGCTTCTTGACGATGTCGCCAAACTGGCGCATCTGGCCCTTGTCGAGCTCCAGGCCGAACGCCAGCTGGCGCGCCTGGTAGTCCTGCAGGCCCGCATCGGGCGCGATCGCAATCGTGAAGATCTTCTCCGGGGTTGCCTCCGCGACCTCTTCGATGTCCATGCCACCGGCCGCGGACGCGATAAACGAAATACGACTCTTTTCACGATCAACGACCATCGACAGGTAGAGCTCGCGGTCGATATCCGAACCGGACTCTACGTAGACGACGTTAACCGGCAGGCCTTCAGGGCCGGACTGGTGCGTCACGAGCTGGGTACCCAGCATGTCGCTGGCGTACTGCCTGACCTCTTCAAGCGTCTTCGCAAGTTTGACGCCGCCGGCCTTGCCGCGGCCGCCCGCGTGGACCTGCGCCTTGACGACCCAGAGCTCGCCGCCGAGATCTTTTGCCGCCTGCTCTGCTGCCTCCGGCGTGTCCGCCGGGATGCCCTTGGGAACCGGAATGCCGTAATCAGCAAACAGGCCTTTCGACTGGTATTCGTGAAGATTCATAGGAGTTTTCCCGCTCAGGATTTCTTGGGGCAGCCATCCACACTGCCCGCGGAACGCGCATTCTGGATCAAAGCCCGATGCTTGGCAAAGATAAAGACCTTCCCTTTATTGGCGTCGCTATGATTTACACTACGCCAATGACAAGCAGGCGACCGAACCGTGAGCACAACGGCTGAGCAGGCGACGAATCCGCCAACCGAGGAAACGGCGGCATTTCACGACCGGCACGGCGACGAGCCGGATCTGCGCTGGCGCATTCTCAAGACGCTGGGCAGTTTCCGCATACTGATCGCTGCTGCACTGGTTGTTCTCTACTACGTCGGCGGCGAAGCCGAACGCGTGTTCGGTAGCGAGTCGAGGCTGTTTGCGCCCGTCGCTATCGCCTTTTTGGTCTTCTCGATACTTGTGTACACGGCGCTGCACCGTCGCTGGTGGCCGGCTGCGATCCAGGCATCGGCGCCGCTGGTCGTCGATATCGTCGCAACCGTCTCGCTGATGCACATGAGCGGCGGCATATCGTCGGGCCTCGGCGGGCTGCTGATCGTGTTTGTCGGTGTATCCAGTCTCGCCCTGCCCGGGCAGTGGGCAGCCGTATTTGCCGCCCTGTCGACGTTCGCCATTCTCGGCGAGCAGTTTGTCGTTGAGCTTCGCGGGGGAGATGCGGGATTCCCGGCCGCCGGGCTGCTTGGCGCGATTATCTTCATGATGGCGTTTGCCGCACAGACGCTGACCCGGCGCATGGAAGCCAGCGAGGCGCTCGCCCGCCAGCGCGGCGTTGACCTGCGCAACCTGTCCGCACTGAACGAATACATCGTGCAGCATCTCAGGGAAAGCATCCTGGTTATCGATGCCGATGACGAGATTCGGCTGGCAAATGCCTCAGCCGCGAGACTGCTGGGCAAAAGGCCCGGCATGGCGGATACGCCGCTGGACGACGTCTCGGCGCAGCTGGGTGACTACATCCGGCGCTGGCGCCTGGACGCATCGCTTGCCTCGCACCCGGAACTGACGCTGACCGGTGACAACGCGGGCATGCGCATCAAGGCGCACCTTGCACCGCTGGTCAAGGACGGCGAACGCGGCGGCCCGATACTCGTCTTTCTCGAAGACTCCAGCCTGATGAACGAGCGGGTACAGCAGTCGAAACTTGCGTCGCTCGGCCGACTCAGCGCCAGCATCGCGCACGAGATCCGAAACCCGGTTGGCGCCATGAGTCACGCCGCGCAGCTGCTCGCGGAATCGGAGGGTCTCGCGAACGACGACAAACGGCTCACTGACATCATCCAGTCAAACTCCGAACGCGTGAGCATGATCATCGAGAACGTGCTGCAGCTGTCGCGACGCGAGTCGAGCCAACCCGAGCGGCTCGAGATCGCACCCTGGCTCGAGGATTTTTCCAGCGAATTCACACGCACACTGGAATTGCAGGAAGGTGAGCTGAGCGTGCACGCCGTGGATTCGAACCTGAGTGTCCGCATGGATCGTTCTCACCTTCGCCAGGTAATGTGGAACCTGTGCGACAACGCCGTGAAGTACGCAAGCGAAACCGGCGGTATCCATGTCGAGATTCGCGCTGGTCGACTGGACGGACGCGATCGCCCGTATCTTGAGGTGCTCGACAGCGGCAGAGGTATCGATCCGGCCATGGCCGACAAGATTTTTGAACCGTTCTTCACCGCGCGCCAGGGCGGTACCGGACTCGGGCTGTACATCTCTCGCGAACTCTGCGAGCTCAACCGCGCCACCCTGCTTCACCTTGACCGCGACGGCGGAGGCAGTATCTTTCGAATCGTATTTGCCGACCCAGACCGCTGGGGTAACCAGGACCTTTCATGAGCGAACCTTCCGCGCTGGTCATTGATGACGAACCGGATATCTGTGAGCTGCTGTCGCTGACGCTCGGGCGGATGGGCATCCGCACCGAATCCGCACTGGACCTGGAATCCGGCAAGAAGAAGCTCAAGAAGCACGACTTTGACCTGTGCCTGACCGACATGCGCCTGCCGGATGGCGACGGTCTGGAACTCGTCGAGTGGATGCAGCAGAACACACCGAACGTGCCGGTGGCCGTCATTACCGCGCACGGCAATATCGAAACCGCGGTCAACGCCCTGAAACTCGGCGCGTTCGACTTCCTGTCCAAACCACTGGACCTGAATCACCTGCGCAACATTATTGAGAGCGCGCTGAAGCTCGATGAGTCGGACGACAGCCAGCGCTCGTCGCTGCTCGGCAAGTCGCAGGCCATGGCCAACCTGCGCGACATGATTGACAAGGTCGCCCGCTCACAGGCGCCAGTGCACATCTGCGGCGAGTCCGGTACCGGCAAGGAACTGGTTGCGAAGCTGATTCATGAAAGTAGCCCGCGCGCCGATGGGCCCTTCGTACCCGTCAACTGCGGGGCCATCCCGTCGGAGCTCATGGAAAGTGAGTTCTTTGGCCACAAAAAGGGCAGCTTTACGGGTGCCGACAGCGACAAGACCGGGCTGATCCAGAGCGCCGAGGGCGGCACGCTGTTCCTCGACGAAATTGCGGACCTGCCGCTGGCGATGCAGGTGAAGCTGCTGCGCGTCATCCAGGAGAAGACCGTGCGACCGGTCGGCAGCTCACGCGAGGAAGCCGTCAACGCCCGTATCCTGTCGGCAACGCACAAGAACCTGCGTCGGATGGTGGCAGACGGTGAGTTTCGTGAAGACCTCTTCTACCGCATCAATGTCATCGAACTGGCGGTCCCGGCACTGCGCGAGCGCGGCGATGACACCATCGAGCTTGCGCATTTCATACTCCGCAAACTCGGCAGCGACGTCGAGCTCGACGAGAGCGCACAGACCGCACTGCTTCGCTACGACTTTCCCGGCAACGTCAGGGAACTGGAGAACATGCTCGAACGAGCGGTCACGCTGTGCACGAGCGGGGTCGTCAGCGAGGACGACCTGAACCTGCGCAGCACCGACAGCGCGACCGACACCGGTAGCGCGAAGATGACCGGCAAGCTCGGCGACCAGCTGGAGGACGTTCAAAGGCAGGCCATCATCGATGCGCTGGAGAAGACACGCTATAACAAGACGGCGGCCGCCAAGTTGCTGGGCTTGTCTTTCCGCCAGCTTCGCTACCGCATCACCAAACTCGGCATCGAA
>CAZSIQ010000067.1:0-17674 GCA_964606915.1 uncultured Woeseiaceae bacterium | reverse complement strand
TTTTAACGCCAGCGAACCTGAACACGACGCTGATCGCGATCCTGTGTAAGCGACCCCCAGGTTCTCCAGGCACAGGCACCCGAAGTAGAGGGGCACTAGGACTGTTTCTTAGGCAGCCAGTGCGTAGTTGTCTTCGTTGGCAACTATAAGTTTTGCAGCAGTTTTAACGAGGCAATCTGCACCTCGGCATGCACCCAAAGGTTCGCGACCCACGTCGAAGCCATGTCACCCCCGGTGTAGTGCACAGTTTAAGGTCGAAATCCGCCAAATCAATGCTGCCGGTCACGATTTACTGCGCTTTTTTACTTTAATTAGTACTAGTAACTATCTGAAATTATGTATTTTTCAGGATCCGAGCTTTCTGGCGTTCCCAGTCTCGATCTTTGCTGGCCGCGCGCTTATCGTGCTGTTTCTTGCCCTTGGCCAGGCCAAGGTTCAGCTTGACGTTGCCCTTGTGCCAGTGCAGGTCCAGGGCGACCAGCGTGAATCCCTTGCGCTCGACGGCGCCGACCAGGCGGTCCAGTTCGCGGCGATGCAGCAACAGTTTTCGCGTTCGGGTCGGGTTCGCCTTGATATGCGTAGACGCACTGATCAGCGGCGTGAAGTTGGCCCCGATCAGGAAGGCTTCGCCGTTCTTGAGGTGGACATACGTCTCGGTGATCTGTGCCTTGCCCGCTCTGAGCGATTTCACTTCCCAGCCCTCCAGGCTCAGACCAGCCTCGAGGGTTTCCTCGATAAAGTAGTCGTGTCTCGCCTTGCGATTGACGGCGATCACGTTGTCTTTGGCGGTTTTCTGCTTTGCCATCTTGGGCTTACGAGCCGGGTTACGGGGCGGCCGGCGATTATACGGATTATTGCCGTGGAAGCGACGCAGACGGCGGTCCCGGGGCGCCTGTCAAGTTGTGCGAGCAGGGCGTTTGTATAAGAATCCCGCGATCGCTGTAGCTCGTGAGAATAAGAATGCAAATCGCAACGGGGGATGAGAACGGCAAACGTTCTTCGCTTCACGGCCAATGGTCTGGCCGATTCGCCTTTATCCTGGCTGTCACAGGATCGGCCGTTGGCCTCGGCAACATCTGGAAATTCCCGTACGTCGCCGGTGAGAACGGTGGCGGCGCTTTCGTACTCGTATACCTGGCCTGCGTCCTGTTCGTCGGCATGCCGGTCCTGATGTCCGAGATCCTGATCGGCCGGCGTGGCCGACGAAACCCGGTGGCCACGATGAAACTGCTGGGGCAGGAAGAAGGCTCATCACCGCACTGGCAGCTTGTCGGACTGGCCGGAGTTATCGCCGGGATATTCATCCTGTCGTTCTACAGTGTGATCGGTGGCTGGACGCTCGCCTACATTCCCCAGGGACTCACGGGTGCCTTCACGAACGCCACGGCCGAATCCGTCGGCGCGGCCTTTGGGAGCCTGGTGGGTAGCTGGTGGAAGCTCGCGCTCTGCCACACGATCTTTATGGCACTGACGATTTTCGTCGTCGCTAGAGGCGTCGAGCGCGGCCTGGAGCAAGCGGTGCGCTTCATGGTGCCGGCTTTGCTGTTAATACTGCTGATCATGCTGGGCTACTCGATCACGTCCGGCAGCTTCATGCAGGGCGTGTCGTTCATGTTTACGCCGGACTTCAGCAAGGTCACGGTGGACACCGTGCTGGCAGCCATGGGACAGGCCTTCTTTACGCTGTCTATCGGTATGGGCGCGATCATGGCCTACGGTGCCTATCTCCCCGAAGAGACCTCTATCACCGGCGCATCGACGGCGGTCGTCATCGGCGATACCTCCATCGCGATTCTCGCCGGCCTGATTATCTTCCCGCTGGTCTTCGCAAACGGCCTCTCGCCGGGTGATGGCCCGGGCCTGGTCTTCCAGACCCTGCCGCTTGCGTTGGGACAAATGCCGGGCGGCTGGTTCTTCACGACGATATTCTTCATTCTGCTCGCATTCGCGGCCTGGACGTCAGCCATCGGCCTGATGGAACCCGCGGTGGCGTGGACGGTGGAGCACTTCAACAAGACGCGTGCGCAGTCGGCCATCATGATCGGCGTGCTGATCTGGGCGCTGGGTTTCGGCAGCGTGTTGTCGTTTAACGTGCTGTCCGGCTTCACGTTCAATGCGGTTGGATTGCCGGCGCCGGGTACGATCTTCGACAACCTGGATCACCTGACCAGCAACATCATGCTGCCGGTCGGCGGCATGTTTATCGCGATTTTCGCCGGCTGGATCATGTGCAGGAACTCGACGGCGGAAGAGCTCGGCGGGCCAACGGCAACCTACAAGGTATGGCGACTGCTGGTTCGCTTTGTCGCGCCGCTTGGCGTGCTGGCACTGTTTTTCAAGGTCGCGATTTACCCGCTGATCTTCGGCTAGCGCATGAGAACAGTCAGTCGCAGTTCGCTGGTTCGTTTCAGCAGCGGCGAGATGTTCCGGCTGGTCGACGATATCGAACGTTACCCCGAGTTCCTGCCCTGGTGCTCGGGGGCGACCGTTCACCATCGTGACGAAACCAGCGTTGAAGCATCCATAGAGATGAGTCGGGTCGGGTTGAAGCAGAGCTTTCGAACCCGCAATGCCAATGTGCCCGGCGAGTCGATCCGCTTGTCGCTGGTGGACGGACCGTTCAAGGCGCTGTCGGGCGAGTGGCGTTTCGATGCGCTGGGCGAGGCCGGGTCAAAGGTCAGCCTTGACCTGAGTTTTGAGTTTGACAGTCGAATAACCGATCGCCTGCTCGGGCCGTTTTTCGAGGAGATCTGCAACTCGATGGTCAACGCGTTCACCAAGCGAGCTGAGCAGGTCTACGGACGCTGTCGTGATTACCGTTGAGATTGTTGCCGCGATCCCGGAGCGGCAAAAGCTGATCGAGGTCGACGTCCCGGTCGGCAGCACCGTAGCTGATGTCATCGAGCGCTCACGGATCCTGCGCTACTTCCCCGAACTGAACGAGGCTGAACTGGAAACGGGTATCTGGGGCAAGCTTGTGGAACGCGGTGTCGAAGTCAAAGCCGGCGATCGCGTCGAGCTGTATCGGCCGTTGCTGATTGAGCCGCGCGAGGCGCGCCGGCAACTGGCGCTGATCGGCAAAACGATGAGCGATAAGGGCTAACGCCTCAAAGCGACTCGTCCAGCTCCTGGTCCTCGCGGATCTCGCTGACGCGCCCGTCGGCGAAGACGACCGTCACCCACTTTTTACCGATCGTGCCCTGGCGGCCGACCTTGACGTAGTACAGGTAATCCCAGCGATCCTTGCGGAACGGGTCATCGACCATGGGTGTGCCGAGCAGGAACCGTACCTGGTTCCGCGTCATGCCGACTTCGAGCTGATCGACGTCTTCCTGCTCGATAACGTTGCCCTGCGGGATATTTGCCCGGAATACGCAGCCGGACAGGGTGCCCATGGTCAGGAGTACAAGCAGGAGTAGTGGGGTCTTGCGCATAGCGTGTTTAGACTTGGTATCATTGCGGAACGCCGCGCATCATACCCTCTCAAATCCTAACGCGATAGCTGGCTTTCAGCCGGCCCAAACGGAAATTCAATGCAACAACGCCAGGAACTTCGCAAAGCCGGACTCAAGATCACGCTGCCTCGTCTGAAGATCCTCGAGATCCTCGAGTCGTCGAAACAGCGGCACCTGAGTGCGGAGGGCATCTACAAGGACCTGCTCGAGTCCGGCGAAGAAATCGGCCTGGCCACGGTTTACCGCGTCCTGACCCAGTTCGAATCGGCCGGGCTGGTGCATCGCCACAATTTCGAAGGCGGGCACTCGGTGTTCGAGCTCGATGACGGCGAACACCACGACCACATGGTCTGCGTCGACAGCGGTGACGTCATTGAGTTTTTCAGTGAAGAGATCGAGCGCATCCAGCACGAAATCGCCGAAAAGCACGGTTACGAGCTGCTGGACCACAGCCTCGTCCTGTACGTGCAGCCGAAAGAGTCCGGCGACAGCTAATCAACCCCAGGCGCGCTTTCTCGCCGCCTCGTTCAGCATTTCGGCCGCATGGTCGAGCGTCTTCCTGGTGATGTCGACGCCGCCAAGCATCCGGGCCAGCTCTTCGATCCGTTCCTGCTCCCCCAGTTCCGAGATACCCGTCCGCGTTGCGTTGCCGTCGGAGACCTTGCTGACACGCAGGTGCTGATGCGCAAGGCTCGCGACCTGTGGCAGGTGCGTCACGCACAGGACCTGGCGCTTTGCCCCCAACTCGGCGAGCCTGAGGCCGACCATCTCCGCGACACCGCCACCAACGCCGGAATCGACCTCGTCGAAGATCATGGTCGGTATCGCACTGCCGTCGCTCGCGATGACCTGGATGGCCAGGCTCATGCGGGCGAGCTCACCGCCGGACGCAATCTTCGCCAGTGACTGGGGCGTCTGTCCCGGGTTTGCGCTGATCAGGAATTCGATCGTGTCGATGCCCCAGGCACGGGGTTTGTCGGAACGACTGACGGTCGACTCGAACACGCCGCCAGGCATCCCGAGTCCGGCCATTGCGTCTGTGACAGCGCTCGAAAAGGCGGTCGCGGTGGTCTGGCGACGAATCGACAGCGCTTCCGACAGCTCGTTGAAACGTTGCTCCGCCGCGGCCAGTTTCTCGTCCAGTTCGCCGCTGATGCGTTCGGCGTTCTTCAGTGTGTTCAGTTCGCTGTCGAGTTCGCCGTGCTTTTCCATCAATGCATCCACGGAGATGCGGTGCTTGCGCGCAATCGTGGTCATCGCATCGAGGCGTTCCTCGATGAACTGCTGGCGCGCAGGGTTTGCCTCGACGCTGTCCACCTGGCGATTCAGGCTGTCACTGGCCTCCGACACCTGGATCTCGGCGCTCTGCACGAGTTCGAGGGCTTCACGCAGCCCGGCATCCAGCTGGGCGAGTTCTTCCAGCTCACGTCGCACGGTCGCGAGCGCCTCGGTCGCATTCTGGTCGCTCTCGCCGAGCAGCCCGATGCAGCGGTTAACGCCTTCTGCGAGTTTGCCGCTGTGCAGCAGGCGCTGGCGTTCGCCTTCAAGCTCCTCGAGCTCGCCGTCTTTGAGGGCCAGCCGATCGAATTCATCGAGCTGGAACTCGACCAGTTCGATGCGCGATGCCCGGTCCGCCTCCTGGGCCTTGAGTGTTTCCCGTTCGGTGTACAGCGCATCCCAGTCGGAGAAGGCATCCGCCACTTCCCGGCGATCGTCGATGAGGCCGCCGAAGTGGTCGAGCAGGTCGCGTTGCACGTCACGACGACCCAGCGACTGGTGGAAATGCTGGCCGTGGATGTCCAGCAGGCGTTCTCCAAAGGCCTTGAGCTGCTGCAGCGACACCGGGTTGCCGTTGATGAAGCCGCGTGATCGTCCGTCGCTGCCGATGACACGGCGAACAACGCAGTCGTCGTCATCCATGGCCTGTTCGTCGAGCCAGGCGCGCGCTTCGTCGTGTGCCGACAAGTCAAACTCGGCCGAGAATTCGGCGCGCCTGGCACCCTGGCGGACCATCTGCGCGCTGCCGCGTTCACCGAGCACCAGGCCGAGTGCGTCGACAAGAATGGATTTGCCCGCACCGGTTTCGCCGGTCAATACCGTCATGCCGCCCGCAAAATCCACGCTGATCTCGTGGACAATGGCGAAGTCCCTTACATGCAGGCTGGTCAGCATCTAGCTACCGTTCGGAATGCCGCGGTTGCGGCCGTCCTTGCCCCAGAACAGTTTCGAGCGGAGGATTTCAAAGTAATCGTAGCTGTGCGGATGCAACAGCGTGATGCGGCCCTCCGATGGCCCGATGGTCAACGTGTCCCCTGGCTTGATCTCGCCCATCGAGGCGCCGTCGACGGTGATTTCCGCCTTGGTGTCATCCCGCTCATGCAGCCTGATCTCAACCGGCTGGTTCGACGGAATGACGATGGGACGGTCGGTCAGCGTGTGCGGAGCGATCGGTACCAGCACGATGGCGTCAATCTGCGGGTCGATAATCGGTCCGCCGCAGCTCAGCGCGTAGGCGGTCGAGCCGGTCGGCGTGGACACAATGAGCCCATCGCCGGAATGCGTGTTGATGAACCGCCCCGCGACACTGGTTTCGAAATCGACCATGCGCCCGGTTTCTCGACGTTGCAGCACCACGTCATTGATCGCGTAGGCGCGATGTTCGCCGACCGACGTCTGTAACACCGCCTCGAGCACCAGTCGCGATTCCTTCTGGAAGTTGCCGTCGAGCACCTGGTCGATGCAGGCCAGCATTTCGCTCGGCGTCACGTCGGCAAGAAAACCGAGGCGTCCGCGGTTGATACCCAGCAGGGGGATGTCGCGTTTTCGGGCGATGGCACCGGCGTGCAGCATCGTACCGTCGCCGCCGACCGCGACCACCAGGTCCGCCAGGTCCGCAAGCTCGGATTCCTCGACCTGCGTGACACCGTCGTTCGGGATTGCGGAGTACAGTTCAATGCCCTTGTCGGCCAGATGCCGCGTCAGCGTCTGCACCGGCTCGGCGATCCGTTCATCGTCGGGCCGGCCGACAATCGCTATTTTGTTGAATTCCGTGGACATTACGCGGTCTTGAGCGCCTGGCCGACAATCGATTGGCGGCAATTGTTGCAGACCCTTGACCGACCGCCAAGCCGTTGCTAGCGTCGTTTTCAACGGATTTGCAGGCTTTCCACCGCAGTATGTCGCAAGACGCGAACAATCCAGTGCCGACAGAAAGGGCACAACACCTGCTTAAAGTGCTGATTCAGCGCTATGTGCAGGACGGCCAGCCGGTCGGCTCGCGCACGCTCTCCAGGGACTCCGGCCTCGACCTGAGCCCAGCCACAATCCGCAATGTCATGTCCGATCTCGAGGAGATGGGGCTGGTTTCTGCGCCGCACACGTCCGCAGGACGAGTCCCGACGCCCAAGGGCTACCGCCTGTTTGTCGACACCATGGTCCGCTTCCGTGAACCGGGCAGCGATGACCTGCAGATCCTGCGCAACCAGCTCGGCGAATCAATCGACGACCCGGACTCCATGATCGGCGCGGCCTCCCGGATGCTGTCGGATATCACCAGTCTTGCCGGTATCGTCACGGTACCCCGAGGCCAGTCAGCCGTTCTCAGGCAGATCGAATTCCTGCCGCTGTCCGACCGTCGCGTGCTGGTCATACTCGTTATCAACGACCGCGAAGTGCAGAACCGCATCCTGCATGTTGACCAGGACTACTGTGCGTCGGACCTGCAGACTGCGGCCAACTTCGTCAACGAGCACTATGCCGGCGTGGAAATGGCCAGCCTGCGGGAGCGGCTGGTAGCCGACCTCGATACGCTGCGCAGCACGATGAATCAGCAGATGCTGGATATCATCACCGTCGCCCAGGCTGCGATTGATTCGTCGCCGCAGTCGGAGGCCGAGTTTGTCCTGGCGGGCGAGACCAAGCTGATGGATTTCGCCGAGTTGTCAGACGTCTCCAAGCTGCGCCGCCTGTTCGATGCGTTTTCCGAAAAGCAGATGATCCTGGATCTCATGGATCGCAGCCTGAACGCGTCCGGCGTGCAGGTCTTTATTGGCGAAGAATCCGGGTTCCGCATCCTCGACGACGTCAGTGTGGTGACCTCGCCCTACAAGGTCGACGACGACACGATCGGCGTGCTCGGCGTTATCGGGCCGACGCGCATGGCCTATGATCGCGTGGTGCCGATCGTTGACATCACGGCGAGACTCCTGGGCAACGCGCTCAACAAGGGCTGATCGCCCGAAAAGCCCCCGTTTTCCGCCATCGCGCTTGATATTTTCTGCGCGAACCCCAAACTCCGCCGCACGACTAACCGGGGAGACTCAGGTCGCCATGACTGACCAGGCCGAAGAACACAAGGATTTGACGGAACAGCCCGCTGAAGAAGCCACCGAGGAGGTGGTGGACGCCGCTGCTGACGCCGATGACGAAATTGACGCGCTCCGGGCCAAAGCGGACGAAAATTGGGACCGCTACCTGCGGACGGCCGCGGAGCTTGAAAACGTTCGCAAGCGGGCAACCCGCGATGTCGAGAATGCCCGCAAGTACGCGCTGGAGAATTTCGCCCGGGAGCTCCTGACCGTCGTGGACAGCTTCGAGATGGGTCTTGCTGCTGCGGATACAGCCGATGCGGACAGCCTGCTCGAGGGCAGCAAAGCGACCATGAAGCAGCTCCAGCAAGCTCTTGAGCGCTTCCAGGTTGCACAGGTCAATCCGGAAGGCGAACCGTTCGATCCCGAGCTGCACGAGGCGATCAGCATGCAGCCGTCGGCCGACATGGAGCCGGGCAGCGTTTTGGCGGTTGTGCAGAAGGGTTACACGCTCAACGGGCGCCTGTTGCGGGCGGCCCGCGTCGTGGTCTCGACCGAGGCCGACTAATTTTTTCCGAACGCTTGAATCGGGGCGGCAGTGCCCCATGTTTTAGGCAGATTCGAAACACTTGAGATTTTGGGAGTAGCAAGACATGGGTAAGGTTATTGGTATCGACCTGGGTACCACCAACTCCTGCGTAGCAGTGATGGAAGGTGACGCACCGAAGGTCATCGAGAACAGCGAGGGTGATCGCACCACGCCGTCCATCGTCGCGTTCGCGAAAGACGATCAGGTCCTGGTTGGTCAGTCCGCCAAGCGGCAGGCTGTGACGAACCCGGAGAACACACTGTTTGCCGTAAAGCGCCTCATCGGCCGTAGCTTCGAAGACGACGTCGTACAGCGCGACATCGACATGGTGCCGTACAAGATCGTCAAGGCGGACAACGGCGACGCCTGGGTGGAAGCAACAGGTAACAAGATGGCGCCGCCGGAAGTGTCCGCGCGCGTGCTGATGAAGATGAAAAAGACCGCTGAGGATTACCTTGGCGAGGAAGTCACCGAAGCCGTCGTTACGGTTCCGGCGTACTTCAATGATTCGCAGCGCCAGGCGACCAAGGACGCCGGCAAGATCGCGGGTCTCGAAGTCAAACGCATCATCAATGAGCCGACTGCCGCGGCACTCGCCTACGGCATGGACAAGAAGCGCGGTGACGCGAAGATTGCCGTGTTCGACCTCGGTGGCGGTACGTTCGACGTATCCATTATCGAGATCGCCGAAATCGACGGCGAGCATCAGTTCGAAGTACTCGCGACGAACGGCGATACCTTCCTCGGCGGTGAAGATTTTGACCTGCGCATCATTGAGTACCTCGTGTCCGAGTTCGAGCGCGAGAGCGGTGTGGATATCTCCAAGGATCCGCTCGCGATGCAGCGCCTGAAAGAAGCGGCCGAGACGGCGAAGATCGAGCTGTCTTCGCAGCAACAGACTGAAGTCAACCTGCCGTACATCACGGCCGACGCCAGCGGTCCGAAGCACCTGAACATAAAGCTGACGCGTGCCAAGCTCGAGTCGCTGGTTGAGTCCCTGGTCGAGCGCACCATCGAGCCCTGCAAAATTGCTCTCCAGGATGCGGGACTTAAGGTCAATGAGATCGACGATGTGATTCTCGTCGGTGGCCAGACGCGTATGCCGAAGGTGCAGGAAGCCGTGCAGAACTTCTTCGGCAAGGAACCGCGCCGTGACGTGAACCCTGATGAAGCCGTAGCGCTGGGTGCTGCGATCCAGGGTGGTGTACTCGCCGGTGACGTCAAAGACGTACTGCTGCTCGACGTAACGCCGCTGTCGCTCGGTATCGAGACGCTCGGTGGTGTCATGACGAAGCTCATCGAGAAGAACACGACGATCCCGGCGAATGCCGAGCAGGTATTTTCGACGGCGGACGACAACCAGACGGCCGTGACCATTCACGTGCTGCAGGGTGAACGTGAGCGTTCCGCGGACAACAAGTCGCTGGGTCGATTCGACCTGTCAGACATTCCGCCGGCACCGCGCGGCCTGCCGCAGATCGAAGTCACGTTCGATATTGATGCCAACGGTATCCTGAACGTGTCGGCGAAGGACAAGGCGACTGGCAAGAGCCAGAACATCGTCATCAAGGCCTCCAGCGGTCTGTCCGACGATGAAATTGATCGCATGGTTGCCGACGCCGAAAGCCACGCCGAGGAAGACCGCAAGTTCCGCGAGCTGGTCGACGTCCGTAACCAGGCTGACAGCCTGATTCACGCCGCTGAGAAAACGCTGAGCGATCTCGGTGAAAAGGCGACGCAGGAAGAGCGTCTACAGGTGGAGAACGCTGTATCTGACCTGAAGAAGGTGCTCGAGGGCGACGACAAGGAACAGATCGAAGCGAAGACGAGTGCACTGGCAGAAGTCTCCGGCACGCTGGCCCAGCGACTCTACGCAGAGCAGCAGGGTGAGGCACCGGACGGTGAAGCCGGCGGCGAGTCCGCGAGCCAGGCCGATGACGGTGTTGTCGACGCCGAGTTCGAGGAAGTCGACAAGGACGACAAGAAGTAATCCTCGCTGAGTAAACCAACGAATCCGGGCGCCCATGTGGCGCCCGGTCTTTTAGATACGACATGGCAAAACGCGATTACTACGAAATTCTGGGTGTCTCAAAGTCGGCAAGCGACGATGAGATCAAAAAGGCGTACAAGCGCCTCGCGATGAAACACCACCCGGACCGCAACGAAGGCAACGCCGACGCTGAGGCCAAGTTCAAGGAAGCCCGTGAGGCGTACGGCGTTCTGAAGGACGCCGACAAGCGGGCTGCCTATGACCAGTTCGGCCACGACGGCGTGCGCGGTCAGGCCGGTGGCGGCGGCTTCGGTGCGGAGGGTTTCTCGGACATCTTTGGTGACGTGTTTGGCGACATCTTCGGTGGCGGTGGGCGTCGCGGAGGCGGCAGCCAGGTCTTTCGCGGTGCCGATCTCGGCTACGAACTGAAGCTGGACCTCGAAACGGCGGTCAGCGGCGACGATGTCACGATTGATGTCCCGACGCAGGTTACCTGCGAGGTGTGTGATGGCAGCGGCGCCAAGAAGGGCACATCGCCCGTCACGTGCCCCACCTGCGGTGGCGTCGGCCAGGTTCGCATGCAGCAGGGGTTCTTCTCGATCCAGCAGACCTGCCCGCAGTGCAAGGGTGCCGGCACGATCATCGAGGATCCCTGCGATAACTGTCACGGTCGTGGTCGTGTGCGTAAAACCAAGACCTTGTCGGTCAAGGTCCCGCCCGGTGTTGATGAGGGCGATCGTATCCGGCTCTCCGGCGAAGGTGAGGCGGGTCGCAACGGTGGACCGCCAGGTGACCTGTACGTCGAAGTCCGGCTGAAGCCGCACAAGCTGTTTGAACGTCACGGCAGCGACCTGGCCTGCGAAGTCCCGGTCAGTTTCGCGACCGCCGCGCTCGGCGGCGAGGTCGAACTGCCGACGCTGGATGGCACCGTATCGTTGAAGGTCCCCGCCGGCACACAGTCGGGCAAGGTGTTTCGCCTGCGTGGCAAGGGTGTGATTACCGTGCGGGATCCACGCAAGGGTGACCTGTTTGCGACACTGTCGGTCGAGACCCCGGTCAACCTCACCGAGGACCAGAAAAAGACCCTGCGTGAGTTCGACCAGCAGGTTCAGGCGGGCGGTGACACGCACAACCCGCGCGCCGA
Organism: uncultured Woeseiaceae bacterium; assembly: GCA_964606915.1. GTDB lineage: Bacteria > Pseudomonadota > Gammaproteobacteria > Steroidobacterales > Woeseiaceae > UBA1847. Next base: position 6,189 of record CAZSIQ010000067.1, on the reverse strand, counting down.
TTCCTGGCTCGACACCGTCAAGCGCTTTTTCGAACGAATCAGTTCCTGATGATCCGTATCGGTATCGCCGGCGCAGGGCGCATGGGTCTGGCAATCGCCGACCTTGTCGCCGTGTCGGACGATCTCGAGGTCGCGGGTGTCTGGGCACGCGACCCGGACAAGGTCGCAAGCGCGCTGGTCTCCCCGGACACATACATAGGCAATGACCTGGGCAAAGTCGTCGACGCCAGCGACGTGTTGATCGACTTCAGTCTCCCGGAAGGAACCGACGCGGTCTGCAAGATGCTGTCTGAACGTCCGAAACCACTGGTTTGCGGCGTTAGCGGCCTTGCACCGGCACAGCTTGATGCCCTGAAATCGCTCGGTGCGTCATCCCCGGTTGTCTACGATCGCAACATGAGCGTAGGCATCGCGGTCATGACGCGCTACGTGGCTGAGGCCGCCGATACGCTGGGCGCGGAGTTCCGCGTGACAATTGACGAAGCCCACCACGTGCACAAGAAGGACGCACCCTCCGGCACGGCACTGAAGCTTGGTGAGGCAATTGCGGATGCGCGCGACCAGGACTTCGACGACGTCATGGTCTACGAAAGGGACAGTCACGGTAGCGGCGATATCGTGTTCCGCGTCGAGCGGCGTGGTGAAGTGCCCGGGGATCACGCGGTTCACTTCGTGAGCCCTTCGGAATCCCTGTCGTTGTCCCACAGTGTGACCACGCGGGATGTGTTTGCTCGCGGCGCTGTGCGCGCGGCCCGGTGGGTCGTTGGCCGGCAGAACGGGGTTTTCGGCATGCAGGATGTGCTGTTTGGCGGCTGAAGCCGCAAAAAAACCGCTGCACACTCTGGCGCCCTCCAGATCGCTTAAGTAAACTACGCCGGATCGCGGCACGCGATTTCGTCAGCGGGAGGCAACCCCTTCCGTTTTTTTGTATCTGCACCCCGCCAATCCTCCTGGCGACGCGACGAAAACGGCGAAATCCCCCGACGATCATTGGCAAACGGACATGAGGGACGCCATTGGTCACACCCGCAATACTCGCTCTCCAGGACGGCACCGTCTTTCGAGGCACCTCTGTCGGTGCCGAGGGCAAAACCATCGGCGAGGTCGTGTTCAACACGGCCATGACCGGTTACCAGGAAATCCTGACCGATCCGTCGTACTGCCGCCAGATCGTCACCCTGACATACCCGCATATCGGCAACACCGGCACGAATTCAGACGACATGGAGTCCGCGCGGACCCACGCGTCCGGCCTGATCATCCGGGATCGCTCGTCGGTGGTCAGCAACTGGCGCTCGGAGCGCAGTTTTGCGGACTTTCTGAAGCAGGCGAATCTTGTCGCCATCGCCGATATCGATACGCGCAAGCTGACGCGCATCATCCGTGAGAAGGGCGCCCAGTCGGGGTGCATCATGACCGGCGACGCCGACCCCGAGCTCGCGATCAAGCACGCCAGCAAGTTCCCGGGTATTGCCGGTATGGACCTGGCCAAATTTGTCTCGACGGAAGCGCCCTACCAGTGGTCCCACGGCACGACGTTCGGCAAGCCACCGAAGATCATGAGCCGCCGTATCGCCCCGTATCACGTCGTCGCCTACGATTTCGGTATCAAGCGCAACATCCTGCGGCTGCTCTCCGACCTCGACTGCCGCATGACGGTCGTACCGGCCCAGACGACAGCCGAGGAGGCGCTCGCGATGATGCCGGACGGCATCTTCCTGTCCAACGGTCCCGGTGATCCGGAGCCCTGTGACTACGCAATCAAGGCGATCCGCCAGTTCCTCGATATCGGAATTCCGGTGTTCGGCATCTGCCTCGGCCACCAGCTGCTGTCACTGGCGAGTGGTGCGAAGACCGAAAAGATGAAATTCGGACACCACGGTGCCAACCACCCGGTTCAGGACCTGAAGACCGGCCAGGTACAGATCACCAGCCAGAATCACGGATTTGCGGTTGATGAAGACAGCCTGCCGGACAACGTCGAGGCGACGCATCGCTCGCTGTTTGACGGCACCCTGCAGGGCATCGCCTTCACCGACCGGCCAGCCTATAGTTTCCAGGGTCATCCCGAGGCAAGCCCCGGACCGCAGGACCTGCTGCCGCTGTTCGAGCGGTTCATCCACGACATGGAAGCGATCAAGCGCCAGCGCCAGCCGGAACTGGCGGGATAACAACGAATGCCAAAACGCGAAGACATTGAAAGCATCCTGATCATCGGCGCCGGGCCGATCGTCATCGGCCAGGCCTGCGAGTTTGACTACTCCGGCGCCCAGGCCTGCAAGGCGTTGAAAGAGGAGGGCTACCGCGTCATCCTCGTCAACTCCAACCCGGCGACGATCATGACCGACCCGGAGACGGCGGACGCGATTTACATCGAGCCGGTGCACTGGACCGCCGTTGAGCACATCATCGCCAAGGAGCGTCCCGATGCCTTGCTGCCGACCATGGGTGGGCAGACCGGCCTGAACTGTGCGCTGGACCTTGCACGCCACGGGGTGCTCGAGAAGTACGACGTCGAGATGATTGCGGCCAAGCGAGAAGCCATCGACATGGCTGAAGATCGCGACCTGTTCCGCAAGGCCATGAGTGAAATCGGCCTCGAGAGCCCCCGATCCGACGTTGCGCACTCGCTGGCTGAGGCGCTGGAAAAACAGAAAGCGGTTGGCTTCCCGACGATTATTCGTCCGTCATTCACCCTGGGTGGAACCGGCGGCGGTATCGCTTACAACAAGGAAGAATTCGAGCGCATCGTGACCCACGGGCTCGAGATGTCACCGACCACCGAGGTATTGATCGAGGAATCGATCATCGGCTGGAAGGAATTCGAGATGGAAGTCGTGCGCGATCGCAACGACAACTGCATCATCGTTTGCGCCATCGAGAACTTCGACGCGATGGGTGTGCATACCGGTGACTCGATCACGGTCGCGCCATCGCAGACGCTGACCGACAAGGAATACCAGCGCCTGCGAAACGCATCGATCGACGTGCTGCGCAAAATCGGCGTGGAGACCGGCGGCTCGAACGTGCAGTTCGCGATCAATCCGGATGATGGCCGCGTGGTCATTATCGAAATGAACCCGCGTGTATCGCGTTCCTCGGCGCTGGCGTCGAAAGCGACCGGTTTCCCGATTGCCAAGGTTGCGGCCAAGCTCGCCGTTGGCTACACCCTGGACGAACTCAAGAACGACATCACCGGTGGTGCAACACCGGCGTCGTTTGAGCCCAGCATCGACTACGTCGTTACCAAGATTCCGCGTTTCACGTTTGAGAAGTTCCCTGGCACCAGCGATCGCCTGTCGACGCAGATGAAGTCGGTCGGCGAGGTCATGTCGATGGGACGGACGTTCCAGGAGTCGCTGCAGAAATCGCTTCGCGGCATGGAGATCGGTATCGACGGCCTCGACGAGGTGTGCGAGCCGCCGAAGAACGACGAGGACCGCGATCGCATTCGCCAGGAAATGCGCCTGCCGGGTTCCGATCGCATTCGCTACATCGCCGATGCCTTCCGGCACGGTTTCGATTTTGACGAGATCGCCGAGATCTCGGGCGTAGACCCCTGGTTCCTCGCACAGATTGCTGAGCTCATCGAGCTGGAAAACGGGCTGCGCGGGCGCGCCCTCGCGGACATCGACTATGACGAGTTTCGCAACCTGAAGCGGAAAGGTTTTGGCGATGCGCGACTCGCGACGGTGCTCGGTGTCAGTGAGCCCGACGTGCGTGCCGCGCGGCTCAAGCTGGACCTGCGACCGGTCTACAAGCGCGTTGACACCTGTGCAGCCGAGTTCGCGACAACGACGGCCTACCTGTACTCGACGTACGAGGAAGAGTGCGAGGCGGAACCGACCGATCGCGACAAGATCATGATTCTCGGCGGCGGGCCGAACCGGATTGGCCAGGGCATCGAGTTCGACTATTGCTGCGTGCACGCCGCGCTGTCGCTGAAGGACGCCGGTTACGAGACCATCATGGTCAACTGCAACCCGGAAACGGTATCGACCGACTATGACACGTCGGATCGCCTGTACTTCGAGTCGCTGACCTTCGAAGACGTCATGGAAATCATCGACCTCGAGAAGCCGAAGGGTGTGATCGTCCAGTACGGCGGGCAAACGCCGCTGAAGCTGGCGCGTGATCTTGAGGCGGCCGGCGCGCCGATCATCGGCACGTCGCCGGACTCGATCGACCTCGCCGAAGACCGCGAACGCTTCCAGGCACTTGTCGAGGAGCTGGGCCTGCGCCAGCCGCCGAACGCGACGGCGCGCAGCAAGGAAGAGGCGCTCGCCACCGGCGCCGATGTCGGCTACCCGCTGGTCGTGCGTCCGTCTTACGTGCTCGGTGGTCGCGCGATGGAAATCGTACACAGTGACGAGGACCTGTCAGCCTACATGGACGCGGCCATCCAGGTGTCGAATGACAGCCCGGTGCTGCTCGACCGTTTCCTCGATCTCGCAATCGAGGTCGATGTCGACTGCGTCAGCGACGGCGAACACGTGCTGATCGGCGGCGTCATGGAACACATCGAACAGGCCGGCGTGCACTCCGGAGACTCGGGTTGCTGCCTGCCGCCGTTCAGCCTGAGCGACGAGATGCAGGCCGAATTGCATGACGAGGTCGTCAAGCTGGCGAAAGGTCTGAACGTCATCGGGCTCATGAACACGCAGTTCGCGATCCAGAACGACACGGTTTACCTGCTCGAGGTCAATCCGCGCGCGTCACGCACGGTGCCGTTCGTGTCCAAGGCGATCGGCAGCCCGCTGGCGAAGATCGCGGCACGCGTCATGGTCGGCGAGTCGCTCGAATCGCAGGGATTCACAGAACAGCGTACGCCGGGTTACTACTCGGTCAAGGAAGCGGTGTTCCCGTTTATCAAGTTCCCGGGTGCCGACCCGATCCTCGGACCGGAAATGAAATCCACCGGTGAGGTCATGGGTGTTGGCCGGACCTTCGGCGAGGCCTACGCGAAAGCGCAGTTGGCTTCGGGCGTCGTACTGCCGAGGCAGGGTGCGGCCCTGCTCAGCGTCCGTGAACGCGACAAGTCAGGCGCCATCGAACTCGCCAAGCTGCTGAGTGATCGTGGCTTCGACATTATTGCAACCCACGGCACGGCCAAGACGCTGGCGAAGGCAGGCGTACCCTGCAGACGGGCCAACAAGGTGCGCGAGGGCCGACCGCACATCGTGGACATGATCAAGAACGGTGAGATTGACTTGATCGTCAATACCACCGAAGGTAAGCAGGCGATTTTTGAATCCCGCTCTATTCGTGCCGAAGCCGTCCGCAAGGGCGTTACGTACTACACAACCCTCGGTGCGGCTGTCGCGACCTGTGAAGCGATTGAACATCTCGACAACAGCGACGTAAACCGTCTGCAGGACCTGCACAAAGAGGAAATGGCGTGAACAAGGTGCCGGTGACCGTTCGAGGTCACGAACTGATGACCGAGGAACTCAAGCGACTGAAGTCGGTTGATCGTCCCGCAGTAATCCAGGCGATCGCCGAGGCGCGTGAGCACGGTGATCTGAAGGAAAATGCCGAGTACCACGCCGCCCGTGAACAGCAGGGCTTTATCGAAGGACGCATCAAGGAGCTCGAGGGCAAGTTGTCCAACGTGCAGGTTATCGACGTCACCGAGATGAAGGCCAGTGGCAAAGTCATCTTCGGCTGCACGGTCGAGCTGCTGGATGTCGAGACCGATTCCGAAATCGTCTACAAGATCGTGGGTGAAGACGAGGCCGACCTGAAGGCCGGCATGATCTCCTTTACCTCGCCCATTGCTCGCGCGCTGATCGGCAAGCTTGAGGAAGACGTGGTCAACTTCAGGGCGCCGGGCGGCGAGAAAGAGTACGAAATTATCGAGGTCCGCTACGAGTAGCGGCTAGCGCGGCAGGCGGATGCGTCGTTTTTCCGGGTTCTCGCAGTAGATCAGGGCAACGTTTCCGACCCGCTGCACGAGATGGCCACCGCTGCGCTCGACGAGTTCGGCGATCATGCCGTCACGGACCTCCCGTTCGCCGACGCGCAGGCTGACCTTGATCAGCTCGTGGTGAGCCAGCGTCCGATCGTATTCGGCGAGCAGCGATTCACTCAGTCCCGCGTCACCGACCATGATGACCGGATTCAGTTTGTGGCCAAGGCCACGCAGGTATTTTTTCTGGGGTTCAGATAGCGACATGGCGCGGAGTCTAA
>CAZSIQ010000066.1:0-17898 GCA_964606915.1 uncultured Woeseiaceae bacterium | reverse complement strand
AAGGCGACCCGCTGGGCGCCGGCTACAACATCATCCAGTCGAAGATCGCGATCGGGTCGGGTGGGCTGTTCGGCAAGGGCTGGACCAACGGTTCGCAGGCGCAACTCGAGTTCCTGCCTGAACGCAATACGGACTTCATCTTTGCGGTGCTTGGCGAGGAATTCGGCCTGCTTGGCGTGCTCGTACTGCTCGCCTTATACATGTTTGTTATAGGTCGAGGCCTGTTCATTGCCGTCCAGGCGCACGACACCTACAGCAGGCTGTTGGCCGGTTCCATCAGCCTGACCTTCTTTGTCTATGTTTTCGTGAATACCGCGATGGTCACCGGCCTGGTTCCGGTCGTCGGGATTCCTTTGCCACTGGTCAGTTTCGGCGGGACGTCGATGGTGACGCTGCTGGCGGGATTCGGTATTCTGATGTCGATCCAGTCTAAACGGAAATTATTGCCCCGCTGATGATACGTCGAGTACTTGCTGCTTCACTGTTTCTCACCCTCCCTTTCACCGCTTTCGCGCTAGACACAAGCCGTCCCGACATCGCCGCATTCATCGACGAGATGGTTGCCGAGCACGACTACGACCGCGCGACACTCGAAGACTATCTGTCCGAAGCCAGGATCTCCGACCGTATTCTTGAGCTGATTTCGACACCGGCTGAGAAGACGCTGACCTGGGGTGAGTACCGGGCCAAGTTCATGACGCGTGAGCGCATCGAGCTCGGTGCGAATTTCTGGCGCGAACACGCGGACATGTTGCAGCGCATCAGTGACGAAACCGGTGTTTCGGTGGAGATCATCGTCGGCATTATCGGGGTCGAGACCTACTACGGTCGCATCACCGGCAGCCATCGTGTCATCGACGCCCTGTCGACCCTGGCGTTTGAGTATCCACCGCGTTCGAAATTCTTCCGCAAAGAGCTCCGTGAGTTCCTGCTGCTCGCGCGCGACGAAGGGCTCGACATCAGCAGCGCGACGGGGTCCTACGCCGGCGCTATGGGTCGACCGCAGTTCATGCCGTCGAGCTTCCGCGCGTACGCCGTCGACTCGACCGGTGATGGCCGGATCGACATCTGGAATAACTGGGCGGATGTGGTTGGCAGCATCGCCAATTATTTTGTTCGTCATGGCTGGACCGAAGGCGAAGAGGTGGTCGCGCAGGCCACGCTGGGCGCCGGCTTCCAGGGCGAAAAACCGCAGCCCAAGAACACACTGAAGCCGCGTGACACCGTTGCCTCACTGAGCCAGCAGGGTGTGATGTTTGCCACGGATCTCGAGGCGGACGCAAAGAGCCAACTGCTTGCGTACGAAAAAGACGGTGCGCTGGAGTACTGGGTTGGCTTCCACAACTTCTTCGTGATCACTCGCTACAACCGCAGCGTTATGTATGCGCTCGCCGTGCACCAGCTTGGCCAGGAAGTCGCGGCCGAAATGAAGGCGAATGCGTCCTAGCCTGGCCGTACTGCTCGCCGCACTTCTCGCGGGCTGCACGACCACTTCGACACTTATCGAGCAAAAGGACGGCCCCCCGTCCGGCAGCGTCGGTATTCCCGACCTGCCCGGATCACCGGAACCCCGTCCGGAACCACGCAGCCGCTACGGCAATTCGCCGGAATACGAAGTACTCGGCCAGCGCTACCGTGTCATGGATACGTCTTACGGCTACCAGGAGCGCGGTGTCGCATCCTGGTACGGCAAAAAATTCCACGGACGCCTGACCGCGAACCGGGAAACCTACAACATGTACGCGATGTCGGCGGCGCACCGCACCCTGCCAATCCCGACCTACGTCCGCGTTCGCAATCTCGCGAACAACAAGAGCGTCATCGTCCGCGTCAATGACCGCGGACCCTTCGCGCACAACCGCATCATCGACCTGTCTTACGCGGCCGCGATGCGACTGGACATGATCGACAGCGGCACGGCGAACGTCGAAGTCACCGCAATCAGCTTCGACAACGCGACCGGCGACCGGCCGACACGCGCGGAGGTCACGGCACCGCCGGCGGATTTCCTCGCCCCGGACAACGACAACCCGGTGTACATCCAGGTGGGTGCATTCGGCGAGCGCGCAAACGCGGAGCGGCTGCGCGGACGGCTGACAGCGATGAATATTGACGGTGCGACCATTTACCGCGACAGCGCGAATCGCCGAACCCTGTTCCGCGTGCGAATCGGCCCCGTGACGTCGGTAACGCAGTACGAGGACCTCACCCGAGTGCTGGACAGCGCCAATATCGAGGGTGCCTACCTGGTCAGCGACTGAACCGGCTGCTACGGCCGCAGTCAAACACGCTACAATATCGACTGTCAGTACCACTACCCCTGGACCCGATGAGAGCACCACTATTTCTGTGCGCGCTGCTGCTGTTTGCGGCAACCGCATTCGCCGATATTCGACCCACTCCTTCGCCGCCGGTCATCGGCGCCACGAGCTATCTGCTGGTTGACGCAACGACCGGATACGAGCTCGCCTCGCTGCAGCCGGATAACCGCGTGCCCCCGGCCAGCCTGACCAAGCTGATGACGAGTTACGTCGTCTTCCACTCGCTGAAGAGCGGCCAGATTGCGCTCAACGACGAAGTGACGATCAGCGAAAAGGCCTGGCGCATGAAAGGCTCGAGGATGTTCATCGAGGTGGGCAAGCGCGTGCGCGTCGAAGACCTGCTGATGGGCGTCATCGTCAGCTCCGGCAATGATGCAAGCGTTGCACTTGCCGAGCATGTCGCCGGTTCGGAAGATGTGTTCGCGGCCCTGATGAACCAGTACGCCGAGCGCCTCGGCATGACGAGCACGAACTTCGTCAACGCGACCGGGCTTCCGGACCCTGACCACTACGTTACGGCGCGCGACGTCGCCAAACTCGCGCAGGCGATCATCACCGAGTTCCCCGAATACTACGAGTGGTACTCCACGCGCGAATTCACGTGGAACGACATCAAACAGCCGAACCGGAACCGGCTGTTGTGGCGCGACAATTCCGTAGACGGATTGAAGACCGGGCACACCGAGGAAGCCGGCTACTGCCTCGTGTCATCGGCGGAACGCGACGGCATGCGTATCGTGTCGGTGGTCGTCGGCACGTCCAGCGACAATGCGCGGATCAACGGCAGCCAGTCGCTGCTCAACTACGGCTTCCGGTTTTTTGAAACACGCCTGGTGTTCAAGGCCGGCGAGGAAATCACCCGTTCCCGCGTCTTCAAGGCCGAGAACGATGAAACTCGCCTGGGTGTTGCCGACGATCTTTACCTGACCTTCCCACGGGGCGCCTATGATGAGCTGGAGCCCGTGGAAAGTATTCCTGCGGAAGTCATCGGACCCATCTCGCAGGGTCAGCCGGTGGGCGAACTGACGGTCAGCCTCGACGGTACTCCGCTGTCATCGGTTCCGTTGCGTGCGCTGGACGACAATCCGGAAGGCAGCCTCTGGAAGCGTGCCGTCGACGGCATGAAACTCTGGATCGACTAGACAATGAGTGACGAAGAAACACTGATGGAGTTTCCGTCGGACTTTCCCATCAAGATTATGGGAGAGGATACGCCGGAGTTTCGTGACACAGCACGCTCGATCGTCGAACGTCACACCGGGCCGCTTGAGGATGCGGCCTTCAAGACGGCTCTCAGTCGCAACGAGCGCTTCGTGTCGATTACTGTGACCATTCGTGCAGAGTCCCGCGAACAGCTCGACAACATCTACATGGACCTGACCGCGCACGAAGCCGTCAAGATGGCCTTGTGACGCTCGACGTCCGCTGGCTTGGCCGGCAAGACTATGAGCCCCTGTGGCGGGCCATGCAGGCCTTCACGGATCGTCGTGATGACGATACCGCCGACGAGATCTGGTTCACCGAGCATCCACCGGTCTACACCCTGGGCGTGAACGCATCCCTGGAGCACCTGCTGGCGCCGGGCGACATCCCGGTGGTGCAGATCGACCGTGGCGGCCAGGTGACCTACCACGGTCCCGGCCAACTCATGCTGTATCCCCTGATCAACCTGCGCCGGAACAGCCTCGGCGTGCGCGAGCTCGTCACCGCGCTGGAGCAGAGCGTTATTCGGCTCCTGTCCGACTACGGGGTCGAAGCGGTTGCCCGTGCAGACGCGCCGGGTGTGTACGTCGACGGTCGCAAGGTGGCCAGTGTCGGTTTGCGAATCCGACGCGGTTGCAGCTTCCACGGCATGGCCGTCAACGTCGATATGGACACGGAGCCGTTCGCACGAATCAACCCCTGCGGCATGGAAAATCTCGAGATTACGGACCTGAAACAACTCGGCGCAACACCGACCCTGTCGGAAACGCGTGACGCGCTGCTGCCGCATTTCTGCGACGCTGCGCGTATTCGGCATTTGTCGGTAAGCGAGGAGCTACCGGCGGTGCTTAGCGAAAGCGTGAGCTAACCCGGGCCAGTCGTTCCGGCGTTCCAACGTCCGCCCAGAACCCCTCATGCAGCTCGGCGCTTGCGCGACCCTCGTCGGCTGCAGCACGCAGCATCGGCGCAACCGAAAACCGTTCAACACCGCAGCCACTGAAAAAGTCCGGGCGATACACGGCGACGCCGCTGAAAACATAGTCCGGCGGCTCGTTAACCAGGCGACCGTGTTCAAGGCCGAAGTCCCCGGTTTCACGATCATCAGGCCGTGGTACCAGCACAAGGTGTGTATCCGCATCGTCCGGCAGGGAAACGCCCCCGAAATCGACGTCGGTCACAATGTCAGCGTTAACCACCAGGAACGGCTCGCGGCCAAGAAACGGCAATGCCCGAACGATGCCGCCGCCGGTTTCGAGGATATTCTCACCCTCGTCGCTGTAGATAATCTGGACGCCGAAGCGTTCACCCGAACCCAGTCGCTCAACCAGTGTTGCGCCCAACCAACCCAGGTTGATGATCACCGTTTCGATGCCCGCACGGCGAAGGGCGTCCAGGTGACGCTCGATCATCGGGACACCACCCACTTCGACGAGCGCCTTTGGCAGCGTTTCGGTCAGGGGTCTGAGCCGTTCGCCTTTGCCAGCGGCCAGCAGCATTGCGATCACGATTCCGACTCACGTTTGGAACGGAACGCCGGCATAACACGCTCGTTGATCCAATCGATCAGCGCATCCAGCTCCGGGTAGCGACCCTTGAGCTCGGTGATGTACGACACGGTTAACGGCACGTCAGCGAGATACCCCGGTTTGCCATCACGCAGCCACAGGCGACAGAAAATACCGGCCGCCTTCAGGTGGCGCTGGACACCCATCAGGTCAAACCAGCGGCGGATGGTTGCCGGCTCGACATCGATGCTGCTGACGGCGAGAAAGTAGTCAAGGCACTCGTCGCGCAACGCCTGCGGCCATTGGACGTAGCAGTCCTTCAACAACGACACGAGATCGTAGGTGAGTGGTCCGTTCATCGCATCCTGGAAATCCAGCACGCCAGGATTGTCCTCGCCGGTCACCATCAGGTTTCGCGAGTGGTAATCACGATGCACAAAGACGCGCGGCTGCGCTACTGCCTCGGCAACAATAACGTCGACGGCCTCGTCCCACAGCTGCTGCTCCGCCGCGCTGAACTCGATACCTGCGTAGGATTCGCATAACCAGTCATGGAACAGGGCCACCTCGACCCTGAGAAACGCATCGTCGTAGGCCGGCAGCGCCTCACGATACGGTTCACCGCCCTGCTGCATCAGGACGAGTGCATCAATCGCGTCGCGATACATGGACGGCGCCGTATCGGCATCCAGGTCGGCCAGGTAGGGCGTACTGCCAAGGTCGCTGAGCAACAGGATACCGTCGTCTTCGTTTGCGGCCAGCACGCGTGGCGCATTCACGCCGATCGACTCCAGGTAGCCGGCTATCCGGATAAACGGGCGCGTGTCCTCCTGCGGCGGTGGTGCATCCATCACGATCGCGGTTCCAGCGTCGGTCGCCACACGGAAGTAGCGACGAAAGCTGGCATCTTCCGACGCCGCCCTCAGCGAGCCAACGTCGACACCGGGAATAACGGACAGCCATGACTCGACCTGTTGTCGTCGAGCGTCTCCCTTTTCCTGCATGCCCGGCATTTCTCCGGCAGATTCAAAACGTTGGGAAGGTATCATAGACACCTGTTAACATCCGCAGCCGATCAGAACCCGCGACCCGACGTGCCCAGACGCTCTATCATCCTGCCCGCCCTGCTCCTCGCCTTCTCGTCGGCGGCGGCGCAGGAGCCGCTTGCCTGCAGCAACTCGCTGAATGTGGGACTGGCGGAGCAGGCACAGGCGGACGATTTGGTTTCCGCGCCGGGCACCATTGTCTTCGAAACCGGGCAACTGGATGCGCTGTTTACCGAACCCAGGAGCGCGGTCCTGTCAGGCGGCATCATCCTGCGTAGCGAAGACAAGCTCGCGGCAGCTGACAATGCCGAACTTCGCGAGGTTGATCGCCGCGTTTTCCTGCAGGGTGACGTGCGCTACGAAGACGAACGCACCGAGATCCGAAGCGACACCGCGGAGTTTGCTTACGACTCGGGCGTCATCGAATTCACCGGCGCCGAGTTTTCCATCGGCGAAGCCGGTCGCGGTTCTGCATCGGCACTGCGGATTTCCGAGGACGGCGTGCTCAATCTCGGCGGCGTCAACTACACGACCTGCCCGCCCGGCTCCAACGACTGGTTGCTGAAGGCGAAGTCCATCCGACTCGATACGCGTACGGGTATCGGCACAGCGCAGGGGATCAAGCTGCGTTTCCAGGGCGTGCAGCTGCTGTATGCGCCCTACCTGTCTTTTCCGATTGGCGACGCCCGCAAGTCCGGCTTCCTGACACCCGAGATCGGCAGCTCGAATCGCGGTGGCAATGACATCCGCGTCCCGTACTACTGGAATATCGCGCCGAACTATGACGCCACGCTGACCAGCCGACTGCTGACGGACCGCGGTTTTCTTGGCCAGGTGCAATTCCGCTATCTGCGCGAGTCACACGACGGCACGATCAACGCCGAACTCTTGCCGAATGACGACCAGGTCAACGAAACCCGCCACCTGTTCGACTTCGACCATCGCAGCGTCTTCTCCAACGGCTGGCGTTCGCTCGTCGACGTTCGTGACGTGTCAGACAGTCAATACTTCGAAGACCTCGGGGGCAGTCTCAGCATATCGAGCCTGACGCACCTGAACCGCAGCGTTGAGTTCGACTACTACGGTCGCAACTGGTCGCTATTGGCCCGCGCGCAGGATTTCCAGACGCTCGACGACGCCATCGCAGACACGAATGAACCGTACCGACGTCTGCCGCAGTTCGTCGCCAAGGGCGCCTGGCCCGAGCAGTGGCTCGGTGCGGACCTGACGCTCGACAGCGAACTCGTCAACTTCGACCGCGATGTCGGTGTGACGGGCTGGCGCTTTAACGCAGCGCCTGAAATTTCTCGCCGATTTGGCGGACCCGGCTGGTTCGTGAAACCCGCACTGCGTTATGACCACACCCGGTATGAACTCTCCGACACGGCGGCGGGCCAGGCCGACGACCCGAGCCGCACCTTGCCCATAGCCAGCCTCGATGCCGGGGTCGTTCTCGAGCGAACCCTCGAAAACTCGCCGCAGTTCCTGCAGACCATCGAACCGAGAATGCTGTATGTGCATGTGCCGCATCGCCAGCAGGACGACCTGCCGGTGTTCGACACGATCTCACCCGACCTCAACCTTGTGCAGCTGTTCCGGCGCGACCGCGTGCTCGGCGTGGACCGCATCGCCGATACGGACCAGCTGAGCCTCGGCGTGACCAGTCGACTGCTGGACGTCAGCACCGGTCGTGAACTGATCTCGGCAACCATCGGCCAGGCGCTGTATCTCAGTAGCAGCGGCGTGTCGCTGCCGGGACAGGATGTACAGACCAGTCGATCCTCGGACTACATCGCCGAGGTCAGCTTCCTGCTGTACGACAACATCAACTTCGACTTTGGTCACCAGTGGGGCACCGGCGACCAGGGCACCACGCAATCGGAAGTTCGTCTGCAATACACGCCGGCGGACAACAAGGTGTTTAACGTCGCCTACCGGTTCCGTCGCGATGCTCTCGAACAGGGCGACGTGTCCTTCTCGTGGCCGCTGAGTCGCCGCTGGAACTTTGTCGGCCGCTACAATTATTCGTTCCGCGACGACGAGGTGCTTGAGCGCTTTGCCGGCCTCGAGTACGAGAGCTGCTGCTGGGGCCTTCGAATCGTCAGCCGGAGCTTCATTTCCACGCGCGATGGAACCCGCGACAGTTCCATTGGTCTGCAACTGGTACTCAAGGGTTTGAGCAGTGTCGGCAGCCAGTCCGACAAACTCCTCGAACGTGGTATTCTTGGCTATTCCGCGAGACTTCGGTAACTTTACGTGAACAAATTCAAGAACTTATGCGCCGCTGGCGCATTATGTTTCGCGCCCCTGTGCGTGGCCGACGAGCTGTCTGACACCGGCGAATTCCTCGACGGCGTTGCCGCCATCGTCAACGATGGCGTCGTCCTGAAGAGCAAACTGCGCACGCAGATCGCGCAGATCATCCGGCAGGCAGAATCGCAGCCGCAGCCAATCCCGTTGCCGCCGGCCGACGTGCTGCAGGAGCAGGTCCTGGAGCGACTCGTCATCGACGAAGTCCAGCTGCAGCGCGCACGCCGTATCGGCCTGCAGATCTCGGACCAGGCCCTGAACCAGGCACTGTCCCGCATCGCTCAGCAGCAGAATCCGCCGGTGAGCTTCGAGCAGTTGCCGGCCGTCATCGAGTCCGGCGGCCTTTCCTGGTCGGTTTTTCGTGAGCAGCTGCGTGACGACCTGACGCTCGACCAGCTGCGTCGCATCGATGTCGGCCAGCGTATTCAGGTTGCCCCTCGCGAGATACGCCAGTGCATCGTCGACATGGAGTCAGACGTGGTCGGTAACTCCGCCTACAACCTGTCGCACATCATCGTGTCAGTACAGGGCGAAGCCGGCGCCGACGAAATCATCGTCGCTGAAGACAAGATCAACGACATCTACCAGCAGATTCAGGACGGCGCAGACTTTCGCGAGATGGCGATCACCTACTCGGAAGGCCCGACTGCATTGGAAGGCGGCGCACTGGGCTGGCGGGAAGGCGCTCGCGTACCGTCACTGTTCACAGACGTACTGCCATCGCTCGACAAGGGCGAGGTCTCCGAGCCCTTCCGCTGGGGCAACAGTTTCCATCTCGTCAAAGTCAACGACCTGCGCAGTGCGCTGGAGCGTAGCGAAATCAATCAGGTTAAAGCACGCCATATCCTCGTGACACCGAACGAGATCATTGACGACGCGACGGCGCGGCAACGCCTCAACGACGCGATCGAGCGGATCAACAATGGCGAAGACTTTGGCGAGGTTGCCAAACTGCTGTCCGACGACCCGGGCACAGCGAACGATGGCGGAGATCTCGGCTGGGCCGGACCCGGCACCTTTGTCGGTGAATTCCAGTCCGCAATCGATGCGCTGGAAACTGGCGAGATGAGCACCGAGCCGTTCCAGTCACCGTTTGGGTGGCACGTGGTTGAAGTACTCGAGCGCCGCGTCTACGACAACACCGAGGAGCTGAAAGAACGCAACTGCATCGGTCGTATTCGTGAAAGCAAGATGCAGGACGAGACCCAGCTCTGGATCCGGCGCTTGCGTGACGAGGCGTTCGTCGACAAGCGGATCTGATCGCCTGTCGACATGAGCGCCGGGCAGACACTGCTGCTGACGGCCGGCGAGCCTGCCGGCATAGGCCCGGACCTGTGCTTGAACCTCGCCGATGAAGATGTCGTGATCGTCGGCGATCCCCGCGTGTTGATGGAGCGTGCCGAGCAACTGTCGCTGGCGGTACCCGTAGACATCATCGATGCGGGCGCGCCCGGCCATCATGAACCCGGGCGACTTCGCGTCATTCCTTTCCCGTTTCCGGGCCGCGTCGAGGCAGGCAAACTCGACCCGGACAATGCGAAAACACTGCTGGACGGACTTCGCTTTGCCGCGGGCGCCTGCCTTGACGGACGATTCCACGGGCTCGTAACAGCGCCGCTGCAGAAAAGCGTCATCAACGACGCGGGCATCCCGTTCAGCGGTCACACCGAATTCCTCGCCGAAGTCACCGCTGCAGGTATGCCGGTGATGGTGCTGGTTGCAGACTCACTGCGCGTCGCCCTGGCCACCACGCACCTGCCGCTGGCGGATGTGCCGGCGGCAATCACAGAGACGCGCCTCAAACAGGTGTTGACGGTTCTTGACCGTGATCTGAGACAGCGTTTCGGCATTAAGCAACCCGCCATTGTCGTCTGCGGACTCAACCCGCATGCCGGCGAAGGAGGACACCTCGGCACCGAGGATGAAACTGTCATCCGCCCGGTCGTTGACGAACTGCGCACAGCAGGCATGAACCTGCGCGGGCCACTGCCGGCCGACACCGCGTTCACGCCCAGCGCCGGTCACAAGGACGCGGTACTTGCGATGTATCACGACCAGGGGCTGCCGGTCCTCAAATACGCCGGCTTCGGCAACGCCGTTAATGTGACCCTGGGTTTGCCTATTGTGCGGACATCCGTCGATCACGGCACGGCGCTCGACATCGCCGGTACCGGCAAAGCGGACGTCGGCAGCCTGCGTGCCGCCGTAAGGCTGGCAAGAGACCTGGCGTGACGCCGCACAAACCTCGCAAGCGTTTCGGCCAGCATTTCCTGGTCGACCCGGGCGTCATTCATGCCATCGTTGACGCGATTCGACCCACCGCGGACGACACGATCATCGAAATCGGCCCGGGGCCCGGCGCGATCACCGAACCGCTGGCGCGCCGCGCCGGTTCCCTGCATCTCGTTGAACTCGATCGCGATCTGGCCGCCGCGCTGCGCGGGGCATTTGCGGACAACGACAAAGTGCAGCTGCATGAAGCGGACGCCCTCAAGTTCGACATAAGCACAGTGGGGCCACGCGTCCGCGTCGTCGGCAACCTGCCCTACAACATCTCGACACCACTGCTCTTTCACCTGCTGCAGCAACGGGAACGCATCATCGACATGCACTTCATGCTGCAAAAGGAAGTGGTTGATCGCATGGCCGCCGTGCCCGGCAGCAAGACCTACGGCCGGCTCAGCGTCATGCTCGGCTGCCACCTGCTGGTCGAACCGCTGTTCGATGTTGGACCGGAGTGTTTCGACCCACCGCCCGATGTCATGTCCGCCGTCGTGCGTCTGATCCCGCGTCCGGAAGCACACGACGTTGCCGATGAGGCCCACCTCTCCCGGCTCGTCGCAGCAGCTTTCGCGCAGCGTCGGAAGACGGTCCGGAATTCGCTGTCCGGGTTTGCATCGCCGACGCAACTGGAGGAGGTCGGAATTGACCCGGGCGTCCGCGCGGAGCAGATCGGGGTGGATGCTTTCATAGCACTCAGCAACAAACTCTCACAAAATCAGCCGGGAATTGCCTGAGCCCCATAGGTAAAATGGCGCCAGTTTATGGATACCAACAACGACATCGGCATCCACGTCGCAACCTCGTACGTGGACGAACAGTCTCGGCCGGACGACGACCGTTACGTGTTCTCGTACACGATCACCATTCGCAACAACGGTGACGTGGCGGCCACGCTTCGCAGTCGCCACTGGGTGATCACCGACGCTAACGGCAAAGTGCAGGAGGTCCACGGTGACGGTGTTGTCGGGGAGCAGCCGTACCTGCAGCCCGGCGAGGAGTTCCGCTACTCGAGCGGTGCCATTCTCGAAACGCCGGTCGGTGCCATGCAGGGTATGTACACGATGGAAGCCGAAAACGGCACCAACTTCGATGCGCCGATTGCGCCATTCACGCTGGCGGTTCCCGGACTGCTGCAATAGACCATGGCCATCTACGCGATCGGGGATATACAGGGTTGCTATGACCCTTTCATGCGATTGCTCGACGCCATCGACTTTGATCCCGTCAAGGACAAGCTCTGGCTGACCGGGGATCTCGTTAATCGCGGACCCAAGTCCCTGAAGACCCTGCGGGCGGTTCGCGCCATGGGCGATGCCGCCGTTACCGTGCTCGGCAACCACGATCTGCACCTGTTGGCACTGACACAGGGCAGCATCAGCAATGGCAAACGATTCGACAGCCTGGGCAAAACGCTTCGCGCTGCGGAGATCGACGAAATCGTCGACTGGCTGCGGTCGAGACCGCTGGCACACTACGATGAGAAGCTCGATACGCTGCTGGTGCATGCCGGCATTCTTCCGACCTGGACCGTGGCCAAGACGTTGCGCCGTGCGGCAGAAGTGGAATCCGCACTGCAGTCCGACAACTTTCCGAGCCTGCTTGAAACTATGTACGGTAACCGGCCAACGCAATGGTCCGGCAAACTCAAGGGCAATGCGCGACTTCGCTTCATCGTCAACTGCATGACGCGAATGCGCATGCTGACGCCGGACGGTCGGCTCAGGATGAACTTCTCGGGCGCCCCGTGGAAAACACGCGGCAAACTCAGGCCCTGGTATGAATTCAGGGGTGAGGCGTGGGGAAACACCCGTATTGTGTTCGGACACTGGTCACAGCTGGGCCTGATCGTGCTGCCGGAGCTGCTCTCGCTGGATACCGGCTGCGTCTGGGGACGACAGCTGACGGCCGTCCGGATTGATGCCCGTACGCCGCAGGTCTTCCAGGTGCCCGGACAGGACTGACTATGGACACACTGACGGCTTTCAATTTCCAGCAATGGATTGACGATCACCGGGACAAGCTTCGGCCACCGGTTTGCAACCAGCAGGTGTTCGAAGAAGACGACTTCATCGTCATGGTGGTCGGCGGCCCGAATGCCCGTGACGACTACCATATCGACGAGGGCCCCGAGTTCTTCTACCAGCTTGAGGGCAACATGACGTTGGGCACCATTCAGGACGGCCGACGTGTCGATATTCCGATTGGCGCCGGCGAAATCCTGCTGTTGCCGCCTCGCGTGCCACACTCACCCCGGCGCTTTGAGGACTCAATAGGCCTGGTCGTCGAACGCAAGCGGCTGCCGCACGAGCTTGACGGCTTCCAGTGGTACTGCGACAGCTGCGATGCGTTGCTGTACGAGGAATATGTACACCTGACTGACATCGTCGGGCAGCTGCCGCCGATTTTTGACCGTTTCTACGAGTCAGAAGACCACCGGACCTGCAAAAACTGCGGTGCGGTTAAACCGCCCCGGGACTAGGCCGGGCCGTACCAGGCCTCGCGGGCTAAAGGACCACGACATGCAATTCGAGAACAACCGCGACTACGCGGAACGCATGGATGCTGACGACGTGCTCGCCGGCTTTCGGCAGCGCTTCGCGTTTCCCAGCTGGCGCAAAGACTGGTCACCGGTTTACCTGTGCGGCAACTCCCTGGGCCTGCAGTCCGACCTCGCGAGGCAGTACGTCGAGCAGGAGCTCGACAACTGGTCGCAGTACGCCGTCGACGGCCATTTTCATTCAGAGCGCCCCTGGTGGACCTACCATCGCGAAGCCGCAGCCGGATTCGCGGCGCTGACCGGCAGCAGTGAAAACGAAGTCATCGCGATGAACACGCTGACGGTTAACCTGCACTTGCTGATGGCGAGTTTCTATCGCCCGACGGCGGAGCGCTACGGCATCGTCATCGAGGACAAGGCGTTTCCGTCGGATCGCTACGCGGCGGCCTCGCAGGTGCGTCATCACGGTTACGATCCCGACGACGGGGTACTGGAATGGCGAGCGCGAGATGACGACGGCGAACTCTACATCGAAGACCTCGAATCGCTGCTGAATGAGCAGGGCCATCGCATTGCCCTGCTGCTGCTACCGGGCGTGCAGTACTACACGGGACAGGTACTCGACATGGCGCGTATCTGTGAACTGGGGCGTCAGCACGGCATACCGGTCGGGCTCGACCTCGCCCATGCGATCGGCAATGTCGAGCTGTCCCTGGGTGAGTGGGCACCGGATTTTGCGTGCTGGTGCACATACAAGTACCTGAACGCCGGACCGGGTGCGATCGCCGGCGCATTCGTGCCGAAACGTCATCACGATGCCGCGGGCGAGAACCAGCTTCACGGCTGGTGGGGCAACCACGAACGCAGTCGTTTTCGCATGGCCGCCGAATTCGACCCCGCCGAGGGCGCCGAGCTCTGGCAGATGAGCAATCCGCCGATCCTGTCGCTCGCTCCGGTCGTTGCATCCTTGGACTTGTTTCTGGAAGCCGGCTTTGATCGACTTCGCAACAAGTCGATACAGCTGACCGGCTGGCTGGAATGGCTCGTGAAGGAGCGCTTCGACGGCCGCATTGAATCCATCACGCCGGCAGGCGCCCAGGGCGCGCAGTCGTCACTGAAGGTTCGCGACCCCTCGGTTGATGCGCGCGCGGTTTTTGACGCCCTGTGCGAACGCAATGTCACCGGCGACTGGCGTGAACCCGACGTGATTCGCGTGGCGCCTGCGCCGATGTACAACAGCTTTATGGACGTTTGGGAACTGGTCGAACGACTCGACGCCATACTCGACGAACTCGGCGAGCGGGCATGAGTAAAGTCAGCATCATCGGTGCCGGACAGTGCGGCACGCTGCTATCCATCGCGATGGCAAGGCTCGGCTTCGACGTGGATGTCTTCGAGCGGTTTGACGACCCGAGGGCCTATGACGCAGAGGCCGGGCGCTCGATTAACCTCGCCCTCGCAGCGCGAGGCATCCACGGTCTCAAGGAGGCGGGACTGTTCGAGCTTGTCGAGCCGCTGCTTGTGCCCATGCGTGGTCGCGCGGTGCACGACGTCAATGGCAACGTCGACTTTCTGCCCTACGGGCAGACCGAGGAAGAGCAGATCTACTCGGTGACACGTGTTGGCCTGAACAAGGTATTGCTGGATGCCGCCGAGCGCAGCGAACGGATTCACTTTCGGTTCCGTCACAAGGCGATTGGCTATGATGCGCTGGACGGCTGCG
The DNA here is from genome assembly GCA_964606915.1 of uncultured Woeseiaceae bacterium. Classification (GTDB taxonomy): domain Bacteria; phylum Pseudomonadota; class Gammaproteobacteria; order Steroidobacterales; family Woeseiaceae; genus UBA1847. Next base: position 3,010 of record CAZSIQ010000066.1, on the reverse strand, counting down.
TGCATATGCGTGACGAAGACTCCGGCACGCTGTACGAGATCGATACACAGCCGGTATTTGCGGCGGACGGTGCGGGATCCGTATTGCGCCGCTCGTCCGACGGCGCTGACACCTTCGGCGGCGTCGAGACCCTGCTGCGACACGGCTACAAGGAACTCAGCATCCCGGCCGGTCCGGATGGCCAGTACCAGCTGCGCCCGGACGCTCTGCACATCTGGCCTCGCGGCGGCTTCATGCTGATCGCGCTGCCCAACCCGGGCGGCGACTTCACGCTGACGCTTTTTCTCGCCAACGAAGGCCCTGAGAGCTTCGAGTCACTGGACAGTCCGTCTCGCGTACGCCGCTTTTTCGAAAAGCACTTCCCGGACGCGGCGCCGCTGATCACCAACCTCGAAGACGACCTGCTCAATCACCCTCTCGGTGTACTGGGGACCATTCGCTGTCGTCACTGGCACGACGGCGGCAAGGTACTGCTCATCGGTGACGCCGCGCACGCCATCGTGCCGTTCCACGGACAGGGAATGAACCTTGCGTTCGAAGACGTTGTTCTGCTGGACCAGCTTGTTAACGAGCACGGCGACGACTGGCCTAACGTGTTCGCACTGTACGAAGCCGAACAACTCGCCAACGCCAATGCGATCGCCGACATGGCGCTGGACAACTACATCGAGATGCGTGACACGGTCCGCGACCCGAAATTCGCCCTGCGCAAGGCGCTGGCCTTCGAACTCGAGCAACGCCTACCCGACCACTTTATACCGCGTTACTCCATGGTCATGTTTCACGCCGATATCCCTTACCTGACGGCACAACAGCGCGGTGAAGTTCAGCACGCCCTGCTGGAGGAGTTCACCAGGAAGGCTGAAACGCTGGACGATGTAAATATCGCTCAGGCGGCCGACGCCGCCATAAAACGCCTGCGCCCCTTGAACGAAGCGCGTATCCGGCTCGGCCGGAATCGCTTCGTACGGAACTAGCGACGCACGTAATCGACAAAGTCGAAGGCGAAGGAATGGCGTTCGTCTGAGGGATGAGGCTCGGCTGACGCTTCGATCCAGACGGCCGGGTCGGGGTCTGCAAAAAACGTATCGCCTTCAATCTCGGTATGCACACGGGTCAGGTAAATGCGTGTCGCCTTGTCGAGAAAGATCGAGTAGATCGTACCGCCACCGATAATCATCAGTTCTTCGCTGTCCCCGGCAGCGGCAATTGCCTGCTCCGGCGTAGCAACGATATCGCAGCCCTCGGCCTCGAACGCCGGGTTGCGAGTAATGACGATGTTTTGCCGGTTCGGCAAAGGGCGACCGATCGAGTCCCAGGTCTTTCGGCCCATGATGACCGGTTTTCCAGTGGTTAGCGCCTTGAAGCGCTTCAGGTCGTCCGGCAGCCGCCAGGGCAGGTCGCCATCGACTCCGATGACGCCATTGCGCGACGCTGCGACAATCAGGCTGATCAAGTGACGATCCCCGCTTGAGCCTACACGGCCACCTTGGCGGCAATGTGAGGATGCGACTCGTAGCCGACGATGTCGAAGTCTTCGTATCGATAATCGAAGATGCTGTCGGGCTTTCTGTTGATGTTGAGCGTCGGCAGCGGCAGCGGCTCGCGCGTCAGCTGTTCGTCCGCCTGCTCGAGGTGGTTCAGGTACAGGTGGCAGTCGCCGCCGGTCCAGACGAAGTCGCCAACACCAAGCCCCGCCTGCTGCGCCATCATGTGTGTGAGCAGCGCGTAGGACGCGATGTTGAACGGCACACCGAGGAAGATATCGCAGCTTCGCTGGTAGAGCTGGCAGGAGAGCTTGCCGTCTGCGACATAGAACTGGAACAGGCAGTGACACGGCGGCAGTGCCATGTTGTCGACGTCTGCGACGTTCCAGGCAGACACGATGATTCGCCTGGAATCCGGTGACTCCTTGAGCTGCCGCATGACCTGGCTGATCTGGTCGATGGATTCGCCGTTCGGCGTGCCCCAGCTCCGCCACTGCACGCCGTAAACCGGGCCAAGATTGCCGTCATCATCGGCCCATTCGTTCCAGATGGATACACCGTTTTCCTGCAGGTAGCGGATATTCTGGTCGCCACTCAAAAACCACAGCAGCTCGTGAATGATCGACCTCACGTGCAGCTTCTTGGTTGTGACCATCGGGAAACCCTCCGACAGGTCGAAGCGCATCTGGTGCCCGAACACGCTCAGGGTACCGGTGCCGGTACGGTCTTCCTTACGTGCGCCGGTATCACGAACATGGCGCATGAGATCGAGGTATGCCTCCATTGCCCTCTCTTAAGCCTGTGCCTGGCGACGATACGCCAGGGTCATTAGAACGAGTCCGCCGATGAGCATCGGCAAGGTCAGGATCTGGCCGGTAGTCATCCAGCCAAACAGCACGTAACCGGCATCGCCCATGTGGCTGTCCGGAACACGCACGAATTCGACGATGAAGCGCCCGGCACCGTAGCCCAGCAGGAACAGGCCGGACACGGCCATCCGTGGTCGTGGCTTCGACGAATACCACCACAGGATCGCAAACAGCAGGAAGCCCTCCAGCGCGGCCTCGTACAGCTGTGACGGGTGCAGGACACGGCCCTGGTAGAGCACACCCCACCAGCCCTCCGTTTCCTTGCCCCAGAGCTCACCGTTGATGAAGTTGCCGATACGACCGAAGCCAAGGCCGAGCGGAACCAGCGGCGCAACGAAGTCTGTGACGGCCAGCATGCCGTGACCGATCTTTCGGCCATACCACCACATGGCCAGCATGACGCCGACGAGACCGCCGTGAAACGACATGCCACCTTCAGTGACCTTGAACAGGTATAGCGGGTCACTGATCAGCTCGGACCAGCCGTACACCAGCGCGTAGCCCACGCGGCCGCCGAGGATGACGCCCAGCATTCCGTAGAAAATCAGGTCGTCCACCTGTTCGGCATTGACGATGGAGTCGGCACGCTTGCAGCGTATTCGGGCCAGCCACCAGGCGAACAGGAAGCCGATGACGTACATCAGGCCGTACCAG
>CAZSIQ010000065.1:0-17986 GCA_964606915.1 uncultured Woeseiaceae bacterium | reverse complement strand
CGAGGACGTCCGTGCGCTCGCGCACGTGTTCCGGCATGCCGGCCATCTCGGCGATGCCGCCGGCGTTGTCGGCCACCGGGCCGTAAGCGTCGATCGTCAGAGCAATAACCAGCGTGCCGAGCATGCCCAGCGAGGCAATGGCTACGCCGTACATGCCGGCCAGCATCCACGGGATGTAGATGGCGAGGCCAATCGCAAGATACGGTCCGACGGCGCTCTTGTAACCCAGTGCCAGCCCGAAAATGATGTTGGTCGCCGTACCGGTCTTCGTGGACTCGGCGACTTCGCGAACAGGGTTGTAGGCATCCGACGTGTAGTACTCGGTGAGCAGCCCCACGACGAGTCCGGCGATCAGGCCGGTCAGGAAGCACAGGTACACGCCGAGTGACGTGTATTCCACGCCGTTAATGACGAAATCAGCCGGCACCAGCATGTCGGTGACGAAGTACATGACGGCGGCCATGATGGCGCTGGAGATGATCAGCATGCGCTTCAGCGCCGGGCCCACCTGTTCTTCGGTGTTGACGCGAATCAGCATGATCGTGAGCAGGCTGACCGGGATACCGATCGCCGAGATGACGATCGGGTACAGCAGCGCATCGACGTTGCCGGCGAAGGCAACCGCGCTGATGACCATGGCGGCACAGGTGCTCTCGGCGCAGGAGCCGAAGAGGTCAGCGCCCATACCGGCAACGTCACCGACGTTGTCGCCCACGTTGTCAGCGATGACCGCCGGGTTGCGCGGATCGTCTTCCGGAATGCCAGCCTCGACCTTGCCAACGAGGTCGGCGCCCACATCGGCCGCCTTGGTGAAGATGCCGCCGCCGACGCGCGCGAACAGGGCGATGGCCGAGCCGCCGAGACCGAAACCGGCAATAACTTCCATCAGGACGTGCGGCGGCAGGTCGGCCGGCAGCACATATTTGAGGGCGAGGTAGATCAGCAGCATGCCGAGCGAGGCCAGGCTGACCAGGGCGAAGCCCATTACGGCGCCGGAGTGCAGCGCGAGGTTGAACGCGCTGGACAGTGACTGGTTGGCCGAGACGGTCGTGCGAGCGTTGCCCGCGGTCGCGATCTTCATGCCGATGTAGCCACTGGCGATCGAGATGACTGCGCCGAAAATGAACGCGATGGCCGTGTAGATGCCCTCGTTGACGTTCTCGGTGTGGTGATCATCGATCAGGAGGGCGATAACGAGGCCGAACAGGACCATGAAGATGGCCATGAACTTGTATTCCTGCTTGAGGAACGCCATCGCGCCTTCGGCGATCGCCGCATGAATCTTGCGCAGTTTCCCGCGCGTATCGGCGTCTTCGACACCCATGTCGACCGCAACGCGGCTGACCGAGCGTGAGTAGTAAAAGGCCACAGCGAGTCCGAACAGGGACAGGGCCAGGATAATCGCAACTGACATACTGATTGTTACTCCGTCATTGTCGTCCGGAGGGAGTTGTTGCGGCACAAAGGGCTGCACGGTGCGATGAGCTGCACCTTACGCCGTGTATCGTCTGGGATCCCCCCGCAGAATGAAATCTGTCTTGTTGGTGCCGACCGACCGCGCAGTTTTACGGATTTTTCGGCCGCAGGCCGGTCAGCAGAGCGCGCGCATCATACCACAAATTTCTTTTGTAACTTAGGCTTCACCGAGACGCCCTTGAGCTTCGCAACTTTCGGTAAGCCATTGACATAAGGAGGATAATCCTCGCCCTTGATCAGCGGCGCCAGGTATCGCCGGCATGCATCGGTAATCCCGAAGCCATCCTTCGTGATGAACTTCTTCGGCATCATTTTTTCCTTGTTGGCGACGCGTGACAGCGGTGCTTTCTCGATCGTCCAGCGGTACGGCTTGTCGGACTTGCGCTTGATGACCGGCATGACGGCCGTGTGGCCCTGCAATGCAAACTCGACCGCTGATTTGCCCACCGCGTAGGCCTGTTTGACGTCGACTGCTGAGGCGATGTGGCGAGCGGAACGCTGCAGGTAGTCAGCCACCGCGTAGTGGTACTTGTAGCCCAGATTGTCGCGCACCATGCCGGCCACGACCGGCGCGACACCGCCGAGCTGTGCGTGACCGAAGGCGTCGCGGGTGCCGGCTTCGGCGAGGAACTTGCCGTTCTTGTAGGCCGCACCCTCGCTAACGACGATGACGCAGTAGCCGTAGTTCTGTACGCAGAATTTCACGCGCTTTAAGAAGGCGGCCCGGTTAAAGGGCACTTCCGGGAACAGGATGATGTGCGGCGCATCGCCGGGCTCCGAGCCCGCGAGACCGCCGGCCGCAGCGATCCAGCCTGCATGGCGCCCCATGACCTCCAGCACAAACACCTTTGTCGAGGTTTCAGCCATTGAAGCCACGTCCAGGGCGGCCTCCTGCGTTGAAACCGCAACGTACTTGGCCACGGAGCCGAAACCCGGGGAGCAGTCGGTAATCGGCAGGTCGTTATCTACCGTTTTGGGCACGCCGAGGCAGGTCACCGGGAAACCCATGCGCTTGCTGATCTGAGAGACCTTGTGAGCGGTGTCCATCGAGTCGCCACCGCCGTTGTAGAAGAAGTAGCCGATATTGTGCGCGGCAAACACCTCGATCAGGCGCTCGTATTCCGCCCGGTTCTCCTCGAGGCTTTTCAGCTTGTAGCGGGCTGAGCCGAATGCGCCGCCCGGCGTGTGCATCAGGGCGGCGATGGTCGCGGCGCTCTCGCGACTGGTGTCGATCATGTCTTCCGTCAGGGCGCCGATGATGCCGTTGCGCCCCGCGTAGACGTTGGCGATCTTGTTCGTGTGTTTGCGGGCGGTTTCGATGACGCCGCAGGCGGACGCGTTGATTACGGCGGTAACACCGCCCGACTGTGCGTAGAACGCATTCATCGCTGACATGATGGGGCTCCCCTTGGTTGTTCCCGGTCGCGAGAATAGCCGAATCGTGTGTCCGGATCACTACCGCGGGGCGTTTGACCTAGGCGCCTGCAGCTTGTAGCTTAGCGACCCTTTCCGCGCCGCCGCGCGCGGCTCAGACCAGAGATCGATAAATGCGAATCGTACTGCTTGGTGCACCGGGTTCCGGAAAAGGAACGCAGGCGAAAAAACTCCAGGACGAGATGGGTTTTCCCCATATCTCCACGGGCGACATGTTGCGTGCGGCCGTCGCGTCCGGCACCGAGTTCGGCCAGAAGGCGAAAGCCATCATGGATGCCGGCGACCTCGTCTCCGATGACATCATGCTCGGTATCATTCGCGAGCGCCTTGCCGAGGCCGATGCCGCCAAAGGCTTCATTCTCGATGGTTTCCCGCGGACGGAGCAGCAGGCGAGCGACCTGGAAGACCTGCTGTCCGACATTGGTGCGCCGCTGGACGCCGCCATCCTGATGAACGTCGACTTTTCCGTATTGATGAAGCGCCTCACCGGCCGTCGGACCTGTTCGAAAACCGGCAAACTGCTCAACGTCTACTATTCCGCGCAGGAAGAACTTGACGCGGTTACGGCGGCGGGTGGCGAGCTCGTGCAGCGTGAAGACGATAACGAAGAGACAATTTCCAACCGCCTGAATGTCTATCGCAAACAGACGGAGCCGGTGATTGGCTACTACGAGTCCCGCGGCGCCCTGAAGACGGTCGAGGCTGAAGGCAGCATCGACGAGGTCTACGGCCGGCTGGTCTCGGCAATCGGCTGAAACCTGGCTAACCAGCCAGCGCTCCTGACCTAGAGCATCGACTCCAGCTCGGCGCCGACGACGTCGCGGCGCCAGCCACCGAAAACCCGGGTATCACGGCTGCCGAACAAGACGGCGGCAGACAACTCCTTGCGCGGCGCCAACACCTCTGCGGCGATGTCGAGCTCCTTCGACCGCTTCGTAATCAGCCCCTGCAGTTCGCCGACCAGGCGCTTCTGTGATTCATCCGGCGGACGTGGTGGCTGGTAGTGCTCGTCGTGACCGGCTTCATCAATGATCCGGACCAGGCGTTCGCCGGCCCGGTCAATGAGTTTCGCCGGGAAACCGTCGATACGTCGCAGGTCGGCTGGTTTGCGCGGCTGGCGTACCGCCATGTCCAGCAGCGTGCTGTCGCGCAGTATCCACTGGCGCGGCCGGTTTCGTCGTACGGCTTCCGTTTCCCGCCATTCGGCCAGCGCGGCGGCGGCGGCGCGTCGCCGTCCGCGGAAGTTCCTAGCGCCCTTCAGCCGGTGTATCGCGTCCTCGGGCTGTGGGTCGTACAGCGACGGGTTCAGCAACAGCGCGGAGTCCTCTTCGGCCCAGGTCAGTCGGCCGGCCTGGTCCAGTTTCTCGCTTAACAGGTCGAACGCCGGCATCAGGTAGGCGACGTCGTCTGCCGCGTAGCGCAGCCATTCCTCCGGCAGCGGGCGGCGTGACCAGTCTGCGCGCGTGTGCGATTTCGGCAGCTGCACGTCGAACAGTGACTCGACCAGGTTTGCGTAGCCCATCTGTGGGGCCTTACCCAGCAACCCGGCTGCAATCTGGGTGTCGAACAGCCGCTCGGGCAACTTGCCCGCGGTCTGGAAGATCACTTCGGTGTCCTGGCGTCCGGAATGCACGATCCAGCGCGGCGTGCACAAGGCATCCCAGAAATCGGCGTAGTCGTGTGGCTTCAGCGGATCGATGCAGTAGATCGCCTCACCGGACGAAAACTGGATCAGGCACAGCTGTGAGAAATAGGTTTTCTCGCGCAGGAACTCGGTGTCGATACCGGCCGTTGCGGTTTCCCTGAGCGTATCGATGACGTCGTAAAAGTCGTCAACGAACTGGTAGTCAGACATGATGAACCGCGGCAGCGAACGAAGCAGGCCGAAGGGTAACATGCTCCGTTACGCGGTTTGCTCTATGCTTCCGCCGCATGCCACTTCTACTGTTGACGTTTATCGAAATCGCGCTGCTTCGAAAGGGGCCGGAGGATATTCCCCGGTCGACCCTGTTTCTCGTTGTCGCCGCTGCCTTCTGGCTTTTCGTGACCCTGCTGAACTGGATGTTCATCGACGATTTCACCGGCTTTGATATCGGTGTCTCGATCGCCAGCGTGTTGCTGTCCCTAATTGCTTACGGTCTGTTTATCGCTGCCAGGGGAAAACAGCCGCGACTGGTGCAGTCGTTCACAGCCATTCTGGGCGCGACGACCTGCGTCAGTTTGGTCCTGCTGTTGCTCATCATCGCGTTTCCGCTCGACACGGCGCCTTCTGCCGTCACGCTGGCGCTTATCCTGCTGTGGTTCTGGACCGTACAGGTTGAGGGCCACATTATCTCGCGGACCACGGACATCAACCTGATGAGCGGCGTGGCGATTGCCGCGTTTGTCTTTGTTGTCCAGATTCTGTTTACTGACTTTATGAACGTGCTGCAGCAGACACCGTCCGCCTGACCGGGACATTTCACGGCATGCACGTACACATACTCGGCATCTGCGGCACTTTCATGGGCGGCATCGCTGCACTGGCGAAGGCCGCGGGACATCACGTCACCGGAAGCGATGCCAACGTGTATCCCCCGATGAGCACGCAGCTGCGCGATCTCGGTATCGACATTCACGAGGGATTCGACACCGGCCAGTTGACGCCGGCGCCGGATGTCGTTGTGGTCGGCAACGTCATGAGCCGAGGCGTACCCGTTGTCGAGGCGATGCTGGACGCGGACCTGCCTTACCAGTCGGGTCCGCAGTGGCTGGCGGATCATGTACTTCGCGGCCAGCATGTTCTTGCCGTCGCCGGGACACACGGGAAAACCACAACGGCGAGCCTGCTTGCCTGGATTCTCGACCACGCGGGCCTGGCGCCGGGCTTTTTGATTGGCGGCGTGCCCGCGAACTTCGGTGTGTCGGCGCGCTTTGGCGACGGCAAGGTGTTTGTTGTCGAAGCCGATGAATACGACACCGCGTTTTTCGACAAGCGTGCGAAGTTCGTGCACTACCGACCAAAGACGCTGGTGCTGAACAACATGGAATTCGACCATGCCGATATCTACAGCGATCTTGACGCCATCCAGTGGCAGTTCCACCAGTTGCTTAGAACCGTGCCCGGGGCGGGGCGCGTGCTCGTAAACGGTGCTGACGACAACCTCGGCAGGCTGATCGACGCCGGCTGCTGGACGCCGACCGAGAGTTTCGGTCTCGACGATCAATGCCAGTGGCGCGGCGAATACATCGATGCCACTGAACGTCGCCTGAGGATTCACCGCGGCAAGGGCGAACCGGCCGAGACGCGCTGGAAGCTGGGCGGCCGACACAACCTCGAGAACGCCGTGGCAGCGGTTGCGGCGGCTTGTCATGCAGGTGTTCGATTCAACCGGGCCGTTGAGGCACTGGGCCGATTTGACGGGATTCGCCGACGCATGGAACGCACAGCGACCGTCGGGGATATCGCGATCTATGATGATTTCGCGCATCACCCGACCGCGATAAGACGCACGCTGGCCGGTGTTCGAAGGCGCTTCCCGGACCGGCGCATCCTCGTGGCCATGGAGCCCCGATCCAACACCATGAAGATGGGGGTCCACAACGCGACGCTGGCCGATTCACTGGAACAGGCCGATGCCGTTTGGATTTATCGGGATGCCGATATGGCCGATGCGCTCGATGGCGCGCTTGAACCGCTTGGGACTCGCCTGCGCAGCTTCGCCGATTACGACCTGCTGGTGTCGGACCTGTCGAAGACCGCGAAGAGCGGGGATTCGATTATTTTCATGAGCAACGGGGGGTTTGGCGGCGCACGACAGACGCTGACCTCGTTGCTGCAGCGGACGCGTTCATGAGAGCGCCGTCAGGCTCTATACTCTGTCTACGTCCCGGACGCTGAGAGCGACGTGCAGGTACCACTCTTTCCACTGAACACGGTTTTGTTTCCCGGCGGACCACTGCCACTGAGGATCTTCGAGACCCGCTACGTCGACATGGTCAGCCAGTGCATGAAAGACAACACGTCGTTCGGCGTGCTGCTGATCCAGGACGGCCAGGAAGCCGGGACTCCGGCAAGCACGTATACGATCGGCACGCTGGCAAGAATCGTCGACTTCTACCAGGGCAGCGATGGCCTGCTCGGCGTTACGGCAATCGGCACGCACAAATTCGAGTTGAAGTCCGCGGAGCGCCAGGAAGACGGTCTGAACGTCGGCGAGATCGAGATACTGCCGGGTGAAACGCCGATGGTGTTACCCGAGGAGTACGCGTCGCTGGCTGAAATCCTCGAGGCCATTCTGGACGACCTCGGACGTCTCTACGAAGACATGGACCGCCATTTCGGCGACGCCGGCTGGGTTGCCAACCGTTTTCTCGAGATCCTGCCGATCGCGCTTGAGCAAAAACAGATGTGCCTCGAACGCGCAGACTGCCGGCAGCGACTTGAGATCGTCGCTGCCGTTCTTGAGCAGGTCAGGATGCCGTCTCCGGACGCACCCGAGGCCAGCTAACCCGTCGTCAGGCGATTTCCCTGAGCACGTCGGCGGCCGCCGCGACGGTCTGGTCGATTTCCTCGTCCGTGTGCTTCGCCGAAATAAAGCCGGCCTCAAACGCTGACGGTGCGAGGTAGACACCCCGGTCCAGCATGCCGTGGAAGAAGGCCCTGAAGCGGTCGATGTCGGCGTCGGCCACCTGCTCATAGCTGCTGACCGGTGATGCATCGCTGAAGATGAAGCCGAACATGCCGCCTGCCTGGACGACCGCCATAGGCACTCCGGCCGCGTCGGCCGCGGCCTTGAAGCCGTCGGTCAGGCGCCGGGTCTTGTCGTTCAGCGCTTCGTAAAAGCCCGGCTGGTCGATCAGCTCGAGCGTTTTCAGGCCGGCAGCCATCGATACCGGGCAGCCGGACAACGTGCCGGCCTGGTAGACAGGCCCGTCGGGCGCAATCGATGCCATGACGTCGGCACGGCCACCGAATGCGGCGGCCGGCAATCCGCCGCCGACGATCTTGCCCAGCGTTGTCAGGTCCGGATCGATATCGAGCAGTTCCTGTGCCCCGCCTTTGGCGACGCGGAAGCCGGTCATGACTTCGTCAAAGATGAGCAGGGTGCCTGATGCGGTGCACAGTTCCCGCAGGCGCTGCATGTAGCCGTCCACGGGAAGGATCATGTTCATGTTGCCGGTAATCGGTTCAACGATGACGCAAGCGACCTCGCTGCCAATTTCGTCGAACGCTTTCTCAAGCGCTTCGACGTCGTTAAACGGCAGGGTGACCGTATGTTCGGCGAGTCCGGCCGGAACGCCCGGTGAGCTCGGTACACCGAGCGTCAGGGCCCCGGATCCCGCCTTGATCAGCAGCGAGTCAGAGTGGCCGTGATAGCAGCCCTCAAACTTGATGATTTTGTCGCGACCCGTGTGCCCGCGCGCAAGCCGGATAGCGCTCATCGTGGCTTCGGTGCCGGAACTGACCATGCGCAGTTTTTCCATCCGCGGCATCAGCTCGAGAATCTTGCGGGCGAGGTTCGTTTCAAGCACACAGGGCGCGCCGAAACTCAGGCCGTGTTTCGCGGTTTCCGTAACCGCTTCGATAACGTCCGGGTGCGTGTGACCGAGAATCATTGGCCCCCAGGAGCCCACGTAATCGATGAACTCGCGACCGTCCTCGGATTGCACGCGAGAGCCGTGTGCTGACTTGAAAAAGACCGGCTCACCGCCGACGCCGGCAAAGGCGCGCACCGGCGAATTGACACCGCCGGCGATGACTTCCCGCGCGTTGCTGTAAAGACTCATTCCTGCACTTACTCCGTCTGGTTGAGCTGTTTGACGTCAGTGCCCTGTGCCCGGAGCAGCGCCGGAACCCCGTCCGGACCGACCAGGTGCAGCGCACCGACAATAATCAGGTAGTCGTCGTCATCGTCCAGCAGGTCATTAATCTGCTGCACCCAGCGGGCGTTACGTTCCGCCACGATGACGTCGTAGAGTTCAGGGAACTCCTGCATATCCGTGAGCACCGTCTTCTCGAGATACTCGACATCGCCAACGCGCCAGGCCTCGATCAGTTCGTCCATCACCGAGCCGAGCTCCAGGCCTTCCTGCAGTGTCTGCATCAGGAGATCGTTCTGTGCCTCGACGGACAGCCCGTCGAGAAATGACAGCTGCTCCTCGATGGTCTCGAATCCCTCAATGGGCTTGCCGTCAGCCGTTGCCTTGCCCGAGAAGGTCATCTCGACACCCAGCGCCGGGTTAAAGCCGAGACGCGCAAGCGCCATTTGCTCGATCGTGATCGCCGCGAGCCAGGGCTCCGACCGCGACAGCAGGCCAAAGGGGATGTCCATGGCGGCGGCCGCTCGTTCGGCGTCGGCGTAGCGCTCGGCGCCCAGATAGTCCCTGAGGGTGCTGCCGTCGTTCAGAACGCCCAGACGATTGACCAGTGCCTGGGTCGCGACCGGGTCCAGATCGTCCATATCGATTTCCATGACTATCGACTCGGCGTCGTTGTAGGCCTGCTCTATCCGCGAGGGCAGCGGGTGATCCTGTGCGCGTAACAGGTGTACCGAGCCGAGCAGGTAGACGGCGTTGTTGGTGCCCCGGGCCTCCCAGAGGCTCAAAGGGTGCTGGCCGTATGAGGGCAGGGCGATTGTCAGCAACAGGGCTGTCAGCAAAAATCTAGTCATTGTTCACCCATTGCACCGAGGTCGAGAGTTCGCCGTTTGCCTGCAGCTCGAGACGACGATAGGCCGGCGGCTGTTCGTCTGTGGCGAACGCATCGCTGCCGGGCAGGAACTGGCGACACGTCGACGGCGTGCACAGATAGCGGACCTTGTCCGACGTGGCATCGTACGCCTGGTGCGCATGGCCGAACAGTACGCAGCGGACCGAGGGCGCGGATTTGATGATTTCGTCAAAGGAATCCCGGTTGGCGAGCTTCAGTGCGTCAAGCCAGCGGCTACCGAGGTCTACCGTGGGGTGATGCAGGGCGACCAGCACATACCGGTCGGTGTCGACTGCATCCGCGAGGCGCTGGAGTTCAGCATCGGACAGCCTGCCCCCGGCACTCTTTTCCACCCAGGTGGACAGGGAAACGATGCGCCAGTTGCCAACATCGACCTGGCCGCCGAGCTGGAACGGCTGGTCGTCGAACACGGCCTCCATCAGCGACGGCACGTCGTGATTGCCCGGGCACACCGTGATGGGTGCGGGAAGATGAGCGAGCTTGTCCCGGCAGCGTTCGTAGGCAGCGCGCGTATCGTCCTGGATCAGGTCGCCGGTCACCAGCGTCGAATCGGCGTGCCACGGACTGTCTGCCACGTGCCTGAGGACCCGGCCGAGTGACCGATCGGTATTGGTACCGCGCAGTTCGGATTCGCCATCGGCAAACAGGTGCAGGTCCGTGAGATGCAGGACTCGAACGGGCTGGTTGGCTTGCTGGATGGTCTGGCCCTCGCTCAGCGCAATGCCGCGATCATAGCGGCGTGGCGTGCTTTGGGGCAATGGTCGCAAGGCCTACGAAAAAGGCACGCGCCGCGATTTCCGCGGGCGTGCCTTTTCCGGTATTGCAGTGGCTTAGTAGCGGTAGGTCTCAGCCTTGAAAGGACCTTCCTTCTCGACGCCGATGTACTTGGCCTGCTCGTCGGTCAGCTCGGTGAGCTTTGCGCCGATTCGGTCGAGGTGCAGTCGCGCTACTTTCTCGTCCAGGTGCTTCGGCAGGACGTAGACCTCGTTCTTGTACTGGTCAGCGCGCTGCCACAGTTCAATCTGCGCCAGGACCTGGTTCGTGAACGAATTGGACATCACGAAACTCGGGTGACCGGTCGCGCAACCGAGATTAACGAGTCGGCCTTCGGCCAGCAGGATGATGCGCGTGCCGTCGGGCTTGATGATGTGATCCACCTGCGGCTTGATGTTCTCCCACTCGTACTTCTTCAGGTACTCGACGTCGATCTCGTTGTCGAAGTGACCGATGTTGCAGACGATGGCCTCGTGCTTCAGTGCGTCGAGGTGCTTGCCGGTGACAATGTTGTAGTTGCCGGTGGCCGTGACGAGGATGTCGATGTCGCCGATGACGTCGTCGAGGCGGACGACGCGGTATCCTTCCATCGCCGCCTGCAGTGCACAGATCGGGTCGATTTCGGTGATCAGCACCGTGGCACCGAGGCCGCGCAGTGACTGGGCAGAGCCTTTGCCGACATCGCCAAAGCCGCAAACCACGGCGACCTTACCGGCCACCATCACGTCGGTGGCGCGCTTGATGCCGTCGACCAGGGATTCGCGACAGCCGTAGAGGTTGTCGAACTTGGACTTGGTCACCGAGTCGTTGACGTTGAACGCCGGGCACTGCAGCGAGCCGTCGGCCATCATTTCATAGAGACGCAGCACGCCGGTCGTCGTCTCTTCCGACAGGCCCTTGATTTCCTTCATCAGCTCCGGGTACTTGTCGTGCAGCAGGCCGGTGAGGTCGCCGCCGTCGTCAAGAATCATGTTCGGCGTCCAGCCGTCCGGCCCGGTGATGGTCTGTTCGACGCACCACCAGTACTCGTCTTCAGTTTCGCCCTTCCACGCGAAGACCGGAATGCCGGCAGCGGCAATCGCTGCAGCGGCCTGGTCCTGTGTCGAGAAGATGTTGCACGACGACCAGCGGATTTCTGCGCCGAGCGCCGTCAGCGTCTCGATCAGGACCGCCGTCTGGATCGTCATGTGCAGGCAGCCAGCAATACGCGCGCCTTTCAGTGGCTGCTGGTCGCCGTATTCGGCGCGCAGGGCCATCAGGCCCGGCATTTCGGTTTCGGCAATCGCGATTTCCTTGCGGCCCCAGTCGGCCAGCGCGATGTCCTTAACCTTGTAATCGGGTGTTGTCACAGCAACCGCTTCGGTGCTCATGGTGTTCTCCTGAAACGTAATTTCGTTGGTGTCTGAAAGCCTCAGGCGTCCCTCAACGCGTCGGCCTTGTCGGTCTTCTCCCAACTGAGGTCAATGTCTTCACGACCAAAGTGTCCGTAGGCTGCCGTCGACTGATAAACCGGTCGCAGCAGGTCGAGCATTTTGAGGATGCCGTAGGGGCGCAGGTCAAAATGCTCGCGGATCAGCGCCGTCAGGGCACTGTCCGAAATTTTTCCGGTGCCAAAGGTCTGCACGCTGATCGAGGTCGGCTCCGCGACGCCGATGGCGTAACTGACCTGGATCTCGCAACGCTCTGCGAGGCCGGCAGCAACAATGTTCTTCGCGACGTAACGGCAGGCGTAGGCGGCCGAGCGATCGACCTTCGACGGGTCCTTGCCCGAGAAGGCCCCGCCGCCGTGGCGCGCGGCACCACCGTAGGTGTCGACGATGATCTTGCGACCGGTCAGTCCGCAGTCACCCATCGGGCCACCGATCTCGAAACGACCGGTCGGGTTGATGTGGTACTGCGTGTCGGCGGTCAGCATATCGGCCGGCAATACCGGCTTGACGATTTCTTCCATAACGCCTTCGCGGATGTCCGCATTGCTGACATCGGCGTGATGCTGCGTCGACAGGACGACCGCATCGATGGCGACCGGCCTGTTGTTCTCGTACTTGAACGTAACCTGGCTTTTCGCGTCCGGGCGCAGCCAGGGTAGCGTGCCGTTCTTGCGTACTTCCGCCTGGCGGCGAACCAGCCGATGCGAGTACGTGATCGGCGCCGGCATCAGCACGTCGGTCTCGTTGGTGGCATAGCCAAACATCAGGCCCTGGTCACCGGCACCCTGTTCCTCATCCGACGCGCGGTCGACACCCATCGCGATGTCCGGCGACTGTTTGCCGATCGCGTTGAGAACCGCACAGGAGGCGCCGTCGAAGCCCATGTCCGAGTCGCTGTAGCCAATATCGAGCACGGTCTTGCGAACCACTTCCTCGATGTCCACCCAGGCGGATGTCGTGATTTCGCCGGCGACAAGCACCATCCCGGTCTTGACCAGCGTCTCGCACGCCACGCGTGCTGACGTGTCCTCGGCCAGGATGGCGTCAAGGATGGCGTCGGAGATCTGGTCGGAAATCTTGTCTGGGTGTCCCTCGGATACAGATTCCGAGGTGAAAACGAATGAATCAGCCATGTAAATACGGTGCCGTTGCCGGAAAGCCGCGCATTGTAACCGTTTCGCCGACGATAAATAGTCGTAACGTCACGCAGATACACTTGTTTATAGTAATCTGCGCAAAAGTCGGCTGGTTGCGGCTCCCCGGAAAAAGCCCGAAAATGCCGCTGCGCCAAGTCGCAGTCCCTGATTTAAAACAAAAAGGCCCGCGAGGCCTGAATGCTCTATGTCTGAAAGTACTCCCCCGTCCGGCGAGCGCCGGCGCGAACTGGCTAACGCGATTCGCGCGCTTAGCATGGATGCCGTGCAGGCGGCGAACTCCGGTCACCCCGGTGCACCTATGGGCATGGCGGACATCGCCGAGGTTCTGTGGCGCGGCTACATGAAGCACAACCCGGGCAATCCGCTGTGGGCGGACCGGGATCGCTTTGTGCTCTCCAACGGCCATGGGTCCATGCTGCTGTACAGCCTGCTTCATCTCACCGGTTACGACCTGTCCATGGACGAGATTCGAAACTTCCGCCAGATGGGTTACCGCACGGCGGGCCACCCGGAATATGAGCCGGAGGTCGGGATCGAAACGACGACCGGCCCGTTGGGGCAGGGGATCACGAATGCCGTGGGCATGGCGCTGGCTGAAAAGATGCTCGCCAGCGAGTTCAATACCGATGAGCATGCGATCGTGGATCATCGCACCTGGGTATTCCTGGGCGATGGCTGCCTGATGGAGGGCATTTCGCACGAGGCCTGTTCCCTGGCCGGCACCCTGAAGCTCGGCAAGCTGGTGGCCTTCTACGACGACAACAACATTTCCATCGATGGCGAGGTCGACGCCTGGTTTGGCGACGACACACCGGCACGATTCGAGGCCTATGGCTGGCAGGTGATTCGCGAAGTCGACGGCCACGATGCCGCTGCGGTCGCCGCGGCGATTGACGCTGCGCTCGCCGATGATGGCAAACCCACACTGATCTGTTGCAAGACCGTGATCGGTTTCGGCGCGCCCAATAAACAGGGCACCGCATCCACGCACGGTGCTCCGCTCGGTGATGAAGAAATCGCCGCGACGCGCGAGGCGCTCGGCTGGACGCACGCGCCGTTCGACATTCCCGCGGATATCGCCGCCGACTGGAACCAGTCCGAAAATGGCGCAAAGGCAGAATCCACGTGGCAGTCGACATTCGACGCTTACCGTTCGGCCAACCCGGACAAGGCGTCAGAATTCGAACGCCGCATGCGCGGCGAGCTGCCGGACAACTGGACCGACAAAAAGGCCGAGGCGCTGTCCGCGGTGAACGATGCGGGCGAGACCATGGCGACTCGCAAGGCCTCGCTGGTTGCGCTGAATCATCTCGCCCCGGTGCTGCCGGAAATGGCCGGTGGCTCGGCTGACCTGACCGGTTCGAACCTGACGAAGCACGCGACGTCGGTACCCGTCACCGCAGACGACGCTTCCGGCAACTACATCTATTTCGGTGTGCGCGAATTCGGTATGACGGCCATGGGTAACGGCATGCGCCTGCACGGCGGGCTGATTCCGTATTCCGGCACATTCCTGGTGTTCTCGGATTACGCGCGCAACGCGCTGCGCCTTGCCGCACTGATGAAGATCCAGAACATCCTCGTCTACACGCACGATTCGATCGGCCTTGGCGAGGACGGTCCGACCCACCAGCCGGTCGAGCACCTGGCGTCGCTCAGGATCATGCCCAACATGCGCGTATGGCGGCCCTGCGACACGGTCGAGACGCTGGCGGCGTGGGCCGACGCTATCGAGCGTCGTGACGGCCCCAGCAGCCTGGTTCTGACACGGCAGGGCGTACCGCACCAGCCGCGCAATGAACAGCAGGTCGCCGATATTTCACGCGGCGGCTACATCCTGCGTGATTCCGACGGCACCCCGGACCTGATCCTGATCGGTACGGGGTCCGAGGTCGGACTGTGCGTAGCCGCTGCGGATGAACTGGCGGCCGAGGGGCTCGCGGTACGCGTGGTGTCGATGCCCTGCACCGACCTCTTCGATGCACAGGACGAGGCCTACCGGGAGTCGGTCCTTCCGTCGTCGGTCACCGCGCGGGTCGCTGTCGAGGCGGGCGTGCCGGATCCCTGGTATCGCTATACGGGACCGTCCGGTCGCGTGATCGGCATGACAACATTTGGCGAGTCGGCTCCGGCCGGCGAGCTGTTCGAACACTTTGGTTTTACCGCGGGCAACGTCGCAAGCGTTGCGCGCTCTGTCTTGAATTAGGGAGACCACTATGACCATCAAGGTTGGAATTAACGGGTACGGCCGTATCGGCCGCAACGTACTCAAGGCCATTCACGAGTCCGGCCGTACGGGCGAGTTCGACGTCGTCGCGCTGAATGACCTCGGCGATCCGGAAACCAATGCACACCTCACGCGTTACGACACGGCACACGGCAAGTTTCCGGGCACCGTTGAAGTCGATGGTGGTGACATCGTCGTCAATGGCGACCGCGTAAAAGTCTTTGCTGAACGCGACCCGGCCAAGCTGCCGTGGGGCGATCTTGGTGTTGACGTGGTGTTCGAGTGCACCGGACTGTTCCGCACCGCGGAGACGGCCGGCAAGCACCTCGAAGGTGGCGCCAAGAAGGTCGTTATCTCCGCTCCGGGTGGTGCCGGCGTCGAGAAGACGATTGTCTACGGCGTCAACCACGACACGCTGACGGCAGACGACCAGATCATTTCCAACGCGTCGTGCACGACCAACTGTCTCGCGCCCATGGTCAAGCCGCTGCACGATGCTATCGGCGTCAAGCACGGCATCATGACGACGATCCACGCGTATACGAATGACCAGGTGCTGACGGACGTCTTCCACAAGGACCTGCGTCGCGCCCGTTCGGCGACGATGTCGCAGATCCCGACCAGCACCGGCGCTGCCAAGGCCGTCGGCCTCGTGCTGCCGGAACTCAACGGCAAGCTCGACGGTTTCTCCATGCGCGTACCGACGATCAACGTCTCCGCGGTTGACCTGACGTTCGTTGCCGAGCGTGAAACGTCCATCGACGAGATCAACGACATCCTGAAGGCGGCGTCCGACGGACCGCTTAAGGGAATCCTCGACTACAATGACGAGCCACTGGTATCGATCGACTTCAACCACAACCCGGCATCGTCGACCTACGATGCGTCGCTGACCAAGGTTATTGACGGCACCTGCGTCAAGGTCATCTCGTGGTACGACAATGAGTGGGGCTTCTCGAACCGCATGCTCGACACCACCAAGGCGCTGATGAGCGCATAAAGGCTGAGCATGGGCGTCATTCGAATGCAGGACCTGGACCTTGCGGGTAAGCGAGTGCTTATCCGCGAGGATCTCAACGTACCCGTTGCCGATGGCGTCGTCACCAGCGACGTGCGTATCCGGGCGGCCTTGCCGACGGTACAGGCTGCGCTGGATGCCGGTGCGGCCGTTATGCTGATGTCGCACCTCGGCCGGCCCGTTGAGGGTGAGCCCGATCCGACATTTTCGCTGGCGCCGGTGGCGGCTCGCCTGACGGAATTGCTCGGGCGCGAGGTTTCCCTGACGTCCGACTGGATCGACGGCGTGGATGTCGCGCCGGGCGAGATCCGACTGCTGGAGAACGTGCGCTTCCTGCCGGGTGAGAAGGCCTGTGACGAGGCGCTGGCGAAGAAGATGGCGGCGTTGTGTGACGTGTTCGTCATGGACGCTTTCGGCACGGCGCATCGCGCGCAGGCGAGCACCTACGGTGTCGCCGAGCACGCGCCGGTCGCCTGCGCAGGTCCCCTGCTGTCGGCGGAGCTGGACGCGCTGAGCAAGGCGCTGCACGAGCCGGCGCGACCGGTGGTGGCCATTGTTGGTGGTTCCAAGGTGTCGACCAAGCTGACGGTTCTCGAGGCGCTCGCCGAAAAGGTGGATCACCTGATTGTCGGCGGCGGCATTGCCAATACGTTCATCGCGGCAGACGGCAACGACGTTGGCAAGTCGCTGCACGAGCCGGACATGCTGGACATCGCTCGTGGCCTGAAGACGGCCAGTGACGACCGCGCGGACATCCCGGTGCCAACCGACGTTGTGGTGGGCAGCGAGTTTTCTGCGGATGCCGAGGCTCGCACCGTCGGCGTCGGTGGTGTATCGGGCGACGACATGATCCTCGACATCGGTCCGGAAACCGCAGCCGCGTTTTCGGCCATGATCGCCGAGGCGGGAACGGTCATCTGGAACGGTCCGGTCGGTGTCTTTGAGTTTGACCAGTTCGGTGAGGGCACCCGTGCGCTCGCTGAGGCGATTGCCGACAGCCCGGCATTCTCCATTGCCGGCGGGGGCGACACGCTGGCTGCGATCGACAAGTACGGCGTTGCCGATCGCTTGTCCTACATCTCGACCGGTGGCGGCGCGTTCCTGGAGTTCGTCGAGGGCAAAAAGCTGCCTGCTGTCGAAGTGCTGGAGCGTCGCGGTAGCTGACGAATGGGCGGGCCACGGCCCGGCGATACTAGGCCGCGAGGCGAGACCAGTCGCCGTTGATCGCGAGCGTCAGCCCGGACTTTTGGATATTGACGAACAGCGTCTCGCCGTCCGGCGAGAAACACACGCCGGCCAGTTCTGACATCGTATACGCCGCAAAGGCGACCAGGTACTTACTGCCGTCAGGACGAACACCGACGAGGCCGCAATGGCCGCTGGTGTCCTCGCAGATCAGCAGGTCTCCCCACGGCGCCTGGGTCAGGTTGTCGGCATTGCGCAATAGCGAACGCTCGCCGGACTCTGCGAACAGTCTCAGTTTGCCCGGCGCCTCGTTCTCCCTGTCCGTTCCTTCGAACTCACTCGGTTGATACAGGAACACCTGGCCAAGGCGTGATGGTCCGCCGATCGTGCAGGTGAACGCCAGCGCGCCACCTGCGACACACAGGCCCTCGCCGCGGGCGAACGTTGCCGCACCCATTCGCGCGCCAAGCAGGCGAATCTCGTTCTTTACCGGGTCCGGATCCGGAATATCGATCCACTCGACGTCGAGCTCGACGCCGGGATCGATATACGGTGTCGCTGACCAGTTGTGCG
>CAZSIQ010000064.1:0-18007 GCA_964606915.1 uncultured Woeseiaceae bacterium | reverse complement strand
CCGTTAAGCTCGGCGCCGGTCGCCATCTCGGTCAGATTGTAATGCACATTGCCGATGACTCGCGCGGTTGGTCCGAGCTCTACGCGCTGGTTAGCGTACACATCGCCGCGGACGATGCCGTTCAGCAGCACGTAGGGTACGGTAACACCGCCGTCAATGTTGCCGTCCTCGCTGACGGTCAGCGCGGCGTGGCTGTCAGGGTCTGCACTGACGTTGCCCTTGACCGAGCCGTCAATGTGGCAACCGCCGGTGAAATGCAGGTCCCCGGAAATCTGCGTGTTGCCACCGACCAGGGTTTCCACGGCATTGTGCCGGCGCTGCTTGCTCCCAAACATTCATTAATCTCCATCAGGCCACAGTCTGTGGCGTTTATCCCCGGGCCACGGCCCAGGCGTAGGTCTCTTCAATACTATCGATAGATCGCGTCCGTGAACGCACCTCAATACTCACGGAAAGCGGGGTAAATCCGTCTGGCAACACCAGCTCCCGTTCGAAATCCTGGTAGTAGCGGAACGAAAACGGCCATGCCGAATCGGCGGACTCTGTCTTCAGTTCCGTGTAGGTGTAGGTCTTTACGCCATCACCGTCTTCGCCGGATATCTGCAGAACGACATCACCGCTGACCCGTCGATCGTGGCGCATGGCCTGAACCAGCACCAGTCGCAGGTTGAACACGCGCTCGTCGCGACCGGAGGTCAGCGTCATCTCCTGGACACGCAAACCCCGACCGCCGTCATCCGGTGACACGATGCCGCGGTAAAACGCGATCGCATCCCGCTGCTCCTGTATCTTCGACTGCAGGTCCGCGAGGCTGGTCTCGACCTCCCGGTACGCCTCCGCGTCGATCTGCTTGTGCGTTTCCAGCAGTGCCACCTCTTCCTTGAGCTCGCGAATCGTGTTTTCAAGGCCGGCGATTTCCTGATTGAACGCCTGCCGCTCGGCTGCGACATCGACGATGTTGTGGCCGGCCTGGATGCGTCCGAGCTCGAACGACAGGTAAATGGCAGTCAGCGCAATACCGGCAACGGCGGCCCTCAGTCCCCAAACGCGGGCGGGACTGGGTCGATTCATGAAGGGTCTGGACGGCAAAACTTCAGCTTTATGTAATACGGAGGCCCGCATTATAGACAAATGGCAACCACCAAAAGTGACGGGGTTTGCGAAATGGCGATGCTGGTGCACACTTTGCAAACCTGATAACGGAGCGTTATATGGCCAGCGCCTACCTTTGGCTCAAAGCACTGCATGTCGCCTTCATGGTGACGTGGTTCGCAGGCCTTTTTTATCTGCCGCGTTTGTTCATCTACCACCAGATGGCGACCGATGACGTCAGTCGTGACCGCTTCATCGTTATGGAGCGTCGTCTGTTCGCCATCATGACCATCGGCGCGGTACTGACCACCCTGTTCGGCCTGGGCATGCTGCATATCAATACGGCGCTACTGTCGATCACGTGGTTCCAGGTCAAGGTGGTGCTGCTGGCAGGACTCTTCGTCTACCACTGGCGTTGCTACCTGTGGATGCAGCGCCTCAAGACCGCAGAGCCCAGTGAGGACACGAAGTGGCTCCGCTGGTTTAACGAGATTCCGGTGGTTTTCCTGCTCGGCATCGTCATCCTGGCGGTGACGAAGCTGGCCTGACGGCGGCGCTAGCCGGCAGGTTCCGTACGCTTTTTGAGGTCCCGGTCGAACACGACCTTCCAGCGCTTCGGCCACCAGCGAGGCTGACGCGGCAGCCCCGGCGGGTAACAGGTGCTGCCCAGCTCGTGAAGAGCGCTCGCGTAGACGCGACGCTTGAAGTAGATCACCTCGTTGACGGGACGCCAGAAGTCCACCCAGCGGATTCGATCGAATTCCGGCTTGTCGCACAGGTCGAAGCGCACACGCTCTTCAGAAGACACAAGTCGTAACAGGTACCAGCGCTGTTTCTGGCCCACGCACAGCGGTTTGCTGTTCCTGCGGATGTATTTGTCGGGAAGGCGGTAGCGCAACCAGTCGTCGGTCATACCGAGCAACTCGACGTCGTGGGGCTCAAGACCGACTTCTTCACGCAATTCGCGGTACATCGCGTCCGTCGGGTCTTCGCCTTTAACCACGCCGCCCTGCGGGAACTGCCATCCCCGGGCGCCGACGCGGCCCGCAAGCATGAGCTTGCCGTCTTCGTTTGTCAGTATGATGCCGACGTTGGCGCGAAATCCTTCTTCGTCTATCCAGTCGCCACTCATCGAAACTATCGGGAAATTCGTAAACTGTCGGTCACTTTACACCAAGTTGTGCCCCTCGCAGCCTTTCTTTAGCCTTGGCGCCGTGACCCGAATCAACCCCGCACCGCTGCTTATCGCACTGCTGTTGCTGTCGATCCTGAGCCTGTTCGTCGCGGCGCTCGTCGGCAGCGCCGGCCTTACCGCGGCCGAAGGGCTGGCGGCTCTCTTTGGCCAGGGTGCAGAGCAGAGTCGTGCCCTGGTGCTGGATCTCCGGGTGCCGAGGGCACTGACGGCCTTTTCCGTTGGCGGACTGCTGGCCGTCGCCGGTGTCCTGATGCAGGTGCTGCTGCGTAATCCGCTGGCTGAGCCTTATATCCTCGGCAGTTCGGGCGGCGCAGCCGTGGCGGCGCTGCTGGCAATCTCGGCCGGCGCGGGCAGCCTGCTGGTCGACGGCGCGGCCTTTGCTGGCGCCATGGGCGCGACGCTGCTGGTGTTTGCCATCGCACGCGGTACCGGCAGCTGGACACCCACCCGGCTGTTGCTGACCGGCGTGGTGTTGGCGGCCGGCTTTGGCGCCGCGACCACCCTGATTCTTGCGCTCAGCCCCGACCAGCATCTGCGAGGCATGCTCTTTTGGTTAATGGGTGACCTGAGTTTTGCCTACGACCCCGGCCGCACCCTGACGCTGCTCGCTATCCTCGCCATCGCGGGCACGCTGTCCGCGCGTCACCTGAACGTACTCGCAGCCGGCGAACAGCAGGCGGCGATCGTCGGCATGCCGGTGACGCGGGTGCGCTACATCATCTTCGCGGTGGCGTCACTTGCGACCGCGCTGGCAGTGACGACCGTGGGGGTCATCGGTTTTGTCGGGCTGGTGGTGCCGCACCTGATGAGGCTGGTTGCCGGCAGCAACCATCGCATCATCGTGCCGGCGTCGGCTTTGGGCGGCGGCCTGTTGCTGGTCATCGCAGACACACTGTCGCGAACGCTGATGGCGCCGCGGCAATTACCGGTCGGAGCCCTGACGGCGGCCATCGGCGTACCGCTGTTTCTCTTGTTGATCCGGAAAAGCCGCGCCTATCGCTAGTACCAGCGAGCACGCTCCGCGAGGTTGACCGCATCCTCGTAGAGGAAGCCGAGCGTCGCCATATCGAGGTCAGGGAGTTGCCGGAACGCGTCGGCGGTCGCCGGCAGCCCGCTGTCGAGATTCGCGTGCCGCGCGAGGAACGCATCGCTCAGCATCCAGTCGATGAGCGTCGCCGCATCGTCCGGGCTTCGGGCGTGCCGACCGATACCGACACCTTCGATCTCGATCAGCGCTGCCTTGCTTGGAAATGCCGGGCTATTCGGTCCCGTTCGAATACCGATGCCACAACGACCCTCGGCAAAGGCCTTCTGCAGCTCGTCCTCGCTCTCGAACGGAGGCAGGGCCAGGTTGGCAACCCAGCCGCGGACCGCAAGTTCCGTTTCTCGTGCGCCGAAGGAATCGATCAGGTGAGCAATCAACACGCGATTCTGGTGCACGGCTGATGTCGACAGGCACAGCCTCCCCTTGTAGGCGGGATCTGCCAGCTCGAGAAAACCCGGCGGCATGGCAACGCCGTCGGCAACCTGTACCGCTACCTCGCGAACGGTCAGCGCGACCCACTGGTCATCGGGGTCCTGCAGACCCTCCGCTATTGCGGTTGCCCTGGCTTCCGGCGGCAACGGTCTGAGCAAGCCCTCGTCGGCCGCTTTCCAGATGGCCCAGACAGAACGGGTCATCAGGAGGTCTGCGGGCTGAGAGCCCGACTTCGCGGCCATGTCTGCGAGGTTTGCCTCGTCCGTACGATGGCGCACAACCACGGGTATCCCGGTCTCATCGGTGAACGCCTTGAACAAGGCGGGGAGATAGGTCGTGTCTTCGTAAGCGGTGTAGACCACCACGGGCGGCTTGTCCGGGTCTCTCTCCGGCGTTGGCGTCTCGCCCGAGCAGCCAGTCAGCACCACTAAGCCCAACCACATCGCGTATCGCATCAGTCGATCTCTCCAAGGACAACCTGGTTTCTGCCGGCGGACTTCGCGCTGTACAGGGCGACATCGGCTTTTGCGATCAGGGACTCGCCAAGCGATTTCAGGTCCTCGGCGTGTGACGGCACCTGCAGCGCCGAGATGCCGACCGACACGGTAATTTCGACGGCTTCGCCCGACGGCAATTTCACCGGTTTTTTCGCGACCGCCTTGCGGATACGTTCGGCCAGCAGCTTGCCGGACTTCACCGCGGTATCCGGCATCAGGACAACGAACTCCTCGCCGCCATAGCGTGCAGCAACGTCGCTGGCGCGCACCTGCGATTCCACCCTGTTGGCCATTTCCGCGAGCACATAGTCGCCGGCGACATGACCGTAGGTGTCATTGACCTTCTTGAAGTGATCGAGATCCAGCATCAGGCAAACAAGGTTGGTCTTGTCTCGCCGCGCTCTCGCGAGCTCTTCCTTCAGGCGTACCTGCAGGTAGCGACGGTTGTGCCAGCCGGTCAGCGCATCCGTGAAGCCACTGCGCAGCAGCCGCGCCCGGTTGATGGCGTTCTCGACACAGAACGACGCGATCACACCGAGGTGCGCAAAAAAGTCGGTCGCGTAGTTGCCTGTAAAGCGATCGAAGCTCTCGCTGCCGAAGTTGATACTGCCAACGACGGTGTCCTGGTGTCGCAGCGGGATCATCGCGACACTGCGGAGCTTGTCAGCCCCGTTGAAAATGAGCTGGTGATCGCAGGCGGCGAACGGGCCCAGCCAGGGATTCCTGAGCGCCACGTACTGCGGCGCAAGACCGTGCAGAGAGTCAACGAGAATCAGCTGCTCGATCGACTCAGCTGTCGTTCCACCGCCGCCGAGCAAGTGGCGGATATCGTGATCGGGGTCCACCAGTACGACACTGACGACCTCCAGCTGGTAGCTCTCCCGCAGACCTTCGATGAGCTCGTGAAACAAATCGGTGAGGTCGCGCGCCTGCAGAAGCCGCAGCTCGCGTTGCTGTGACTGGCGAAACTTCTCGTCGTTGCGCGCAACCGCGGCGGTCATCGCTTCGAGTTGGCGTCGGGTTTCCTGCAGCTCGGCCTTCAGCTCATCATCGACGGGCTTTTTCCGGGTCCAGGAGACCAAGGCCTATTTCCTGAGCTCGAAGTAATCGCGACCGCGTTGCATCAGCTCAACAAACGCCTCTTCATCGCCGTCGGCGACAAGCTCGCGAATGCGCTTTGCCGCTTCGGCCAGTGCATCCAGGGGAGCAAGACCGAACCG
The DNA here is from genome assembly GCA_964606915.1 of uncultured Woeseiaceae bacterium. Taxonomy (GTDB): domain Bacteria; phylum Pseudomonadota; class Gammaproteobacteria; order Steroidobacterales; family Woeseiaceae; genus UBA1847. The sequence continues at coordinate 12,526 of CAZSIQ010000064.1, read as the reverse complement.
GTTCAGGTTCTGGATCTCGAAATACAGTCGCGGGTTGTCGTGAGCAACTCCCTGCGATACGAGCAGCTGGGAATCAAAGGTGGTCGATGACATCTGCGCAAGTTTCGGCGCTGCCTCGCCGCTTTCGGCGAGCGCCGTGAAGAACGCAATATTCAGCGCGTGCGACAAACCGAGTACATAGGCGATAAGCCGGTCGTGATCGTCGAGACTCATGTCGAGCTGATCCGCCATAGTCGAGGCGAACAGCTCCTTCGCGGCTGTTGTCGCTTCCGGACAGCCGACATCGCAGAAGATCAGGTGACGGCCTGACAACAGTCGCGTGCCGGGACCAAACATCGGGTGCACGGAGGTGACCTGGACACCGCTGCTGCGGAGCTCCTGCAGGCCGTCGACCAGCGGCGTCTTCAGCGAGCCAATATCGAACACGAGGCCGCGTGGTTTTAAAACCGCGAGTTGGGCGAGAATGCGGCCCGACACGGCGAGCGGCGCAGCGACGACGATCACATCATAGTCCACGCCGGCATCCACCCAGCGACTGAACCGTCCAGGGCCATCCGCAACAGACGGGTCAGCTATGGTCACGCCGAATCCCTGGGACGCAAAGAAGTCGGCAAACCATCCACCCATATTGCCGCCACCGCCGATGACGAGCGCTGTGCGTCCGTCACCCTTGCCTTCCGCCGCAACACGATCACGCTCCTGGCTCGCCAGTGATGATCGAATCAGCGCCGTCAGCACTTCCTCGGCAAGATCCGGATCGATACCGAACGCCTCGGCCTGGCTGCGGCCCATGTCGATGACGTCTTTTTCGCGCGCGTAGTCGCGAGTCGCCGTGCCGGCGCCCTGCTTCTGGCGGCCAATGTCACCAACGAGTCGCTGTCGCTCGGCGATCAGTTCGACGATACGACGGTCAACATCGGACAGGCTGGCGCGTAACTCGTCCAGGCTCATGCAGGGTGCTCGTGAGGAAGAGTCCTCTTTTTACCGCACTGGCTGGAACAAGAGAAGGCCGGATTATCCGGCCTTCTCCATTTGATCAGTCCCGGCGATGCCGGCGTTCATGTCGTTTGTCACGGCGATCGTCGCGGTAACGGTCCTTGTAGGCGTAACGCTTGCCGTAATGGTCCTTGCGATGGCCGTATCGCTTGCCGGGACGGTCATTCCAGTAGCGACGGTAGTAGCCGTAGTCGCGATCGCGGTAGTGCTCGTAGCGATGGTAGCGGCGATGATTGGAGTACCGTCGCTCCCAGCGATAGATGTCGTACAGCTCCCACCAGTCGAGGCGCGGGTTGTACTTCAGCCGGGTATGGCGATACCAGGCGCGAAACGGGCGATCACGTCGTATCCAGCGCGGCATGTGGCCGCGGTAGTAGTCATCGGAGTAGCCGTGGTGGACGTAGTCGCCGTGACGGTGATGTGCCTCCGCAGCAGGTGCGAGCAGGAACATCGCGCCGCCGGCGAGCAGCAGGGGGACAACGATGTGTTTCATAACAAACTCCTTTTGTTGATGCTCGCCGACAGGCTAGGTTGCAGCGGCTGAACCGGGACTTAACGTCAACGCTGCTTTTTTGGATGCGTCGTTCATGCGACCATCTGCCACCTGTAAGCGCCGGAGAAGAATTATGAAAACGCGAGCCGCTGTAGCCTTCGAGGCTGGTCAACCCCTGCAGATCGAGGTACTCGACCTTGACGGCCCGAAGGCCGGTGAGGTCCTGGTCCGCAACGTCGCCACCGGCGTCTGCCACACAGATGCGTTCACCTTGTCCGGCGAAGACCCGGAAGGGTTGTTCCCGGCTGTACTTGGTCACGAGGGCGGTGCCGTTGTCGAGGAAGTGGGTGAAGGTGTCACATCTGTCGCACCAGGCGATCACGTCATTCCGCTGTACACACCGGAGTGTGGCGAATGCTCCTTTTGCACCTCCGGTAAAACGAATCTCTGCCAGGCCATCCGGGCGACGCAGGGTCAGGGCATGATGCCGGACGGAACATCGCGCTTTTCCCTGAACGGCGAGATGATCCATCACTACATGGGTACATCGACGTTCAGCGAATACACCGTGCTGCCGGAAATCTCGCTTGCCAAGGTATCGAAGGACGCACCGTTGGAGAAGATTTGCCTTTTGGGTTGCGGCATAACCACCGGCATTGGCGCCGTTATCAACACCGCAAAGGTTGAGCCAGGCGACAGCGTTGCGGTATTCGGTCTCGGCGGCGTTGGCCTCAGCGCGATCCAGGGGGCGGTGATGGCGAAGGCAGGACGAATCCTCGCGATCGATATCAACGAGGACAAGTTCGAGCTGGCGAAGCAGCTTGGCGCAACGGACACGGTCAACCCGAAGGACTACGACGCACCCATCCAGGACGTCATCGTCGAGCTGACCGGGGGTGGCGTTGACTACTCGTTCGAGTGTGTTGGCAACGTCAACCTGATGCGCGCAGCGCTCGAGTGTTGTCACAAAGGCTGGGGTGAGTCGGTTATTGTCGGCGTCGCCGGTGCCGGACAGGAGATATCGACGCGACCGTTTCAGCTCGTGACGGGACGCGTCTGGCGCGGCACTGCGTTCGGCGGGTGCAAAGGCCGTTCCCAGTTACCGGGTATGGTCGACCAGTACATGGACGGCGAAATCAAGATCGACGAGTTCATCACCTACACGATGCCGCTCGAAGACATCAATCGTGCCTTTGACCTCATGCACGAGGGCAAGAGCATTCGGTCGGTCATCCATTTCTAGGTAGCTCTATGCCGCGCGTCGCCGTAGCGACCACATCCGCCCTGGCCGCCGACGCGGCAAGCGAAGTCGCCGAGCTCGGCGGCAACGCCGTGGACTGCGCGCTTGCCGCGGCGCTACTGACGACCAACACACAACCCGGCGTCTGCGCACTTGCCGGCAGCATGTACGTCACCGTATGGCGGCGCGGAGAGTCGCCCGTCACGATCGACGGCAACGTCTCTATTCCGGGCATCGGGCTAAACCTCCCTTTTCGCGACGACGCGGCGGTGCCGGTCAGCATGGACTACGGTGGCGGGATAACCACGCTGGTCGGGTCAGGGTCAGTCGCCGTTCCGGGAACGGTCGCCGCGATCGACCTCGCGTCAGAACGTTTTGGTGCCCTTGATTTCGGACAACTGTTCGAACCCAGCATTCGTGCTGCGAAGAACGGTTTCCCGCTGCCAGCGGCGTGCCGCTACTACCTTGAGTACTCGGGTAAACCGATCTATGGCCGGAGTGCTGCCGGTTACGCAGCGCTGTTCGACGGCGAAGCGCTGCGTGCCGCAGGCGACACGATCAGGCTCGAGGGTCTCGCCGACAGTCTGCGCGCCATTGCCAGTGAAGGGGCAGACTTATTCTACAAGGGTGAGCTGGCGCGAAGAATCGTCGCTCACGTCGAGTCGGCGGGCGGGCCGCTGACGTTACAGGACATGCAAGCCTATCGGGCCATCGAACGGCCATCGTTACTCTGCCGCGCTGCCGGTTGGGACATCGCCTGCAATCCGCCGCCCGCCGTCGGCGGCGCCGTGCTTGCCGCGATGATCCGCGTCTTCGGCGACCAGGCCATCGAGGACTGGCAACAGTCTCACGTAGAACGGCTGGTCGAGACTCAGCGACGGGTGCTGGACATTCGCCGGAGCGACCTGGACCTGGCCGACGATCGGGGAGCCGCCGCGAATGCGCTGCTTCAGCAAAGCAGGAATCTGCTGGACACCTGGACCTCCGCCGCTACGGTTCACACCTCTGCCGTTGACGACGATGGCCTCGCGTGCGCGGTCACCGCATCCGCCGGTTACGGCTCCGGCGAAATTCCGGAGGGTACCGGTCTGTGGCTGAACAACTGCCTCGGCGAGCTCGAGCTGAACCGTCGAGGCTTGTCGGCGGCTCCTGCAGGCGACCGACTACCGTCAAACATGGCGCCGACTGTTGCGCGTCATCAGGACCAGGTTCTCAGTCTCGGCTCGCCGGGGGCCGACAGGATTACGACCGCGCTGCATCAGTTCATTATCCACGCGCTGCAACGTGGTCTGCCGATCGAGGATGCCATTAGCGAATCGCGGCTGCATGTCGATATGAGCGGCGAGTCCGACCGACTGATGCTGGAACCAGGCATCGTGTCGGAAGCGCCATTGCCGCAGGTCCGTTTCGAGTCCACTGGCATGTATTTTGGCGGGGTATCAGCCGCCAGCTGGCATCCTGACGACGGATTTCGGGCCGCGTCCGACCCGCGTCGGGAAGGCGGAGTCCTGTTACCCGCGACGTGAACGCCTGATCAGGGTTTGCTAGTCTGCGCGCGACCGGCGTGGACATGGAGACCCCGTTGACGAACGACTACCTGTCGGCATTGTTACCCGACCCGTTACCTGACAACCCGCTCGACTGGGCACAGGCCTGGCTGCATGAAGCCGAACGCCGTGCCGACCAGCCAAACCCGAACGCGATGACCGTAGCGACCATCGCGGAAGACGGCCGGCCGAGTGCGCGGGTTGTGCTGTGCAAGTCCTTTATGGCGGACCCGGGTTTCGTGGTGTTCTACACGAATTATGAATCCCGCAAGGCTCGAGAGGCCTTTGGCCAGCAGAAGATCGCTGCGGTATTCCACTGGGATGCCATGGGCCGCCAGGTTCGGCTCGAGGGCATTGCCGAGGCCTCGCCCATTGATGAAAGCGACGCCTACTTCGCGACACGCGGCGTTGCCAGCCGCATCGGCGCCTGGGGCAGTGACCAGAGCCAGCCTCTGGCGTCTCGCGACCAGCTGCTGAAACAGATACGCAGCCGTGCAGCCGGGCTGGGCATCGAACTGGACGACAAGGGTATTCCAACGCCGGGTGCGGACGTCCCGCGTCCGCCGCACTGGGGCGGCATTCGCATCTGGCCACAACGCGTCGAGTTATGGCTGGACGGCGCCGACCGAATCCATGATCGAGCCGCCTGGGACAGGGAGCTGCATCGGTCGGACGACGGTTTTAGACCCGGACCGTTTAAGGGGCAGCGCCTGCAGCCCTGATGCATTTCGTCAGCGAACAACGCGCGCGATGTCCGTTTTGCGGCGAACGAATCACGCTGGTGATAGACACGTCGTCCGGGTCTCACAGTTACATCGAGGACTGCCAGGTCTGCTGTCGCCCGATGGAGATCATCGTCGATGCTGATGACGGCGAGTTGTTGTCGCTGGAAACCCGCTGTGCGAGTTAGCGTCGCAGTTCTACTGCTGCTACCGATTCCCGCGTTCGCGCAGTGGACCGTAAACGAAGGAACGGCGATTGCACCGGACATCGCCAGCGACGAACGTATCGCCTTCGACCTGTTGGGACAGCTGTGGATCCTGCCGAATCGCGGCAGCAAGGCGCAGCGGATCAGCACCGGCGGGTTCCCGGTGCGCGAGCCGCGCTTTTCGCCCGACGACAGTGCGATCCTGTTCCAGACCCGGGTAGGCGGATCACCCGGTGCGGCCATCATCGAACTGGAGTCCGGGAACATTCGCATCCTCAACGGCCCCTCGTCGTTGGACGCAGCATGGCATCCAGACGGACAACGCATCACGCTGGCAGCCGGCCCCGACGGAGAAACAGACCTGTTCGATCACGAACTCGAGTCCGGCCGGCGCACGCAGCTGACAGACCTCGAAGGCAGCGAGACCGATCCCGCGTGGTCGTCGAGCGGCCGCGACCTCGCCTTTGTCCACGAGGTAAACGGGCGCTTCCGCCTGGTACTGCGCCGCTCCGGTGGTGACGACCAGGTGCTCGTCGAGTCTGAATCACGCCTGTCGTCACCATCCTGGCGTCCCGACTACAGCCTGCTCACCTACCTTCGACATGGTGACGAGGTCGAAGCTCGTATGCTGATCCTGTCTGAGCCGATGCTGGATCGCGAGCTGGTCTCGGAGGACGACCTGTTTGATTCACCCATCGCCTGGATGGACCGGCAGCGGATGGTGTACGCGGCCAACGGCGCGATCCGGCGTCGCGATTTCAACAGCTGGATTCCGCGTGATGTGCCGTTTCGCGCAACCATCGATCCACCCGCCGAACCGCCGGTTGTTGTACGTCCCGGGCTACCGGAATACGCATCGCCCGAGCGTCGCTGGTCGCTGCGTGTGTCGCGACTGCTGTCGCCCGAAGGCGATCGTTTCCTGCCAGACAGGGACGTGATCATCGACGGCGGTCGTATCGCAGACATCAGGCCAGCCGGGCCCGGTGGTGACGCGCTCGATATCGGGGAGGCCTGGCTCATCCCCGGCCTGATCGACACCGGGGCCTGCCTGGCGGCCGGCACACCGGAATCACTGGGTCCCCTGCTGCTCAGCCTTGGCGTCACCACGATGGTCGCCGAGCTGCCGCATCGTGATCAGTTGAACGGCGTGTGGGCCGGTGCGAGCGTGCCCGGCCCGCTCCTGCTGTCGTCCGCGCACCTCGGTCCGGTCAGCGAGCTTGCCGACGGCAGCCGGATTCTCGCGGCCAACGTAGAGCAGGCACTGGAAGAACGACGGTCACCGGCCGGCAGACAGTACGCGGACGCGGCACTGACGTTTACAGAAAACCGCTACACCTACCTGTCCGGTTCGGGCAACCCGACCGCGTCGTCTGTTGATGAGCTGTTGAGTCTTCGACAGGCCGCGTTGCTGGCTGGCCGCCTGGAACGGTCGTTGACGATGAACCCCGCCGTGTTGCCGAAGCGTGCGAACGTTATTGTCGGCTCAGGGTGCAGCGGGATTCCACCGGGCTTGGCGACGATTGCCGGGATCCGGGCACTGCTGGACTCCGGACGTTCCCTGCAGACGGTGCTGGCTGCGGCAACGCGCGACGCGGCAGACGCACTCGCGATCCCTGCCGGGCGCATCGAACCCGGACGAATGGCGGACTTCGTGCTGTTGGGAACCAACCCACTCGTGGATCGCAACGCTTTCGAGCGTGTTATCGCTGTCGTCCGTAACGGCCGCCTGTACAGCGTATCCGGCCTTATCGACAAGGCGGGTGTCGAGAAAGTTTACAATTGATACGGATTTCGCCGTTCGTGCAGGCAACCGCGGTTTCGAAAAACTGTGAACCAGATCACATATGGTCCCCTACCACCAGCCAAGCCGCACTGGACCCGGAATCACCATTATTAATCAGTAAGTTACGTGATTTTTTTGAGCGTTTCGGGAAGAATGAACGACGAATAATGTCGGTTTTCTTTACAAAGTGACGACAATCATTGCTTCTGAAGCCAGCCAGGTGTTGCTAACGCGTTGATATCCGGTGGGCCAGCAGGTCGTTGGCACAGCTCTTGCTAATAAGGCTTTGCCCAAGCGAAGTGTAACTGCCTTCTGTGGCATAAACGGACAGCACAGGATTTAGACGCCAGAAGAACAACAACGAAAAAAATAAAAAGATCCAGATCCAATAACAATTAGAACACCTGATCCGGCCAACGAATTCGCAGTTACCTCTTTTGAAAAAAAGAGACATTAGCCCCGTCACTCAACGGGGCTTTTTATTTGCCCGGCATTCATCCGTCCGGCTTGCGGCAGTGTTGACCGCACCGTAGTCTGGCGCGCGAAGGAGGATCCTATGAAACACAGGTTTGCCATTCTCTGCGCGCTGCTGCTGTCTGCCTGCGGACAACCGGCTCAGGACGTCGACTACAGCGAGTACAGCGTCGCTGACATCCAGGATGCCATGCAGCAGGGCGAGCTGAGTTCGGAGCAGCTCGTCAGTTGGTACCAGGCGCGAATCGCCGAGATTGACGCGGCCGGTCCGGAGCTGAATTCCATCATCGAGCTGAACCCTGACGCACTGACCATTGCGAGAGCGCTCGACGACGAATGGAAGACCTCCGGTCCGCGAGGACCCATGCACGGCATCCCGGTTGTATTGAAGGCGAATATCGACACCGGTGACCAGATGATGACCAGCGCGGGCTCGCTGGCGCTGGCGGACCATCGCGCCGCCGACGATGCCTTCCTTGTGGCGCGTCTGCGCGACGCGGGTGCCGTGATACTCGGCAAGGCCAACCTCAGCGAATGGGCAAACTTTCGCTCGACGCGGTCCTCGTCGGGCTGGAGCAGTGTTGGCGGGCAAACGCGAAACCCTTACGACACGACCCGCAACCCTTGCGGCTCGTCCAGCGGCTCCGGCGTCGCCGTGGCAGCTAACCTCACGGCTGTCGCCGTGGGCACCGAGACCAATGGATCCGTCGTCTGCCCGTCGGGCGTCAACGGCATTGTCGGTATCAAGCCGACACTGGGTCTCGTCAGCCGAAGCGGGATCATTCCTATCGCCCACAGCCAGGACACGGCAGGGCCGATGGCGCGCTCTGTTCGGGACGCCGCCATCCTGCTGACAGCGATGACCGGCAAGGACCCGAATGACGAGGATTCAATCGCATCTCCGGAAGAGGACTATTCGGCAGGTCTCGCGGCGGATGGTTTGCAGGGCAAGCGGATTGGTGTGATTTCCGGTTACTTTGGTGAGGGCAGCAGCCCGGATGTTGACGCGCTACTGGAAGACGCCATCGCCGCCATCGAATCTCAGGGAGCAACCGTCATACGCGATGTTGCCGTCGACATCGGCGAGTCCGGTGGCAGGAGTTACGAGGTTCTTCGTTACGAGTTCCGAACCGATCTCAACCTCTACCTGGCCAATGCGGGAACGGAACTGGCGAACATTGACGACATCATTCGCTTCAATGAGGAAAACGCCGACCGAGTCATGCCCATCTTCGGCCAGGAGATCATGTTGATGTCTGCTGACATGGGTGAGCTGACAGACGAAGCCTACCTGGAGGCCCTCGAATACAGTCGCTCCACGACACGCACTGCGCTCGACGCTGCATTTGCGGAACACGAACTCGATGCGTTGATCGGCCCGACCAACAGCCCGGCATGGAAGACCGATCACGTCAACGGCGACCATTACCAGCTGTCGACGTCGTCATACGGCGCGATCTCCGGCTACCCGAATGTAACGGTGCCCATGGGCTTCGTCTCGGGATTGCCGATTGGCCTTTCATTCACCGGCAAGCACTGGCAGGACAAGGCTGTGATCGAGATCGCGTACGCCTTCGAGCAGGCCACGGAAGCCAGGCGTCCGCCTGGGCTCTAGCAAGGCCCGAAGCGTCATTCTGCGACTTGTCTCCGGGTCGCTTTATGCCGTCTGTGGCGTAATGCAGTGATGTTTCGCGTCATTCGCATCGCACTGCTTCTGTTTATCCTGGTGTTCGTGGGCCTGAGCGCCTGGCTGACCCAGGCGCGCAGCACGGACTGGAACAACAGTCTCTGGGTCAAGATTTACCCAATCAACGCCGATGGCAGCGAGGCCAGTGCCCGGCACATTGAGCGGCTGAGACCGGAGCACTTTGCCAGCGTCGAGGCATTTATCAGCCGCGAGGCGCAGCGATACGGCATACAACTCGAACAGCCCGTGCGCATGGAACTCGGTGGCGAAATCAGGGAGCAACCGCCGAAGATCGGTGACTCACCGGGCATGTTCAGCGTGCTCGCCTGGTCACTGAAGATGCGTTTCTGGGTGGCCAGCGTCACGGACGATGACATCGATCCGGACGTGCGTATTTTCCTGCGCTACCACCGGCCGGAAGTCGACGTACCGCTGGAAAACTCGGTCGGTATGCAAAAGGGCATGTACGGCATCGTCAATGCCTTTGCCAGTCGCCAGAGTCGCGGGAGTAACAACGTGATCATCGCGCACGAGTTTCTGCACACGCTGGGCGCCAGCGACAAGTACGACCCGTCGACGGGACAGCCGCTGGCACCACACGGCCTCGCCGATCCTGACCGCTCTCCGCTGTATCCGCAGGAAAAGGCGGAAATCATGGGCGGACGTATCGCGCTGTCCGCGAACAACGCCGAGATCCCCCGGCACCTGGAGCTCGCCATCATCGGACCCGAGACGGCCCGCGAGGTTCGACTGTTGCGCGACTGACGCCGTGCTAGTCTGTCGCGCATGAACACCGCGCCTCTCTCGGTCAGCACACTGGACGTCAAGGTACCCGGCCGCCAGCTGGTCAGTGCACTCAGTTTTGACGTCGAGGAAGGCGAAGTGCTCGCCGTACTCGGCCGTAACGGCTCGGGGAAATCCCTGACCCTGCACACCGTTGCCGGGCTCAGAGACGACGAATCGGGTGAGATTCGCGTTGGCGGTATCGAACGCGACGCTATCGACGGACGTGACTTCGCGCGTCAGCTCGCATTGCTGCCACAGCACGCCGATGACGTATTCCCCGGCAGTGTTCTCGAAACCGCGATCACGGGTCGGTACCCGCACGTATCAACGTGGAGCTGGGAAACGGACGAAGACCTGGCCATAACCCGCAAGGCACTGGAGCGAATGGACCTGGGCGGCCTCGTCGACAGGGACGTGCTGACGCTTTCGGGCGGCGAGCGGCGACGCCTTGCGATAGCCCAGGTACTGGTGCAGCAACCGTCGGTCTACGTTCTCGACGAGCCAACCAACCATCTCGACCCGCAACACCAGATCGATGTCATGCGCCTGTTCCGAGCGCTCGCAGACGACGGCCGCTCAGTGGTGGTCACATTGCACGATGTAAATCTCGCGGCCCGGTTTGCGGATCGCTGCCTGCTGCTGTTTGGGGACGGTCGTTGGGAACTGGGCGAGACAGACACGATCCTGACGGCCGAACACCTGAGCGAGCTTTACGCGACACCGATCAAGCGAATCGATGCGGACGGTCGCGCACTGTTTGTCTCGGCAGGCCTGCTGGACCCGGCCTAGGCGACAAATCCGGCCAGGCGATCAAGGTAGACAGCGTGCAGCCCCGGCGTTGCCGCCAGCACCGATCGCGTTTCAAGTCCCGGTTTCGCCCCGTTCAAATCCGTGAATACGCCGCCGGCCTCTTCAACGATGATCGACAGCGCCGCGATATCCAGGATATTCACGTCGGACTCGATAACCGCCTCGATTTTGCCGGCCGCAAGCAGGTGATAATGGTAGAAATCACCGTAGCCGCGGATACGGTCAGCCCTTGCAACGATTTCGGCCATGGCCGCCCAGCCGGGTGACGAGGCCAGGCTCTTCAGGTTGCCGGTGGAGACCGCGGCACTGTCCGGGCTGCTGATATTGCTGACGGACAGTCTGTTGCCGTTCATCCAGGCACCGCTGCCTTTTTCTGCCCAGGCCAGCTCACCCATCATCGTGCCGCTCGACACGCCGAGGATGATCTCACCGTTGCGCATCAGCGCAATCTGTGTGGAAAAGAACGGGTATTCGCGCACGAAGCCCTTGGTACCGTCGATGGGGTCGACCAGCCACAGGAATTCACGATCGGTACCGGTGCTTCCGGTTTCCTCACCGAAGAATCCGTGGCCAGGAAACGCGTCAAGGATGCGGGCGCGAATCGCCTGCTCGCACTCGACGTCGGCCTGGGTAACCGGGGTTCGATCTTCCTTGGTGCGCACTTCGACGTTGCTCGCGTAGTAGCCGCGACTGATCTCGGCGGCTTCCTTTGCGGCAGCCAGCGCGACCTGAAGCTCACTGGAAACCGTTGGTTCTTCAGCGTTCATGCATCCCTCCGGACCCGCAAGCTATCAATGTCGGCTCCTCCGGTAAAGCGCGTTCACCTTGACTCAGGCCTGTCGCCTTTCTAAGGTGGCCGCCGACATCAGGTGAACCCGTGAAGGCATGATCGGGTGAACGGGAAGTCGGTGACATCGCGATGATGGAATCCGACGCTGCCCCCGCAACGGTGATCGAGTGCAACTTCAGCATCCTGTGCACGCCACAGGAGCCACTGCGAGCAACGCAAGACTCGCGGGAAGGCGCTGGAGTCGGACGCAAGCGTCCACTCGTCAGCCCGGAGACCGGCCCGATGACTATACGAAACAGCGCGGTGGGCGGCTGTTCGGGTCTGGCACCCTGCTCCCCCACTACGCTTCTGGCATAAACACAGGCGTGCGGGCGGCACGCAACGGGGTGAACATGAACGTCCACAGACCTTTCCTGCTGGCATGCCTGCTGGCACCGGCAGTCCACGCGGCTGACATCAGCGCTCGCGACACCATTGTCGTTACTGCAACACGCAGCGAGATTCCCATTACCGACGCGATCGTCCCGGTCACCGTCATCAGCCGTGAAGACATCGAGCTGTCCGGCGCTGCGGACCTCTCCGAGCTGCTGCGCTTCGAGGCGGGTATCGATATCGGCCGCAATGGCGGCCCGGGCCAGGCCACGTCTGTTTTCCTGCGCGGCACGGAAAGCAATCACGTACTCGTTCTCGTCGACGGTGTTCGCATGAACCCCGGCACGATCGGCGGTGGCGCGTTCCAGCACATCTCGCCTGAAGTCATCGAACGCGTCGAAATCGTCAAGGGCGCCCGCTCCGCGCTGTTCGGCACGGAAGCGATCGGTGGCGTGATCAACATCATTACGCGTCGCAACATCAGCTCGATCGAGGCCGGTGTCGGGCTCGGCAGCTTCGACAGTCGCAACCTCTACGTGAGCGGAGGCTATCGTGACGATGCGATCGAGTTCGGCATCACAATCGACAGTGCCGATACCGACGGCTTCTCCCCCAGCCTG
>CAZSIQ010000063.1:0-18019 GCA_964606915.1 uncultured Woeseiaceae bacterium | reverse complement strand
GACCTTCGGGTCCGGCGACTGTTCCCCCGCAGTTGCCACAGGCGCCGGAGTTCGGCTCCGTGTCGGACCGTTACGCTGTCAGATCGCAACGAATTCAGCACTCCGGCGCCTTCTTTTACTCCTCGGCTTCATCCCTGCGGGCTTCCGCTTTGCGGGCCTGAAGCTTGGCGGCGTTCTCAGAGATCGTCTGCCTGACTTTCTTCAGCCAGCGGCGTGCCCAGGCGAACTCGATACTCAGGATCGCCAAGCCGATGGGAATCACAATGAATGCCGGGCCAGGCAACACGATCAGGGCTGCACCGACAAGAAGTATGGTGACACCCACCACGAGAATAACGATCCGCTTCGCCATGCGGTAAGTCGTGTGGATGGTCTTCAGGATCATCGCGAGTGATCGACCTGCCGAATGCGGGCTGGTGCGGCAGGCAACACGGCGTTAGCTGCCCGACTTGTCCAGATGCTGGTCCAGAAACGCGTAGATCCGGGTCCAGGCATCGGCTGCCGCTGTCGCCTGGTAACGATTCTCGACCTGCGGGTTGGTGAAGAAGCGGCCGGCGTCTGGATAGACGTGGATCTCGTGCTCTTTCCCAAGCTCAAGCAAGACACTTTCGAAGGCCTTCACCGAGTCAACTCGAACGCTGCGGTCTGTCGCGCCGAAGAGTCCGAGCAATGGCGCCTGCAGCGCACCCAGTTGCTCGGCGTCGGTCGTCACCTGGCCGTAAATCGTGATCGCGGCATCGACAGAATCCGGCAGCAGGCTGGCCGATTTCAGTGCCCATTCACCGCCGATGTCTGCGCCAAGGACGGCAACGGACGGTGCGCCGGCCGCATTGCGGACGAAGTCGAGCGCCTGCTCGATGTTCTCCAGCGTGTCATCCGGACTTTCCATGACGTCCTGCATCAGCTTGTTGCTGCCGGCCAGGTCTGCTGACGTCCGACCGTCGAGCAGGTCCACCACCAGGACAATGTAGCCCTGACCGGCAAGTTGATCCGCCTGTTCACGAACAGTGGTATTAAGGCCCCATCGCTCGTGAATCATGACGACAGCAGGAAGCGGCTCCACCATGTCCGTCGGTATCGCAAAGTGGCCGTACACCAGTTCCGAATCCACCTCGCCATAGGCAAGGCTTTCGGAGAAGATTTCGCGAGACGGCGTCTCCGGCGCGGCCTCGACCGCCTCAACACCGGGCGCCGCTGACGGGGTAGACGACGCATCCGTCGAGACACTGCTGCCCCCATCACCGGACTCGTTACTGCAGGCCGAGATCAGGGCCAGGCAGGCCAGTGGCAACAACTTGGCAAAGTTCATGTCGTGGCTCATTCCGCGAGTGTAAATCAATCCTTGTTCGAATCCGACGACCAGTCGTCCTCGTCGTCGTCCCAGGTTTTCAGCTTTGACTTGTCAACCTGTGCCCACTGCTCATCGCTGAGCCTTACGTAGTGCAGGACTTTCGCGATCACGTAGACGATCACGAAGGCGATAAAAATGAGGATATAAAGCAAAGCATCGGGCATACCGGGATTCTCGTCGCAAAAACGCGTAATGCAAGCGGCGTTGACAAGTGAACAATAGGGTATACCCTTGTCGCCACTGTCTATCCCAGCAGGTTACCGGGCCCATGAAGAATTTCAGCTACAGCATCCGCGAACGGAATTCCGTTTGCTGCGTTTGCGCTGTAGCGGGCTCCATTGCTGTTCCGCGCACCGCGTAGACCTGCACCGCCTGGCGCCGCCAGGCACCTGACCGGCACAGCCGGTCATCGCCTCCACGGAGGCTCACAGAGACAGAACTCATGACCGTACCTTCCCTTTGGACGCGCATTCGCGCCTTTGTCGCGCTCTCGTTGCGTGAAAGCGATATCGACTACCCGCGCGAGCCGGTGCCGCGCGCGCTGGGCCTGCTCGCCATCCCGATGATGCTGGAAATGTCGATGGAGGCTGTATTTGCCATCGTCGACATTGCGTTCGTTTCTTTCCTGGGCACCGATGCCGTGGCCGCAGTGGGCATTACCGAAGCGCTGGTAACGATCCTCTACGCCGTGGCCATTGGCCTCGGTATGGGTGTCACCGCCATGGTGTCGCGACGCATTGGCGAAGGCGACCGGGACGCCGCTGCTTCCGTCACCGGACAGGCCATCTGGATTGGCGTTGTCATGAGCATCCTGATCGGCTACATCGGTATTCGATTCGGCGCCGACCTGCTGCGGCTCATGGGCGCCAGCGACAGCGTCGTTGAGACGGGCGCCGGCTTCACGACGGTGCTGCTCGGCGGCAGCTTCAGCATCCTCTTCCTGTTCCTGCTGAACGCGGCATTTCGCGGCGCCGGTGACGCCAATATCGCGCTTCGTTCGCTGTGGCTCGCCAATGGCATCAACATCGTACTCGACCCCTGCCTGATATTCGGGCTCGGTCCATTCCCCGAAATGGGGGTCACGGGCGCTGCGGTAGCAACCACGATCGGCCGCGGCGTGGGCGTTGCCTACCAGCTCTACCACTTGTTCGATGGTCGAGGCCGTCTGGCCTGCGCATGGCGGCACCTCGTGCCCGTGCCCTCGTTGCTGCTGCGTATCCTGAGGATCTCGATCGGCGGCGTTGGCCAGTTCCTGATCGCGACCAGCAGCTGGATCGTCATGATGCGCATCGTCGCCGTTCACGGCAGCGCAGCGATCGCCGCGTACACTATCGCACTGCGGCTGGTTGAATTCGCGTTCCTGCCGGCCTGGGGACTCGGCAACGCGACCGCCACGCTGGTGGGCCAGAATCTCGGCGCGAAGCAGCCGGACAAGGCGGAGCTGTCGGGTTGGACCGCCGCCCGGTTCAACGCGGTGTTCATGACTTGCCTGGGCCTGACGCTACTGCTGTTTGCGAGACCCATCGCGGGATGGTTCAGCGATGACCCGGCCGTTATCGATATCGCGACGTCCTGCCTGCGCATACTCGGCATCGGGTACCCGATGTACGCGGTCGGTATGATCATGGTTCAGGCTTTGAACGGTGCGGGCGATACCCTGTGGCCCTCGATCCTGAATCTCATCTGTTTCTGGATGATCCAGATCCCGATCGCATGGTATCTCGCACAGCAGGCGGGGCTTGGCCCAAACGGCGTGTTCGTAGCTATCGTCGTGTCGGAATGCCTGTTGACGGTCCTGTCCGTCATCGTATTCCGACGCGGACACTGGAAAACTGTCGAAGCTTGAGGAAAGCATGACTGATTTATCGAGATTCGCCGACATGGCGGAAATTTTTGCGGCTTTCGTCGTCATCGGCGGCCTGCTCTTTGCGCTGGTGCAAATGCGCCAGGCGCGACAGCAGCGTCGGGAACTTGCCGCGATCGAGCTGTTTCGCTCTTTCGGCAACCCGCAGTTCTCGGAAGCGTTTCGCTGCGTGCTGGAACTGCCCGACGACCTGGACCGGCAGGCGCTGATGAACGCGTACCCGAACGCGCAGGACCACGCGATGCTGATTGCCATGACGATGGAAAACATCGGCGTCATGACGTACCAGCGTATCGTGCCGTTTGCCGTCGTCAGCAACCTGGTCGGCGGCAGTACGGGCCTGCTGTGGCGTAAGCTTGGCAAATGGACCAGCGATTTGCGCGATGAGCTTGGAGAGCCCTCGACCTTCGAGTGGTTTCAGTGGCTGGCCGAACAGCTCGACGAGATCGAGGGAGATAACCAGTTGCCGGCGTACGAAGCCCACCGCGACTGGACACCGGCAAAACTGACACAGGAAATCTGACGTGATCTCGCCCCTGCTGGACATCCGCAACGCGACGCTCTGGCGGGGCGACAGCTGTGTCTTTGAAAACCTGAACCTGCGCATCGACGTGGGCGAACAGGTTGCGGTACTGGGCCCTAACGGCAGTGGCAAGACAACGCTGCTGAAGACGATGACACGCGAGATCTACCCGGTACGTTCGGAGGGGGCATGGGTGAAGGTACTCGGCTCCGACCGATGGAATGTCTGGGACCTGCGCCGCCGTATCGGTCTCCTCTCACACGACCTGCAGTCGTCATACCCGGGACACTTCCGGGCACTCGACGTGGTGGTGTCCGGATTTCATTCGAGTATCGGCATTCACGGGAACGTCGCGGCAGCGGTGAACGACGAACAACGACGGCGCGCGATGTCGTTGCTCGCCGATGTCGGTTTGCCGGATGTTGCCGAAAAACCCATCGCGAAAATGTCGACAGGCCAGCAACGGCGCGTACTGCTCGCAAGAGCGCTGGTACACGAACCGGAAACGCTGGTGCTGGATGAACCTACAACCGGGCTCGACCTCGCCGGCAGTTTTGCCCTGCTGGACCTTCTGCAGCGACTGGAACAGTGCAATATCCTGCTGGTGACGCATCACCTGACCGACATTCCGCCGCGCATCGACCGCATTATCCTGCTGCACAACGGCAAGGTCATGGCGGACGGCCCCAAGGCTGAGGTTCTCACCGACAGCCTGTTGTCAGAGGTCTACGAGACGCCGGTTCGGGTCAGCCAGGTTGACGGCTATTTCGTCGCAAGCCCCGCCGGTGGCGCCTCGTCAGCGACTTAAGTCGAAAAATTAAGAACTTACCTGCGAAATCGTGATGTAAGTCACTAGCGGAAAAGGCGTTTCGGCCTAATCTTCCAGACATGGTAGGGAGATGGGCATTGAGCGCACTGCCGCTGGTCACGGTACCGGCGGTCAGTGCGGAATCGGCAACCGGTATCACCAGCGTGGGACCGGCCGCATTTCTGTTCTCCGTTGCTTTCGCAATCATCCTCACCCTGCTGTTTCGACGCGCGACGTTGCGCGCCAGCCAGGGCTTGCTTCGTCGCCTCGGCCACGTCCGCCTGAGGCGGGCGATCAGTCGTGTGTCATCCACGCATTCGGAAGGGAGCCTGCTGCACGGTGCCTACGGCGGCCTGGTCAGGCTGGACCACGTCATGCTCACCGCGGCCGGGTTTGTCTGTGTCCGGGCCGTTCACGGATCCGGTACCGTCTTCGGCAACGCCGATGATCCGCAGTGGACACTGGTGGATGGCGATGTTCGCCGTCGTTTCCTCAACCCGATGATCCAGAACGAAGGCCGCTGCCGCGCTTTACGTCTTGCCGTCGGCGACGTGCCGGTCAGCAACCTCGTGGTCTTTACGGGCAGCGTCCAGTTTGCGGCCGAACGGCCGAATAACGTCATCGGTATCGATGAGCTCAGGTCGTTCCATGACAAGCTGGTTTTCGGCCCGTCCGCGGTCACCGACTGGGACGCGACGTGGATGACGTTCCGCGAGGCGGTACTGACCGACGAAGACAGCGCTCGCGATCATGCCGCGCAAATCAGTTTTGGCTAACACCTCAACGCTGTGAGGCCCGTATAATTCGGGCCTCGTAGTCGTCACGGGTCTTCTCTATGCAGCTGGTGTCACGGTCCGCCCTGTTAAGCAGCGTGCGTATTGCCGTTATCTCACTGCTGCTGCTGTCTCTTGTTTCGGCGGTCGCGGTGGTTATCGCGTGGAATAACCGACCGTCGATCGAAGACGCCGGTCTCGCCGCGGCGCCGGTCTTGCCGCGCGGCGCTGACACGGTGACCGTACGCTGGCTGAGCGTATCCAACCTCCTGATTGACGACGGCGAAACCCAGTTGCTGGTCGATGCGTATTTCACGCGGCCAGCCCTTCACAGCATGCTCATCGGTGAGCCCGTGCAAAGCGATGCCGCCAGCGTCAATATGGCACTGGCGCGCTATCGGATTGACCGACTTGCCGCCATCATCCCGTCACACTCGCATTTCGACCACACGCTGGATCTTGGCGCTATCGCGAACCGCACGGAC
Source organism: uncultured Woeseiaceae bacterium (assembly GCA_964606915.1). GTDB lineage: Bacteria > Pseudomonadota > Gammaproteobacteria > Steroidobacterales > Woeseiaceae > UBA1847. Next base: position 12,215 of record CAZSIQ010000063.1, on the reverse strand, counting down.
GCGGTGGTTTTCGGCTCTCCATCCAGCGCCCGGATCGCACGCGGCGCCGGCGTGCCGGAGGACCAGCTCAGCATCGTGACCGAGCGGACCTCGCGCGAATTCGGCCAGTTTCGCGTCACCCTGTATCCGTCGGTTCATGCGCCCATTGCACCCGGCCAGACTGTCCCTTTTTCCGGCAGCATCGACGCGGCGTTATCGCAGCCGGCACCGATAAAGGCGTTCCGCGCCGGCATCACCTTTACCATCGTCATCGAGCACCCGCAGGGAACCCTGGTCGTGAATACCAGCGCGGGCTACAGGGAAATGGCCCTTATCGACGTCAACGCAGACGCGGTGTTCCTCGGCACCGCGCTGCTAAATCGACTTGGCGAGGCGTACGCCAGGGAATACTGGATTGCGATGGTCACGGCTACCGGCGCAAAGACGGTCTACCCGGTTCACTTCGACGACTACACGCGCCCGCTGGGTGAAACCGTCCTTTTGCCGTCCGTGATCGACGACTTTGCCGGCAATATCGAGTGGCTCAGGCGAGCACGTGATCTCTGGGATCCGGACGTCCGGATTTACCGGCCCGAGTTCAACGAACCGATCGTCGTCTTCCCGCCCTCGGAAGACGCTGACACCTGATTCTCGTCGAGTAGCGACCCCAGTGGCAGCCTGCCTGCAATCAACTGTTCCTTGTCGTGTCGGCGCAGGCGTTTGACTCTTGCCTCGAGACGACTGGCCAGCGATCGGTCACCCGCCAGCGCATTGAAAACGAGCTCGAAGGGCGCTCTTCCGCGGAGATAGCGGGCACCGCCCTTGCCGCTTTCATGCTGCTGCAGGCGACGCTCGACATCGACGGTGATGCCCGTGTACAGCGAGCCGTCAGAACAACGAAGAATGTAGAGGTGGTAGGCGGTCACCGTCAGGCGTTGCCGCCTGCGATGAGGTCACCGAGAACGCGAAATGCCCCAGCTTCGATGCTGGCAAAATTCTCGCTGGTCTCTTCGAACGAGACAGTGATTTCATCCGCACCGAGCCAGTCACGCATGGATTCACCCAACCGGAACAGCAGTGTATTACCCATGAGCCGGGCTTCCTCGATGAGCTTTTCACCGGTGACCTGCTCTTCATTGATTTCGACGGTCAGGATTTCGTCGAAATCCTCGTTGATCGTGCGCATGACCAGCAGGTAATCGTCGATGTCGCCAGGTTCCGCCGTCTTCGCGAAAAACAGCATGGTCGTGTTGTCGCGCACATCGAATGCGACAGTGTCGTAGTGATGAAGACCGCTCATGTTCTACTCCAGGTTCCCCTCGCGATCATACTGCGTGACCCGGTGGGAAGCGATCAGGATGCGTCGGCCAGCATGTTTTCCAGCCGTTCATCCTTGTCGCTCCACATCTGCGTCAGCCAGCGGTGCACTTCCCGGCGATACTCACGGTCACCGGCGTAATCGCCCTTGAACAGCGTTGCATCCAGCTCGCGCAGCGCGACATGCAGGCGCGTCCTGACCTGCTGTCCGCAGCACATGTCCCAGAAGGTCGGGGTGTCGCCTTCGTAGGCGATCGTAACGTCGACAACGCCGTCGAACAGCTCACCCATGGAATTCAGGGCGATGGCGATTCCGCCGGCTCGAGGCACCAGCAGTCGACGGAACGGCGACTGTCGCTTGTCGCGTTTCTCTTCTGAAAAGCGCGTACCTTCGACGAAGTTGATGACAGACGTTGGCGTGTGCTGGAACTTCTCACAGGCCCGCCGCGTGGCTTCAAGGTCGTGCCCCTTTTTCTCCGGGTGCTTCGCAAGGTAGGACGGCGAGTAGCGCTTCATGAACGGCATATCGAGAGCCCACCACGCGATGCCCAGCAACGGGAACCAGATCAGCTCCTGCTTGATGAAGAACTTCAGGAACGGTATGCGTCGGTTGAACACCGTCTGCAGCAGGACGATATCCACCCAGGTCTGGTGATTCGCGACGACGAGATACCAGCCGTCGCGGCGAAGCTCGGGTAACTCGTCAGGCGTCCAGCTGCGCGAACCGATTGGCGACAGAATAATCGCGTTAACGCTGATCCAGTTTTCACCGATTGCCATCAGCGCACGCGTCAGCCCGCGGCGCACGAACGCAATCGGTACCAGCAGCTTGACGATGGCGAGCAGGAACAGCGGCGTGAACCAGACGATGGTGTTCAGCGTCAGGAACGCGAAGACCAGCAGCCCTCTGGATTGTCGAAGCAGGGATTTCACGTATGGTAAGCCGAGGTCTTAAAGCGGTAGTCTGACGCCAGAACTGCGATCAGGCAACGCCGCGAGGGAATGCCAGCATGAAGAACGAAACCGCCCGACTTGTCGAGGAGCTTCGGCAGGAACTGCAAACAGCCGGCGAACTCGATCCGGAAACGCGTGAACTGCTGAGGCAAATTCATGACGACCTGAACTCCGGCCCGGGCGAGAAGGCGATATCCATGGTCCGGGAACTTGAAGGACGTTTCGCAGCGACACACCCGGTTGCCGACAAGATTGTCCGTGTGCTCATGGATTCGCTGACCAAGATGGGAATCTGACAGGCCGGATCGGACCTAGCGTCGACGGCGCCAGGCCAGCTCACGCATGAACGGCACCTGCGCCTCGCGAAACTTGGGCGGAGCGTTCGGCAGGTCATCCTCCTCAGCCAGCAACGCCAGGTCGGGATAGTAGCGGCCTACTTCGTCACGCATGACCGCATACGGCGGTCCCTTGACCATCTCCTGAGGGTATTCGAGCGTGATGAGCAGGTGATCGAAATCTGCGTTGAGCCGCCTGGCCAGGTGATTCACGTACCGCTGCCGCACGTCCGGCGGCAGCGCCACCAGCGCCGCCCGGTCGAACAGCGCATCGAAGCCGGTTTCCTCGAATGAGAACACGTCACCGACGACAATTCGCAGCGCGCCGTCCAGCGACCTGTACTCGGGTAACGCACCAGCGACGCGCTCGAAATCGAGCGACTGTTCACGAAAGAACGCCTCGGCGGCCAGCTCCGCAAGCTCAACGCCCACAACCGTGTTGCCCCTGTCCGCCAGCCAGCGCAGGTCCGGCGTCTTGCCGCACAACGGGACCAGGACCTTTCGCCCCGTCCAGTCGCAGAACGCCTGCAGGTAGCGGTTTCCCTCCGCTTCATGCCACCCGATCTGGTTCACGGCCCAGCGCTCGAGCCAGGGATTCGTCATTCACGCCTCGTGTTTACGCTCCAGAGGCGCGAAGGTACCATGCGCAGCGCGCAGACAGGGGCAACACACTATGACGACGATCATCGACGGCAAGGCCATGGCCGCGGAACTTGCTGACCAGGTTCGCCGGGAAACCGCTGAGCTCAAGGGCGAGCACGGCGTGCAGCCCGGACTGACCGTTGTGATTGTCGGCGAGGACCCGGCCAGCCAGGTTTATGTGCGAAACAAGAAACGCACCGCCGAATCCTGCGGGTTCAAGTCGGTCCAGCATGCCTTGCCCGCCGACACCAGCGAGGATTCGCTCCTGTCGCTGATTGACGAACTGAATAACGACGACAACGTCCACGGCATCCTGGTGCAGCTGCCGTTGCCCGATCACCTTGACGACGAGCGCATTACGCAGTCCATCACGCCCGACAAGGACGTGGACGGCTTTCACTTCATGAACGTTGGCAAGCTCGGCGCAGGAAAAGTCGATGATGCCTTCGTGCCATGCACACCCGCAGGCTGCATGCTGATGATCGAACGCGAACTCGGAAGCGACCTGTCCGGCCTGAACGCCTGCGTAATCGGCCGCTCGAACATTGTCGGCAAGCCGATGGCCAACCTGTTACTGGCCGCCAACGCGACGGTGACCATCGCGCACAGCCGAACGAAAAACCTGCAGGACATCGCGGGCAGCGCCGACATCCTCGTCGCGGCCGTTGGCCGTCCACACATGGTCAAGGCTGACTGGGTGAAAGACGGGGCCGTGGTCATCGATGTCGGCATCAACCGCGTCGAAAAGCGGGTCGACGGCGAAACGAAATCGGTCCTCACCGGCGACGTCGACTACGACGCCGCAGCGGAAAAAGCACGGGCTATCACACCGGTACCCGGCGGAGTGGGCCCGATGACCATTGCGATGTTGATGTTCAACACCCTTCGCTCGGCGAAGGCCCGGCTGGCCAGGAACGACTAGACCTGTCAGGACGCGCTGTCTGCGCTCTCGAGCCGGAACACGAATGTCCTGCATGTCTTGATGCCGGACATTAGTGCGTTCTTGTCCAGCGCTTCGTAGCGAGACGCGCGTACCGCGCGGATCGACGGCTTCTCGAACAGGCGATGGGTGCTGCGGCGAACGGCGATCTTTGACGGACGACCGCGCCGGTCGACAAGAAAGCAGACTTCGACTTCACCCTCGATGCGATCACGTCGGGCGAGCTTCGGGTAAGCGGGAATGGTCGTGTGCAGCGGCACACGTTGCACATCAGCGGCCATGAAGCCGTCGACCTGCGTCTCGGTCACCACCGGTTCGACAGCCTGCATCAACAGCAAAAGGCTAAAGATCATTGTCGCGCTCCCGCTCGGATTCCGGACGGTCATCGATCGTGATGCTCGGCGTCACGGGGTCGACAGCATCACGCAGCATCGCCAGAACTTCCTTCGGCCGCTCGGCCCCGGGACTGAGCTCCATCGCCCGGCGAATATCAGCGCGCGCCTCGTCGTAGCGCTGCAGCTTGATCAGGGCAACCGCCCGATTGCTGTAACTCCGCCAGTGGTAGGCGTTGATCTGCAGGGCGTTATTGCAGGCGTCTACGGCCGCGTTGTATTCGGTTAGCAGGCTGTAGGCAGCACACAGGTTGTTGTAACCAATCACGCGCTCGCGGCTGTTGGTCGCCATCGTGAGCCCGGACAGCGTCAGCTCGACGCCGCGCTGCGCATTGCCTGCCCGGATCGCTTCGGCACCGTCGTGCAGGTCCGGGTTCTGAGGCCCGAGCACGACGCGTGAGTCTTCCTGCGCCGACACTACGGCGCCGAGGAAAAGACCGGCCAGCAAAACAAACACTTTCATCAGGTACCCCGCGGGCGAAACGCCTACCCTGAGTTTAGCGGCTGACCGGCCCTCTGGCCATGCAGTCGACGCGACGGGATGGCGCCCGACGCCGGCGCTAGTCGTCGATCTCGACCCTGCCGCCGATATCGCTGTAATCCACGCCACCCGAACCGTCGTTGAGTACGATCAGGTCGGCAGCTACCGAGCGAACATTGATACTGCCGGAGCCATCATCGATAGTGACACTGCCGCCAACATCGACGATATCCAGGCCGCCGGAGCCGTCGTCGACTTCAACGTCACCGGCAACGCGACGAACGTCGATGCTGCCGGAGCCGTCATCGACATACAGCGAGCCCACGTTGAATACGTCGACTGAGCCGGAGCCATCGTCGATCGCGACGTGACTCATCACGTCCTGGACGCGCAGGCTGCCTGACGAGTCATCAATCACGAGATCGATGCCGTCCGGCACCTGCACCTCGAGGTCAATGTATCCCTGCGTCCGCCAACTCCAGCCGCCGTCACCGATGTCGCTGACGAGACGGACCGTATCGCCAACCCGGGTCAGCTCCAGTCGGGTTTTGCTGGCAATGAAATCGGTGGCTTTTTCCTTGCTCATTCCGTCGATGACAATCTTTGCCTCAACGACCACGGCACTGACCGTGCTTGATCCTGTCACCGTCAGGCTGCCCGCGGCGGCGTCGATTTCGATCAGGCTGACGCCCGCCGTATCCGCTGACAATTCACGGGTTTCGGTGTAATCGGCAACTGCGGCCGAACTTAAGAGAAGCAGAAACACTGCACGCATGAGATTCCCCTTAATGTTTTCCTAGCACTCGTTAGATGCCGCAAACGCGGACCGGGTTTGCACTAATTGTCGTCGTCTCGCCGGTACTGATCGAGTATCGCCTGACGCGCCTGTGGCGAGATCCAGCGTCCGCGCAGCATGACACCATGGACGCGTCGGCTGTTGTCGATATCGCGCAAGGGATTATCGTCGAGGAGCACGAGGTCCGCCTGCGCACCTGCCTTCACCCGGCCGATGGGCAGGTCAAGGAACTCCGCCGCCTTGGTCGTACCGGTTGCCAGGGCTTCGAACGGCGACAGTCCGGCGTCCACGAGCACGGCGAGCTCCCTGTGGGCTGAAAAGCCGGGTACATTGAAGACCTGCGGTGCATCCGACCCGAGCAGGAGCCTTCCGCCGGCGCGGTGCAGGGCCAGCAACAACGCCCGTCTTACCGCGATCGCCCGATCAGCCACCGCGCGGCCCATGCCGCTGGCCGTTACCTGTTTCTTCAGGGCAATCCAGTTGGCGACGGTCTCGGCCGGCATGTAACGCATCTCCGGCAGCAGACCAAGCTCCTCAGCAGGTCGGGCGGAGATGACGTTTTCAATCAACAGCTGCGTTGGCACATTCCACGTGCCCGCCGTGCGCGTCGCCGCCACGACCTCATCAATACGGGCCTCGTCGATATCGTTTGCGAGCAGCACATCGAAGAAACCGCCGAAACCGCCGGCCCCGTCATGGTCATCCGGCAGCATGGCGACGAGGTAACCGTCGAGATGGTCAATCGTCGCCATACCCGCATCCAGTGAACGCTCCAGCCCAACCGCGACGCTCACGTGCCCGGCGTAGGTCATGCCGTGCTCGTCAGCGGCGCGGTCGATAGCGTCGAATTCGGCACGCGACAGGCCGGGGTGCAGCTTCAGGAAATCGTAACCGGCTTGGGCCTGTGCCTTGACCTTCGCAGCACCGTCGGCGGCGCCGCTGACCGAGTTGCCGTTAAGCGAGGGGCCGGACGTGATGAGGCGCGGCCCGAAGACCTCGCCGGTCAGCAAGCGGCCACGAAGCTCGAGATGGCTGGGATGTCCCAGCATGCCCCTGACCGTGGTCACACCGTTGACGGCGAACAGGTCCATCGTACGCTGGAATGACGGCGAACCGACCGGAGGGATATGCGCATGCATTTCCGCAAGCCCGGGCATCAGGTAGCGGTCAGTCCCGTCGATAATGGTCGTTCCCTCGGGTAACGGCGTATCGTCGACCGGACCCAGCGCCTCGATCACAGTGCCGTTGATCAGCACTGTCTGCTCGGTCAATACGCTGTCGTCGTTCATGCTGACAACATTCACATTTACGAACGCCGTCATATCCGCCTGTGCCATGGACGAGCACAACAGGACTGCCCAGAATGCTCTCAAGCTGAGTCTCCCTTGATCTGTGTCCCGTGTTTGAGTCTGCAGGCGCTCGCGTGTTCCATACGGTTAAGGTCTTAGCCGGGATAACGACCATTAAGGACATCGTTGAATCGTTGATCCGACACATTGCCACCGCAGATGATGACAACCGTGTTGCTATCGTACGATGGCAGCTCTGCGAGGGCGGCAATGGCAACGCCAGCTGCGCCTTCGATCCTGAGCTGATCATGCTGCCAGGCCTGGCGCATCGCCTCGGCGATGTCCGCCTCCGACACCGTCACGAAACGGTCAACCAGGGCGCGACACAGCGGAAACGTTATCGCATCCGCCTCAACACCGCCGGCAGTACCGTCAGACAACGTCGGCAGGCTGTCCTTTTCCACAATACGTCCGGCAGCGACCGACGCCGTCATGACATCAGATGCTTCCGGCTGGCAACCGACGATCTCGACGGCCGGTCTTGCGGCCTTAACGGCAGCGGCAATACCGGAAATCAGCCCGCCGCCACCGATACTGATGATCACGCGTTCCAGGTCGGGAACCTGCCGTAACAGTTCGACACCGATTGTCCCCTGCCCGGCGATGATCAGCGGATCGTTGTACGGCGACACGTACGTCAGGTCATGTTCATCGGCGTACGCCCGCGCGTGCAGCTCGGTATCCAGGCCGTCCGTGCCGTGGAATCGCACATCGCCACCGGCCGAGCGTATGGCCTCAAGCTTTTGCTCGGATGTTTGCTCCGGTACGAAGATCACACCGCTTACGTTCAGCAATTGCATCGCGCGTGCGAGTGCAGCACCGTGGTTGCCGCTGGACGCTGTAACAAAGCCGCGGGCGCGTTCGGCAGCATCCGCCGCCAGCAGTCGATTCATCGCACCGCGAAACTTGAACGAGCCGGTGTGCTGACGATTCTCAAGCTTGAAGGACACACCGTTCAGTCCGGGTATCGACGACCGGATCACGGCGGTCTCTTCCACCTGTCCCGCAAGCCTCACGGCCGCCTCCCGGACCGCTGTCGCCACCTCGTTTGTCCTGCCCACATCCACCTCTTGCCGGCACGCGTGTCCGGCTTCCGCAACCTGCCACATTATGTGTGATCAGCGTCGGGCATCACAGCCCACCCTTGTCGTCCGTTCAGGCACTTGCAACGGATTTCGGCCGCTTATGTTCATTGGCTTTTGAAACGTTGACGAGCGTCCGACAAGCCCGATACGTTCGAGACCTGACAAAGGCAAAGCTGTCGAAAGACAGTGACGCAAAGCTTCCGGTCTAAAGGAGATATCCCATGACAGCGGGGCCGCCACACCAGTGACGCGTAGCGTGTCTTTGTCCTGTTCGACTGCCGGAGACAAGGATGACAGACGCAGCAACCGTCCAGAAAATTCGCAAAGCGCACCCCGAGATACTCAAGGCCGAAGCGCTTCGCCCCCGAAATATCGACGAACTCCGTAGCTGCATCGATCCGGGCATCACCGTGCCGTTTCCGTTGCGACCGCGTGGCGGCAATACGGCATCAACCGACTGCAATTCCTCCCCGAGTGGGCTGATCATCGATACATCAGCTCTGGACCGTATCGTGGGCATCGACCTCGACAAAGGCACCGTTACCGCAGAAGCCGGCGTGCGGCTGGAGACGCTGGTCGCAGAACTCGACAAGCAGGAACTCGAGATACCCGGGTGCTTCGATCTGTTCCGGCACACCGTGGGCGGCGCTGTCGCGGCCCCCTGCCTCGGACCGGGTATTGGCGACGATGCAGCAACGCTTGGTAAACAGATTCACAGCATGCGAGTTGTCACGCCCGGCGGGCAACTGATCGACGTTCGAGCCGGCGACCGAAAATACATGCCCCTGTTTCGCGCGAGCTACGGCCTGCTGGGCGTCATCGCGGAGGTGACGTTCCGGATTCGACCGAAGCGTGCATTCAGTGTCGCGTATCGAAAACTGGATCACCGCTCGTTGCTTAAAGGTCTGGATACGCTCGCCGGTCTGCCCGTCGGACTCCGATTTTTCATTGCGCCACATCGTGACCGTGCCTGGCTCGAACTGATGCGACCGGCCGATGAAGATTCCAACGTGAGTGAACGGGCGTGGCGCGCCAGGGACTTCGGCGAGACCGTTGTGTTGCCTGCGCTGTTCAGATCGATACAGCGTGTCGTACCGATGAAGAACCTCAAGTATCGCCTGATAGACGGTGTCAGCGGTCTCAGTAAGGACCTCGGGCAGAACCGGTTCCTGAAAACCGGCTCTTATGCGCAGGCAGCCTCTCATCGGCAACAGGGCGACGAGTCATCAACGCCGCCGTACTCGACCTGGTGCTTTCCTGCGAGCAAGGCATCCGATGTGGTTGCTGCCTACATCGACTTCACGAAGGCCACCTACCGCCATTCGGGATATCGCTGCGATTTGCCGACTGTCGGCTTCCGCGTGGCGCGCGATGCCACGGCGCTGTTGTCGCCGGCGTCCGCTGAACCGATGCTGGCGCTGAAAGTGAGTTCGACGGTCGAGGACGGCTGGGAAGACTTCGTTATTGACCTTGCCGACTTCGGCGAGCGCTGGGGTGGAATCCCGATGTTCAACCAGACCCGGGCAGTCAGCATGGGCTATGCCCAGCGTTGCTATGGCAACGCGCTGAGGCAATTCGCCGCGATCCGCCGACGGCTCGACCCCGACAACCGACTCCTCAACCCGTTTCTCGCGCAGTACTTCTCGTGAGCAAGGGCGGCTGCCCGCCACGAGACACGCGTCGGGAGGTCCTCTACGCGCCCCGGGGAACGGGCGGTAACGACGGCTATTCGTAACTTTTTTCCATTTTGGTCGCTATAACGCATCCAAACGCCGTTTTGCTGCATCTAATCCAGTAAGAACCTTCGAGAACTGTTCGGGTCTTAATGTATCCACGTCAGGGCAGCTTTTCGGACTTGGCCGCAACACACTGTTTTTATTGATTTATTCCTCAAATGAGGTTGACGGGAACAGGAGTTGTTGCGTTATAGTTATCTAGTGTTATACTTGACTACAACACTAAACCGAGATCGATGACGATGATCGACAAAAAAGTACTGATTGCCACGGGATTGCTCGCAGTTACTGCTTCGCTTAGCGGCTGCGGTGTCGGAGAAGCCAGCGCGCTCGACGCCCAAACAAGAGAGGAATCAATCCCGGTACCGGTCGAAGTCACCTATCCGGAACGTGCAGACGTCTTTGCGACCTACGAAGCAACGGCGTCGATTGAATCTGACTTCGACGCGCCCGCCCTGGCGCGCGTCGACGGTGAAGTGGTTGAGCTGCTCGTCGAGGAAGGCGAATTCGTCAAGGCCGGCCAGGTACTGGCTCGCCTCGACGGTGAGCGACTGCGCCTCGCGATGCTGTCAGCGAAAGCGAATCTCGAGAAGGCACAGCGCGAATACGAACGTTATGAAGACCTGCATGCTCGCGGTCTCGTTAGCGCATCGATGTACGACGGCCTGCGCTTCGATCTTGACGCACTGAAGGCCGCCTATGACCTCGCGGCCCTGGACTACGATTACAGCAACATTCGCGCACCGATTAACGGTGTGATTGCGTCACGCGAGATCAAGCGTGGTGAAAACCTGGCCGCAGGCACCGAGGCTTTCCGCATCACGAACACCAGTAATCTGAAAGCCGAGCTGCGCATTCCGCAGTCAGAGCTGCCGAAGTTCTCTGCCGGACACATCGCGACCCTTAAAGTCGACTCGATGCCGGATCGTGAGTTTGTCGCAAGAATCGAACGCATCAGCCCGACGATTGACACACGCAACGGCACGTTCCGCGCCACCGCAAGTATTGACAACCTGTTCGGCGAACTCGCGCCGGGCATGTTCGCACGATTCATGATCGCTTACGAAAAACACGAAAACGCGCTGGTCATTCCGGCACACGCGATTGTGAACGAAGACGAAGTCACCACGGTCTATGTCCTGGACAAGGACTCCGTCGTGCAGCGTGAAGTCGTTGTCGGCGTCCGCTCAGGTGACACCGTCGAGATTCTCGACGGCCTTGAAGCCGCGGACCAGGTCGTCGTTGTCGGCCAGTCGTCGATTCGCGACGGCAGCAAGGTGCTCGCGCAGTCGAACCCCGGAGAGGGTCGCTTCGCCGGGTAGCCGGAAGATCGTTTACGACGTCGCGGGTGATTTGGGAGTAGCGACGTCGGCATGAGGGAGACATCAATGAAGAAGCTTTCGAGCCTGGCGTTAGTCGCCTGGTTCCTGCTGCTGGCTGCCTGCAGCCAGGACAGTAGCGAACAGGAATCGACCGCCGAGGAAGCCACCGAAACCAGTGCTGAAGAGGCCGACGCCGATACCGGCACGGATGAGGAAGAGGACGAGTCGCCGTCCGTCCCCGTGGAAATCGCATTACCCGACCGCGGAAATGTCTACGCGATGTACAGCGGAACGGCGCCGATCGAAGCGCTTGCGGAAGCGACGGTAATCGCCCGGGTGGGCGGCGAGATTCGCTCACTGATTGCCGAGGAAGGCGACGTCGTCGAAGAAGGCCAGGAACTGGCGCGACTCGATGGCGACCGGCTTGCGCTTGAACTGAACGAATCCCGCGCGCGTGTCGAAAAGCTGAAGCGCGACTACCAGCGAAACCTCGACCTCAAAGAGAAGGGCCTGATCAGCGACGGCGACTTCGACCAGCTGAAATTTGAAATGGAAGCCCTCGAAGCCTCGTACAACCTTGCCAGGCTGGAGCTGGACTACACACAGATTCGCGCACCGATAGCCGGAGTCATTTCCGAGCGACTGGTGCGTCTCGGCAACACGGTCGCCCAGGGCGACGCGATGTTCCGCGTCACGAGCTTTGACCCGCTGGTGGCCTACCTTTATGTACCCGAGCGGGAATACCGCCGCATACAACCGGGTAAACCCGTCGGAATCCAGATCGACGCGCTGGGCGAAACGCCAATCGCAGCCTCGGTGACTCGCGTGAGTCCGGTCGTCGATCCGGAGACCGGCACTTTCAAGATAACCGTCGAGATCAGTGGCGA
>CAZSIQ010000062.1:16951-18569 GCA_964606915.1 uncultured Woeseiaceae bacterium | reverse complement strand
CTGACGTCGCTTGAGCGACGGAGTTCTTTTCGCGGCACTTTTGATCCCCGGCCAGCACATCTGACCCCCTTGCGAATTGTACTTAAGGGCCTGTTGGCCTGTCGACTTAAGTTGGGCCTACAATGCTGGTATGAAAAAGCGTGAACTCGAAGCGTCCATCCACACCAGACTGTCGCGCGACGACGACTACGGCGGCTACCTGCAGCTCGACAAATTGCTGTCCGCGCAGCAGCCGCTGAGTGATCCGCCACACCATGACGAAATGCTGTTCATCGTCCAGCACCAGGTCGCCGAGCTGTGGATGAAACTCGTTATCCATGAAATCGCCAGGGCGATTGAGTTTTTCGACAACGACAACGTTGCCCCGGCAATCAAGAACCTGTCGAGAGTCCGGCAGGTTCAGTCCCAGCTGTACGGCATGTGGGGCGTGCTCGATACGCTGACCCCGGCCGAGTATGCCGAATTCAGGCACGTGTTCGGCACCGCGTCCGGCTTCCAGTCACCGCAGTACCGGTTGCTCGAATTTACGTTGGGAAACAAGAGTCGCTCGTCGCTGAAAGTGTATGCGCATCTTCCTGACTGGCACGAGCGCCTTAACACCGCGCTGCATTCGCCGAGCCTGTATGACGCGTTTCTTCAACACCTGGCGAGAGCGGGGCACGCCATTCCCGAGCAGGTTGTTGATCGGGACTTCAGCAAGACGCGGGATGAGGATTCCGACGTGGTAGCGGCGCTGAAAACCATTTACGAAGATACGGACAAGCACTGGATCTACTACGAGATCTGCGAAGCGCTCATGGATATCAACAACAACTTCCAGTTCTGGCGCTATCACCACCTGAAGACGGTTGAGCGCATTATCGGTCACAAGACCGGCAGCGGCGGCTCTTCCGGGGTCAGCTTCCTGAAGAAGGCGATAGACTGGGATTTCTACCCGGAGCTGATCCGGGTGCGCACGGAGATGTGATACCGAGCGGCCGGCTGAGACGCTCCAGCAGGCCGCTAGCAGATCAGGCGTGCTCTGGCCAGCAATCGCTCCATGACGATGTTGAAGCGCTTCACGTCTTCTTCGTCGAGGCCGTGCAGCAGGTCGCGCTCGAATTCCAGTGCCAGCGGTGCGACTTCGTCGTGAATACGACGGCCTTCTTCCGACAGGTTCAGGATCGAGCGGCGCCGATCGGCGTCAGCGAACTCCCGATCGAGGCGGCCATTCTTGATGAGCTTGGTAACGGCGCGGCTGACCGCCACCTTGTCCAGCATCGTCCGCTCCGCAACCTCAACAGCGGACAATCCCGGAAAGCGACCGAGAATAGCGATAACCCGCCACTCCTGGATGGTCAATCCGAACTTCTTGTCGTAGACGCGCGCAATGTTGTTACTCACTGTGTGCGAAATGACGGCGAGACGGTAGGGCAGGAAATCCTCGAGGATCAGTTCGCCCGGTGTTATTTCAGTTTCTTCGCTGGCCATGTCGTTACAGTAACGAGAAGGAAACGCAGCATCAACCACTTACGCGAGGTGGGGAAGGTGCAGGTACTCGGTCGTCTGCATCTCGACGAGGCGGCTGCGGGTGCGTTCGAACTCGAAGCTCAGGCGCTTGCCGGAATAGATGTCGTCG
>CAZSIQ010000062.1:430-16851 GCA_964606915.1 uncultured Woeseiaceae bacterium | reverse complement strand
GCTGCGGGTGCGTTCGAACTCGAAGCTCAGGCGCTTGCCGGAATAGATGTCGTCGATGCCGACGGCTGCGGCGACGATCAGTTTCACGCGCCGGTCGTAGAATTCGTCAACCAGCGCGATAAATCGTCTCGCCTGGTTATCAAGCTCCGAATCCAGTTGCGGCATGTCAGAGACAATGACCGTCGGGTACCAACGCGCAATCGAAATGTAGTCGCTCTGGCTTCGCGGCCCGTCACAGATGGTCTCGAAGTCGAACCACACAACGCTTTTGCCGCAACGCTGTGCCACGACCTCGCGACCGCGTATCGGCAGGACACGGTTCAGCTGGGCGGGGCTCGATGACGCCTCGGTGAACAGCTTCTCCAGGCGCTGTGGCGTTTCTGCGTCGCTGCTCAGCAGGTAGGTGCCGGCTGCTTCCAGCAGGCGCAGTCGATAGTCGGTGTCACCGCCGAGATTTACGACTTCGGTGTGTTCTTCAAGCGCCGCGATCGCAGGCAGGAACCGTTGTCGCTGCAGGCCGTCCTTGTAGAGTTCGGAAGGCGGGCTGTTCGACGTTGCAATCAGCGTGACGCCGCGTTCAAACAGGGCTTCGAGCAGTCGGCCGAGAATCATGGCATCGCCGATGTCACTGACGAAGAACTCGTCAAAACACAGCACACGGGTTTCGCCGGCGATGTCGTCGGCCACCTTGTCCAGCGGATCTTCGACGTGTTCCAGTTCCGCGAGACGTTCGTGTACTTCGTCCATGATGCGATGGAAGTGGTTGCGACGTTTCGTATCGATGTCGAGCGTTCGGAAGAACAGGTCCATCAGCATGGTTTTGCCACGACCGACACCACCCCAGATATACAGGCCTTGCACGGGCGCTATGCCGTTGCGACCGAGCAGGCGACTCAACAGGCCGGGGCGCCGCTTGTCCGCGGCCTCGAGCCTGTCCTGGACGGCGGCCAGCTTGTCGACGACGGCTTCCTGCGCAGGGTCGTGCACGTGATTGTGCTCGCGCAGTTGTTCCGCGTACGCCGCTCTGAGATTCAAGTTACCATCATTCCTGTATTGCGGCCTTACCGCGTCGCGTGAAGATTACATCGCGGTTTTTTCCGCCGCCAACCCGGGTACGAATAAAGGACAAAAGATCATGACCAGCGAACGCGAATCCATGGAGTTCGACGTCGTTATTGTCGGTGGCGGTCCCGCCGGCCTTGCCGCCGCCTGCCGGCTCATGCAGCTGGATGATTCGCTGGCGATTGTCGTGGTCGAAAAGGGCTCGGAGATTGGCGCGCACATCCTGTCGGGCAACGTATTCGAGCCTACGGCACTGAAGGAACTGTTTCCGGACTGGGAGTCGATGGGTGCTCCGCTGGATACCCCGGTCAAGGGTGACCGCATTCATTACATGACCAGCGACAGCGGCGCGATGACGGTGCCCAACCTGTTCGTGCCTCGTCCGATGCACAACCACGGCAACTACATCATCAGTCTCGGCAAGCTGTGCCAGTGGCTCGCTGAGCAGGCGGAGAACGCGGGCGCCAACATCTTCCCCGGTTACGCGGCCTCGGAAGTGCTATTCGACGACGAAGGTCGCGTTCGCGGCGTCGCGACGAGCGACATGGGTATCGGCAAGGTTGGCGAGAAGAAAGGCGCCTACACGCCGGGTTACGAGCTGCTTGGAAAGTACACAATTTTCGCCGAAGGCTGTCGCGGCAACCTGGGTGAACAGTTGATGGCGACCTTCAATCTTCGCGAGAACAGCGATCCGCAGCACTACGGCATCGGTCTCAAAGAGGTCTGGGAGATCGACCCCGACAAACACGATGAAGGACTGGTTGAGCACACACTGGGCTGGCCGCTGGATGCGCAGACCGAAGGCGGTGGCTTCCTGTACCACGCGGCCAACAACCAGGTGTTCCTGGGCCTGATCGTGGCGCTGAGTTACAGCAATCCGCACTTGTCGCCGTTCGAGGAGTTCCAGCGCTGGAAACAGCACCCGCGGATTCGCAGCACGCTCGAGGGCGGCAAACGTATTTCCTACGGTGCACGTGCCGTGAACAAGGGCGGCCTGCAGTCGTTGCCGGACCTGGTGTTCCCGGGCGGAATGTTGGTTGGCTGCGATGCCGGCTTCCTCAACGGCGCGAAGATCAAGGGGTCACACACGGCGATCAAGACCGGCATGCTGGCCGCAGAGTCGGTTGCCGCTGCGCTGGCAGAAGGCGACGAGGGCCAGTCCACGCTGTCAGATTTCCCCCGGCGCGTGGAAGAGTCCTGGGTGCACGAGGAGTTGTACGCCACGCGTAACTTCGGCCCGGCACTCAAGAAATTTGGTCGCTTCTGGGGCGCCGCATTCGCCTTCGTCGACCAGAACATCTTCTTCGGCAAGTTGCCGTTCACCTGGACTAACCCGGAACCGGATCACGCCACCCTGGTGAAGGCGAGCGAGGCAAAGCCGATCGATTACCCGAAACCGGACGGCGTCATCAGTTTTGACCGGCTGTCGTCGGTCTTCCTGTCGAGCACCAACCACGAGGAGGACCAGCCGAGTCACCTGACACTCCGGGATGAGGCGGTGCCGGTGAACTACAACCTGCCGAATTTTGACGAGCCCGCTCAGCGATACTGCCCGGCCGGTGTTTACGAGATCGTCGAGGAAGACGGCGTGAAGCGCCTGCAGATCAACGCGCAGAACTGCGTGCACTGCAAGACCTGTGACATCAAGGACCCGACGCAGAACATCGTCTGGACCGTGCCCGAAGGCGGCGGCGGACCCAACTACAGCGGTATGTAGGACGGGACGACCGAAACCCCGGTCGTCCGGCCGGCCTTACTTCGGCTGCATCCTGATCGCGCCGTCGACGCGAATAGTCTCGCCGTTGACCATCGGATTACCGTAGATGAAGGCTGCCGTATCGGCATACTCCTCGGGGCGGCCGAGTCGCGGAGGGAACGGCACCTGGGCACCCAGCGATGCCTGAACTTCTTCCGTCATACCCGCGACCATCGGTGTCATGAAGACGCCCGGTGCGATGGTGTTGACGCGAATACCGAACTGCGCAAATTCGCGCGCCAGCGGCAACATCATACCGACGACACCGCCCTTCGACGCGGAATACGCCGCCTGGCCGATCTGGCCCTCGAATGCGGCAATCGACGCTGTGCTGATAACGACGCCGCGCTCACCGAATTCGTTCGGCTCGTTCTCGGTCATGATGACGGCGGCTTCCTTGGTCACGATGTAGCTGCCAACCAGGTTGATGCTGATAACGCGGGCGAAGTTGTCCGCCGGCCAGGGGCCCTCGCGGCCGAGGGTGCGGCCAGCGGTCGCAACGCCGGCACAGTTTACGGCCAGCGTGATGCCGCCCATAAACGCCTTCGCCGCCTGCATCGCCGAGCGAACCGCGTCTTCGCTGGTGACATCGGTCGCGACGAAGCTTGCGCGCTCGCCCAATTCGCTGGCGGCCGCCTGGCCCTGCGCTTCGTTGACGTCCAGCAGTACGGCGTGTCCGCCGGCGTCGATGACACGACGAGCCGTTTCCAGTCCCAGTCCCGAGGCGCCGCCGCTAACGACGGCCTTCGCGTTCGCAAGATCCATAATGGTCTTCCTTCAGTACAGTCAGATGAGTTCGACGGCGAGGGCAGTGGCTTCGCCACCGCCGATGCAGAGTGATGCCAGGCCCCGTTTCAGGTTCCGGGCACGCAGGGCGTGCAGCAGGGTGACGATGATGCGTGCGCCGGAGGCGCCAATCGGGTGGCCTAGCGCGCAGGCGCCGCCGTTGACGTTGACCTTCGCGTGGTCGATTCCGCAATCGTGCATGGCAGCCATGGTCACAACGGCGAAGGCTTCATTGATTTCGTACAGGTCAACGTCGTCTGCCGTCCAGCCGAGCTTTTCCTGCAGTGCCTTGATCGCGAAGACCGGTGAGGTGGTAAACCACTCCGGTGCCTGGGCAAAGCCCGAATGGCCAACGATCCGGGCCATCGGTGTGATGCCCTGTGCGTCGGCTTCCGATGCGGACATGAGCACCAGTGCGGCGCCGCCGTCGGAAATCGATGACGAACTGGCCGCCGTCACGGTGCCGTCCTTGCGGAAGGCCGCCCGAAGGGTCGGGATCTTCTCCGGACGCGCGGTCTGTGGGCCCTCGTCCTGGGTGACGACGGTCTCGCCCTTGCGCGTCTTGACCGTGACCGGCGCGATTTCGGCATCGAAGGCGCCGGATTCGGCGGCGGCTTGTGCGCGCGTCACGGACGCGATCGCGAATTCGTCCTGCGCCTCACGGCTAAAGCCGTATTTCTCGGCGGTGTTCTCGGCGAAGTGCCCCATCATGTTGCCGTCATGCGGGTTTTGCAGGCCGTCGTAGAACATATGGTCCAGTACTTCCTGGTGGCCCATACGGTAGCCATCGCGCGCCTTCGGCAGGAGGTAGGGCGCATTGGTCATGGATTCGAGACCGCCGCTCACAGCAACGGACGCGGAGCCCGCCTTGATCAGGTCGTGGGCGAGCATGGTGGTTTTCATGCCGGAACCGCAGGCCTTGTTCAGCGTGCTGGCGCCGACACTCAGCGGCAGGCCGGCGGCCATACCCGCCAGTCGGGCCGGTGCCTGGCCCACGCCGGCCGGGAGGACACAGCCCATCAGCAGGTCGCTGATCGTCTCCGGGTCGACACCGGAGTCTTCCACCGCCGCCTTGATCGCCACGGCGCCAAGATCGGAAGCCGTTACGGGTGACAAAACACCCTGGAAACCGCCGATGGGCGTTCGGCGTGCGGCAACGATGACGATTGAGTCTGAGCTCATTGGGGGCTCCTGCGGGTCCGGGGGAATCGGCCGGTACTTTCGATGAATATCCCACCCCGGGCAATATCTGTTTCAGGGTAGTCAAACGCGGCTGCAAGCCCCGCCATTGCAGGCTAATCGGCGGATCGCGCCGGCGCTTTCTCGAGCAGGTCCGGCTCGTCGAGCACCGCCAGTATCCGTTGTCTCGCGGCTTCGGCCAGGTCGCGATGGTTTGCGTAGGCCGGGTCATCCATCGGAATCGGCGGCAGCACGCGGATGGACGGCCGGGACCAGCGCAGCATCCAGTCATAGCAGGTCAGCATGTGCCGTGTGCCGGTGATCGCGACCGGGACGACCGGCATCCCGCCCTTGATAGCCGCCATGAAGGCACCTGCACGGAAACGGCCGACGCCGGGCTCCACCCGAAATGTACCCTCCGGGAAAAACGCCAGGCTGGCACCGTCCTGGGCTGCGCGAACAATCTGGCGTGCGTCACGAGCGCTTGCCCCGGTTTCGTTGCGCTCGACGAAGCGGGCACCGGCCCGGCGCAGCAGGAAGTGCACGACGGGTATATCGCGCATCTCACCTTTGATGACGAAGGAGAATCTTGGTGGCAGATACCCCTTCAGGAGCGGACCGTCGACATAACTCGCATGATTGGCGACGACGACGCTGTGACCCTCCGGCAGGTTTTCCAGTCCTTCGATCCTCGGACGTGTCGCCGTCAGTATGAAGGGCAGGCGGGAGGCGAAGGTTGCCAGGTACTGGCGCCAGGACAGCGGCGGTACAAAAATCGCCGACAACAGCGCAAATACGACAGAGATCACGGTAGCCAACCAGCCGTACAGGCAGAATGGCAACTGGATGAGGCGCTCCGCCATCCGCTTCACGGCGCGATTCCCGCGCCAGACAAGGCGTCCAGGCCCGTGAAACCCGTCACCTTATGTCTTATTCTGTGAAGCCTGTCACGCCTGTTTCGACGCTGTCTCAGCATACTCAAATTCTTGAAAAATCCGTCGCTTGGGGATTGTGTCCGGCCGTAAGCCGTGCCGGGCGCCCGACATCCTAAACAGTCACGCAGCACAGGGACAGTGTTCGTGAAAGCGACGCGGCGAAAGACAGGACCTGATCTAACTATGGCAAGCACTGATCCGAACAACGAGCAGTCACACGTCGTCTCCCAGTCAACCGAACTGGTGGACCGTTTTCTCGATGCGATCTGGATGGAACGTGGTCTTTCGCAGAACACGCTGGGTGCATACCGCGCCGACCTGATGACGCTGTCGCGCGGCCTGTCTGAAAAGAACAAGCCGATCGACAAGGCGGATAAGGCAGATCTGCTCGCGTTTATCGCCAGCCGGGTCGAGAGCGGTGCGAAACCGCGCTCCACGGCCCGCCAGCTGTCGAGCTTCCGCCGATTCTTCCGCTACATCATGCGCGAGGGCCTGCGCGACACGGACCCGACCGCGGAAATCGAAATGCCACGCATCGGGCGCTCGCTGCCGAAGACGCTGACCGAAGACGAGGTGGATGCCCTGCTGTCGGCACCGAATGTCGACGAGCCGCTGGGCCACCGTGACCGCGCGATGCTTGAATTGCTGTATGCCACCGGCCTGAGGGTATCCGAGCTGATTAATCTCAAGCAGTCGCAGGTGAACTTCAACCAGGGCGTGCTGCGGATCGTCGGCAAGGGTGATCGCGAACGCCTGATCCCGCTCGGCGAGGAATCGCAGCGCTGGCTCAAGGAGTTCATCGAAGGGCCGCGCATGGAAATCCTGCTCGAGCGGCAGACCGACTACCTGTTCCCGACGCGCCGCGGTGACCGCATGACGCGCCAGGCGTTCTGGCACATCATCAAGCGCTACGCCGACAAAGCCGGTGTACGCAAGAAGATGTCGCCGCACAGCCTGCGCCATGCCTTCGCAACGCACCTGCTGAACCGCGGTGCCGACCTGCGTGTCGTGCAACTGCTTCTCGGCCACAGCGACCTGTCGACGACCCAGATCTATACGCACGTTGCCCGCGAGCGGCTGAAAGAGCTGCACAGCGAGCATCATCCCCGCGGCTAGCGCTATCCGGTAATAAGCAGACCCCTGACCGGGTCTTAATCGATGGCGCCGCCGGAACTGCCGGCGGTGCGCCGTGTCTCAGCGCCTGCGGGTGCTAGACTTCGCACCTCGGTACTCGTTGCCGAAACCACAGACACACGCAGAGCAACCATCGATGCACAGAATCACACTACTCCTCGTCTCGCTACTGGTGCCGGCTATTGTCCAGGCCCAGCAAACCGGCGAAGAGCTCGACGCCGTCAAGGAAAAGATCTCCGGCATGTTCGACGTTATCGAGCCGGAAAACGTCAAGGTCAGCCCGGTCGATGACTGGTACATGATCCAGAAGGGGTCCGTCATCGCCTACGTCTCCGGCGATGGCCGCTACCTGATGCAGGGCGACCTCATCGATCTCGACGCCAACGTCAACCTGACGGAAGTCGCGCGAAACGACTCGCGCAGGTTGCTGATGGCCACTGTCGAGGAAAAGGATGTGATCCGCTTTTCACCGGAGAATCCGAGCCACGCCGTTTGGATCTTCACCGACGTGGATTGCGGATACTGCCGTCGCCTGCATGCCCAGATCGAGGAATACATGGCCAACGGCATCGAGGTTCGTTACTTCCTGTACCCGCGCAACGGTCCCTCGTCGAAGGCCTGGAATACCTCGGAGCAAGTGTGGTGTTCCGCTGACCGCGGTGCCGCGCTGACCAACGCAAAGCTGGACCGGAAGTTTGAGTCCGTGTCCTGCGATGCCTCCATCGTTGCCGATCACTATGCCCTCGGTCGCGAAGTCGGGCTGTCTGGAACGCCTGCGATCGTGCTGGAAGACGGTGAGTTGATCGGTGGTTACATGCCGCCGCAGGCGCTGGCACAGCGACTGGCGCAGAAGGCGACGACGCCGAAGACGGCGAGTAACTGACCCGGTCCGGGCAGGCGGCCCGGCGTCACGATTTACGGATAGATGGCGTGCTCATGCACGCCATTATTCGTTCCGCCGTCTTCAAAATACTTCTCGAGCGCGTACTTGCCACTGGCGAATGCGATGTCGTCCCAGGGGATTTCATCCTCGGCGAACAGGCGCGCTTCGAGCGTCTCACTGCCGGCCGCAAAACCACCCTTGAGTTTCGCCAGGTAGTAGACGTGCACCTGGCCCGCGCGGATCACATCGACAGACGCGAACAGGCGGTCCATTTCCACCTCGGCACAGGCTTCCTCGAGCGTCTCGCGAGCCGCACCGTCGGCCGTCGATTCGCCGAGTTCCATGAATCCGGCGGGTATCGTCCAGTAACCGTAGCGGGGTTCGATCGAGCGCTTGCACAGGAGGATCTTGCCTTCGTGTTCGACAATACAGCCGACGACGACCAGCGGGTTTTTGTAGTGAATCGCACCGCAGTCATTGCAGACGGCCCGTTCGCGATTGTCGCCCTCGGGTATGCGATAGCTGATCGTTCCACCGCAGATCGAGCAGAATTTCATCGGGAGCGTCATCGGGGAATTCTTCCTTGAGGTGGTGCCGGAGGAGGGAATCGAACCCTCACTTCCTTTCGGAAACCGGATTTTGAATCCGGCGCGTCTACCAGTTCCGCCACCCCGGCATCGTTCAGGTGGTGCCTGCGCGCGGCACAGTATATGCGTGACTACAGACAGGCGCTAGCGTGCGGCCGGCCCGTCGATTTGCACGAGTTGCGACGCTTTTGGCGGGGCGCGCATCTAGAATGACAACTATGAGCAAGTTTGCAGACATCTCGATCGACCCGGCTATTGTCCGCCGGGCCGCTGACGGCGACGGACGCGCCCACGAGATCCTCTATCGTGCATTCGCAACGCCGGTGTACTCGCTTTGCCTGCGTTTCACCCGGGTACCGGCGCACGCCGAGGACCTCGTGCAGGAGACGTTCATCGAGGTCATGCGTTCGATCGGCGGGTTCCGCGGCGAAGCATCGATTGGCACCTGGATTCGACGAATTGCTGTGTCGAAAGCATTGATGTTCCTGCGCTCCGCGTGGACCAGCCGTTCTCAGGCGCTTGGCGAGGACTGGGAGGAGATCAATTCCGGTCTCGAGCCGGGCCAGCATCGATACCCGGATGACGCAATGGACCTGGATGCCGCCCTGGCCAATCTGCCGGACGTCAGTCGCACGGTGGTCTGGCTGCACGATGTCGAGGGATTCACGCACAAGGAAATTGCCGAGTTCATGGGCAAGACAGAGAGTTTTTCCAAATCGCAGTTGTCGCGGGCTTACCAGCGCCTGCGACCGATGTTGTCGACAGCGGACGAGTCGAATGCTGCCGGGGCCGTAGTGAGGAGTTACTGACGTGAGCGGCGATGAGAAGGATGAAGACATGATTTACGGATTAACGGCCGACGAGCACGTCGCGTTGCAGGGAGGCCTGAACAGCCTCCCCGAGACGATGCCGCCGAGAATCGTCTGGGACCGGATCCGCGAACAGGCGGAGGCCGAGGGGCTGCTGCAACCGCGTAAGTCGCAGCGGCAGTGGTACCTGGGCGGCGGAATCGCAGCGGCAATCGTGATGGCGGTGCTGCTGGTTCCTTCGCAGCAACCCGATGAGAACACCGTGGCCGGCAATTCAATGACCGTCCCGCAGAGCCTGCCCAGCAACGACACTGCACTGACCGGCTTGCAGGCGCTGATGGTTGAGTCACGACGACTGGAGGCAGATCTTCGGGCGATCCCCGCTGGCCCCCGCGTGCAGAAAGCGGGTACGGCGGCAGCCATCGCCGAGCTGCAGGACCGCATCGCGTCCATTGACTACCAGCTCAACGATCCGGCGAGCACGCTCTCGCCGACGGAACAGGAAACCTTCTGGCGCGAGCGCGTCAGGCTGATGAAATCACTGGTCGGGTTGCGCTATGCGCAGGCGCAACGCACCGCGTTTTGACGGAGTAAGGCAATGAAGAAACTGTTGGAAACCACACTGCTTGTTGCAGCCCTTGCGCTGGCTGCTCCAGCGCTGGCGCAGGACGAGAGCCTGGAAGCGGCTGCGGAACAAGCCCGCGAAGCGGAGCGACGCATGCTCGAAGAGCGGGTCGTCATCGAACGTCTCGCCGAGTCGCGTGCGACAAACGAAATGCAGCGACAGGAGGTTCGTATTCGCATGGAGGAGGCGGAGCGCAAGCTCGCCGAAGCGGCCCGTCAGATTGCCGAATTAAGCCAGAGAAACCTGCCGCAGCTCAGCGCAAGCCAGTTGCGTCTATTATCCAGCGATGATTCGCCGCGACTCGGCATAACGATCAGCGGTGATGACAAGTCCGGCGCCGTTGAGGGTGTCACCGTGGCAGGCGTCACGCCGGGCGGAGCAGCTGCCGATGTGGGGCTCGAAGCCGGTGACGTGATTACGTCAATCAACGACGAGTCCATGGCGGGCAGTAACTCGCGGGTTGCCAATGAAAAACTCGTGGACTTCATGCGCGGCGTCAAACCCGGCGACAAGCTGAAAGTCGAATACCTGAGGGACGACGAGAAAGGCAGTGTCGAGCTGGAGCCGCGGAAGACGGAATCCAATGTCTTTGCCTGGCGCATGCCCGAGGGTGCGACGACGTATGAGTTTTTCACGGGCGACCCGGATGTCGATGTCCAGGTGGCGCCGAGGGCCGGCCAGAGTTTCGGCTTCAACTTCTCATTCCCCTTCGCAGGTCGTGCCTGGTCTGACCTGGAGATCATCGAGCTCAACGAGGGTCTCGGACGGTACTTTGGGACAGACAGCGGCCTGCTGGTCGTCAGTGCGCCGGAATCCAGCGAACTGCAGTTGCAGGACGGTGACGTGATCAAGTCGATCGATGGCCGGGAGCCGGAATCGGTCGGTCACGCGATGCGAATCCTGAGTTCCTATGAACCCGGCGAGTCCCTGGACCTGAACATCATGCGTGACAAACGCAAGCGCACGCTGAAGATCGAGATGCCGGATGATCGCCGGGGTTTCGTCACGCCGCCGGCGCCGCCCGGGGCACCGGCCAGTGCACCGTTGTTCGTCGTGCCGGAATCCGCGCCACCTGCGGTCATTGTTCCTGAAGGCCAGGAACGTCCGCTGGTCATCATCGAGTCGGATACCTGAGCACGCACCGGGTGCGCATGGGGTACCATGCGCGCCCATGCAACTGGCCGACTTTGACTATCACCTGCCCGACGAGCTGATCGCTCGTTACCCGGCGCCTGAGCGCCGGGACTCGCGGTTACTGCACGTGGGTGCCGCGCTCGAAGACCTGCATTTCCATGCACTGCCGTCGCTACTGGCGCCGGGCGACCGGCTGGTACTCAATGACACGCGCGTCATCCGTGCGAGGTTGCACGGCACCAAGGACACCGGCGGGCGCATCGAATTACTGGTCGAACGCGTAACCGGCGTGTCCACGGCGCTGGCTCACATCAAGGCCAGCAAATCACCGAAGCCCGGCACGCGTTTGCACTTCGCAAACGACGCGGCAGCGACCGTCATCGGTCGTGACGGGGCCCTGTTTGAACTGGACTTCGGCGTGGACATCCTTGAACTGCTGGACCAGCAGGGCGAGGTGCCGCTGCCGCCGTACCTGGAGCGCGAGGCCGATGCGTCAGACATCGAGCGCTACCAGACGGTCTATGCTCGCGAGCCCGGCGCTGTTGCGGCGCCAACGGCCGGACTGCATTTCGACGACGCGCTATTTGACCAACTGGATGCGATGGGCGTGCATCGGAGTTTCATCACCTTGCACGTCGGTGCCGGCACGTTCCAGTCGCTGCGAGAGGAAGACATCGCGAAGAACCGCCTGCACAGTGAGCGGGTGACGGTGACCCGGCAGGCGGCCGACGAGATTCGGAGCACTCGCCACGATGGCGGACGCATTGTCGCGGTTGGTACCACGGCCGTTCGCTCACTCGAAGCCGCGTCGGCCGCCAGCGGCGACATTGCGCCATTCCAGGGCGAGACGGAGCTGTTCATTGTTCCCGGGTACCGGTTCCACTGCGTCGACGCGATGATCACCAACTTTCACCTGCCTCAGTCGTCGTTGATGATGCTGGTGGCCGCGTTCGCAGGACGTGAGCGCGTACTCGATGCGTATCGTCATGCGGTGGAGCAACGTTACCGTTTCTTCAGCTACGGCGATTCCATGCTGCTGGAGCCGGCCCGGTGAAGTTCAGGACATCCGCGAAAGACGGTTTTGCGCGTCGGGGAGAACTGAGCCTGCAGCGAGGAACGATCCAGACGCCCGCGTTTATGCCGGTAGGCACGTATGGAACGGTAAAAAGCGTCACGCCGGAGGAGGTGGCGGAAAACGGTGCCGAAATCCTGCTCGGCAATACCTTCCACCTGATGCTGCGGCCCGGCACGGAGATCATCCGAAAACACCACGGTCTGCACGAGTTCATGAACTGGGACGGCCCGATCCTGACGGACTCCGGGGGATTCCAGGTGTTCTCGCTGGCCGAGATGCGCAAGCTCTCCGAGGCCGGCGTGGAGTTTCAATCGCCGGTCAACGGTGACCGGATACAGCTTACCCCGGAACGTTCGATGGAGGTGCAGCACGAGCTGAACGCAGACATCACGATGATCTTCGACGAGTGCACTCCGTACCCGGCCAGCGAGAAGGAAGCGCGTGACTCGATGCAGCTGTCGCTGCGCTGGGCCGCGCGCAGCCGCCAGCGTTTCGACGAACTGAAGAACGACGAGCCGGATCGCGGCGAGGCCTTGTTCGGCATTATCCAGGGCGGAATCTACGACGACTTGCGTGATGAATCGCTGGCCGGCCTGGTGGATATCGGATTTGACGGCTACGCCATCGGCGGTCTCGCCGTTGGCGAACCGGAAGAGGAGCGGAACGCCGTGCTCGATCACCTGGCGCCGGTCCTGCCGGAGGACCACCCGCGCTACCTGATGGGTGTCGGTCTGCCGGTCGATATCGTCGAGGCGGTGATGCGCGGCGTCGACATGTTCGACTGCGTGATACCGACGCGTCACGCCAGAAACGGCCAGCTGTATACGTGGAAAGGCGTCGTCAAGTTTCGCCATTCGCAGTACGCGGATGACACCAGCCCGCCAGACCCGGACTGCGGCTGCTACACCTGTCGGAACTACAGCCTGTCCTACCTGCGCCACCTGGTTAAGTGCGGCGAAATCCTCGGTCCGCGGCTGGCCACCCTGCATAACCTGTATTTCTACCAGGACCTGATGCGCGAGATTCGCAAGGCGATCGAGGCCGGTACCCTGACGGCGCTGCATGCGAGGCTGCGCACGGCCTACGAGAAATAATCCGCAGCCGGGACTTGGGATTGCCAAAGGCGTCCTCAAATCGACCCGGTATGCAATAATAGCGAGCTGATCCCAGGGGGACTGCTAGGTCGCCCGCTCACACAAGACGAAAAACTCATGGACTTTTTTATTACGAATGCTTACGCGCAGGGCGCGCAAGAGCCGAGCCCTTTCGGCTTCTTCCTGCCGATGATCGTTATTTTCGCCGCTTTCTACTTCCTGCTGATTCGCCCTCAGCAGAAAAAGCAGAAGGCGCATACCGAGCTCGTTTCCGCTCTGCAGGTGGGTGACGAGGTCATGACGGCCGGCGGAATCCTCGGCAAGATCACCGGCGTCAGCGAGCACTATGCAGTCATCCAGGTGTCGGACAACACCGAGATCAAGATCCAGAGAGCGAGCGTGTCGCAGGTTGTCCCGAAAGGCACCTACGACGAAGCCTGACGGATCCGCGCATGAACAAGTTCCCGGTCTGGCTCAACCTGTTTGTCCTCGTCGTCCTTCTGACGGGAATCCTGCTGGCATTGCCCAACGTTTACGGTTCGGCGCCGGCCGTCCAGCTCGCCAACAAGAGCGGTGCGCCGGTGACCGAGAACCAGCTTGCTGAATACGTCCGCGTTGTCGAGACACTCGACATCGTGCCAGAGGCGGCGTTCCTGAAAGACGATCAGGCTGTCCTGCGATTCGACGGCGTCGAAGAGCAGCAGTCAGCCGGGACAACGCTGCGTGAAAACTACCAGCGCCAGTCCAGTGTCGCGTTGACACTGGCACCGAAGGTGCCGGCGTGGGTGCGCTCGCTGGGTCTGAACCCGATGAGCCTCGGCCTCGATCTCCGCGGCGGCGTTTACGTCCTGCTTGAGGTCGACATGGAGTCGGCTGTTGCGACCCGGCTGAGCCTGTACGAACAGGATATCGACGCGCGACTGCGCGACGCACGAATCCGCGCGCGTGCGGATGTCGACAACAACGTCGTTCGCGTTCGCCTGCAGTCAGCCGACAACCTCGAACAGGCCCGCGAAATTGTCGCCGAAGCGGACCAGGAGCTGGTCATCGACGATGGCGCTGACGGCCGCTCCCTGCTGGTGCGGATGTCGGCCGAGCAGATCAAGGCCCGCCAGGATCTTGCGATCGAGCAGAACATCACCACGCTTCGCAACCGTGTCAACGAACTCGGCGTCGCCGAGCCCGTGGTGCAGCGCAACGGTGCAGATCGCATCGTTGTCCAGCTACCCGGTGTGCAGGATCCAAACGAACTCGACAAGATCCTGACGGCGACGGCCACGCTCGAGTTCCGCCTGGTCGACCAGGGTGGCAATGAGCGAGGCTCACGCCAGTACCCGGGACGCGGTGTGGAGCCGTCGCAGATTCTGAAGCGGGAAGTCATCGCGTCCGGTGACCAGATCATCGACGCTGAAGCCGGCTTCTCGGAAGGCCAGCCCGCCGTCTTCATCACGCTGGACGCCGCTGGCGGCGACAAGATGTTCGAGACGACCCAGGCGAACGTCAACCGGCCGATGTCGACGGTATTCATCGAGACGCGTCGTGAGACCCGCATTGTCGACGGACAGGAAGTCCAGCGCGTCATCAAGACCGAAGAAATTATCAACACGGCGACGATTCGCGGTGTATTCAAAAACCGCTTCCAGATTTCCGGCCTCAACCCGGTAGAAGCTCGTGACCTGGCGCTGCTGCTGCGCGCGGGTGCGCTGGCAGCCCCGGTGTACAAGATCGACGATCGAACCATCGGCCCGAGCCTCGGTGCCGACAATATCGAGCGCGGCTTTAACGCGATCCAGATCGGTTTTCTCGCGGTCATCATCTTCATGGCGGTCTACTACCGCTGGTTCGGCATGATTGCGAACGCAGCGCTGCTGTCCAACCTGGTGTTCATTGTCGCGGTGCTGTCGATGCTCGGCGCCTCGCTGACGCTGCCGGGCATCGCGGGAATCGTCCTGACGGTCGGTATGGCGGTGGACGCCAACGTGCTCATATTCGAGCGAATACGCGAGGAGCTCGCGGCCGGGAATTCGACCCAGGGCGCGATTCACTCCGGCTACGAGAAAGCACTGTCATCCATTGCTGATGCGAACATTACGACGCTGATTGCGGCGATCGTGCTGTTTGCCTTTGGTACAGGCCCGATCAAGGGCTTCGCGATCACGCTGACGATCGGCATCGTGACGTCGATGTTTACTGCAATTATCGGCACACGTGTTCTCGTCAACCTGGCATTCGGGCGTCGTCGGCTCGAAACCTTGCCAGTCTAGGAGGCAAACCCGTGCGCCTGATCAAGCAAAAAACCAACATCAACTTCCTGGGCAAGCAGCGGCGAACCATCGCGCTGACACTGTCGGTCATCATGATCGTCGCGTCCATCGCCTCGCTGGCAACGCGCGGCCTGGATTTCGGCATCGACTTTACCGGCGGCTTCCTGCTCGAGGTCGGTTATGAAGAACCTGCCAACCTTGATGCCATTCGCAACAAGCTGGGCGATGCCGGGTTCGAGGATGCCCAGGTACAGTTGTTCGGTGCTGAAACCGATGTGTTGGTTCGTCTGCCGCCACAACCGGGCGCAGAACAACGCGAAGTGCGTGCCCAGCTGCAGGGCATCCTCGAAGCCAGTGGCATGGCGTTCGACCTTCGCCGTGTAGAAACCGTTAGTCCGCAGGTCGGCGAAGAACTCGCTAACCAGGGTGGCCTGGCGATGATCTTCGCGCTGATGATGATCTTTGCCTACGTCATGTTCCGCTTCCAGTGGAAATTCGCTGCCGGCGCCGTGGCTGCTCTCGTGCACGACGTCATCATTACCGTTGGCTTTTTCTCGATCTTCCAGCTGCCGTTCGACCTGACGGTCGTCGCGGCCGTGCTCGCTGTCATCGGCTACTCGCTGAACGACACCGTCGTCGCCTTCGACCGAATCCGCGAGAACTTCTTCAAGATGCGCGGCGTTGAAGCGGACGAGTCCATGAACACGTCGATCAACGAAATGCTGGCGCGTACCCTGATCACCGGTATCACGACGCTGCTCGTGCTGTTCGCGCTGTTGCTGCTGGGTGGTGAATCGATCGGCCCGTTTTCGATCGCGCTGATCGTTGGCATCATCATCGGTACGTATTCGTCGATCTACACGGCGAGTGCGACGGCCTTGTTGCTGGACGTCAATCCGCAAGACCTGATGGAGCCGGTTGAAGACCCTGACTTGGTCGATGACATGCCTTAGTCGTTAAACGGAGCGCAGGAGGACCCTGATCTAGTTGATGACATGCCCTAGTCGTCAAACGAAGGGCAGGAG
Organism: uncultured Woeseiaceae bacterium; assembly: GCA_964606915.1. GTDB lineage: Bacteria > Pseudomonadota > Gammaproteobacteria > Steroidobacterales > Woeseiaceae > UBA1847. Next base: position 503 of record CAZSIQ010000062.1, on the reverse strand, counting down.
GATCCTGACCTAGTCGACGACATGCCCTAGTCGTCAAACGAAGGGCAGGAGGATCCTGACCTAGTCGACGACA
>CAZSIQ010000062.1:0-330 GCA_964606915.1 uncultured Woeseiaceae bacterium | reverse complement strand
TGCCCTAGTCGTCAAACGAAGGGCAGGAGGATCCAGACCTGGTCGACGACATGTCTTAGCGCAGGTGCCGCCCCAGGCGGCGCCTGGCACACAAAAAAGCCGATTCGAAATGCTCACGTATGTTCATATACGCTGCGCTTTCAAATCGGCTTTTTTGCGCGCCATGCATCCACCTGGAAACTCCCTTGAGCCGGGTGGAAGCCACGATTGAGCTACGCGCTTACGTGAAATCGTCCGCGGCCATGATGCCCTTGATTTCTGAGGCACAGCTCTGGGCGAGGGCGGCGTAGATTTTCGGGGTGCCGGCCAGGACGTGGCCGGTGTCGAGGT
>CAZSIQ010000061.1:0-19723 GCA_964606915.1 uncultured Woeseiaceae bacterium | reverse complement strand
TGGAAGCCGCCATGCCGGATACCGTCTATGTCGGCACGTTTGGAATGACGGAGACGGCGGGCACCGTGACCACGGGACGGCTCGACGACACCCGCGAGCAACGCTTTACGCGTCTCGGTGAACCGCTTGCCGGTCTCGAGATCCGGGTGGTGGATGAAGACGGTAACGACCTGCCTACAGGCGAGCGCGGCGAAGCCCTGATTCGCGGATACAGCCTGTTTACGGAGTATTACAAGGCACCTGACAAGACCGCCGAAGCGCTGGACGCTGACGGCTGGTTTCATTCGGGCGACATGTGTTCGATAGACGACGACGGCCAGGTGATGTTCCACGGCCGCATCAAGGACATGTTGAAGGTCGGTGGCGAAAACGTCGCCGCCATCGAGATTGAATCGCAGTTGCAGAAACACGACGCCGTGAAGCTCGCGCAGGTTGTCGGAATTCCGGACGCGCGCATGCAGGAGATCCCGGCCGCCTTCGTCGAGTTCAGCGAAGGTCAGAGCGCGACGGAAGACGAGCTGATTGCCTTCTGCAAAGGCGAGATCGCCAACTTCAAGGTGCCTCGCCACGTTCGCGTCGTGACCGAGTGGCCGATGTCATCCACCAAGATCCAGAAATTCCGCCTGCGCGACCAGATCGTCGCAGAACTCGGACTCGAATAGCCGCGAGTCGACTACGACTTAGCCAGGAGACGCCCATGACTACTTTTATCGCAACCCTCGTCGTCAAACCCGAAAAGGCCGAGGAGTTCGAGTCATTGCAGGCCGAGTTGTCGCAGCTCGCGCACGAGCAGGAACCGGACATGCACGTTTACGACGTAATCAAGCATCGCGAGAAGCCGAACACCTACGTCGTGTATGCGCGCTTCAAGGACGAGGATGCGTTCAACCACCACATGTCCATCGACTTTCACGACCGGCTGGTGCCACCGATCATCGAGTGCCTGTCGGAAGAGATGCAGCTCGAGTTTTACGACCACAAGGCCTGAGGCTCAGGCGAAGCCGTCGCCTTTTTCGGCATCCCCGGTACGGATCAGCCGGCTGTCGAGTACACCGGCCGTCCGGTGTTTGACGGCCTCGCGGTAGTCGGGATCGGTAACCATCTCAAGGAAAGCACCCGCCGTCGGGTAGCGAGCGATAAACGCGGCGTCCCAGTGCTTCTCAGACGGCCCGATCAGCATCACCTCGGGTTTACCGCGCCAGATGATCTCGCCGCCAACGCGCTGGAACACGGGCGCACTGTCACGGCCGTAGGCCGCATAGGCTTCGGCACCGGAGCATTCTCGACCATCCTCGTATTCTGCGCGTTCGCGGAACTTGACGAAGTTAATCATCATGACCGGCTCGTCACGAGGCAGCGCTTTGAATGCCTCGAACTGGTCGCGCTCGGGATTGACGTAGTGAGCCATGCTGCTCTCCGTTGACATCGGGCAGCTAGCGTATCAACTAACGTCGAACGGTTGGACCTTGCCTTGAATCAAAGGCCGCGCGGCGTCGGGCTACCAGCAGTCGTCGCGGGTGATGCCCGAATCGGCGCTGGTGACGTTCTTGACGCCGGTATGCGTCAGCGTCAGGTTGCCGCATTTGTCGTCCGTCTGGCCACCTGTCGGTGTCGCCTGCAGTAGATATGTCGACGGCGTTGCGTCCGCAATCGTCAGGTTGTACGACGGTGTGCCGCTATCGAGGGGACAGGACGTCGGGAATATCGCGGGTGCACCTGTGTCGTTGCCACCGGCTGCCGCGCCTTCGTAGGTGTTGTTGACCGAGTAAAACCGCTCCATCGCCTGCGACATCGAAACCAGCGCTCCGCCACAATCAGCCCGCTTGGTCCGCTGGACCTGGTTCTGGTAGCCGGAGAACGCGAAGGATCCGAGGATGCCGAGGATCACGACAGTAATCATCAGCTCAATGAGAGAAAACCCGTGCTGTCTTGATTTCATCCCGGCTCTCCTAGCGACCGCGGTTATCGCGGTAGTTCGACGGCAGCAGGAAGACTTCGCTGATCTGGTTCAGCGAGTTCAATCGAAAGCCCACGCGCGTTCCCGGACGCAACCGGGCAATCGAGTCAGACTGCGACGACATGCTGCGCACAAGGACGGTGTCCGCCAGCTTGAAGGATGAGTCACCGATGACAATGGTCCGCTCCTCCAGGTTCACGAGATCAATGACCGCGGTGCGGCGAAAGCCCTCGCTCGGATAGTAGCTCGGCAGGCTCTGCGCAAAGGCGCTACCGGCCAGCAGCAGGAGTACAAAGGTCAGTTTCTTCATAGCGCTTCGTTCCTCAGGGCGTCAGCTCTTCCCAGGACAGGCGGCCGGTTCGGCCGGTCTCGATCTCAATAATTTCGGTCACTTCAATGGTGTCGCCACCCGTGGTTTCCGTCGTTGCCGTGTAACGCTTGTTGGCCAGATTCACAGGGAAAGTCGGCAGACCGACAATCTCGATACCGATAGCCGCATCGCCAAGCACGCTGTCGTTAGTGTCAAGGTCACCGTCGTTATTGGTATCGAATGACACCTCGTCCGGACGACCGCCGTTGCTCCACTTGGCGACCATCTGCCAGCCGATACCGCCGTAGTTACACGGGTTGGTGTCCGGGATCATCGAGTTGAAGAACACAAGGTCACCGCGGATCACCGGCTGCGTAATCATGCGTTCACCGCTGGTCGGAAATTCGATTTTCCAGCCGTCGTCCGTGCCATAGCTGATCGAGTTGTCAGTCAGCGTGCGGACAGAGACACCGTCACCGTTGGTCGCCGTGCCAATAGTCTGATCGACCAGGTCTATTGTGTTTTCACGTTTCCCGTCGTCCCAGATGCCGTACAGGGCCTGTGTATCTGTTGTCGTCAGGTCACCGTTGGTCAGGTACTGACCCGTGCCGAAGATCACCAGCGTGTTCGGGAAGTTACTGTTGCTCGTGGTCTCTTCGCTGTTGCGGACGATTACCGGGTTGGTCGTAATCTGCTGGGTGCTGGAGCCCTCGTAGATCGGTTTCGGCGTAGACCCTTGTTTGAACGCCACCTCCCAGTTCGACATGCTCGTATCCGAGATGTCGAACACCCACATATCACCCTCAAGATCGCCGGCATACACACGATCAGCAAGACCATCGCCATCCGAGTCAATAACCGCAGGCGTTGCGAGGCCGTTCCGGTCGGACGTATCACCGGATTCCGTGGAGATCTTTACGTAGTCGCCGGCAGACCATGTGCCGTCGAGGCCCGCTTCAATATCGAGCGCGAACAGGGTTGCTTCTCCGCTGCCCTGGTCGTTGTAACCATTGCCGAATATCGCGACCCATTTGATGGCACCACTGCCGGCATCAACAGGAACGATCGACACCTGGCTGAACGAGTATCCGAGATCGGCATCATCGACATCAGTGAACTCCCACATGACGGTAGCGGCAGCGTTTGTCGTCGCTTCGCTGAAAGCGGTGGGATCGGTGACATCAAGTGCGAAAACACCACGGCCACCGCCACGGAGTCCGCCGACAAGAATCGTACGCCAGGCCTGTGAGCCCGTGGGAGAAACTTTGATATAGGCGTCAGAAATCGACGGAGTCAGGTCAACGTAGTATCGATGTACGTACCCCGGGTCGGTGAGGTAATGCAGGCCGTCGGACGCAGCATCCGAGTACAACCTTGCCGGTACGTAGGCAAGAATCTCGTCGCCGTTGGACTGTGCGAAGCCATGCAGCATTCCGTCGTTGGCGCCCACATACACCACGCCCGGCCGATTCTTCTGCGCTACCTTGTAATCGCTGTAGCGATCGCCGGCCGTACTTGGGAACGGGTAGGCGCTGGGCCAGTTGGACTCGGGCTCGCCGACGAACACCGGGCCGGAGTGAACGATGTCGCCCAGGCGACCGCCGCGGACGCGAAACTCCTTCGACGCGAACGTGTCGATGCCGTCATCGTAGAAGCATGTTTCACTGGACGACAGCTCGCAGGAACGGCTACCGCGGACAAAGTCATGTCGCGCCATACCGGAAGCTTCCGTGCCGAGTGTGCCTGACGCATCGGTGCGGAAATCATTCTGCTGGCCGGTCGACAGCGAGCTCCAGGTAAACGGAACCCCGTCGGAGCCGTCATAGGTCAGTATTGTGCGCGGGTTGCTGCTCAGGTTTCGGTTATCCAGCCGGGTTGCGGCGCTCCAGCTCGGTGTGCCGCTGATATCACCCGTAAGGGGATCAAGGCTGTATGCCAGCAGGTTACCGTCCCAGCGCTCGCTGTTGAACAGCGCCAGGTAGACTTCCGAGTTCGTACTCAGTGATCCCGAGTTGAACGCTACCGACGCGGCGGAGCCGACGCGTCCCTGGATAGAACTGATCGCTCCCTGCAGGCTCTTGATCAACTGCTGTGGATTCTGCGCACTGAAGAATTCACCTCGACCGTTCCATGCGGCGTGCCTGAGGTCATCGATCTTGGTTTGATCGGTGTTGGGTTGCGGCCACGCAAAAGTGTCTGTGGTGTTGCTCGGCATGGACGTGATGGAACCGTCGACACCGAACGCGACCGAGTATGTGACAACGTGTTGCGCTTCATTCTTGTCGATGCTGCTGGGCGGCGGATTCAGCTTGTTCGCCGTGCCGGTCTGAATGTCATCCTCGTAGAACTTCATCGCGATATCGGCGAGCGTGTTCGAGTAAGCGTCGCCGTAGGGGCCGCTCGTTCCACTGTCCCACTGTGTATCGTTGTCACCGTCTTCGTTAGCCAGACTAGAGAATGAGCCGTTGTAGAAGCCGTCTGTCATCACAACGTTGAAGTTCTGCTGGCACTCGCCACCTTGTGCGGCACTCAGTGCAGGACAGGACGTGAAGTGGCCGTTCGTCCCGCAAGCCAGGTACTGGTTAGCATCGTAGTTGGTGCTTCTCAGCGGTGTACCGAAATTCGAGTTGATGTCGTACAGGTTGTCGAGCAGTGCTTCCTTGTTGCCAGAGCGCGGGTCAACGTTCATCGACGCAATGGCAGTCTTCACCGAGTTGTTGTTGTGCAGCGTTACCATGCCCATGCGTGAGTTGCGTGCACTTGCGATGATCTGCCCGTACGCTCCCTTGGCGACGAATTCGCGTTTACGGTAGTACTGAAACCAGTTAGCAAAGTTCTGGATTTCCTCGGCGTACGTGCAAATCGGCGCCAGCGCGCAGTCGCGGCGCTCGACACTACCTACATAGACGAGCGTTGTCGGCTCAATGCGCACTTCCGCAAATCCGTCTTCCGCGTCAACGATGCCGTCGGTATCCGTGTCCGTCCAGTTGTAGTAAGTCGCGGGAAACTGTGTGTTCGTTGTCAGTGTGGTTATCGTGTTACACCAGTCCGTGTCGTAGGTGTAATCGACCGTCAGGTCGAGAGAGCCAGTCGCTGGTGTCCAGGGATTCAGCAATGCTGCCTTCGGATTGGCGTTAGTGAACAGGTTGCCGTTGGAATCCTCTCCGGGCCACGGTGAATACGTCAGAGTCGGGTCGTAGTAGACCGCGTTGTAGTTGCTGTTTCGCGCGCGCCAGACGCCATCATAGGGCGACGCCAGTCCGTTGGCCGCCAGAGTCTCGACGCTCGGTACAGTGTAGAAATCGCGGTTGTCCGACAGCGAAAACGTATTGAAATAGTCGAGACCGCTGCAGTACATCAGGCCGTTGTTTTCCGGCGTCATAAGACTCCAGTCCATCGAACCGGAATCATCGATCGTGAAGAGAATGTTCGGCTCGACCGAGTTCTGCAGGAACAGCGGTGAATCCGCTAGCGCACCCGGGCCCGCCTGGCTGCTCAGCGGAAATAGCAAAACGCCGCAGGCGACCGCGGACGTGAGAAAAGTGGCTGACTTCGTCAGATGATCCTTCACCTTAGAACTCCTGTCATATCAGAACACCCTGCCGTAGTAACTGCGCAGGATGACTTCGGCGGAATCGGCGCCACCGCCGGTTCCCCTTGCCGTAATATTGAAGATGGTGACGTCGCCCCCGCCCTTGTTATCGCCGTAACCGGACAGGTTGAGTGAACCTTCGACGCCCGCCACCGTCTGGAACTGCTTGATGAAATAGCGAGGTGCAGCATAGGCGCCATAATCGGCCGATGACTGCACGTTGCTTCCGGAGCTCGCCCACATTGTGCTCGAAAGAAAGTCCGGCTCGGCATCGCCTTCGCCGTAGAGGCCATCGCTACCGTCGAAGACGGCCAACGTGATAACCGTGTCGATAAATGCCTCAGCTTCACGCACCGCAGATTCGGCGTTCTGGAACGCGAGGTTCCGGTCCTTTACGTTGCCCGCCATCTTCTCTTCGAGCGATGTGTTCTGCATCGCGGCGACGCCGACAACCGTCAGGACGAGCAGGAAGATCAGGCTGATTACCAGGACCGCGCCCTTTTGCTGTTTCCGTTGAAGTTCGTGAATCATCGTTAGTTCCTAGCCGATTCGGTTCCTGATCGTGACGGTGGACGTATAGACCTGACGAATTCGGGTATCACCGGCTGTACGATTCGCTCCCAACACCCGATAGGTCTGGTTTATGCCGTCGGTCAATTCATCGTCGGCGGAGACGGTAACCACGGCAAAGCGGATGCTGATCACCTGGGTCATATCGGCAACGTCAGTTGCCGTGACGTAGTAATCTGCAACACCGTCGCCGTCAGTGTCTTCGCCGTACAGCACCTGCAGGTCCTCGATACCGTCAAGGAACTCCTGCCCGTTTCGAAACAGGGCGGGCAGGCCCTCGGAACCGGTGGCCACGGTGTAGGTAACCACGCTGGTCGTAAACAAACGTGCATCGTCCTCGTAGACCTTGGACAGGCAGTGCGCATTGGAGCCCGGACAAAGCGGGTTGGTCGCGTTGAAATTGCCAGGCGACACGGCGCTGCCCGTGTTGTGGACAACGGTGCCGGAACTGTCTGGATTGGCATTGGTTATCTGGAATATGTCGGCTTGCTCGCAGTCACTGAGCAAAACGATATCGCCCTGTGCGAGGCCATTGTCGGCCGTGACGCTGACGTTGGCCGACGCCTGCGGGCCGAACGGCGGCTGTATCACCAGGCCGTTGCCGGTACCCCCGCGAAACACCAGTGTGTCCGGCGAGGTCCCGCCAGCTTCGGTGCCGTCGATACCACCCTGGCCGAAGTCGATATACCCGGGCTCGGCGCTGTCGAGGTTATTCACTACGCTGGTGATCGTGCCGGCACAGCCCCAGAAATCCGCCATGCGCGCGTCGCGCGCAATGACTTCCAGTGCCATGCGGCCGTTCTCCTGCATACGCGAGATGGCCTCGTGCACGCGGTTCGACTGGCGCGTCGCCGTGAACACCTGGATGATGCCGCCAGTCAGGATCAGCCCAATGACGATGGCGACCATGATCTCGATCAGCGTGAAGCCACGCTGACGACGCTGAATTGTATGTGTGCTGCGATTCATGTCGATTAAGGCTGGAAGCTGATCTCGAGTCTTTCCATGTTCGTTGCGGTTGTGGAGATGACGCCGTCCTTGTTTTCATCCCACCAGATCTTGATGGCCCACTGAGTGCCGATGCCGTCGCAGGCCGGGTTGGTCGCGTTCGCGCCGTCGCTCGGCGTGCTGTCGATGCAGACAAAGCCCTCGCCCAGCGGCAGGTAGGTGGCAATGCTGGTGTTCCAGTCGTTCAGGTCGTTTTGCGCCATCGCCTGCGGCGAGCAGCCGGTGGTCGTGCCACAGTTGGCATCGGCACCCGCATTCGCCGGGTTGTAGTTACCCGAAATCGTGCCAAGGACGTTGGCACGCATGCGGTCTGACAGGTCGTAGGCCAGCGCAGTCGCCTGTGAACGCATGAACGCGCTCTGGTTGTTCTGCAACGCGGTGACCTGCAGGCCGGCAAGGCCGAGCAGGCCGATGGAGAGCACCAGCAGCGCGATCATGACCTCGATCAGCGTGAAACCCTGTTCGCTCCTGCGATTGAAAGCCGGCCGTATCATGAGTCGTAGTCCCGTCAGCTGCAGGCCTGGGTAACGACGCGGGTCCGGCCCGCACCGTTGATGCGAATCTGGCGACCCGTCTCGCCTGTGCGGTTGTCGCACAGCGTCAGGTTGTCACCGTTGTCGATGAAACCGCGGGAGTTGTACGTGAAGCTCGACTGGCTGCCGCTGGTGAACGAGGCGCGGTCGTTCAGCGGTTCGTTGACGGAGATCACTTCGTCAGCATCAACGACATTGTCACGATCCTTGTCGACGAAGACGATCCAGCCCTCGGTCCAGTCGGTACCGCCCGTGCACGTCGGCACTGAGTTAGCCCAGGTCGTGCTTGCGCAGATGGTCGCATCCCGCTGGAATTTCACCGCGGTGCTGCGTGCGACGTTGACGGAGGTCACGAATCGATTCGCGTCCGCGATCATCGCGTTGTTGGCAACTGTTCCCCTGAACGTCGGAACGCCAACTGACAGCACGATTGCTGCAATCGCCAGCGTGACAATAAGTTCAATCAGCGTAAAGCCGTTTTGTGTGTTTTGAGTTTTCATGCGCCCTTGATATCAGGCGCGGCAATTTCACTTGCAGCAATGGACGATTTAGTGTGAATCGGATCACATTTCCGGCGCGTGAAAATCGACCTGATTCACACAACCGTCGCCAATGACCGACACCGCGGACTCGGCCTTCCGAGGGGGATTATTGTCAACTTAATCAGATGAATACGATTTCATCTGTAGGCACGGACAAGCCAACTGTAGATACTGTTCTGACATAAACGAGAACAACAAGCACGCACCTGGGGGGGTCACATGCTTGCTTTCCAGAAACACAAGTCACCGTTGTTTTACGGGGTCTTGAGCCTGCCTTCGACCGCAATGGGCTTTGCCCTGTCGGTACAGATCGCCGCTTTGAGCTGGCTGCTGACAACCCAGTACAACCTCAACATCTACGACGTCGGCCTCGTATGGGCTGCCGGACCGCTGACCGGGATTTTCGGCCAGGTCATCATCGGCGGCCTGTCCGACAAAGCGTGGTTCTGGGGAGGCCGTCGGCGGCCTTTCATCCTGATCGGTGGTGCGCTGGCCGCACTCTCGCTGCTGGCACTGCCGCAGATCGGCGTGATCTCCACCGCGATGGGATTCGAATCCGTTGTCGGCATCGCGTTGATCGTCGTGCTGACGCTCGATTTCTCGATCAACGTGGGCTTCAACCCGACGCGATCGGTCATCGCCGACGTCACCAGCGAAGGCACGGAACGCATCAAGGGGTATACCTGGATGCAGACGGTATCGGGCTCGCTGGGTGTTGGCGCCTACGCCATCGGTGCGATCTGGGGGAACATGACCCTGATCTACGTTGGCGTTATCGGCGTATTCCTTATGGCCTGCCTGCCGCCGCTGTTCATCGAAGAGCCGCGGGAGATTGCGACATCGGACGACGAAGAATCCAGCAAGAGCGCCCTGGAGCTGCTGCTGAGCATCAAGCCGTTGTGGGGTTTCCTCGCCTACAGCCTGTACTCCATTACACTGAAGATTGCCGGGATCAAGGTCGACAACTTCTACGCGGAAATCATCTTCGGCGCGCTGACGATCTTCCTGGTTGCGCAGACGCTGATGAAGAAGATCGATGAGGACGATACCTCCGGGATGGGGCAGTTCCAGAAGGTGCTCGCCGCACACTCTTTCAGCTGGATCGGCATTCACACAACCTTTGTATACATGACGATCTTCGTTCAGCAGTATTTCCCAAACCTGTCTGCAGACGACAGTGGCCGCGTCACCTCCCTGAGCTTCCTGATTCTGAATGCCGTCGGTGCGTTGCTGCCGCTGTTCGTGCTCGGTCCACTGAGCCACCGCTTCGGCAAGGTGAAGGCTCACTCGGGTGCACTGTTCATCATGTCGGCCGGCTACATAATCACGTATTTCTATGGCAGCTCGCTGGTCAGTGTGTACTTCCTGATGGCCGTTATTGGCGTCGGCTGGGCCTCCATCGTCAGCCTGCCCTTCGCCATCATGTCGCAGAAAGTGGACAGCACGCAGATGGGCATGTTCATGGGTCTGTTCAACCTGTCGGTCGTTCTGCCGCAGCTGACGGTGAGCCTCGGTGTTGCCTCGTTGATCAGCCGGATCGACGACAAGGGTTCGATCTGGATGATCTCCGCTATCGCGATCCTGATGTCGGCCATAGCCTGGCTGCGCGTCGAGGACGACAGGCAGACGGCCAGTCATGAGCAACCGCTGCCGGCGGGCGGAGGCGGTCACTAGAAACAGCCCCGGTTGCATGATGACGGGCAGTCACCGATGATCTCGCCGTGCCTGCCCCATCGCTAAAAACACGGCTGTCTCGCTTCACGCTTGTCGGCTTCGTCGGCTTCTTTACCGACGGCGGCATCCTGCTCCTTCTGCATGACGTATACGGCATCAACCCGTACGCATCGCGATGCGTGTCCTTCCCGGTCGCGATGACGGTGACGTGGCTGATGAACCGGCTACTGACCTTTGCGGACCGCAAAGACAGCCAGGCCGCCTCGGAACTCGGCCGGTATGCGGCCGTGCAGGTGGTCGGTGCACTGGTTAACGTGCTCGTGTTTTTTGCGCTCGTCCGTTACTTCAGCTTTATGAGCGACATCGTGCTGCTGCCGTTCGCGATCGCCTCCGGCATTGCGCTGGTGTTCAACTTCCTGGGCTCACACTTCTTCGTATTCAGGCACCCCGACTGAGCCCGGGGCGCCGCGGCTAGCGGCAACTCCCGTCCAGCTCTTTCATCAGCCGCGCGAAATCGATTCCCATGGCTACGTAAGCCGAACTTTCGTAGTGCCAGGCGTCATCGGGTGGGTAGGACTGCGTGTCGGTAATCGTCGAGTAGGCCGCGCAAGGGTCACTGTCTACGAAGCGACGCTGTGCTTCCTGCACAATCTTGATGTGGTCCATGACGTTGCCATCGTCAGCCCGGCCAGAGTCAGTAATTCGGCCTATGACGACTGGCAGGTCGTCGTGACGCCACGCGGCGCGCAGCAGGTCCATGAGACGTTTCAGGTTGGCTTCGTACGCGAGCGCCGCATCGTAACTCTGGTAGGCGTCCGCCTCGCCCTGCATCCAGACAATGCCGGCCGGAACCAGGACATCCTCCTCGCCATCACCATCGATGTCACGGACGGCCGTGGCGTTCGCAATGGTCGCAAGCGCGTGATCATACTGGTTGATCCCGTCGTAGTCGGGCGCCCAGGTACCGTAGGCAGGCGTACCTTCGTGCAACGCCGTGCCCCCCAGTGAATACTTGACCAGCGCGATTCGGCGCTCCGGGAACAAGGCCTGGATCTGGTAACCAAAGGTGAGCTCGGGACCAAACCCCTCGGTGTAGTTGTTGACCTCACCGTCGCTGGTAAAACCGGTACCGTGACCCGGCTGCAAGACTGTCCACTTGCCATCCCCGGTTGCCGGCTTGTCGTCGAACTTGTATGAGCCGTGGAAGATCCAGACACCGTCGACCGGGCTGCGGTACTTCGCAGGCAGTTCCCGTGTTTTGCCGAAACCGTCCATGTTCGACTGACCACCGAGGTAGTACACATGGTATTCGCCGGCTGATGCCAGTGTTGCCGCCAACAGGCCGGCGGCTAGCGCTGCTACGCGTTTCATTCGTACACGTTCAGCGTGTCTTCGGGCATGCCGAACTCGCGCTTGTAGGCACTGATCGACAACTTGAACCGTTCCACCAGCTCCGGGTTGTCGGCTGACAGGTCATGCTCACCGCGAGGATCGTTGACAACGTCATACAGGCGCATCGAGTCTTCGTTCGGGTAGTACCAGAAATGCCATTCCGGCGTCCGCACGGACCAGCCCTCGGAACGCTTGCCCATCGGATGGGTGGCCACGCGCTGATTGTCGGTGTAGCCGATCATCTCGACACGCTCTGTGTATTCGCCCTCACCGGTGAGCAGGGGCTTGAGGGACCGGCCCGGTAATTCATCGGGGGTATCGAGACCGACGATGTCGAGAATGGTCGGAACCAGGTCCGCAGACGAGACCAGGCTGCGCTCATTGAAACGCGGTGCCAGCCCGTCCTTCCAGTAGAAGATAACAGGCGTTCGCAGGCCGAGGTCGTTCATGGACCCCTTGCCGCCGTAGCCGCCTGTCTGCCACTCCGAGGAACCGCTGCCGTACACGAAACCCGGCTGCCAGTACTCGACATTGGCGTCCTGCTCCCAGCCGTTGTCGGTCAGGTAGATAAACAGCGTGTTGTCCAGCTCGCCGGCGGCCTCAAGGTAATCCATGAGTTGGCTGACGCCGTCATCCCACCAGGTGATGTTGCTGTAGTACTTCTTCGCCGAGACGGACAGGTTCTTGTGTTCGTAGAACTTTGAATAGCTATAGGGCGCATCCAGCGGCGTATGCGGCAACATCGGACCGAACCAGATAAACATCGGCTCGTCCTTTCGGCGGTCGATGAAATCGTACAGCGGCTGCATCGTCTCCCGGACGAGCTCATTGCCCTCGGCGCCCATCATCTCGTGGAAGAACGCATCGGTGCCAAACTTCGACATGTCCCAGCCGCTCGACATGCCCTCATCGAAACCTGCCGTTTCGAACGAGTTTTCCCACCACTTGCCGCCCTGCCAGGATGCGTAGCCGCGCGCCTTGAGCATGCGCGGCAGTGTGTTGAACCGCGACATGCCGTTCGACTTGACGACCGACAGCCACATCGCCTTGTCGCGATCACTCATCGCTGCGTAGTCCTCGTCGTTGGCAAGCTGCTCCTCGACATGTGCGTTGAGTTTCAACTGGTACTGGGCGGGGTACAGCCCGGTGATCATCGTTCGCAGCGATGGTCTGCAATAGGGGATCGGCACGTGACCCTGGGTAAACGTCACGCCACCCTCCGCGAGTGCATCCATCGTCGGCGTCACCACATGTTCATCGCCCATGAATCCGAAGTACGGGTAGCCGTGGTCATCACCGATCAGCAACACGATATTCGGCGGTTGTTCGGCGCTCGCCGCGGCCGACAAAAAGGCCAGCAGTAGTATCAAATGTTTCATGCCGTTCCCTCCCGGGTCATTTTCAGCATTAACCTGTCGTAGCCCGTCTGCCGTCGATAGGCGGGCCACTCTTCATAGTGTGGCTCGAGTTGCGTGATTTGCATGGCGTCGATGGTCTCCGCAACGCAGGACATCAGGGAACGCAGCAACAGCCGCGCGTGTGATGCGCCCAGGCAGCTGTGGTGCGCCGCACCGAAGCCAACGTGGGCATTGCGGCGTCGTGCGATATCGACCTGCAGCGGCTGATCGAATACCTGCTCGTCGCGGTTGGCGGATGCCCAGCAAAGCGCCGCCCGCTGCCCCGCCTGCACACCCACATCGCCGACCCGGCTATCGTGGGTACAGGTTCGGCCAATGATGGTCAGCGGAGATACAACGCGCACCACCTCTTCCGCAGCGCTTCTCGCCAGTGCGGGTTCCTCGCGGATTCGCCGTCGATCGTCGGGTGTCGCCGCAAGGTGCGCCATGGCGAACGACACCGTGTTTATCACCGTGTCACGACCACCGGCAAAGGCGAGATTGGCAAAGCCGAGCTTCTCGTCCATGGACAGGGGCTGTTCTTCAAGTTCCGCCGAATTCAGCGCACTGAAAAAGTCCTCGCCAGGTGAACGCTGCGCGCGCTCGAACTGTGCACGCAGGTAGGCATCCAGTTCACTGCCCTTACCTTCGTCGAGCGACTCCTCGCCGTGGAATACGTGCTGTCCCCAGCCTGCCCAGAGCTCCGCCTCCTCTCGCGGCATGCCCAGCAGGACGGTCAGTGCGCGTGACTGCAGCGGCAAGGCAAAGTCGTTAAGGACATCGAACTCGGTGCCGTCCGCCATTGACGCCACCGCCTCGACAACAAGCTGCTCGATCGCGTCGATAAACTCGGGTTGGCGTGGTTTCGCGAACACGTCACGAACGACCGCTCGATAGCGAGCATGCGCGGGCGGATCCGTCTCTATGGGGAGCTGGCGAACCTGACGAACAGCTTCCTCGCTGGGAATCGGTACGCGAAATGGCGTATCCGAGGTGAACATCGAGTAGTCCGCCGCGGCAGCGCGGACGTCTCGATAGCGAAGCACCAGCGTAATCGCTTCACCATCGAAGTCGCCGACCAGGGCACCCGGTCCCCGCCGGCTGGACGAGAACGGGTCACCGAGGTCCCACACCGTGCTCATGCATGTATTCCGATCAGCGCACTGGCCGCGGGCATCGAGTCCTTGACCTGGCCCACGGTAATGGTCTCCGCGAATGCCTGTCCGTCGAGCGATGGTACAGAAACCGTCGTGTCAGACAGGTTGAAGATGCAGGTCGCCACCTCGTCGCCGAGCGTCCGCTGGAAATGCAGCACGCCGTCCGGAGCATCGAGAAAACGCAGCTCACCCAGTTGCATGACCTCGCGACGACGCCGAAGGTCGATCACGCGGCGAAAGAAGTTAAGCGTGGAATCAGGGTCAGCCTCCTGCTCCTCGACGGACAGCAGCAGGTGATGATCGTCGACCGGCAGCCAGGGCTCGACCGACGAGAAGCCGCCGTGTTCGGTTGACGTCCACGGCATCGGCGTTCGCGCGCCGTCACGCCCCAGGGTCGCCGGCCAGTTGCGAATAGCCTCCGGATCCTGGATACGCTCGAAGGGAACATCGGCCTGCGTCAGCCCCAGCTCTTCGCCCTCGTAGACAAAGATATTGCCGCGAAGGCTGAACAACAGCATGGCAATCAGGCGCGCGCGTCTCGCGTGTGGGACCGATTGCAGCCATCGACTGACGACCCTGGGTGCGTCGTGATTGGAGAACGCCCAGGACGGCCAGCCCTCGTCCCTGACACCCGGCCAGCCCTCGAGAACCCGGGTCACCAGCTCGGGCGTCAGCTCGTCGGCGACCAGGAAATCAAAGCCATAAGCCGTGTTCAGGCGTCGCGCACCGAGCGTGTATTCCTTCATGAGCGGCAGGGGATCCGGCGAACCTACCTCGGCAACGGTCAGGATGTCGCCATAGCTGTTGGTCACGACGCGCAGACGTTCGAGCACGGCCGGCAGGTCGTCGTGGCACATGTTGTATTTCTGGTGCTGCATGTAATAGGGCCGACTCTCGGAACGTCGATCACCCTTGGACGGCGGGTTGTCCCTTAGCAGCGGGTCGTGCATGCCGCAATTGATCGCATCGAGGCGGAAGCCGTCGACGCCGCGATCAAGCCAGAAGCGTGCAACGTTCAGCAGGGCTTCCTGTACCTGCGGGTTGTGCAGGTTCAGGTCGGGCTGCGACGGCAGGAAGTTGTGCAGGAAGTACTGTCCACGCCGCCCGTCCCAGGTCCACGATGCACCGGTGAACACAGACTGCCAGTTGTTCGGCGGCGAGCCATCCGCCTTGGCATCCGCCCAGACGTACCAGTCTGCTTTCGGATTGTCGCGACTGCTGCGGCTTTCCTCGAACCAGGCATGCTGGTCAGACGTGTGCGAATAGACCTGGTCGATAACGACCTTGAGCCCGAGCTCGTGCGCCCGGGCGACGAGCTTGTCGAAGTCGTCCAGCGAGCCGAACATCGGATCCACGTCGCAGTAGTCAGCAACGTCGTAGCCGAAATCCTTCATCGGCGACGTAAAGAACGGCGATATCCAGAAGCCGTCAACGCCGAGACTTGCGATGTAGTCCAGCTTGCTGGTTATTCCCGGGAGGTCACCGACACCGTCGTTGTTCGAGTCGCGAAAGCTCCGCGGATAGACCTGGTAAACAACCGCACCGCGCCACCATTCAGCGGATTCACTCACTCGTCGGAAGCCTTCAGGACAATGGCAGAGCGGGCGGGGACGTCTACACTGAACCCGCCACCGCCTACGGTGACCGGATTGGAATCACAGTCATCGGCCAGCAGGTTGCAGTACGCGCCCGCGGGCAGACTGCTGGTCAGTGACAGGCTGGCCGCGTTCTCGCCGGCATTGATAACGACGTGTCCCGAGTCGCCTCGTCCGAACGACACGGCATTGCCTTCATGGGCCTGCCAGTGTGTCAGCGGCTCGCCGCTCATCGCGTTGCGGAACGCCACCATCGACAGAATCCCGGGCCGCCGATGTTCACAGACCCACTCGTTCCCGCAGTCTCCCTGCAGCGGCGGATCCATCGCGGGCGGCGACGAGTCACGTTCGTCGAACGCAAAGCTCGACATGACCTTCGGGTAGCCATAGGGGTGGGCGAGCATGAAGACGTTGGCGAGGTCGTACAGCACACCGTCCTTGTAGGTCAGGACGTGATCGCCACGCTGCGAGTCGTGGTTGTCGACAAACACCACGGCATCATCCGAGGGCAGCATACCGACCGGCTCGCCAAGATCGACCAGCTGCTCAGCATGACCATGACGGAACGCTTCGGCGACGCGCGACTCGAATTGAAACTCGGTCAGGGGCCCGATCTCGGCGTACGCTTCCCGGCTGACCACACTTGAGTCGCCGGTCAGGACTTCCTGGAACACATAGTATTCCGGACCGACCATCGACATGATGGCGGCGACATCCTCCACGGGCATGTGCTTCGCTGCATCGATACGAAAACCGGCAACGCCCAGTTCGAGCAGTTCATTCAGGTAGCCCGCCAACGTTGTCCGCACCTTTTCGGACGCAGTATCCAGGTCGGCCAGGTTGACCAGTTCGCAATTCTGCATCTCCCACTTGTCGTTGTAGTCGGCAATGTCGTTACCGTCATGACGGCCGCAGTGGTTGAAGTCGTCGAACGTGTAGTTCGGTGGATAGTCGTACTCGCCGTAAGCCGTGCCGGCCGTACCCACACCTTCAGGCCGGACTCCGGTCATGTGGTTGATGACAGCATCGACATAGATATCGACGCCCGCCGCCTCGCAGCGCTCAACCATATCGATGAACTGCTCGCGATCACCGCTGCGGCTCACAAGCTCGTAGGACACCGGCTGGTAGCGGACGTACCACTGCGGACCGACATGGTGTTCCTGGGGAGGTGATACCTGCACGGCGGCAAAGCCGGCCGGCCCCAGTACGTTTTCACACTCGGCGGCGATGGCTGGCCAGGACCATTCAAAAAGGTGAACGAACGCGGTCCTTGGCGACGTTGGCGCCTGCGTCTCAACGACGTCGGGCGTGTCAGTCGGTGGCGTGTCCGCGGTGCACGCAGAAAGAAGAGCCAGCACGGCCAGCGCAGAAAAAGCGTTTTTCATGGTTTCCCCCCGGAATCGAGCAGCAGCGCACGGCATGCCGCCGTTTTTTCGGTTTTCATGTTTACCGCATCGCCGGACCCAGCTGTCCATGAATACGTTTGCAGCGGCACAAATCGGCGTCCTGCGGTCAACCAAAGCGGGAGACCCACGTTGTACCCGGTAACGCAACACAACTTCCACACACCGGAGACATCCATGAAATTCAAGTTACTGATCGTGCTGGCGGCCCTGTTTGTCGCTTCAGCAGCCAACGCCCAGGGGCACGGCCCGCGCCCGCATCACGGCGGTGAAGAGGCGTTCAATATCGTCCTGTCCTACGTCGAAGACGCCGCCGTCGCCGACGAACTGACGGCACAGCGCGAAACGGTCCAGGTCCTGCGCGACGAGCTCAAGGCGCTGCGTGACAGTGCGTCAGACGACGAACTCGCCGCACTCCGCGAGGAACTCAAGGCCGCTCGTGCAGCCCTTGGTGACAGCATCCGCGGCGTCGTTGACGGCAATGACGAATTGCGTGCCGAGCTTCGCGACTTTGCCATCGACCAGCGCCAGGATCGCATTGCGACGGGCTTCGCGCTGCGCAACGACGACGCGTTCGCACAGATCGTGGACGCCAGCGGCGATCAGTCCAGCGCGCTGCTGGCTAACCAGACGTCCATCGACACCCTGCGCGCAGACATCAAGGCCCAGCGCGAGGCGGGCGCCACTCGTGAAGATCTTGCGCCGCTTGCTCAGGAACTGCGGGCACTGGTTCGCGAACAGCGGGACATCATCAACGGTGTTCTCGAAACGAACGATGAACTGATGAGTTCGGTACTGGCCGACGCACGAACCGCTCGTCAGCAGATCCGTGAACGGGTCCGCGAGCGTCGATTCAATCGCCGCAACCGGGGCTAATCGGGTCACCGCACTACCCCGCCCCGGCAGAAGCCGGGGCGGGCTTGTCTGAAGGGAGCCAGGCAAATGAAAACACTGATACTTGTTACGGCACTGGTGCTGTTTGCATCAGCCAACGCGGACGAGGTCTCGATTACGGATATCGAGACCATGCCGCTCGAACAACTGAATTCAGCCGTCGAACAGATCGGCAACCCGGTCGACAATGTCGACCAGAAGCTCGCACTCGCAATTGCGTCGCTGAGACTCGGCCAGCATAAACAGGCCGCTTCAATGTTCCAATCGCTGCAGGGCACGGACGCCGAACCGCGTTCCGTCTACTACCTCGGGCTGCTGGCGGAACTGCGCGGCGACTTCGACGAAGCGTACGACTATTACCTCCTGGCGTCGGAGCAGTACGAGGATCTCGATGCCCAGGCCTTCGCCGACAATGCACTGTTCATGTTGCCGATGAGCCGCGCCGCGACCGGACCGGCCGTGAGCCCGGCGAAACGCAGCTTTGTCTACGCCAACGCATCAGCAAAGAGCGTTGACGGTCTTGTCGATCCGGATGAGTCAGTCTCGATCGATGAGGCTGATACGGCCTTCGACCTGTTGATCGCGGGCAACCTGTCGCTGCTTGAGAGCGACAACTGGGACCTTGCCCTGGGCGGCAATTTCTACAACGAGGCCTACAGCGACTTTGACGATTACGACGTGCGTGTTCTTGGGGGCTGGCTGCAGTCGAATACGCAGCTCGGCGATCATCTCCTGCGAGCGCAGGTAGGCGCATCGGCGATAGAGCTAGGCGGCGAGGACTACCTGAGCTACACCGATTTCAGTCTTTCCGACACCGTGCAGCTGGGCGGACGCTGGGACTTGCGCATCGGGCTGCTGTTACGGGACATCGCGTCGGACAACCCTGACTACGACTACTTCGCCGGCGATGCCTGGCAGCTGTCCGCGGAGTTCAGCGGACGGGCCGGCAATCCATGGCAATTCGGCTATGCCTTTCGGGACGAAGACCGCGGCTTTGACCCGGTGATCTACGAGAATCGACTCGGTTTCCCGCTGCAGGGCAGTCTTGCCTTTTCGCGCAGTTTTCACCAATTGTCCGGTCGTTACGAGTTTGGCTGGGTGAACGGCTGGGAGCAGTCGCTGCGAGCCACCGTCCGCAGCATTGACTACAAGGACCCGAGCCGCTTCCTGGAAAACGACGACGATCTTCTGCTTACCCAGAAGACGCGCGACGGTTTTCGCTGGAGCCTTGAAGCCGAACTGGCGATTCCCCTGGGGGACCGCGTTAGGTTGCTGGGCATCCTGGAGTTGTTTGACGAGGACTCGAATATTGACCAGTACGATTATTCGAGCACGCAGATAGGCGTCGGCGTCGACATGATTTTCTGACAAAAAAAGGCCCCTCGATGAGGGGCCTTTTTGGTTGGACCGTTCCGTGGTCCCGATCAGGCGTTTCGCAACGCCTCGATACGTTCTGAGATCGGCGGGTGGCTCATGAAGAGCTTGCCCCACTTCGACTGGCCGGGAGAGATACCCATGGCCTGCATCTGTTCCGGCAACTCACTGGGCACACTGCGGTCCAGTCGCTGCAGCGCACGGATCATCGGCTCCTTGCCCTGCAGGTAGGCAGCACCGGCGTCGGCGCGGAATTCGCGCTGGCGGGACACCCACATGACGATGGTGCTGGCCAGGATACCCAGCACGATCTGCGCGAAGA
>CAZSIQ010000060.1:0-19760 GCA_964606915.1 uncultured Woeseiaceae bacterium | reverse complement strand
AGGCATCGCGCTTTCTTGACGACGACGGCATACTCGTCTGCGAAGTCGGGAATTCGCGACCTGCGCTGGAAGATGCGTTTCCACGCATACCGTTTACATGGCTTGAATTCGAGCATGGCGGTGAAGGCGTTTTCCTGCTGACCAAAACTGACCTGGAAAGACTCGACTGATGTCCGGAAACAGCTTCGGCAAGAATTTCATTGTCACCACGTTCGGTGAGAGCCACGGCCGAGCACTCGGCTGCATTATTGACGGCTGTCCGCCGGGATTGCCGCTGGAGGAAGCGGACATCCAGCATGACCTGGACCGTCGCCGGCCCGGCCGCAACCAGCACACGACACAACGCAATGAACCTGACCAGGTGAAGATCCTCTCAGGTGTGTTCGAGGGAGTAACGACCGGAACACCGATCGGGCTCATTATCGAAAACACCGACCAGCGCTCGAAGGACTATGGCGATATCAAGGACAAGTTTCGCCCGGGCCATGCTGACTACACCTACCACCAGAAATACGGCATTCGCGACTATCGCGGCGGCGGGCGTTCATCGGCGCGCGAGACCGCCATGCGCGTCGCGGCGGGGGCGGTTGCGCGCAAATACCTGAAAGAGCGCCTGAGTCTCGAGATTCGCGGTTACCTGTCGCAGTTGGGCCCCATTCACCTCGATGCGCCTGATCTCGACAAGGTCGATGACAACCCGTTTTTCTGCGCCGATGAATCCCGGCTGGACGAACTCGACACCTTTATGACCGAGCTGCGCGATGCGGGCGACTCGATCGGTGCCAAGATCAGCGTGCTGACCAGCAACATGCCGGTCGGCCTCGGTGAACCGGTATTCGACAAGCTCGAGGCCGACATCGCCAAGGGGCTCATGAGCATCAATGCGGTAAAAGGCGTGGAGCTCGGTGCCGGATTTGCGGCGGTATCGCAACGCGGCAGCGAGCACCGGGATGAACTGGGGCCGGACGGCTTCTCCAAGAACGATGCCGGCGGCACGCTGGGTGGCATTTCGTCCGGCCAGGACCTGCTCGCCAGTATTGCGCTGAAACCGACGTCCAGTATTTCAGTGCCGGGCAAGACCATCGACAAGAGCGGTGAGAAAACCGAGATCGTGACCAAGGGACGTCACGATCCCTGCGTTGGCCTGCGCGCCACGCCGATCGCTGAAGCTATGGTTGCGCTGGTGCTGATGGATCACTACCTGCGCCATCGCGCTCAAAATGCAGACGTATCGACCGATACGCCTGTTATTGGTTGACGGGTAACCCGTCTGATCGCGGCGATCCGCCGCACGGAAACGACTTATGCCAGAGAAGATTGATGTAGCGGTTGTCGGCGCCACCGGTGTCGTCGGCGAAACCATGCTCCAGATCCTTGCCCAGCGGAAATTCCCGGTCGGCAAGGTCTACCCGCTTGCGAGCGAACGCTCGCTGGGCAAGACGGTGGAGTTCGGCAACAGTGAGCTCCCCGTTGATAACCTGGCGACCTTCGACTTTTCGAAAGTACAGATCGGGCTGTTCTCGGCCGGCGGCAGTATTTCCGCGGAATACGCGCCGAAGGCAGCGGAGGCGGGCTGCGTGGTCATCGACAACACGTCGCACTTTCGCTACGACGACGATATTCCGTTGGTCGTGTCCGAGGTTAATCCGCACGCCGTTGCTGACTACAAGAAGCGCGGCATCGTCGCCAACCCGAACTGCTCCACCATGCAGATGCTGGTCGCGCTGAAACCGATCTACGACGCGGTGGGGATCGAGCGCATCAATGTGGCGACTTACCAGTCCGTGTCCGGCGCCGGCCGTAGCGCCGTCGAGGAGCTGGTCCGGCAGACCAGCCTGCTGCTGAACGGGCGCCCGCTGGAGATCGAAGGCGACGCCAAGCAGATCGCTTTCAACGCCGTGCCTCACATCGACGTCTTCCAGGACAACCGTTACACCAAGGAAGAAATGAAGATGGTGTGGGAGACCCGCAAGATTTTCGAAGACGACGACATCCTCGTGAACCCCACAGCCGTCCGTATCCCGGTGTTTTTCGGCCATTCAGAAGCCATCAATATTGAGACACGCGACAAGGTTTCAGCCGCTGAGGTGTGCCAACTTATGGAAAATGCGCCGGGCGTAACCCTGCTCGACGGTGTGGAAACGGGTGAATACCCGACTGCCGTTACCGAGAGTTCGGGGAACGATCCGGTTTTCGTCGGCCGGGTGCGTGAGGATATCTCGCACCCCCGGGGCATCAACCTCTGGGTCGTGGCCGATAACATACGTAAGGGCGCGGCTCTAAATAGCGTCCAAATAGCTGAAATATTGGCGAAAAACTATTTATAAGATATAGTTCCCCGGGCTAATGGACAGGCAGTCCATGACCGTATCTGACCGATTCTGGCGTCGGTTGGAAGGGGCACTGTACGGGGTTTGGAGACTTAACATTATGTCGCGATTCGTGAATCGCCTCGGGCTCGCGCTCATATTTTTCGTCGCGAGCAACGCCTGGGCGCTGGGGCTGGGTGACATTCGCCTGCAATCGGCGCTGAATCAGCCGTTACGGGCAGAAATTGACTTACTCTCCGCGACCCCGGAAGAGCTGGCCGCGTTGACCGTGGCTCTGGCGTCTGCCGAGACGTTCGAGCGCTACGGTATCGACCGTCCGGCGTACCTGAACGGTGTCCAGTTCAGCATCGTCAACGGTGGTAGCGACGGCAGCTACGTGCAGGTCACGTCTCGCCAGCCGATCACCGAACCGTTCTTGACCTTCCTCGTTGAAGCGTCCTGGTCCCGCGGCCGACTGCTGCGCGAATACACCGTATTACTGGATCCGCCGACGTTTGCACCACCGCAACCGGCGCGCCAGGCGGTTACGGCACCGCAGCGGGCGGAGCCCAGCGACACCGGAACGATCCAGCGTCCGGCCGAGCCGGCGCCCGCGCCGGTCACTCGTGCACCGGCACGCCAGCCTGCACCGGCACCCGTCAGCCAGCCTGCTGTTGAGCCGCCGGCGCCGACGCCGGTCCAGGAAACCGACAAGGAACCGCCGCCCGAGTACGTTCCGCCGACCTTCAGCCAGGCAGACGCCAGCGAATACATGGTCGCGCAGAGTGAGACGCTGTGGGGCATCGCGCGCTCGGTCCGCCCGGATTCAGGCCTGACGATTAACCAGGTCATGCTCGCCATCTACGAAGCCAACCCGGCTGCGTTTGGCGGCAACATCAATATTCTTAAAGCCGGTGCCACCTTGCGGATTCCGTCCGCGGACGATATGTACAGCATTGACCGGCGCTCGGCGAACGCCGAGGCACAGCGCCAGCACGATTCATGGGACGGCAGCGCAGCGTCCTCTGACACCGGGGCTGCCGAAGACACCTATGCACCGGTTGACGCCTACGAGCCGGAGCCGGTTGCCGAAGCTGAAGACTCCAGCAGCCTGACGCTGGTACCGCCCGATGAAGATCCCGTCGGTGTGGGCGTTGGCACAGACGATGCTGAAGCGGAAGCGCCAGTTTCTCGCGAGGATGAAATACTCGACCGCATCGATGCGATCGAGGCTGAAGAAATTCCGGTCGAGCCGTCGCTGATCGACATTCGCAACGACGAACTTGCGCAGCTGCGCCAGGAACTCGCCGAAATCCGCGGCGAGGTCTATGTGCCGCCCGCCGAGCCGGTTGCCGATGGTGAAACGGTCGATCCGTTCGTCGATGTCACAGACGAATCAACGGACGACGCAGCCGCAGAAGACGCAACTGATGACGCCATGGCCGGCGATGAGTCGGCAGCTGACGAAGCCGCAGACGCAGAGCCGGTGGCGCCGCCGCCGACCGATCGCGTCATCGTCCAGGAGCCGGAGCCCGGCATTGTGGACCAGATCCTCGGCGTCCTCCTGAACGTCTGGACCCTGATCATTGCCGGCGCGCTCGTCCTGGTGGGTGGCATCCTGTTCTTCTTCATGCGCGGCCGTAACAAGGACGATGAGTCGTCCGAGGCATGGTCGCCGCTCGACGCCGATGACGACATCGTGGTCGATCTCGGTGGCTCTACCCAGACGCAGTCGATACCGCCGCCGGAATCCGGCGAGGACACCATCGTGGTCGTCGAGGAAGCGCCCAGCGCGCCGACTACCGCGGATACGATCGAGGTCGAAGCGCCGTCCAACGTCGAATTCTCCTCCGCTGATGACGATTCTGACGAACCGGACATGATGGAGGATACCTTCAGCAGCGAAACGGCCGTCAACCTCGACCAGTCGGATCCGATTGCGGAAGCGGACTTCCACATGGCCTACGGCCTGTACGACCAGGCCGCGGATCTCGTTAACGGAGCGCTCCAGGCTGACCCGGAAAACAAAGAGCTGCTCACCAAGCTGTGTGAGATCTACTTTGTCTGGGGTAACCGTGACTCGTTCATCGATGCGGCGCAACGTGTCAAGGCCGTGACCGGCGAGGGCGACAGCGCTGACTGGGACAAGATTGTCATCATGGGACAGCAGATCGCGGGCGACAGCGAACTGTTCGCCGGTGCTGGTGTTGCAGGCGCTACGAAGGAGGTCGACCTGACCTTTGACTCGGCCGAAGACGCCGGCGGTGGCGATCTCGACATGGTCTTCGGCGACGAAGGCGGCGACTCTGACGACGACGGCGGCCTGGACTTCCTGTTCGACGGTGATGACGGTGAAGCGCAGGTTGACGAAAACCTGGAGATCACGCAGCAGACGCCGACCATGGAATCCACGCTTGAGTCGACGGCTGAAATGCCGACGATAGAGCGCGATATGTCCGACGAGGGCACCGCGGCCCTGCCGGCGATCGACGAAGCCCTGGCCGGCGCGCTGGAAAGCGAAGGCAAGGACTCGGACGCGACCGCTGAAATTGATCTCGACGATCTCGGGCTCGATCTCGATGCGCTTGATGAGGCGGCTGCCTCGATCGAGGAAGAGGACGAGATGGAGATCACCGGCTCGCACGACGCGCTTGCCGATACCGGCATAAATGAGGCGATTTCCGACCTTGAAGAAACCGGCAAGAACGAACAGCTCGAAGAGAGCGGTGTCGACTTCGTGCTGGACCAGACCGGTGTAAACCCCGCCGTCGACACTGGCGAAGATACCGACGTCGGCGTCGATTTCGACATCCTGGCCGCGACCGGCAAAACGCAGGTGCTGCCAGATCAGATGAAGGTCGAAACGATCAATGAGCCGATCAGCGACGACATGGAGACCCTGCTGGCGGGCGACCTCGATGACGTTGACGGTGGCGACAAGGAGCACACCGGCACGGAAGTCATCGGCGACGACATGGAGACCCTGCTCGCAGGCAACCTCGATGATCTCGACAGCGGCGGATCGGAGCACACCGGTACCGAGGTACTGGGTGACAATGACGCGACGATGCTGGCACCGAGTCCGTCCGACGAGGATTTCGATTTTGCGAAGACGGAGGCCCTGCCGCCGTCGGTCATGGACGACGATGGCGAAGCGACGGCTGAAACACCGGCGCTTGCCAGCACGGACATGGACCTTGACCTGGATGACCTGACCGCGGCACTCGATCTTAGTGAGATTGGTGACACGGTCGAGATGCCGGGTTCTGACGCAACGGTTGAGCAACCGCGTCCGCCGATCAGTGATGCAACGGCCGAAATGCCGGCGCCGTCTTTCGGTGGCGACGACGACCTCAGTGAAGCACGCACCATGACCGAGGTTGGCACCAAGCTCGACCTGGCTCGCGCCTACGTCGATATGGGCGACCCGGGCGGTGCGCGCAGCATCCTCGAGGAAGTGCTCGACGAAGGCGACGACGACCAGCGCAAGCAGGCGCAAGACCTGCTGGACTCGCTGCCGGGCTAACTGGAACTCGCCGCTCGACCTGAAACCATGCGCCTCGCCCTGGGCATCGAATACGATGG
Source organism: uncultured Woeseiaceae bacterium (assembly GCA_964606915.1). Classification (GTDB taxonomy): domain Bacteria; phylum Pseudomonadota; class Gammaproteobacteria; order Steroidobacterales; family Woeseiaceae; genus UBA1847. The sequence continues at coordinate 13,866 of CAZSIQ010000060.1, read as the reverse complement.
CGGTGCCTACAATGGGTGGCAGCGCCAGCGTGTCGGGCGCGGCGTGCAGGAAGTCCTCGAACACTGCACGGGCCAGGTGGCCGATCACGACGTTGACATCGTTTGCGCCGGTCGAACCGATACCGGCGTCCATGCCAGTGGCCAGGTTGCACACTTCGATACCGAGTCGATTCGTTCCGAACGGGGCTGGCTGCTTGGCATCAACAGTGCACTACCGGATGACATCAGCGTTCGCTGGGTCAAACCCGTCAGCGACGATTTTCATGCGCGTTTCTCGGCCACCGGTCGCCGCTACCGCTATCGCATCCTGAACACACTGGTTCGCTCGGCTCTGGAGCGCGACCGTTGCTGGTGGGTCTACCAGCCGCTGGACGCCGAGGCCATGCATCGGGCGGCGCAGTCCCTGCTCGGCGAGCACGATTTCTCGGCATTCCGGGCGGCGGGTTGCCAGGCGAACACACCTCACCGGGAACTGACCTCGCTTACGGTCGAGCGCGACGGTGACTGGCTTGTTCTCGAGGTCGCGGGAAACGCATTCCTGCAGCACATGGTGCGCAATATCACCGGTACGCTGGTCGCCGTTGGCAGCGGCCAGCAGCCCGAACACTGGGTCAGCGAGGTGCTCGACAGCCTCGACCGGAAGCAGGGTGGAATTACGGCACCGCCGCAGGGCCTTACATTGACACAGGTTGACTACCCGGAGTCCTTTGGACTTCCCGGCTAGCAGGGATATCATTGGCGTATGAGCTGGTTTGAAAAGTTGATGCCGTCGCGCATCAGTACCGAAAACAGGACGCGTTCCGTACCGGAGGGCGTCTGGATTAAGTGTCCACGCTGCGATGCACAGCTGTATCGGCAGGAGCTGGAGCGAAACCTCCAGGTGTGCCCGAAGTGCGACCATCACATGCGCATCGGTGCACGTCGTCGGCTCGACGTGTTCCTGGACCCGGAATCGCAGCAGGAGATCGCGGCGGACCTCGAGCCGGAGGATCCGCTCAAGTTTCGTGACAGCAAGAAATACCGCGACCGCATCTCGCAGGCGCAGAAGAAGACCGGCGAGAAAGATGCGCTGGTTGCCGCCAGCGGAACGCTGCATGGCCGGCCGGTTGTTGCCTGCGCATTCGAGTTTTCCTTCATGGGCGGCTCCATGGGTTCGGTGGTCGGCGAGCGGTTCTCTCGCGCGGCAAACTACGCGGCCGAAAACAACATGCCGCTGGTGTCTTTCTCCGCCAGTGGCGGGGCGCGCATGCAGGAGGCCCTGTTCTCGCTGCTGCAGATGGCCAAGACGTCGGCTGCACTCGCCAACCTCGGCGAAAAGGGTGTGCCGTATGTCTCCGTGCTGACCGACCCGACGACCGGCGGTGTCTCGGCCAGCCTCGCCATGCTCGGTGACGTCAACATCGCTGAGCCCGGGGCACTGATCGGCTTCGCTGGACCGCGCGTGATCGAACAGACCGTGCGCGAGAAGCTGCCTGAAGGTTTCCAGCGCAGTGAGTTCCTGCTTGACCACGGCGCGATCGACATGATCATCGACCGACGCGAGATGCGCAGGGAGATTGCCGACCTGCTGGCGAAGCTGGAACAGCGTCCGGCGCCCGACGTGGCCTGAATGCCGTGATGGCGGAGGGCCCCGAGCTCCAGGCCTGGCTCAACAGACTTCATCACTTCTCCAGTTCCGAGATCGAGCTGGGGCTCGATCGCGTCAATCGAGTGCTCGACCGGCTGTCACTGACGTTGCCGTCGACGGTCCTCACCGTCGGTGGCACTAACGGCAAAGGCTCGAGTGTGGCGTGCCTGTCCGCCGTGCTCGAATACTCCGGCACGCACTGCGGGGTTTACACGTCACCGCATCTGCAGCGCTACAACGAACGTGTCCGGATTCGAGGCCAGCTGGTGTCTGACGAGCAGCTGATCGAGAGTTTCGAGACCGTAGAGTCCGCGCGTGCCGACACGCCGCTGACGTACTTCGAATTCGGCACACTCGCCGCACTGGTCTGCTTCTCGAAGGCATCGCTCGATGCGCTGGTTCTGGAGGTCGGGCTGGGTGGCCGGTTGGATGCCGTCAACGCCGTGGAGCCGTCTGCCTGCCTGATTACCAACGTTGCCCTCGACCACTGCGACTGGCTCGGAGACACCATTCCGATGATCGCCCGGGAAAAGGCGGGGATCATGCGTGCCGGAAAGCCCGTGGTGTTCGCGAGCGAAGACGTGCCGGAGGTGATCATCGACCACGCCGCCCGCGTCGGCTCGGATCTTCGCATCGCGCGCCGCGACTACCAGTGGGCGCGACTGGATGGTTCACACTGGCGATTCGACGGGCGACAGAACACGCTGGAACCGCTGTCGCTGCCGGCGCTGGAAGGGCAGTATCAACTCGCCAACGCGGCCGGAGCCATCGCGCTGCTCGACGCGACCGGACTGTCGCTCGACCCCACCCATGTGAACCGGGGTTTAACGACACTGTCGTTGCCCGGTCGTATGCAGCGTCACGATGGCTGGCTGTTCGACGTTGCGCACAATCCGGCTGCCGCAGCGGCGCTCGCGGGAGCGCTGGGCGAGCCGTGCGCGGCGGGTCAATGCGTGGCGCTTGTCGGCATGCTGGGCGACAAGGATGTGGACGGTGTCCTGGCCGAGCTCGCGGCCGTGGTCGATCACTGGATCGTCGCAGAGGCGATCAGCCCGCGTGCCCTGTCCGTTGACGAGCTTGCCGGGAGGATCGAGGCGATATCGGATGCCGGGATCACCGTTGCCTCGGACATCGATGACGCTGTGCAGAAAGCCAGGGACGCCAGCGGTGATACCACCCTGGTGACGGGGTCCTTCTTTATTGTCGGTCCGGTCCAGCAGGCGCTTGGGCTATAATTTGTCGCACTAATCGCAGCGGTTTCTCGAATGGACAGAGCCTTGAAGGAACGCATCATCGGCGCCGTCGTGCTGGTGGTCTTTGTCGTGCTGGTGGTTCCCGTTTTCCTGGATGGTCCGGAGGAGCCGGGCGACGTGCAGAAACGCAGTATTCCGCTGCCGGGTCAGTCGGAGCAGAAGGAGCGGATAGTCGTCCTGCCGAGAGACCGTTCAGAACCGGTTCCCACGCCCGTCGCGGTAACGACGGCGGAGGAGGAAGTCGTCGAGAGCAGCAATGACGTCGATGACGAGACCACGGTTGCTGCCGCAGAACCCGAACGCGAGGAGCCACCGCAGCAGGAAGCGCCCGCCGAGCCCGTCGCCGACCAGCCTTCCGCGGCCATCATCGCAGACGATGATGAGCCTGCGCCCTCGCGCGCAGACACAACGCGTGACGCAGAGCCTGACCCACCTGAGGAGCAAAGCCAGCCGGCGCGAGCCCCGCCCGCCGCCTCGACGGGCATGTGGGCAGTGCAGCTGGGCAGTTTTTCCAGCGAGGCGAATGCCAACCGGCTTGCCGCGGAGCTCAAGCGCAAGGGCTTCGGTGCTTTCCTGAGCCGGGTTCCGGGCAGCTCCGGCGAGCTGCTCCGAGTTCGGGTTGGTCCGCAGGAAAACCGTCCCGCCGCCGAGCGAATGGCCGAGCGACTGCAGGCGGCAGGCTACAAGGGCCAGGTCGTTCCGTACCGCTAATGCTGTACGCAACGGCCAGCGAAGGTTCTGCTAGAATCGCAGCCCCAAGACGCCGAACCCCCACGTATGGCTTACATTGATATCCTGATTGCGGCCGCAGTCGCCGTTTCCGTAGTGGTCGGGGTGTTTCGTGGTTTCGTCAAGGAAGCGATCTCCATCGTCTCCCTGTTGCTGGCGATCTGGGCGGCATTGTTTTTTGGCCCGGAAGTCGGCGGTATCTCTGACGGCTGGTTCAGTTCTGCCGAAGTACAGACCTGGTTCGGGCGCATACTGGTTTTCTTCGTCATCCTGTCAGCGGGCGGACTGCTCGGCTGGGGACTGAGCAAGTTGATTCGCCTGTCGATTTTAAGCGGCATGGATCGTCTGCTTGGCGCGATGTTCGGACTGGGCCGCGCGCTGCTGCTGACTGGCGTATTTATTCTCGGCGGACGTTTCGCCGGCTTTGACAACGATGCGTGGTGGACTGATTCGATCATCATCGCGCAACTGGAGTTCCTGGCCGACTGGATCCAGGAAATGGCCCCCGAGGGGCTGGACATGCTGACGCCTGATGCGCCGGCTAACGGAATACCGGTCAGCGTACCGGACGGTGTCGGTCTCTAGACCCTGGAGTTGAATCGTGTGTGGAGTCGTAGGAATTGTCAGTAAGCAACCCGCCGCCCAGGCCTTGTATGACGCGTTGACGGTCATGCAGCATCGCGGCCAGGACGCAGCAGGTATCGTCACCTGGGGCAAGGAAGGCCTGCAGCAGCGTCGCAACAATGGGCTGGTTCGCGACGTGTTTCGCACCCGCCACATGATGCGCCTGACCGGCAATGTCGGTATCGGCCACGTGCGCTACCCGACTGCGGGGGGCGCACGGTCGTCCGAGGCACAGCCTTTTTACGTGAACTCGCCGTACGGCATCTGCCTCGCGCACAACGGCAATCTCACCAATTTCGAAGATCTCGCCCAGCTGCTGACCGACGAAGATCGCCGGCATCTGAACACCAACTCGGACTCCGAGGTTTTGCTTAACGTGCTCGCGCATGAACTTCACATTCGCGCGAAAGGACCGTTGACGCCGGAACAGGTGTTTGGCGCCGTGGAAGCCGTCCACAAGCGCTGCAAGGGTGGTTATGCGGTTGTCGCGATGATCGTTGGTTTCGGCATCGTCGCGTTCCGGGATCCGAACGGTATTCGACCATTGGTGCTGGGTTCGCGCAAGACCGACGAGGGCGCCGAGTACATGGTGGCTTCGGAAAGCGTGGCACTGAACAGCCTGCAGTTCGAGACGCTGCGCGATGTTCGCCCGGGCGAAACCGTCTATATCGAAAACGACGGTCTGCTGCACTCCAGTGATTACCCGGAAACGGCCAAACACACGCCGTGCATTTTCGAGTACGTCTACTTCGCACGCCCCGACACGATCATGGACGATATTTCCGTCTACAAGTCGCGCCTGCGCATGGGTGAAGAGCTCGCCGGCAAAATCGTGCGCGACTTCCCGGATCACGATATCGATGTCGTTATTCCGATTCCCGACACCAGTCGTACGTCGGCGCTGCAGGTGGCTTATCACCTCGGCGTGAAGTACCGGGAGGGGTTCATCAAGAATCGCTACATCGGCCGCACCTTTATCATGCCGGGGCAGGCCGAGCGCAAGAAGTCCGTCCGGCGCAAGCTGAACGCGATCGATCTCGAATTCCGCGGCAAGAACGTGCTGCTGGTCGACGACTCGATCGTACGCGGTACGACCTCACGACAGATCATCAAGCTGGCTCGCGAGGCGGGCGCCAAGCGCGTCTACTTCGCATCGGCGGCGCCGCCGGTCCGCTACCCGAACGTCTACGGCATCGACATGCCCGCGGCGTCCGAACTGATCGCCAACGGCCGCACGATCGAGGAGATCCAGGAACTGATCGGCGCGGACAAGCTGATCTACCAGGATCTGCACGGCCTGATTCGCTCCGTTCGCCACGGCAATTCGGCGATTACCGATTTCGATACGTCCTGCTTCTCGGGAGAATACGTGACGGGAGACGTAACGGACGATTACCTCGATGCACTGGAAGCAAAGCGCAATGACGCCGCCAAGCAACAGCTCCGCGCGCGCCAGCGAAAAGGCTCAAACGACGCCGGCGAGACGACCAACGTCATCGCATTCTGACGCCGCTAACGGCCCACCTGCATCCGACGGGGGTGACCCCTTGCTCGATGGTTTCTCAATCGTAACCCGCCTGTCGTCGACCCGACATTCCGCGGTGTATATCGCTGACCGTGAATCGGACGGCGAGCGCGTCGTACTCAAGGTCTTCCAGAAGCGGGCGGATGCCGAGGACAGCCTCGATGCCTACGATCGATTCCTGTCCGAGTACTCGCTGGTCGCGTCCGTCGAACATGAAAACGTCGTCACCATCTACGATCACATGCTCGAGGAGGACAGCTCCTGCATCGTGATGGAGTATCTCGGCGGCGGCACGTTGCGGCACCAGATTCGCGTCGGGATACCCGAGCGCCAGGCGGTCATCTACCTGCGCAAGATAGCCAGCGCACTGACGGCGGTGCACGAAGTCGGCATCCTGCACCGCGACCTGAAACCCGGCAACGTCATGTTCCGCGACGACGGCAGTCTTGTGTTGATCGACTTCGGTCTCGCCAAACGCATGCGACTGGAGCTCGCGCTGACCGACAGCGGCGACATTTTCGGTACGCCGTACTACATGAGCCCGGAGCAGGGACACGGCAAGGACATGGATGAGCGCAGCGACATCTACAGCCTCGGCGTGATTTTCTTCGAGATGCTGACCGGGCGACGCCCGTACCAGAGCGATTCGGCGCTTGGCATCATTTACAAGCACGCGAAGGAGCCGGTACCTTTGCTGCCCGCACGCGTGGCGCACTACCAGATGATGATCAACATGATGATGGCCAAAAAACCGGGTGACCGTATCCAGTCTGCAAAGGACATCACGTCATGGCTGTAGTGCCGGCGAACATCGACGCCTTTCTCGATTGCGCGACGCCGGATGCCTGGCTGGAGGCCGCTGTTTCGCGCCTGCCGGAGCTGTTGCTGGATCATGCAAACTGCGAACTTAAGGCGGCGTCGACGGCGCTCGGTTTCCTGTATCGCTATCCGGATCGGCCTGAACTGGCGCAACGCATGTCGCGCCTGGCTCGTGAAGAGCTCCGGCATTTCGAGCAGGTGCGCAAGATTATGGATGCGCGGGGTATTGTCTTCGAGCGCCTCAGCGCATCCCGGTACGCCGGCGGGCTGAGGGATGCAGCGCGCGACGAGGAGCCGTGGAAGCTGCTCGATATGCTGCTGATCGGTGCGATTATCGAGGCGCGATCCTGCGAGCGTTTCGCGCGGCTGGCGCCGCTGCTGCCGGACGACTTGTCGAGATTCTATTCGGGTCTGCTGGCGTCCGAGTCACGCCATTTTGAGCACTACCTGGCCTTCGCCAAGTCCGAGTGCGGCGTGCACGAATCGCTGGTCGATCAGCGCGTAGCGGAGTTACTGGCGGTGGAGGCCGAGTTAATCGCGGCACCCGATGCGCAGTTTCGTTTTCACTCCGGGATGCCGAAAGCCGCCTGAGTCCGATTAGCCCCGCGGCATCGACGACAAGTCAAACCCGTTCTCATCCCAGCGCACGACGCTGCCCTGGTCGTACCAGTCGCCCAGCACGATGCGTGTCGCCTTGTGGCCGTCGAGATCGAACTCGTGAACAGCCGGACGATGCGTGTGTCCGTGCAGTAACAGGTCGACCCCTGCGTCGCGCAGCGCCGCGACGATCGCGCCCTGGTTCACGTCCATGATGTCCTCGGGCAGGCCGGCATTTCGCGCGATGCTCTGTTCGCGAGCCGCTCGCGCGATGGCGAGGCGTTCCTCGACCGGCTTGGCCAGCATCATGGCCTGCCATTCCGGGTTACGCAGCATGATGCGCATCTGTTGGTACTCGGTATCGTCGGTGCAGTACGCATCACCGTGCGCCAGCAACACGGTCTGGCCATACAGGTCCACGGTCGTCGGGTCTTTCAGCAGGGTCACGCCGGCTGCTGCGGCGAAAGCCTCGCCGATCATGAAGTCGCGATTGCCGTGCATGAAGTACACCGGGACGCCGCTGTCAGCGAGCGAGCGGATCGCTTGCGTCATGTCGGCGTAGTGCGGATTCGGGTCGTCGTCACCGACCCACGCTTCGAACAGGTCGCCGAGGATGTAGAGTGCCTCGGCGTCACGCGCCTCTCCATCGAGAAAGGCAACGAACTGCTCGGCGATATCCGGGCGGTCCGCTTCGAGATGCAGGTCGGAGATAAACAGGGTGGTCATGTTTACTCCCACTCGAATCGCGAGAGCGATTTGATGACAACCGGCACAATCGGCAGGTCAGGAAAGTCGTCGGAATGCTCGCCCGTTTCAACGACAGAAATCTTGTCGACAACCTCCATGCCCTCGATGACAAAACCGAACACGGTGTATCCCCAGTTGTTCCTGCCGGGGTCCAGCCGCGTGTTGTCGATGACATTGATGAAGAACTGCGTGTTCGCCGTGTGCGGCTCCTCGTGCCGGGCCATCGCGATGGTTCCGCGAAGGTTGCTGCGACCGTTGCCCGATTCGTTCGGGATGGTTTTCGTGTCCTCACGCAGTTCGAGCCCCGGTGTGTAGCCGCCGGACTGGATCATGAAGTCGGGGATAACGCGATGAAACACCAGGCCGTCGTAAAAACCGTCATCGACGAGCTTGAGAAAGTGATCGACAGTGTAGGGCGATCCTTCGCCGTCAAGTTCGATCAGGATGCGGCCCTCGGTCGTGATCATTTCGACATACGGGTGCTTCGGCGGTGACGGTGCAGGCTCCGTCGCGAACGCATCGCTGCAGGTCAAAAGCGCAATCAGAATAGCGGGTAAGAGACGCATAACTCGCTCCACGAAGTGACGCGCGGAACATACCAGAGTCGTAGGGCGAGCGTCAGCAGCCCGATGTGGATATACCGATCCTGGGGCGGCTGCCATCCTGGTCATTGATGTAGTGAACGCCGCACAGGTCGTTCCACGAGTAGCCGCGTGGCCACACCTTGGACGCCCGGCCTCCGGTTGTGAGCGTACCGGCGTCGGTGGGTACGCTGCGCTGGTTGCCCTTGCCGCACCAGTCTCGCTCGCAGACTTCGTTGCGAGGTCCGGTGAAGCGGGTCGTGTCGAGATTCAGCATATAGCGTACGGCGTTGTTCCAGTGCGCTGTTGCGTAGCCGTCAAAGATCGGGATGCTGCGCGAGCCGTCAATGGCAATGTTGGCCGAACCGGACGTTTGGCCAAGGACATTCGCACGAGCCCGGACCAGGTCGCTGCCCGAGCGCATGGTGCTGTGCATGCCTTGCAGGGAGGCGATCTGCGCTTCTCTTCGCAGGTCGGCAAATCGCGGCACGGCGAGGGCAGCGATAACCGCGACAATCGCGATCGCTACCACCAGTTCAACGAGCGTAAAAGCGCTCTGCCTTGCCATAGTCCTGCATCCAGACGGTGATCCTACGCAGCGTTTCGCATCGCAGAATCCTTCACCTCTGGACAAGGTATCGGCGGGCCCGCTAAAGACCTGAGAAGGCAGGAAAAACACGTTTGACTGGCCTCAGGCTGCTCCGTATCATCTGCCGCCCTGTTCGCCGGCCACACCCGGCGGACGGGGCCAGGTACGGGTATTCGGGGCATGGCGCAGTCTGGTAGCGCATCTGCTTTGGGAGCAGAGGGTCGGCGGTTCGAATCCGTCTGCCCCGACCACTCACCGGGTCGAGGATGTAAAATGATGCCTGTGCGCCCGTAGCTCAACCGGATAGAGCATCGGCCTTCTAAGCCGAGGGTTGCAGGTTCGAGTCCTGCCGGGCGTGCCAGTTTCTGGCTGTAATGGCGTTAATGCCTGTCCGGTTTATGAATTTGGCGTTACACTACGCGCCTTCTGTGGTGGGCGTAGCTCAGTTGGTAGAGCCCCGGGTTGTGATCCCGGTCGTACCTTCGTCAGATAACCGGTATGTAACCGGGTTGATGAGCGGTGACTGCTGAGTGGGGTTCGAGTCCCATCGTCCAAAGCGCAGAGTTTCAGACGGCCATGGTTTGCGGTTTTGCCTGGTCAGATCGTTAGCAGGAAAGCCGTTAAGTACACGCAATGTGTACGGCCTCACAGTGGTGGGCGTAGCTCAGTTGGTAGAGCCCCGGGTTGTGATCCCGGTCGTCGTGGGTTCGAGTCCCATCGTCCACCCCAATTTCTTTGAGGTCTTCCCCTAGTCGCTTGAAGCGCCTTCAAGCCATCCAATTGCGTCACCAAAATCCGTCGAACGCGATGCCAGGCTTTTTTCCGACAGTTTGATAATTCGGCGGCGGCGGTCCTCAGCGTCCTGCTCATCCGTCAGCCAGCCCTTGTCGATGAGGCTGGCCAGTGAACGGCTGACGGTGGACTTCGGGATACCCGTCATCTGGGCGAGAAGCGTGGGCGTGCACTGGCTGTCGTTGTAAGAGAACCAGTAGGCCGCGTTGATCACACGGAGTTCGTTGATCGTGCAATCACCGCCGTATTTTTTTGCGACTCGCTCGAACAGGTGTCGCGTGAAGTCAGCGATTGCTTTTTCCGTGATTTTCAAAACGCAGCTCTTTGTTTTTATTCGTAACGCTGCTCAGCAGCGCCACGAAGACTAAGGAATATTAGAAAAACTGCAAATGAAGTTCCGGCATCGGAAATACATTTACTTTCAGGAACTTAAAAAGCAGTTTTCACGCCTTATGTGTCGCTGATAGCCGACGGTTCCGCAATCCAGAAAACCCTGAATTGAATGCTCGGAATCCCTTAAGCGTTGTATTGCGTGATTCGTGTCCCTGTTTACCCTGCGATTCGTGTGTCCGGGGTCACACTCGACGACGTAATCGATAGGTGCGATACTCGCCGCCCTTTTGAGGGGGCCTCTAGCTCAGTTGGTAGAGCAGGAGACTCTTAATCTCTTGGTCCGGGGTTCGAGTCCCCGGGGGCCCACCACCTCAACGCCCCTTTCCCGGCACTGCATTTTTTTGACGCCGAGCGCAGAACGGTTCCGACGCTGTGCCATACTCAGGCGAGCTCAAAACCGTGGTGTGGTGTTATGTCCAGTACCGGAAAGTGGCTGCAACGAATCCCGTTCTTCCTTGCCTGCATGGCGCTGGCCGCCTGTGGCGGCGGAGGAGGCGGAGGCGGCCCGAGTACCGCACCGGGGCCAACACCGCCACCCGTACCAACGCTGAGCATCGCTGACGTCAGCAGCAATGAGGGTGACAGTGGCACCTTGTCGCTCGTCTTCACCGTTACCCTGTCGGCCACCAGTTCCGACACCGTGTCCGTGGACTACGCCACGGCCGACGGCAGCGCCACTGCCGGTGTCGATTACGAGGCCGCATCCGGCACGCTGCAGTTCACGCCGGGTGAGCGAACCGCCGACATCCAGGTCACCATCATCGGCGATGAAGATGTCGAAATCAGCGAGACCTTCTCCGTTAACCTGTCGTCTCCTGTCAACGCGACCATCAATCGGGGCACCGCGAGCGGCACGATCAGCAATGATGATGTGACAACGGAGACACCGGGCTTGAGTTCGCGTCCGGATAACCCGGCCTGCGTCGCACCCGCCGCCCCGGAGGTCGACAGCGCGATTGTCCTGACGGATCCGTTCCCGGGCCTGCCCGACATTTTTCTGCCGACCAAGCTGCTGCTCGAACCGGTCGCCTCCCCGCGCTGGTTTGTGCTGCAAAAGAACGGTGTGGTCCAGACCTTCGATCCCGACAACGCAACGGCGTTGGTCGAGTACATCAACCTGAACGATACCCGCTCGATTAACACGGCATCCGAGGGCGGTCTGCTTGGCATGGCCTTTCACCCGGATTACCCGTCAACTCCCGAGATCTTCCTGTCATTCACCATCGACCACTCAGGCCCGTCCATGCGCAGCGTGATCTCGCGGTTCATTCTCGATGACGTCGCGAATCCCGGCGCGGGTACCGTCGAGCAAGTGCTGATCCAGATTGACCAGGACTTTGACAACCACAACGGCGGCGATATTGCATTCGGCCCGGACGGTTTGCTGTACATCGGTCTCGGTGACGGCGGCAGTGGCAACGACCCCAGGCGGCGTTCGCAGGACACGACGAGATTGCTTGGCTCCATGCTGCGCATCGAGGTCCGCGGCACGGGTGCCGGCTACAGTATTCCCGCCGACAACCCCTTTTCCGACCAGCCAATCTGCGGTGGCGGCGCAAATGCCAACAACTGCCCCGAGATTTACGCCTGGGGCCTGCGCAACCCGTGGCGCTGGAGTTTCGACGCCGAGACCGGCGCACTGTGGCTGGCGGACGTCGGCCAGGGGGCCCGCGAAGAGGTCAACATCATCGAGCTGGGCGGCAACTATGGCTGGCGCTGTCGGGAAGGTACGCTGAATACGTCCAATTCGGGCGACTGCACGGAAGGCGGGCTGATCGATCCGGTCACCGAGTACAGTCACTCAGTAGGCAACTCCATCACCGGCGGCTACGTCTACCGCGGCTCGGCCATTCCCGATCTTGCTGGTCGTTATGTGTTCGCCGACTACGGCTCGGGTCGGTTCTGGGCCACGGAAGCTGACGGGCAGGGTGGTCTGCAAAATGATGAACTGCTCAATTCATCGATTCAGCCTACGGCCTTCGCGCCCGATCAGAACGGCGAACTCTACGTCGTGAATATCGGTGGGGGCGGCAACGGTCGTGTCCGGCGCCTCGACCCGGGTACCGGCACGGTCAACGACACGATTGCTGAACTGCTGTCCGACACCGGCTGCACAACGACCAGCGACATTCTGCAGCCCTACAGCGGCCTTTTGCCCTACGACCTCAACGCGCGTTTCTGGTCCGACAATGCCGACAAGGAGCGTTTCATCGCGCTGCCGAACGGCACAACGATCACCCGCAATGCCGACGACGACTGGGACTTCCCGAACGGCACCGTGATCGTCAAGAACTTCCGCATCGGCGGTGATCTCGTCGAGACGCGCCATTTGATGCGCCATCCGGACGGTAGCTGGGGTGGCTACACCTACGAGTGGAACGCGGCCCAGACCGAGGCGACCCGCGTTCGTGGCGGCAAGACGGTGACGGTCAACGGCCAGCCGTGGATCTACCCGTCGGAGTCACAGTGCCTCGAGTGCCACACCGAGGCGGCCGGCGTGTCGCTGGGGCCCGAGACCGCGCAACTGAACAAGCCGTTCACCTATCCGTCCACCGGCATCACGGCGAACCAGTTGTCGACGATCGATCACGTGATGATGTTCACGTCGCCATTACCCGGACCGGTGGATTCACTACCCTCAATGGCCGATCCGACAGACGCTTCAGCCGATCTCGGCGATCGTGCGCGCGCTTATCTGCACACGAACTGCGCCTCCTGCCACCGGCCGAACGGTCCCACGCCGTCAACAATGGACCTGCGCTACACGACCTCACTGTCATCGACCAACGCCTGCGACGCGATCCCGCTCGGCGGCGACCTGGGCCTGAGCGGCGCGCGCATTATCGCGCCGGGTAGTGCGGCGAGTTCGGTGCTCGTGAACCGCATGGCTCGCCGCGACAGCGCGGCAATGCCGCCGATCGGTTCGGCTCTGGTGGACGACGACGGCGTGGCGCTCCTGACCAGCTGGATCGACAGCCTGGCCAACTGCAACTAGCCGAATCCCTTCCAATGGGCCCGATCGCCGGATCGGGCCCTTGTTTCCAGTCGTCTCAGGGTGACGACAGCACGAAATCCATTCGGCTATAATGTCGGGCTGTCGGCGGCGAAAGTGGCGGAATTGGTAGACGCGCTGGATTTAGGTTCCAGTGGGGCAACCCGTGAGAGTTCGAGTCTCTCCTTTCGCACCACTACCGTAGGCGCGAAAACGCTCATCCCACTACCGTAGCGATGCGTAGTCGGGTTAACGAGCACCGGACGTCACTGACGAAGTCTGCAGTGACAGAGCCCCAGGACGTAGAAAGAACGTCACTCGTGCGATGTCGCGGATCAGTCGACGGTAGCGCCCGTCACTGACGGAAGTGCCCGCATCGACGGTAGTGCTCCCTAAGACACGACAGAGTAGTTAGAACGAGAGTGTTTAGATGCAATACCGACCCGCTCGTCGTTGAAAAAGGACAAGCAGACACAATCTCCGGACCCGGGCAGAGCCCGTGTCCGGTCCAGTCAACAAACAACACATTGAGTTTTAGGAATCCCCATGCAAGTCACTGTTGAGTCGACCAGCACGCTGGAACGACGTATGCGTATCG